>CANJKL010000004.1:0-282276 GCA_947474935.1 Opitutia bacterium
CAAGGTGCTCTCCAACGAGGAAATCCGCACCCTCATCACCGCCTGCGGCACCGGCATCGGCGAAGGCGACGAATCCGTCGGCGGCTTCAACGCCGCCAAGGCCCGCTACCACAAGATCATCATCATGACGGACGCCGACGTGGACGGCTCCCACATCCGCACGCTGCTACTCACATTCATCTACCGCCAGATGAAGGGGCTCATCGAGCGGGGCTACATCTACATCGCCCAGCCGCCGCTCTACAAAATCAAGCGTAAGAAGCGCGAGCAATACGTCGACAACGACGAACAGCTCAACCGCATCCTCCTCGAGCTCGGCTCCGAGGATGTCGTGCTGACGCGCCTCGCCGACAGCCACGTCTTTGCGCCCGCGCAGGTCGACAAGATCGTCGAAAACCTCGCCGCGCTCGAAAAACTCGGCACCGGCGTCACCCGCTACGGCGCCGGGATCGCCGAATACCTCGACCAGCGCGACCAGACCACGCACGCGCTGCCGCGCTACGTCGCGCGCATTCGCGCCGGCAACAAGGAAAGCCATGAGTTCCTTCACGACGAATCCGACCGCGCCCGGTTCCTCAGCGAGCACGGCCTCAACGCCGACCTCACCGAGCAAACGGAGCCCGCCACGGCCGATGGCAACGGTTCCACGGTGCCCTTCCCCGCCGAAAAGAAGCCCGTCGGGCCGGTGAAGCGCGTCACGATCCACGAAATCTTTGAGAGCACGGAAATGGCCAAGCTCCTCAAGGCCACGGCCGCGACCGGCCTCGACATCGAGACGTTCAGCGCCAGCGGGCAGCCGCGTTTCACCATCACCGAGAACCCGGGCCAAAAGAGCGAGGCCAAGACCGAGTTGTTCGCCCCGCTCGATATCGTCGCCCAGATCCGCGCCAACGGCCGCAAGGGGCTCAGCATCCAGCGCTACAAGGGCCTCGGCGAAATGAATCCGAAGCAGCTCTTCGAGACGACCATGGACCCGGAAAAGCGCCGCCTGCTGAAGGTGAACATCGACGACGCCGCGAAGGCCGACGCGCTCTTCACCCTCCTCATGGGCGACGAAGTCCCCCCCCGCCGCCAGTTCATCGAGGACAACGCGTTAAACGTCCAGTTCCTGGACGTTTAAGTAGTGAGTAGTGGGTAGCGAGTAGCGGGCATGGCTGAAAAATCACAATCTTTCCGGGATGTTGTCGTGTGGCAGAAAGCGCATGCCTTCGCCCTCGCCATCTATCGCGCGACTGAGCCTTTTCCTAAACACGAGCTTTTCGCCCTCACTTCACAACTCCGTCGAGCCGCTGCCAGCGTTCCATCAAATTTCGTCGAGGGTTTCCGGAGGCGCACGAGGCCCGACAAGCTTCGCTTCTACAACATCGCCCAAGGCTCCGCTGACGAATGTCTCTACCAACTCATCCTCGCTCACGACCTCAGCTACGCCGATACCACCGCCCTCCAAGCTGACCTCGAAGACGTCTCCCGCCTGCTCCAAGGCTACATCCACGGCCTGGAACGCGATGGCGCCTAATCCGTCGCCTCGCGCCTACTCGCTACTCACTACCCGCTACTCGCTACTCGCTACTCTCCCGTGTACACCGCCAACGAAAAACTCTCCTCGGCCAATATCACCGACATCATGCAGACGGCCTACATCGAATATTCGATGTCGGTCATCATCTCGCGGGCCCTGCCCGATGCGCGTGACGGCCTGAAACCCGTGCAGCGCCGCGTCCTCTACGCGATGCTCCGGGAAGGCCTTGTCCACAACCGCGCGTTCGACAAGTGCGCCGGCGTCGTCGGCGAGGTGCTCAAGAACTACCACCCGCACGGCGACTCCTCGGTCTACGACACCCTCGTACGCATGGCGCAGCCGTGGGTCATGCGCTACCCGCTGATCGATCCGCAGGGCAACTTCGGCTCCGTCGATGGCGATCCGCCCGCCGCGTATCGTTACACCGAGGCCCGCCTCAAGGACATCGCCGAGGATCTTCTCAAGTACATCGAGGAGGATACCGTCGACTTCGTCCCCAATTACAAGGAGTCAACCACCGAGCCCACGGTCCTCCCCTCCGCGCTGCCGAATCTGCTGATGAACGGCTCGACCGGCATCGCCGTCGGCATGACGACAAACATTCCGCCGCACAATCTCGACGAGATCATCGACGCCACGTTCGCCATCATCGACAACCCGCGGATCTCCGTCGACGACCTCTGCGAGATCGTCCGCGGCCCCGACTATCCCACGGGCGGCATCATCTCCGGCCGCGAAGGCATCCTTTCATACCTGAAGACCGGCAAGGGGATCGTCCGCACGCGCGGCAAGGCCCATACCGAGGAACTCAAGGGTGGCATGGAGCAGATCGTCATCACGGAGATCCCGTACAATGTTAACCGCAACACCCTCGTCCTTCGCATCGCCGAGCTCGTCGGCGAAAAACAGATCGACGGCATCCGTGACCTCCGCGACGAATCCGACGAGAACACCCGCATTGTCGTTGAGTTAAAACGCGGTGAGCAGGCCAAGGTCGTCATCAACCAGCTCTTCCAGAAAACCGCGCTCGAATCCTCCTTCGGCGTCACCCTGCTCGCCCTCGACAAGAAGCGGCCGAAGCAGATGAACATCAAGGAGCTCATCGAGTGCTACATCGAGCACCGCCGCGATGTCGTCACGCGCCGCACGAAGTTCCGCCTCAAGGAGGCCGAGGACCGCGCCCACATCCTCGAGGGCTACATCATCGCCCTCGATAACCTCGACGACTTCGTCAAAATCATCCGCGCTTCGGCCAATCGCGAAGAGGCCAAGGTGAAATTGATGGCGAAGTATCCGCTCTCCGAGCGCCAGACCGATGCCATCCTCGAACTCCGCCTCTATCAACTGACCGGCTTGGAGCGCGGCAAGATCGAGGCCGAATACCTCGAACTGATGAAAGTCATCGAAGAACTCCGCGGTATTCTCGAGTCCGAGACCAAGCTGATGGCGCTGATCAAAAAGGAACTCGGCGAGATGAAGGCAAAATACACCTCGCCCCGTCGCACCGAAATCATCGGCTCGGCCGGCGAGTTCCGCATGGAAGACGTCATCCCCAACGAGGGCTGCGTCATCACCGTCTCGCACCTCGGTTTCATCAAGCGTACGCCCGTCGCCGACTACCGCTCGCAAAAGCGCGGCGGCAAGGGCGTCATCGGCGCCGAGACCTACGACGAGGATTTCGTGGCGAACCTCTTCACCGCCTCAACCCACGACTACATCCTGTTCCTCACGAGCATCGGCCAGTGCCATGCGAAGAAGGTTTACGATGTCCCGGAGGGCACGCGCACCGCGAAGGGCAAATCCGTCTCGTCCTTCCTCCGTCTCGCCGAGGGCGAAAAGATCGCCGCGATGATCTGCGTGAAGGACTTCGCCACGGACCGCTTCCTCGTCATGGCGACCAAGAGCGGCGTGATTAAGAAGAGCTCGCTCGCCGACTACGCCAACTGTACCCGCGAAGGCGGTCTCATCGGCATCAACCTCGCCGAGAACGACACCGTCATCGGCACCGTGCTCACGACCGGCAACGACGAACTCATCCTCGTCTCGCACCAGGGCCTCGCCGTCCGTTTCCGCGAACGCGACACCGAGTCGGGCGAGGATCTCTTCCGCCCGACCGGTCGGGCCACCGGGGGCGTCACGGGCATGCGCTTCAAACTCGATAGCGACTACCTCGACGTCATCGAAGTCGTCGACCACACCGCCAAGTTCCTCGTCGCGAGCGAAGCCGGACTCGGCGTCCGCACGCGCTTCGAGGACTACCGCCTGATCAACCGCGGCGGCAGCGGCGTCTGGGCCATCGACCTCCCCGAGGACGGTTCCGTCAAGCTCGCCGGCGCGCTCAGCATCAAGGACTCCGACGAAATCATGCTCCTCACGGCCAAGGGGCAGAGCGTGCGTTGCCCGGTGAACACGATCCGGGAGGTGAATCGCGGCGGCAAAGGCGTGAAACTTCTCACCCTCGCTCCCGGCGACAAGCTCCTCAGCATCGCCCGCGTCATCGAAAGCGCCGAGGAGCAGGCAGCCGGGGCGGAAACGATCGCCGGGGATTCACCCTCCCCTTAACCGGTACGCGGCGCCCAGGATGTCCGGCTTGTGACTCTCGGGCCCGGCGACAAACTGCTCAGCATCGTCGAGACCGACAGAGAGCAGGCCACCGTCGCCGAAGCGGTCGCGATCGTTCCACCGATCGCCTGCTCCGCCGTCGCCTCGCGGATCGGCCCGGCCCGCGACCGGTTTGGACGCGGAGTCGCAGCCATCGCGCCTGACGCTCCCCGGCATTCCTTCGTGGGTGATTGGTCTGACGTAACCATGGGGCTCGGCCCGGCAACTCCGCCCTTGCCAAGGGCACGGCCGATTCCCTGTCTCTGGGAATCCTGACTCGCATGGCCGGCAAAATCACCTCCCTCCTCGATCCCAGTTGTATTTCGCTCCACGTGCAGAGCGGCAAGCGCACGGCCGCCCTCAACGAAATCGCCCGCTTGCTCGAGGGTCATCCCGACGTCGGCAACTACGCCGGTTTCTACGACGAATTGCTGGCGCGCGACCGGCTCGACACCACCTGCCTCGGCAACGCCGTCGCGCTCCCGCATGCCCGCACGGAACACGTGAAAAAAATCGTGATGGCCGTCGGCCGCAGCGAGGCCGGCATCCCCTTTGACGCCAACGGCGAGATCGTCCGTCTTTTTTTCGTCCTCGGCACGCCCAAGACCAAGCCGGGCGACTACCTCGCCGTGGTCAGCGCCCTGTGCAAAATCCTGAAGGATCCCGCCGATCGCGCGACCTTCCTGAACGCGAGCACCCCCGAGGAGTTCATCGCCGCCATTTCCGCCGCCGAGGCGAAGCTGGGGCTGTAGTCGACGGCACCCCGGCCCGCTTCTCGGGGTCGGGCGGCAGCGTACCCCGCGCCGGCTTTGTTGGCCCTCGCGCGCCTTTTTGTGGCCATTCGCCCCGCCCCCCCTAGTCTCTCCGCCGCATGATCCGTTCGTTCGTCTTCAGCGAAGGCAAGCTCGTCGGTCAGGATTTGGAGCGCGAGGCGCTCCGGCTCGTCCGTGCCGACAAGGGGCTCCTCCTCTGGGTCGATCTCGACAGGCCCACCGAGGAGGAAACAAAATTCGTTCTCGAAGCCGTCTTTCAGTTTCACCCGCTGGCCATCGAGGACTGTGTCGCGCCGAGCTCGCTCCCGAAGGTCGAGGACTACGAAGACTATCTGTTCATTGTCACCCACGCCGTGGATTTCACCCGCACGGAAAAGTTCAATACCACCGAACTCGATCTCTTCCTCGGCCGGGACTACCTCGTCACGTTTCACACCGCGCCCCTCCGTTCCGTCACCCAACTGAGCGAGCGCCTCGCCAAGAATGCCGGCGTCGGTCCGCGCGGGCCGGACCGGATCGCCCACACCCTGATCGACCTTCTGGTGGACAATTACGCCCCCGTCCTCGAGGAACTCCGCGCCGAGCTGGAGGAACTCGAGGAGCTCGTCCTCAGCCGTGAGTCGCTCCACCAAAAGCTCGTCAACGAAATGCTCCACGTGCGCGGCGATTTCACGCGGCTGCGCACGATCGTCCGCCCGCAGCGCGACGTCATCGACCGGCTTGCCCGCGGCGACGGCAAAATGATCCGGCCCAAGTTGCTGCCGTACTTCCGCGACTTGCGCGACAACCTCGTCCGGCTGGAAGACACGGCCGCCGGTTATCACGAACGGCTGTTGATGGCGTTCGACATCTATCTCAACAAGGCGGCGTTCGAGGCGAACGAGGGCATCAAGTTTCTCACCGCCATCACCGCGGTGACGATCCCGGTCATGGTGATCGGCACCTGGTTCGGCATGAACTTCGAGAACATGCCGGAGCTCAAACACGGCTATCCGTGGGCCCTGGGCGCGACCCTCGTCACGACGTTGCTCATGGTGATCTATCTGAAGAAGAAAAAGTGGTTCTGATCCGGGCCCCCTCCCCTCACTTGATCTTCGCCGCCTCGGTTTCCATCCGCGAAACGAGCTCTTCCATCTGGTCGATCACCGCCTGCACCGTCTGGCGCTGCGTCAGGTCGACACCGGCTTTTTTCAGCTGCGCCATCGGATGGTCGTTGCCCCCGCTGCGCAACAGCGTGAGGTAGCGCTCCGTCGCCGCCTGTCGCGAGACCTCGTCCCCGGTGGTCATGTCCTTGAACAGCTTCGCCGAGGACGCAAAGCACGTGGCATATTGGTAGACGTAGTAGGGCGAGTTGTAGAAATGCGGGATGCGCGTCCACGTGTAGCGATACAGTTCGTCGATCGTCACCGCGTCACCGTAGTAGTCCTTCAGCAACTTCCCGTAGATTCCGCAGAGTACTTCCGCCGTCACCGGCTGACCTTGTTCCGCCAGCTGGTGCGCCTGCAGTTCAAAGTCGGCAAACAACACCTGCGTGTAGAAGGTGCCGACAATGGAATCCACGGCGTGCTGCAAGAGCAGAAAACGCTCCCGCGGATCCGCGGTCGTCGCGAGCAGCTTGTCCAGGAGGAAGCGCTCATTCGTCGTCGACGCCACTTCCGCCACGAAAATCGTGTAGTCGGCCGTCACGAACGGCTGCGTCTCGTACGAAAGCACGGTGTGCATCGCATGCCCGGCCTCGTGCGCGAACGTGAACACCGCGTCGAGCGTGTCATTGTAGTTGAGCAGCAGATAGGGCCCGACCCCATACACCCCCGCGCTATAGGCGCCGCTGCGCTTGCCCTCGTTTTCGAACACATCGATCCGGCCGCCCGCGACGAATTTCCGGTACTTGGCCGTGTAGTCCGGGCCGAGCGGCGCGACGGACGCGATCACCAGGTCCTTCACCTCGTCGTAGGGATAGACGCGGTCGCTTTTGAAAATCGGGATCGACGCGTCGTAGAGGTGATACGCCTCCACGCCGAGGAGCTTCTTGCGCAACCGGGCATAGCGCTGCAGCGGCGCCGTGCCGCCGCGCACCGTGTCGACCAGGGTCCGCACCACCGCCGGCGGAATCGCGTTGTTGTCGAGGGCGGCCTCCAGCGTCGCCGGGTAATTCCGCGCCTGCGCGGTGAACCAGCCGCGCTGCAGTACGGCGTGGTAAATCGCGGCGTAGGTGTTCGCCGTCGCCACGTAGGTCTTGATATACGCCTCGAACGCCTTGGCCCGGTCCGCCTGCGCATGGTTCGTCTGCAGGACGTTTTGATACACCCCGGGTGAAAGCGTGATCTCTTTACCATCGCCCAACGTCGCCTTCGGGAACTTGATGTCCGAGGTGCTGAGTTCCTGAAACGTCGCCGCCGGCGTCTGATTAAACCGCGACGCAAAGGACAGCAGTCGCTCGCCCTTCTCGTCGAGCACGTGGGCCTGCTGGCGGTAGGCGTCGAGAATGGAAAAGCGGTACGGCTGCAATGCCGGCGTGCCCGCGATCCACTGCTCCATCGTCGCCTGCGGAATCGTCAGCAGTTCCGGCGTGAACCACGACGTCGTCGTGCGAAATTTTGCGAACACCGCCCCCACGCGCTGAAACTTGCCGGCGATCGTCTGGTCCCGCGTGTCGACGTCGCGCTGCAACTGCGGGTAGCGGTAGACTTTGTACTGCATCATCCCGATCTCGTCGAAGGCCCGGTAGGCCTCCAGCACCGCCGCCGGTCCCTGGGCCAGCGTCCCTTTGCGCGCTGCAAACGCGTCCATCTTTGTTTCCATCTCCTGCATCGCCGCGTCCCACGCCTCCCACGACGGATAGATGGCGGAAAAATCCCAACGATACTGGGCCGGGATCTCGGCGCGGTTGCGGGTCTCGGGCTTTCCCGCCAGCGGCGTTCCGGCCACGGCCAGCGAAGCCGCCCCCCACACTCCGCAATTCAACAGGCTCGGGTGCTTCATCCCGCGAACGTTGCGGAGAAAGCCGGGCCGCGTCCAGTCGCCAGCGCCGGTTATCCCCCTTCCACACTTCCCGCGCTTCCACCCGTGCCTCGGCAAACCCGCCCCGGCCAAAATCGCTCGCTAGGGGCGCGCCCGCAGGATTGCCTTCGTCGCACCCTGCTTTCGCGCCGTGAGACTCCTGCCCGCCCTGCTCATTCTCGTCGTTTTCTCCGGCTCCTGTCCGGGGGCCGCACCCGCCATCCCTCCCGTCACGTCGGTCCGCGTCACGATTCTTTCCACCATGCTGGTGGGCGGCGCCGGTAACGGTGAGATCGGCGAATGGGGCTTCTCGGCGCTCGTCGAGGCGGACGGGCGGAAAATTCTTTTCGACACGGGCTTCCGACCCCAAACCGTGCTCCACAACGCCGCTGTGCTCGGCATCGATTTGAGCGCCGTCACCGACGTCGTGCTCTCGCACAACCACGGAGATCATACCGGCGGATTGCTCACGTTGCGGCGGGAATTCGCCAGGAAGAATCCGGCCGCGCTCTCCCGCGTCCACGTCGGCCGCGGTATCTTCTGGAATCGTGGCTTCGACAAAAAGGGCGAACCGCACAACCCGATGCCCGCGCGGAAACCGGCCTATGAAGCGACCGGCGGCGCCTTCATCGAACACGGCGGGCCCGCGGAAATCGCCCCCGGTATCTGGCTCACCGGCCCGATCGCGCGGCCCCATCCCGAGCGCAACTTCGGCGTCGCCCCGGGCACCCGGGTCGAGGCCCCCGACGGCGCGAGGGATGACACCATCCCGGAGGACTGCGCCCTGGTGCTCGATACCACGCGCGGCCTGGTCGTGATCACGGGCTGCGGCCACGCCGGGGTGGTCAACACCCTCACCGCCGCCCGCCAGCTCGTGCGGCCCACCTCCGTCCACGCCCTGATCGGCGGCATCCATCTGCTCACTTCCGACGAAAAGGCCCTCACCTGGACCGCCGGCAAATTTCGCGAGTTTGGCGTCGCGCACCTTTTTGCCGCCCACTGCACCGGGCTCGAGGCGACCTACCGCCTGCGGACGCTCGCCGGCCTGGCCCGGGAAACCGCCGTCGTGGCCGCCGTCGGCGCAACCTTCGATCTCACCCGTGGCATCGATGCGCTGATTCTCGCCCGCTAGGCACGAATCCAACCGGCGGACTCAAAAAACGGCTCGCCTCGCCGAACGCTTCTTGGCTCGCTCCGACGCTTGGATCGGCGCGGGCCATCCCACGCTCGCCCCACCCTCCACGCTTTCCCATGCCCTGGCCCCAAATCTACTCGCCCGTCGGCGGGATCGTCACGTCCGCGCTCATCGCGGCACTGCCCGTCGTCACCCTCCTCGGCCTGCTCGCGTTCTTTCACGTGCGCGCGCAAATCGCCGCGCTGGCCGGCCTCCTCGTCGCCGGCGTCATCGCGATTTTCGTGTATCACATGCCGGCGTCGCTCGCCGCCGCCTCGGCCGGCTATGGCGCGGCGTTTGGACTTTTTCCCATCGGCTGGATCATCCTCAACGCGATCTTCATCTACCAACTATCCGTCGACACCGGCCAGTTCGCCGTGCTGCAAAACCAGATCGCCGGCGTCTCGCGTGACCGCCGGATCCAGTCGCTACTGATCGCCTTTAGCTTTGGGGCCTTCATCGAGGGTGCGGCGGGCTTCGGCACGCCCGTAGCCATCACCGGTGCGCTGCTGATCGGACTCGGGTTTCGTCCGCTGGAGGCGGCGAAGCTCGCCCTCATCGGCAACACCGCCCCCGTGGCCTATGGCGCGCTGGGCACCCCGCTCATCACGCTCGCCCGCATCACCGACCTCGATCTGATGCAGCTCAGCGCAATGGTCGGCCGGCAACTGCCGTTCTTTTCTCTCGTGGTTCCCTTCTGGCTCATCGCCGCCCAAGTCGGCTGGCGCGGCATGATCGCCGTCTGGCCGGCCTGCCTCGTCACCGGCGCCAGCTTCGGTCTCACGCAATTTCTCGTGAGTAATTTCATCGGGCCGATGCTCGTCGACATCATCAGCGCTGCCGTCTCCATCTTCGCCCTCGTGGTGTTGATGCAATTCTGGCGGCCCACCGACGAACAGGCCTCGCCGCCCCATCCTGTCGGCACCGCTCCGCCCATTCCGATGACCCCGTCGACCGGCTCTCCCCTGCGGGCCTGGCTGCCATGGATATTTCTGTCGGTCTTCGTCTTCCTCTGGGGGCTGCCGGTCGTGAAGACGTTCCTCAACGGGCTCTTCGCGCCTTCGTTCAACATGCCGCTCCTGCACAAGATGGTTCAGCGCATGCCGCCGGTCGTCGCCCAGCCCGAATTCGAGGCCGCCGTCTTCTCCTTCAACCTGCTGTCCGCCACGGGCACGGCGCTCCTGATCGCTGGCGTACTCGCCGGCCTTTGTCTCGGGCTTTCCCCGGGGAAACTCCTCGCGCTCTACAGCCGCACCTTCTGGCGCGTGCGCGTTTCGCTGCTCACCATCGCGCTGATGCTGGCCCTCGGCTTCACCACGCGGTACAGCGGCACCGACACGACGATGGGCCTCGCCATGGCGGGCACCGGGGTGCTCTACCCGTTTTTCTCTCCGCTGATCGGCTGGCTCGGCGTCGCCCTCACCGGCAGTGACACTTCGTCGAACGTGCTCTTCGGCAATCTGCAAAAAGTCACGGCCCAGCAACTCGGCCTCTCTCCGATCCTCATGGCGGCGTCCAACAGTTCCGGCGGCGTCATGGGCAAGATGATCGATGCGCAGAGCATCGTGGTTGCCGCCGTCGCCACCGGCGGCCACATCGACAGCCCCGATGCCGGGACCGTCCTGCGCTCCGTGTTCTGGCACAGCGTCGCCCTCGCCTTGCTCATGGGCGTCTTAGTCATGATCCAGGCGTACCTCTGGACGTCCGTCGTGCCGCACTGAGCGAACACCTACGACGCAAGACCTGGAGATCGGGGTGAGCTGGCGGCGACGGCGATCGTTTCCACCTTCCCCACCACGAGCCCCATCGCCAACGACGAGAGCACGAACATCGCACCGCCCACCACCAGCGCCTCCTCGAAGTGTCCGGTGGTTTTCAGCAGATAGCCCGTGACAATCGGCGCGACGATTCCCGCCAGCGCTCCCGCCGAATTCATGATGCCCGCCACCGACGCGGAGGAGCGGTCGGGCGCGACCTCGGCGCATACCGTCCAGAGGAGCACGCTTGAGGCGGACTCGAACGCCAGCGACAGCGTGAGCAGCTAGACGGCCACCCCCGCGCTCTCGGCATACGCCGCGAACACGACGACCGTCGCGAGGAGGTTCATCGCGATGACGAGACCCTTGCGGGACCGCGTCGCCGTCCAACCCCGTTGGATGAGCACATCCGACGCCCAGCCGACGAGAGGCTGAAACAGGAAAGCCACGATCCACGGAATCGCCGCATACCAGCCGCTTTTGATCAGCGTCAGCTTTCGCTCCATCACCAGATAGGCCGGCAGCCAAGTCACAAACAGGTAGTAAGAGTAGTCCTGGAAAAACTTGCAGAGGACCAGCCCCACGATCGTGCGATGCCGCAGCAGTTGCCGCGAAGGAACGCGCGCCGCGGCACCGGCGGGCGCAGGCGACCAACCGCGGGAGGGCAACGCGAGTGCCTACCAGATTTTAAGTACGGGCGCCTGCGCGGAAGGACAGCGCCTTTTTTCGTTCCAATTTCAGTAACGCAACCGTCCGACTGGATCGCCGGAGCGACTCCCCGTGCAATCCGCCGTCCCCTCACCGCGTCACTTCTTTTTCTCGTCGTCCCAGCCGACGACCGTGGGGATGCGCTCCAGTGCCACTTTCGGACCGAAGCTTGCCGGCACGACGCCCCATTTGGCGAGATAACGAAACGCGGCCAGGACCGGCTTGATCACGGTCTTATTATCTTCGATTTGCGCGGGCGAAAGGGCTTTCACCCCTGCCACGTACTCGACGGCCATCCGTTCGACCTGCCGCAGCGTCGCGGCGTCTTTCTCATAAACCAGCGACTCGGCGTAGCGCAGCATTTGCGCCGTGGAGTTCGCGGACAACGTCACCGCGTCGGCGCGGAGGCCGGCCGCGATGCTCTTTCGCTTGGCCAGCGTCGCCTCCGGCGTCAGCCGGCCGTCGGTGCCGCCCTCGATCGCGCGCGGCGGCAGTTCGCGATACCAGATGTTGCGAAAGCGCACGGGATTGCCGTGGTCCTGCAGCTTGAGCGGACCTTTCTCGGGAAACGGCCCGGGCACGGAACGCTTCAAATGCCCCGTCGGCCCCTCAAGCGGAGTGTGGTCCTGCACGACAATACCGTTGCAGAAAACCGTGACGTAGCCCGGATCCACCACCCGGCCGTTTTGATAAATCGGACGGCGGAAAATGATGTCGATGGTTTGAAACTCTCCCGGAGCCCGGAGCGCATTCGCGAGCGGCGGATTGACGCCGTAAACCGACGCCGCAAACCCGTCGGCGTAGGTCGGATTGTCGTAGTTGTCCAAAACCTGAATCTCGCAGAGGCCCATCAGGAAGATGCCGCTGTTGCCCCGGCCCTGGCTGTCGCCTTGTACGTTTTTCGGTGCCGCCCACTCCACGTGGAGCTGGCAGTCGCCGAACTGCTGCTTGGTGCGAATGTAACCCGACTTCGGCACGCATTCCATCGCGCCATCGCGGGTAATCCATTTCGTCGGGCCGGCTTCCTTCGTGTCCGCCTCCCAGTTCGCCATCGATTCCGCCGTGCCATCGAAAAGCATGATGGCATCGGAGTGCGGTTTGCGCGGCTGGCCCGGGGCGCCAAATTCCCCGGGGGTCACGCGCTTCGGCTGCGGCCGGTTCTGGTCGTGAATCGCCCACGGATGGTTCTGGTCGGGCGGATCGCCGTAGAAGGGGGAGCCGGTCGAGACGGCGCCCTGCGCGAGCAAGGGCAGAATCAGTCCAGCGCAGCGTAGCGCCGAGGCCCGGTGGGATTTCGCGAGGTGGGTCAGAAGGATCAGCATGGTGGGGTTGGGATTTTGCCGCACCCGATTGAGAACGGCCGCCGGCACGTTGGCGAATGCTCTTTGCAAGTCCCGCCCAGACAGGACGTGGGGCGTGTCACGGCGCGGACCGAAACAGCTTCTCCCGCAGGTGCTGCGTACGAATCACCCGAACGACGCGAAAAAATCATCACTTGGAAAGAGCCCTGGTTCGGACCTGCCGACCTCCCACCGCCGCCTCGATTCCCGGCAAACAACCAACCTTGATGGACCCTTTCACGGGATGCCCCGCGCGCCCGGTTCAGGGAAGAAACGGCGCCACGGGGAAAAATAGTTTCGCGGTGGACGAGCGCCGCGGGCGCGGGGCCGGTTGGCGCACCACCAAGACCGGGCAGGGCGCATGGCGGACGATATTTTCCGCCGTGCTTCCGAGCAAAAAGCGTCCCAGGGCCCCGCGACCGTGCGTGCCCACCACGATGAGGTTGGTGCCGGATCGCGCGGCCGACTCCACAATTTGTTCGGCCGCATCGCCGACGAGCACGTGAAGGGCCACCGGTCCCCGCCCCCGCATCTCGCTGGCGGCCAGCTGCACCAGCTGGGCGCGCGCCCCCTCGCCGGCTTCCACATTCTCCCGGCTGACCACGAGCGGCCGCCGACGCGGCGTGGTGAGCGGCGGCATCACATGCAACAACGTCAGTTTGGCCGTCAATCGATCGGCCAGCGCCACCGCATAACGCAAGGCGTGGCGCGACGGCTCGAACAAATCCACCGGGACCAGCACCGTGCGGATTCGCCCCGCGGCGACGGACCGAACCTTCGCTTTTCTACTCCCGCGCGGCGGCACCGCCAGCACCGGACAGGGACTGTGCCGCACGACGAACTCAGCGGTGCTGCCCAGCAACAGGCGCTCCAGGTCGGTGTGCGCCCGCGTCGCGAGCACGATCAGGTCGATCGCAAGATCATGCGCGGCGGTGGCAATGACCCGGCCGGCATCCCCCTCGCCGAGAAAAAGCTCACCCCGCACTGCTGCGGGAATCGAACGGCGCGCGAGCGCCTGCAAGCGTCTCGTCACGATTTTCGGATCAACGAAGTCGTCCGTCACGATGCTGCCGGCCAGCTCGCCGAGGGCCGGGGCCGTCCGCACGGGCGCCATCACATGCAACAACGTGACGCGACCCGCCGTGGCCTTCGCCAAGGCCGCCGCATGAGCGATCGTCTCGGTCGCCGCGGTCGAAAAATCGACCGGCACCAAAATCGCGCGCGGACCGGGATTCGCGACGCGGAGCTTTTTTCCGCCCGATATTTTCTTGGACCGGACCGCCGGGGTTTTCTGCGTGTTGATTTTCATGGGAGGATCTTCGAATGGACCGCCGGCGGAGAAAAGTCGTTGCCGCCAATAAATCGCCCACAACCGGCGGCGCAAACCAAACCCTCGTGAGGTGCCGTCGTTCCGCTATTCCGGCCCAAGGGCCGCTACCCGGTGGGGTTACTCGTGCGCTTGCTCGTAATCGTGCGCATGCTCGCGTGGGACGACTCGATCACGAGCAAGACTAAGAGCAGGAGCATGACCGCGACCACTGGCTGCAACGGAGCGGCGGGAGAGCCACCTCGTCCTAGCTCATCCCGCGCTCCCAGATCGATCCGCTCAGCCTTCGTACGCGTCGCGCAGCACCTGCATCGTATGCCGCACCCGCACCGGCGATCCCTGCTTTTCGAGATGCGTCCGGAGTTGAGTGAGACAGCCGATGTTGCCGCTGGCCACGACGGTGGCGCCGGTGGCCAGCACCGCCTGCGCCTTTTGCCGGCCAAGCGATGCCGCGGTGTCGGGCTGATCCAGATTGTAGGTGCCCGCACTGCCGCAACACAGGTGCGCATTGGCCAGTTCGCTCAGTTCCACGCCGGGAATCGCCCGCAACAGGGCCCGCGGTTCCGCCCGCACGCCCTGCGCGTTCGCGAGGTGACAGGCATCGTGATACGCCACTCGCCGCGCGGCACCCCAGCCCCGCGGCGGCTCGCGCAGCCCGAGCTTGGCGAGAAACACGCTCACGTCGACCACGCGCCGCCGCATCGCCTCCGCGCGCGCTTCGTCCGGCGTGCCGCGCAAAATCAAATGATACTCGTGCATCGCCGAGCCGCAGCCGGCTGCATTGGTGAGGATCGCATCCACGTCCGCCGGAAACGCGTCGAGATTGCGCCGCGCAAACGCCTGCGCCGCCGCCAGGTCGCCAGTGTGCCACGCCAGTCCACCGCAACACCCCTGCGCCTCGGGCACGATCACCTCGACGCCATTGCGCGCGAGCACCTCGATTGTCGCCACGTTGATATCCGGATCCAGCACCTGTTGCGCGCAGCCCGCGAGGAGCGCCACGCGGGCGCGGCGTTCGCCGCGGGCCGGAGTGACCCGCGCCAGCTGCACCGCGGCGGGCACGTGCGCGGGCGCCAGCTCCAACATCGGCCGCAACACCCCGGGCACAAAGACGCGGAAAAGGCGCCCGATCTTCGCTCCCACCAACGCGAGCCGGAACCGGGACGGATACGGAATCGTTTGCGCCGCCAGCCAGCGCCGCAGCCGTTCGCCGGGCGTGCGTACGGCCTGCTCTTGGACAAGCGCACGATACGGACTGATCAAATCGCGATACGGCACCCCGCTCGGACAAGCCGGCTCGCAGGCGAGACAACCGAGACACCGGTCGATGTGCACCTGGGCCGCGCTCGCCGGCAGCGAGCCTTCGAGCACCTGCTTCATCAGCACGATCCGGCCGCGCGGCGAATCCATCTCCTGGCCAAACTCCTGATAGGTCGGGCACGCCGACAGGCAAAAGCCGCAGTGGACGCAGGTCTGCACGGCGTGCGCCATCGGTTCGCCAAGCGGTCCGTGTTCTTCCGGTTTGATCGTGTGAAGCATGGGTGGGTGTCGCCACCAGCACCGACACGCGGCCGAGGCCGCGTTCGCCGGCGCCGGTTACTACGATTCGTCGAGATGGGGAAAGCGTTGATGCGGGTCGAGCGCCGCCTTCACCGCGCGCATCACCTCGAACCGCGGTTGGATTCCGGGCCACAATGGCGCGGCGCCGCGCAAGGTCATCCCGGGCCAGCTCAACGCCGGCAGTGTCGCGGCCGCCGGGATCGAGATGTAACCGACATTTCCGCCCGCGCTGACCCAGCCCCGGGCACCGATTTGGGCGCGGACCTGGGCCATGAAGTCTGGCACCTGTGCCGCCGTCAGCGCCACCTTCGCCAGCGTGCCGCCGGCATGCGCCCAGCGGAATTCGCCGAGGCCCTGCCAGAAATCATCAGCGGCTTCGGGCGCCAGCGCCGCGCCCGGCCAGCGCGCCAGGATCTCGGCCACGAGCGCGTCGAGCGCGGCTGGCGGACCGCCCACGCGCGCGAAAATCGAACTGTCCTCCACGGCGGCCTCGAGCGCATCCAGTTCCCACCGCGTGTTTGCGGCCTCGGTCAGAATGCAGGCCTTCGCCGCGGCATCCTTCGCCTCGAGCCGGAGCGTGCGGGTCGCGGCCGGCCGGGGAAACACCTTGAACGTGAGCTCGGTCAGCACGCCAAAGCGTCCCGCGCTGCCCACGAAGAATTTCGGCAGGTCGAATCCCGCCGCGTTCTTCACGACCTTGCCGCCCATGCGCAGCAGCCGGCCCTCGCCGTCGACGAACTGCACGCCGAGGATGAAATCGCGCAGCACGCCAAACCGAAACCGGCCGGGCCCGCTCAAGCCGGCCGCCACCGTTCCACCCAGCGTACTGCCGGCCGCCGCCAGCATCGGATCGAAGGGCAGGTACTGCCCCCGCTCCGCCAGCGCCGCCACGATCTCGCGCACCGGCGTGCCCGCCCACGCCGTGAAGGTGAATTCGCTCGGCTCGTATTCGACGATCCCATTCAGGCCCGCCGTCGAGAGCCGCACGTAACGGTCCGCCACCTGGGCGAGCCGCGGCTTCGTGCCCGCCCCGACGGGAATCACGTGGGGCATCGAGCGCACCGCATCGGCCATTTCAGCGGGCGTGGTCGGCTTAAGCGTCGGCTGGCTCGTCATGGTCGTTTGTCCGTTGCGAAAGACCCGTTCATTCCCGGAAAATCACGCCCGCCTTCTCCAACGGATGCAGCCCGGACTGCACCAGCGCCGGCGCCCCCGCGACCGGAAACATTTTTCCCGGGTTGGAAATACCCTTGGGATCGAAGGCGCCGCGCACGCGTTTCAGGCAGGCGATTTCTTCCGGCGAGAACATGTCCGGCAGGTAATCACGCTTCTCCACACCCACGCCGTGTTCGCCCGTGATTGAGCCGCCCATTTCCACGCACATCCTCAAAATTTTTCCCGCGAGTTCCTCGGCGCGTTGCAAGGCGCCGGGCTCGCGCCCGTCGTAAAGGATCAGCGGGTGCAAATTCCCGTCCCCGGCATGAAAGACATTGGCGCAACGGATGCCCATCTCGCGCGACCACTCGCTGATTTTTCGCAGGGCCTCGCCGAGCTTGCGCCGGGGGACCACGCCATCCTGCACGATGAAGTCCGGCGACAGCCGGCCGACCGCGCTGAAGGCACTCTTCCGGCCCTTCCAGATCGCCGCGCGTTCGGCCGCATCGCGCGCCACCCGCACCTCGACCGGCCCACTCTGCGCGAGAAGCTGCGCCAGCCGTTCCCGGTCCACCGCGACGACTTCACGCGGCCCCTCGAGTTCGACGATCAACACCGCCTCGCAACCCGGCGGATACTCCGCGTGCACGGCGGCCACCGCCGCCTCGAGCGCGAGTTTTTCCATGATCTCGATCGCGCCCGGCAAAAGACCGCTGGCCACCACCGCCGCGACGGCGTCGCCCGCCTGCTCCAGGGTGAGGTAACCCGCGAGCACCGTGTGAAAGGTCTCGGCCCGCGGGAGCAATTGCAGTGTGACCTCCAGCGCGATTCCGAAAAGGCCCTCGTTTCCCACAAACAGCCCCGTCCAGTCCGGCCCGATCTGCTCGCGGCTCTCGCTGCCGAAGGTCACCACCTCGCCCGTCGCGAGCACCGCCTTGAGGCCGAGCACATGATTCGAGGTCATGCCGTATTTCAGGCAATGCGCGCCGCCGGAGTTGAACGCCACGTTGCCACCGATCGTGCAGATTTGCTGGCTGGAGGGATCCGGCGCGAAATGCAGACCAAAAGGCGCCGCCGCCGCGGTGACCGCGAGATTGATCACCCCCGGCTCCACGACCGCAATCCGTTGCGCCGGATCGAGCCGGAGGATCCGGTTCAGCCGGTTCAGCGCGATTACGATGCCGCCTTCGACCGGCAGCGAACCACCCGACAAACTTGTGCCGCTGCCGCGCGCGACAAACGGGAGGTTCTCGGCGTGGCAAAACCGCACGAGCGCGATCACTTCCTCCTGCGTCTCCGGCACCACGATCGCCAGCGGCACGGTCCGGAACGCGGTCAACGCGTCGCTCTCATACGCCGCCAGCTGGGCCGCTCCGCGCATGAAACGATTCGCCGGCAGCAACGCCTCGAGGCGTTGCAGGACGGCGGAGGAAAGCGCGTTTTCCATGGGTAAAAGGAAGATGATGGAACGGTCCGAGCCGCGCTGACGAGCGCGGAATTTCGTTCGCAGGAGTTCGGCCTCGTTTGACGCTCGGTCACGCGGCTGAAGTCGGGCCAAAGAGTCCGAAAGCGCGATCCTGCTGGCATGAAAACACGCCACCCCCATTCGCCCAAAGGCTTCGCGACAATCCGACCACCCAGAGGTCCGGGAGCACCCGCCTCCCGTCGGCCGCTTGCGACCACCGATAGGACGGGCGGAACAGGTGGCGGTATCCGCGCCACCCCCCGCACCATGATAGGACCAAGTCTCCCGCGAACTCGCAGCGGCCTCCCGGAAAAGCGTTAGAAGCTGCCCTTGAGCCCCACCGCCAGCGCGATCCCGAACTCTTCCTCGCGGTTTTGCCGGGCATAGCCCGGAGTCTCCGATCCGTAGTTCAGGAGGGTCGCGGGGACGTTCAAGGCATTGCTGACGCTCAGGTTAACGGAGAACTTCTTGTTGATTTGATAGGCTCCGTTCAGATCCAGTTGGGAGCGCCCGGCGAAGTATTGGTAGGCATCGGGTCCATACGCCGGCTGCGCCCCGCGCTTGTCCAAGCCCCGGTAATTCCATTTCGCAATCAGCGAAATCTGCTTCCGGCTGAACGAAACGCCCCAGTTGGCGCTCTCCCGAATGAAGCTCGTGAAATCAGCCTGGCTCTGCCCCGAGAGATCAAGTTTCGTGGCATTGGCGAAAACACTGAAATAGTTTCCCCAGGCGCCGAGACCCCGGAGGGACTGCCGGAAGTTAAATTCCACTCCACGCACACGCGCGCTTCCCGCGTTGAACTTCGTGGACAGGTTCCAGCCCACATATCTTGGATCCAGCCCGATCGCCTGCAGGTCCGCCGCCGTGGCCAGCTTTACCGCCGTGCCAAAGAAGTCCTGGATTTCCTTCAGGAAGACCCCGCCGCTCAAAATGCCCCCGTTCTCCGTGTAATATTCGAGCGAAAAGTCATAGTTATCCGCCGTCCAGGGCTTCAGGCCCGTGTTCCGGATGGTTACCGTACCACGCACCACGTCGGGATTGTTGAGATCGGCGTCGGTCAGATCCTTCTCGCTGAACGTGGCGTTGGGGATGATGTCCGTGAAATTGGGCCGCCCGTAGGTCTTGGCGTAGGCCAATCGGGCCTGGAAGTTCTCCTTGATGTTGTAGGTGAGGTGCAGGCTCGGAAAGTATCCATCGTAGGACCGCTCGTTTTTGAACGCGCGCTCCTTGCGGGTCAGGCGCAACTCCTCGATCGAACCCACCGCACCCGCCTCGGTCTTGCGGACGCGGGCGCCCGCGGCGTTGTGCGCGAACGACCCGTTGCTATTGCGGACCCAAACGGCGTCGCCATCGAACAGGGAGCCTTCTCCGTTGTCGGTGGTCTTTTCAAAGCGCACTCCGGTCAGCACGTTCAACCGGCCATTCAGGAACCGCGCCTCCGCCTGTACATAATAGGCCAGAATCTTCTCCTCGATATATTCGGAATTGGTCAGGCGGTAGGCTTCCTCCGCGACCACCTGCGCCGGCGTCTGCGTGAACAATTGCGGATTGGCCTGATTGGCGACGAACGCCCGATTGACGGAAGTCCATGGCACGTTCTTGAACCCGTAGAACGAATCCTGGTTCTTATAGACCTGCATGAGGAAGGGTTCCGGGCTGTCCGGGGTCGCCGGATTGCCGTCCGGCCCATTGTAGCTGTAGGTGCCGGACCCCAATCGGGTATCAACCGACATCCGGCTCTGAATTCCGCCCACCTGCACGGCGAAGGGAAAAGCGAAAATATCCAGCCGGCGTTTGACGTTCAAATTGGCGGATTTGAGGTTCGACGCATTGTCATACGGCGCCACCGAGGCCGAGTTTAGCTGGTAGTTTTTGATATCATAGATGTTCACCGCTTGGTTGCTATTGTCATACACGGCTGTACTGCCCGGCTTGTCGGGACTGCTGTTGGCAAAGGCAACGCGCACCGGCGTACGCATCACTGAGCTCAGACCGTTGTAAAATCCCGGGTTGGGACGCGAGCGGGTGGAGGTCGACATATTCGCCCCCGTCTCAATCCGCCAATGGCCGTCATCGAATCGGTAACTGAAGTTCGCCACGTTCGTATCGCCTTGGAAAGTCTGTCCGCTCCCGGAAAGCGTCACCGCACCGCGGCCGGTCGCCCCGTTGGTAAAATTATCGCCGTAGGTGAGCGGCCCGCCCCCCGTGATCGTCGAAGTGCCGACGGTGCCCGCATTCATGGCCCAGCTCTGGGTGCCAATGTAGGTGTTATACCGGTTCGTCTGTGCCCCGAAAGAGAGCACGGAATTCGGCGTGACGCGCCAGTCCGCCTTGAAGCTGAACGCCGTCCGCCGCTGACTGCGCGGCCCGTCCTGCAGGGTATGCTGCTGCAGAAAGGGCTTGCTGAACGACGCCCCCGTGGAGGTGCCCGTGGAGTTATAGAGCATCGTCGTCAGATGCTGCTCGTTGTACTTGTCGCTCTGAAACCCGGTGAGGGTGATGCCAAAATTCTTGCCGATGGGCTGGGTGTAATCGAAATCAAAACCGGGGAGAATTTTTCGCGTGTCGTGGTCGCCGTTGGAATGGGGGGTTTTCGCGAACGTCAGATTCTCGCTATTGGCCACCAGATTGACGCCGAAGTTAAACTGGGCCCGCGTACGCTCGAACGCGCTCTTGCTGATCATGTTCACCGAACCGCCCATGGAGTCGGCCGGACTGGAGGGCGTCGGCACCTTGGTCACCTCGACGCGGGAGATATTGTTCAGCGACATCACGTTCATGTTGAATGTCCGCGTCGCCGCGCCGCCGGCGGCGGATACGACCGAAGCGCCATCCGCGGTAAAGGCCGTCTTGTCGTTGCCCAGGCCACGCACCGAGATGCCAACAATCTCCACCTGACTGTACTCCGTGGTCAGGCCGGGGATGAATTTCAGGAACTCACCCACATTGCCGCCCAGCACATCGCCGAACGAATCGGATGAAAGGACGTTCTTGATATTCGGCGCGAACCTTTGCTCGTTGATGGCCGTCGATTTGCCATCGGCTTCGCGGTCGGACGAGACGACGTAGTTGTCCAGCTTTACGACGTTCTGTTTGTCCCCATAACGGGCCTTGCTGGTCAGATCCACGTTTCGTTCGACACTCCCCCCGGCCGGGACTGCAACCGCGATCGATTGGGTATCCAGATCGGTGTAGAATACATCAAGGGTGGCCGGTCCGCTTCGGACATTGACCAACCGGTAAGTGCCAAATTCGTCGGTGTAGACGACGGTCTCCGATCCCTTGAGCGTGACACGCGCGTTGTGAAGATATTTTCCCGTAACCACGTTTTGCACCCGGCCGGTCACCGTGCCGGTTGACTGGGCGGCGGCGCCGGCCGAAGGGCCGTCGGCCGCGCGGACGGCTTGGTTCGGTGCGAAGGCCAGAGCGAGGATCAGGCTCAACAGGCTAACGGCTAATTTGTTTTTCATGATGGTCATGGGGTTCTTGAGAGCATTGCGGGTTTGTCGTCCGACAGTCTCGCGTGGCCTAGCGGGATAAAATATCTTCGATATTCTGCAATGATTTTCGCCTCCGGGCCGCAATCGGAAGCCGGATCCTGATTGATCCCAGTCCTACCCGGCAACGCGTCCGATAAACCCCGGCAACGCCCGCCTTGCCGACAACGCGGATTTCGGCCCACGCTCGATCACCCCATGAAACCGTTCCTGCCCCGCCTGCTGTGGTGCCCGCTGGCACTGCTCGCGTTGAACCTCCCTGGTGCCGCCGAACCCGCCTACGACGTCATCATCCGCGGTGGCCGGATCGTGGATGGCACCGGCAATCCGTGGTTTCGCGGCGACGTCGCGATCAAGGGTGACCGGATCGTCCAGCTGGGCGCCGTGACCGGTGACGCCAAACGCGTGATCGACGCCGCCGGCCTCGTGGTCGCGCCGGGCTTCATCGACATCCATTCGCACTCCGACTGGCTGCTGCTCGAGGACGGCGGCGCCCCGAGCAAAATCCGCCAGGGCGTCACCACTGAAATCCTGGGCGAATCCGTTTCCGCGGGTCCCTACCAGGAAAAATTGCCGCCGCACAAGGTGGTGGTCCAGGACACCACGATCGAGATTCGGGCGCTGCGCGACTATTTCGCCGCCATCGAGCGCACCGGAGTCGCGGTGAATGTCGCCTCGTACGTCGGCCAGGGACAGATCTGGAGTTGCGTGATGGGCTCCTCCTTTGCCCGGCCGTCCGCGGGCGAGTTGGAACAGATGCGGCAACTCGTGGCGGAGGCGATGCGCGACGGTGCCTTCGGGCTTTCCACGGCGCTCATGATGCCGCCCAGTTCCCTCGCGACGACGGAGGACTTGATTGAGCTGGCCAGGGTCGTGGCGGCGCACGGGGGCATTTATTCGTCGCACATCCGGGATGAGGGCCTGGGGCTGTTCGACGCGATCAAGGAGGCGATTCGGGTGGGAGAAGATGCCGGCCTGCCGGTGGACATCATCCACCTGAAAATCGCCGACGAGAAACTCTGGGGGCGGATGAAGGAAGTCCTCGCGCTGATCGAGGAGGCGCGGCGGCGCGGCGTAAACGTGCAGGCGAACGTCTACCCCTACACCCGGGGCAACAACGACCTCGTCAGCATCATTCCGCCGTGGGCGCACGAGGGCGGCCGGGCGATGCTCCTCGAGCGGTTGCGGGATCCGCAGCAACGCGTGCGGCTCAAGCGCGACATCCAGCACGGGGTCCCGGGCTGGTACAATCACTACACGGCCGTCGGCGGCGATTGGACGCGGATGCTCATCAGCGCAAACAACACCTACAAGGGCATGACCATGGACAAGGTGATCGCGATGAAAAGCCAGGGTCGGACCCCGGCGCCCGATCCCCTCGACCTCCTCTTCGACCTGCTGCTCGAACAACACGGTTCGGTCGGTACGGTCTACGCCCATCACACCGAGGCGGACATGAACCTTGCGCTCGTCCAGCCATGGACCTCGATCGGGTCGGACGGTTCGGCGTTCGCGACCGAGGGTCTGCTGCGGCGCGGTAACCCGCACCCGCGCAATTTCGGCACGTTCCCGCGCGTGCTGGGCGTCTATGCGCGCGAGCGCAGCCTGCTCCGGCTCGAAGATGCGGTGCGCAAGATGACCTCGCTCAACGCCGCCAAGCTGGGCCTGCGCGACCGCGGGACGCTGCGGGCGGGCGCGTTTGCCGACGTGACGATTTTCAACGAGCAGCGGGTCATCGATCGCGCGACCTACGAGTCGCCGTTTCAGTACCCCGAGGGAATCGACACTGTGCTCGTCAACGGCCAGGTCGCGCTCGACCGGGGCACGCCGACTGCCGCGCGGGCCGGCCGGGCGTTGCGGCACGAATCGCGGGCCCCGGGATCGAAACCGTGAAGGCTGGCGCCGCCCACGACTAGCCATCCGCGCCTCCCGCTGCGCGGTTGCGGCGAACGGCACGGTCGAGCGCCGCGAGGGTCATTCGCATCCTGGCGCTCCATTTGAGCTTCGCCGCCGTTGGTGCGGCGCAGCTGCCTTCGCCGAAACCGGTGCCACGCGTCCAAGCCGTGCCGCTGCCGCACCATGTCACTTCGTTTCAACTCGACGGGCGGGAGCTGACGGCGCTGCACTTCGACCCGCAGGACTTGCGGCCGTTCTGGTATCCGATCCGCAGTTCGCGCGACGCGAGTCTCACCCGGATGGGACATCCGCATGACCCGCTGACGCACTCGCATCACAACAGCGTGTGGATCGGCCACAGCCTCGTGAACGATCTCGATTTCTGGACCGATGCCGCCAAGCGGCGCGGCCGCATCGTGAACGTGGAGGTTTCACGCGAGGGCTATGAGGACACGGATGAATTCGCCGCGATGCGGACCGTCAATCAATGGATCAGCGAAGAGAACCAGAGCGTGCAACTCGTCGAGGTGCGACGCACGGAGATCCGTCCGCTCGACGGTGCGAAGAGCTGGCTCATGGTCATCGATCTGGAATTTTCACCGCCGAAAGGCAGGACCGCGACCTTCGGAGCCACGAGCTTCGGTTTGGTGGCGGTGCGGATGGCGCGCAGCATCGGCGTGCACGATGGCGGCGGGCGCATCCTGAATTCCGAGGGGCAGGTCAACGAGGAGCAGGTTTTCCGGAAGCCGGCACGCTGGTGCGACTACAGCGGGCGGATCACAAACGACCCGGCCGGCCTGGCCGGCATCACGTTGATGAGCCACCCGATCAATCCGCACCACCCGACGGCGTTTCACGTGCGCAACGACGGCTGGATGGGCTGCTGCCTGAGCCTGGATTCCCCGGTGGAGGTCACGGAGAACAAAAAGCTGCGAGTGCGCTACGCGCTGTGGGTTCACGACGGGGTGGCGTCGCAAGAACAATGCGAGGCGCAGTGGCGGGGATTTGCAGCGCTGCCGGTGGTCGACCTGTGGGCGAAGCCAGCGAAGAAGTAAGGTGTTCTCAGCCGGGCAAGGTTTGACCCGCCGGGTCCGGTTCGCCGCAATTAGGGCGTGAAACGCCTCCCGCCCCTCCTGCGCTCCGCGCTCTTTTTCTCCGCCGCGACGGCCTTCGCCGCGGGTTCCCATTCCAACTGGCGCGACTTCGGCGGCGGGCCGGATTCCTCGCAGTTCACCACGCTGACCCAGATCACCCGCGCCAACGTGGCCCGGCTGCAGGTCGCCTGGACCTATCCCATCGGCGAGGACAAACGCTACTTCTTCAATCCCGTCGTCGTCGACGGCGTCATGTACGTCATGGGCAAGGGCAGCAGCATCGTCGCCCTCGACGCCGTGACCGGTCGCGAGATCTGGACGTATCAACAGCCCGCGGACACGACCGTGATCACCACCCGTGGCATCAACTATTGGGAATCGAAGGACCGCATCCACCGGCACCTGCTCTTCGCCAGCAACCACGCGCTCCGCGCCCTCGATGCCCGCACGGGCAAACTCGTGACCACATTCGGCGACGGCGGCAGCGTCGACTTGAAGCAGGGCCTCGACCGCGATCCCAAGACCTTCGCCCTGGTCCAATCCCTGTCGCCCGGCCGTGTCTTCGAGGATCTCGTGATCCTCGGCTCCGCCACCAACCAGGGCTACGGCTCCGCTCCGGGCGACATCCGCGCCTTCCATGCGCTCACGGGCAAGCTAGTGTGGACGTTCCGCACCATTCCCCGCCCCGGCGAACCCGGCGCCGAGACCTGGCCCAAGGATGCCCGTCAGAACGTCGGCGGGGCCAACGTCTGGTCGGAGCTGACCGTGGATGAAAAGCGCGGCATCCTCTTTGCGCCCACCGCCAGCGCGAAATACAACTTTTATGGCGCGGACCGCGTCGGCTCCAATCTCTACTCCGACTGCCTCCTCGCCCTCGACGTGCGCACCGGCCGGCGCCTCTGGCACTACCAGATGGTGCACCATGACATCTGGGACTACGACAACCCAACGGCGCCGAAACTCCTCACGATCCAGCGCGACGGCAAAGCGGTCGACGTCGTGGCGCAGGTCAGCAAGCAGGGCTATGTATGGGTGTTCGAGCGCGAGACGGGCCGGCCCATCTGGCCCATCGAGGAGCGGCCCGTGCCGGCCTCGGACATGCCCAACGAGAAAACGTCGCCCACCCAGCCTTTCCCGACGAACCCGCCGCCGTTCGCCCGCCTCACGTTCACCGTCGACGATCTGAGCCCCTTCCTCAGCGAGGCCGACCGCGCCCAATTTCGCGCTGCCATCCTGGCCGCCCGAAATGAAGGCCCGTTCACGCCGCCGGCACGCCAGGGCACGATCCAGATGCCGGGCAACAATGGCGGGGCCAACTGGGGCGGCGCCGCGGTCGACCCGGCGCACGGTACGCTGGTCGTGGTCTCGAAGGATCTGCCGAGCCTCCTGAAGCTCGAGGAAAAGCAACCCGCCGAAACCTCGGCCGCCACGCGCTACGAAAGTGGTTTCGGTTTCATGATCGCCTCGGATGGACTCGCCGCGATCAAGCCGCCGTGGACCTCCCTCACCGTTTACGATCTCAACGCCGGCACCATCAAATGGAAGATCCCGCTCGGCGAAGTGCCCGAGCTGGCCGCAAAAGGCATTAAGAATACCGGCACGCACTATCCCAAGGTGGGCCCGATCGTCACCGCGACCGGCCTCATCTTCACCGGCACGCGCGACAAGAAGGTCCGCGCCTTCGACATCGAGAACGGCACGCTCCTTTGGGAGCACGAGATCGAGACCGCGATCGAGGGCATGCCCGCCGTCTACGAGGTCGCCGGCAAACAATACCTCGTCTACTGCGCGTCCGCCCAGGTCGGGCTCACGCCGGCCACGCAGGTTCCCATCCGCGGGGCCTACGTGGCCTTCGCCCTGCCCTGACGCATCGAGGTGCAGCCGGTCGGGATTTCGATCGGGTTAGGCCGGGCGACGCTTGCAGATGATGAAGGGGAAGTCGCCTTCCTTGGCCTGCGAAAGCTCGACGAGCACCGGCACGAACGCATTGGCGAGCGCATCCAAAATTTGCCGGCCCTTCTCGGCCGTGGCTTTCTTGGGGCTGCCGACCCCGGTGTCCTGCGTGAACGCCGGCCAGTCGCGGACCACCCAGACTCCCGGCGTGGTCGACACGGCGGGCAGCTTGCTCGGCGTCGCAATTCCCTCGCCGGCAGTATCCAGCGGCGCGACCCAGTCGGGCACCAGGTGCAGCATCAGACTGGTCTCGAATTCGTTCGCGTGATCGCCGCCCTTGTCGTCGAGGAAGGGAGTCCAGTCGGCCGTTTGATAACCGTTCACCTGCACAATAAAAATGGGCAAATCGAACATGATATCGCGGATCATCGAACGAAATTCGTTTCCGCCGTGGAAATTCAGCACCACCAGACGGTTTATGCCCTGCCGCACCAGGCTCTCGGCGACATCAAAGAGCACGGCTTGTTGGGTCGAGGCCCGCATCGTGATCGTGGCGATCTGCGGCGAATTCGCCTGCGAGTGATCGATGCCGAAGGGCACGCACGGGAGCAGAATGCAGCGCGCCCCCCGGCCGTTGGCTCTTTCGACGGCAAGTTCGCCGAGCCCGTTCGCCTCGGTTACGTCGCAGCCATGGGGCAGATGATAGTTGTGCGCTTCCGTCGCGCCCCACGGCAGGACGGCGACGTTGGGTTTGAGGTCCATCGTCTGGCGATAATTAGCCTCGTGGAGAACGAACGGGCGGGCAGTGAAGGCGGGGCGGGGGTTCATAGTCCGGGCAGGTTGGCCAACACCGCCCGAGGCCGTCGAGATTGAATCGCCGGCCGTTGGCGACCGGGATCAGGCCGACGATTCGGAGCTTTTCTGCGGACTACTTCGCCACGCCCCGCGACGCGTAGGGACCATGGACCGAGAGCACGTTTCCGTCGGGCCGGCTGTCGTCGAGCACGATCACGCGATAGGCCGCGCCGCCCGAGTCGACCCGTACCAGCACATGGCCCCGGCGCGCCGTGGTCTGCGCGATCTTCTCCAGCAGCCACACCGTCTCGGCCTCGCCAAACAATTTCACCAGGTGCGTCCGCCGACCCGGCCATTCGCTGTTGGTCATGAAAATATCGCGCGGCCCCGGGTAGATCCGCTCCGAGAGCATGCGCCGCATCACGTCGGGCGACGGCTGGCTCGCCGCATACGTCGACAGGATGTGCACGCGCGGCTGGAGGACGCTGAGGAAAAACGCGTTCGCCGCGTCCTGCGTGCCGTGGTGATTCAGCGCATGCACGTCCACCGGTCCGGTCACCCAGGCGACGGCGGATTCCATCTCGGCCCAGGCCGGTGCATTCGCCGCGAGGAATCCGGCCATGTCACCGCCGTTGAAGTACGCGAAGGCCCCGTACGTCAGGCGGAAGGCGAGGCTGCAGTTGTTCTCCACCGGCACCACGCCGGCCGGATAACGGTTGCGCGTGACGGTGCCCGCGCCGGTCCACACATAACCATTCGCCGCGATATTGCGGATTTCGAAGTTGGGAAATGCCTGCGAACTCCGGCGCAGCCCAATTTGGTCGGCCCGCCCGGCTTCGAATCGCTCCACTTTCAAGCCGCGGTGCTCCCTCTGCCATTTCAGAAACGCCCGGTAATTCTGCATCAGCACGCCACCTGACGGCGCGGGAAAATCGTACCCCGGCCAGCCGCGGTCGAGCAGCGTGCGGATCTTGATCTGCTCGGCCACATCGGTGATGCCCGCCAGCTGATACGCTCCCGCGGCGGAGCGCGGTGAATCCGGCTTCACCGACCCCATGTGATCCTCGTGAAAATGTGTCAGCGCCGCGTAATCGAGTTCTCCGCGCGCGCCGTCGGGATGCACCCCACGGATGTAACCCGCGATCGACTGGCCCGGCCGCAGCGCGGTGTCCGGACGTTGCGGGGCATCGTACTGCGGCGGGCGTTCCTTGCTGCGATCGACCGCCCCGGCATCCAGGAGAAACGTCGTGCCATCGGGCAGGATGAAGAGCGCAGCGTCACCGGTGCCGGTGTTGATCTGATGAATGTCCAACTGGCCCCGCTCCCACGCCGGCAGCGGCCGGCCGGCCACCGGCACCTCGGCGGAAAATCCCGATGTCAGCAGCGTAATGCAAGCGCACCCGCGGACCATGACTCGAATCGACGGAGCAAAAAGCCAGCAGCGCATAAAGCACCATCGCGGCGCAACCGTCCCGGATGTCGAGCTGGAAGCCGACACACGCCGGCCGGGCCTTCCCTCCCGTTCCCGCAGATTCACCAGGGCAGCACGGTGCCGTCGTGGTTGAACGGCTTGTCGCTGTTGGCCTGCGTCAGGCCGGCGATCACCTTGATCATGCCCGCCACACTGTCCTGGGGGCGGAAAGCTTTCGACGCTTTCTCCCGTCCCATCGCCTGCCGGAGCATATCCGTTTCGGTTGCACCCGGGTTGATGAGACCAACCGCCACGCCACGGCTCTTCAGGTCCGCCGCGAGGGTGATCATGGCCATGTTCAAAGCCGCCTTGCTGGCCCGGTAAAAGGGATTCCGGCCACCGCCGCCGCCCCGGCTCAGCGTCCCGGAGCCGCTGGTGATCGCGACGATCTTCTTCTGTTCGCTCCGGATCACGTTTTCGCGAAACGCCTCCGAAACGGCCAGCGGCCCGTACACATTCACGCTCATGACCTGCTGGAAATTGGCGTAGTCCAGGCTGCCGAACGTCTGGCCGGGAATATCGCCGAAGACGCCCGCGTTGTTGAGCAGCACGTCGATCGCCTGCCCCTGGTATTTCGCCGCGAGCGCCTTGATGCCCGGCAGATCGAGGACGTCGAGTTTCTCGATCACGATATTCTTGTTCTTCGCCGCCAGCTCCTTGAGCTCCGGGGCGCTCTCCGGATTGCGCGTGGTGGCGATCACCGTCCAACCCTGCGCCGCGTATTGCCGGACGAACTCGTAGCCCAAACCGCGATTGGAACCCGTGACCAGGACCGTCGCGGCGTCAACGACGCTCGCACCGGCGAAAGCCGCCACGACGGCGGCAATGAAGAGGGGTGATTTCATCCCTCACCGGATAGGTCGGCATCCCGCCCGTCGCGACTCAATTCCAGCCAACGACGGGCGGCGCCGGCTACTTGTAGTCCGTCAACCAGTCGACGATCGCCGGATTGGCACGCTCGGTGCCCGGCTTCCACGTGACCTTGCCACCGGACGCGGCATACGCGGCATGCGTCACCGGCGCCTGCTCGTCGTGGTCGCCGATGACCAGCAGTTTTTTCGGGGCATTGAGGGCCAGCAACGCCGGCACGTCGCCGTACTTCACGATTCCGTTGATGAAATTGGCGTCGCGGTAGTCGTTGAGCTGTGTGAAGCGGAATCCCGCCACGTCGACTGCCAGGCCATCGACCGCATCGCCCGACACAGCTCCCGCGGCCGCCACGACCGGGCCGATCCCGCCGACGCCGACGAGCACGGTTTGCTTGAGGCCGCGCTCCTCCGTGCGCACCCACTGGATTATCGACAACACATCGTGCGCCCGCTGCGCGAACAGCGAGTCATTGTAGGTGTAGGTGAATCCGGCAAATTGACGGGGATTGGCAACGACCCGGTTTTTGTCCGCCGCCAAACCGCCGCGGAGGAACTCTCCCTGGGCAAACAGATCGGCCGAGACCACGGCATTGCCCTGCTCGACGAGCCGGCGGACCTCCGGGATCGGCGTGCCGTCGGCGGCAAAAATCCCCCTCTTGCCCTGCCCGGTGAGCCACACCACCACGCGGCCATTCCATTTCGGCGCCAGTGGGCGCACCGAGACGACCGGCAGTTGCTCGCCATGCGCCGGCACCGTAATCACGTCGGTGAAAATTCGATAACCGCCCTGCTCGATCCGGCTGAGCGCGGTGGCCTTGACCGGTCCGACGGACGCAAGGGTGCGGCCGAGGAGCGTTTCCACCGCCGCGCCCACCACATCGCGATAGCCGGCGAGCGAGCGGGTGTCCTTCGGCCACAGCGCCTTGATCTGGCTGTCGGACTGGGCGGACAATTCGGCGAGCAACTTGCGTTCATAGGCATCGCCCCGCTCCTTCGGCGCGGGATGCGCCTCGTTCCAGACACTCAGGCTCGGGGGTGCAGTGCCCCGGTCGCCATTGGGATGTTCCCCGAGCAGTTCCCAATCTCCCTCCACAATCGGGTCCTTCAATCCCAACTTCAGATGCTTGTTGAAGAAGGAATACATTCGGGCCCGGGTGACATAGTTGTAATTGTGGGGAAACTGCGGCTGCGGCGTGCACTCGACGTTGGCCGGCGCCCCGAGCATTTTATAGAGCTGCTGCAGTTCGGGGAAGCCGTGCGTCATCATATCCCTGGTCCAATCGTTGGCGGTGGTCATCGCCTGGGGACGCGGAGCGAAGAGCGCGGTGAGTTCCACGTTGCCCGTGCCAATCCGCAGCAAGCTCGTGTTCTCACAAGTGCAGCCGCCCTGCATCGCGGTCGAGACCATGCCTTGGGCAAAGGTGACCACCGGGCGCGGATCGATCGCGGAAAGCAGAATGGTCTGCGTGCCCCCGCCGCTGCCCCCGGTCACGCCCAGCCGCGTGGGATCCACGTCGGGCAGTCGCTCGAGGAAGTCCAGTGCCCGAATCGAGATCCACGTTTGCAGGCTCATGATCGACTGCACCCGCATCTCCGCCTGCGCGCTGAAGAATCCCCAGTTCTTCGGGACCTCCATTTCCGGTCGCGGCTTGGCGTAACGATGCGCCAGCTCGAACGAAAGCTGCGTGTTGTCGGCATAGCCGATCATGTCGTAAATGAAGGACACGCAGCCCATGCGGGCGAGTTGCGCACACAGGGCCAGCTTCGGAAAACGACCCGACGCCTCAAAGCGTTCCTCGCCGAGCACGATCTGCTTCCGGATCCCGTCGACGCCCACGTCCTGCAAACGTCCGCCATGCCCGTGCGGGCAGAGCACGCCGGGAAACGGACCCGGCCGCCCGGTCGGCCGAAACAGCATGCCGGTGACGTAATAACCGGGCACCGCTTCAAAATACACCTTCTCGACGGTGAAACCCTCGCGCTCGACTTTGCCGTGAATCACCGCGTTGAGCGGCGTCTTGGGGGGCATCGGCCAGAGGCCGGTTGCGACCAGGATCCGCCGGCGCAGTTCTTCCGCCCGGCTGGCCCACGCTTCCCGCGACTCGGGCACGACGAACGGGAAGTAACCATCCAAATCCTTCGGCGGCGCGAGGCGGATATCCTGCAGCGTCTGTCCTTCGGGCCGCACGACCGGGTCGATGCTACCGGCGGCGCGTAGGGCATTGAGGCCCGTGGCGCTCAGGACGAAGGCGAAGATTGAACAAGCCGGTACAGCGGGAATCCTGAATTTCATGAGCCGTGATATTGGGGGGTTGGGGAAATTAGCCGGCCTCCTCGCGGCCGGCCAAATGGGTTAAGGCGCAGCCCGCTGCTGCGCCAGTCACTGCAGCCTGAACAGGGGTGTCAACCCACCGCGCTCCTGGCGCCACGCGTTTCGATCTGCCGCAGCTGCTTCGCCGCCAGCGCGCGGTAGCAATCCGGCAGATCGAACGTCTTCAACGCGCTTGGGACCAACGACGAAAGCGGCCAGTCGTAGTCCTGCGCCTCGGCGACATCGCTGTAGCTGGAGAGCGCGTGCTTGAGGGTCACGCGCGTGATTCGTTCCTCGAGCAGCGCGGCGAAGGTGGCCGGAATCGTGCCCCAACCTTTCGCCACCAGATGAATCTCCTCGTGGCCGTGTGCCTTCAGCCAGTCGCACAACCGGAGGAGATCGAACGTCCGCTGGCCCGGATACGGCTGGTCGAACATGATGCCATAGATCGCGTAGAAATAATCGCTGCCATAGGGATCGGTGGATTCCTTGCTCGTCGTGTTCGGCTCCGATTCGCCGATGCCGCGGACATCGCAGGCGAACACCGCCGCCTCCGGATCGGCCGCCATCACCTCGCGAATCAGCGGCTCGTCCCGGAGCTCGGCGTCGGCCGAACGGTGCGAAACGTAAAGGATCGCGCGTTTCGGCCCCCGCGGGACGCGATAGGACAGGGACTGATCGCCGAGGCGGTAGACCAGGGCCAGGATGCCTGGCTCGGTTTCGACCGCGTAGTTCGCCGCGAAGCGTTTAGGGTAACGCCGGGCCGGCACCGCCGGCAGGATCCGGTAGTCGGGCACCTCACTGACGCGCGGGGGCAGGTACAGCGCCTCGCTCACGGCCTGCTTCAGCGCCTCGCCCGTTAGGGCCGGCCGCTGCGCGCGCAGTTTCTGCGACGCGTCGCGGGTGAACGACAGCACGGTGGCCGGCTGCAGCGGCGCCACCTGCCCCTTCGACGTACACCACAGTGTCTCATCCTTCTCGATGGTCAGCGCAGGTTCCACGTTCGTGCTCGCGACCCCGGTGAGTTGGTTGAACCAGCCATACATCGCCTCCCGGTTCTTGCGGGAGTAGCCGTGATAATCGGGCCCGATGAACAGCGCCTCATGCTCCTTCACGCCGAGCAGGGTATAGAGGTGCTGCAGCCGGCCGTGGGATACTTCGAGCCCGCGCGCGTCGAAGAGATCCTTTTCCTGGCCGAGCAGCAGCAGGTGCCGCGGAATGAAAGGAACCAGAAAATCGGCGTGATCGAGCCCGAGCGCCAGGGTGTGCGGTGGGCATTGCTCGGTGTCGGCCGGCTGTTCGCTCTCGAACATCCGCCGGAATGTGTTGATGAAACAGCTCGGCGCGGCGGCCACGAACCGCGGCTCCAGCGCGCACAACCACGACGTGATCGTGCCGCCGCCGGAATTGCCCGTCGCCATGATCCGTTTTCCGTCCACCTCCGGCCGCGTCAGCAGGTAGTCGAGCGCGCGGATCCCGTCCCACGCCTGCCACGTCCCGAAGAATTCGCCCACGAGGAACTGCTGGTTGCCCACGTAGAGGTGCTCGCGAACGTTACCGAGCTGCACCGGCCGCAGGGCCGCGTCGACGTATTGATACCGCTCACCCTGCCCGATCGGATCGATGATGAGCACGATGTAGCCCAGCCGCGCGAGTCCCTGGGCGAACGACTGGTAGGTGTCACCCGCCTTGCCGTTTTGCGAGTGGCCGCACACCCCGACGACGGCCGGGGTCGGGCCCCGGCGATTTTTCGGGAGGTACAGGTTGCCCGTGACGGGAAAGTTCGGCCGGCTTTCGAAGATGACGTTTTCGATCGTGTAGGTGTCGCGCTCGACCACGCCGGTCACGCGCGGGTTGAGCGGCGTCTTTTCCGGCAAAGGCCCGAAGCACCGCCGCACTTTCTCCGTGGTTTCGCGCACGTAACTTTCCGCGGCCGCGCGCGTGCTGATCCGGGCGATCAACGTATCCGCGGCCTTCTCCCGACTCACCATCCGCGGGCCGAAATAATCCTGCATCATCCGCGGGAAGCGCTGCAGCGGCTTCAATTCGGCCGGCGATCCCGGCGGTTGCTTGGCGGGCGCGGCCGCCGCCAGCACGGTCGATCCCGTCAATTGCAGTCCCGAGGCGCCGAGCAGGCCGAGGCCGGCCTGTTGGAGCAGGTGGCGTCGCGTGAGAGCAGAAGTGGGGCGGGGTTCAGCTTGATTCATGCAATCCGAGTGAAGGGTTCCTGCGCTGGCTTGTCCATTCGCGGTTCAACCCGAATGCTCGTGAAACCATGCCGCGCGTTTCCGTCGTACTGCCGGTGTTCAATGCCGCCGCCACCGTAGCGCGCGCCGTGGAGAGCATTCGCGCGCAGACTTGGTCCGACTGGGAACTCGTCGCCGTGGATGACGGTTCGACGGATGGAACGAGGGAGATCCTCGACCGCTGGGCCCGCGACGATGCGCGGGTGCGGATCGTGACGCAGGACCATGCAGGCGTGACGGCCGCAGCCAATGCGGGACTGGCAGGCACGCGCAGTGAATTGATTGCGCGGATGGATGCGGATGATGTCGCGCATCCCGAGCGGCTGGCCCGGCAGGTGGCGCTGCTCGATGCTGACGCGACGCTCGGGGTCGTAAGTTCATTGGTGGAGTTCGGCGGAGATCGCGCGGCGCGGGCGGGTTACGCCCTGCACGTGGATTGGTTGAACTCGCTGGTGACTCCGGAGGCGATCGCGCTGAATCGCTTTGTGGAATCACCGGTGGCAAATCCGAGCGTGCTGTTCCGGCGCGAGCTGGTGGAGCGGCACGGAGCTTTTCGCGCCGGGAATTTTCCGGAGGACTACGAGTTGTGGCTGCGGTGGCTCGATGCGGGCGTGCGGATCGCGAAGGTGCCCGCACCGCTGCTCACGTGGCACGACGGGCCGAACCGGATTTCGCGCACCGATCCGCGGTATGCGCCGGACGCGTTCTTCCGAGTGAAAGCGAAGTGGATTGCGCGCGAGTTGGCCCGCGTGGCCGGCGAGCGGGAGATTTTTGTCTGGGGCGCGGGCCGGCACACCCGGAAACGCGCCGCGCACCTGGCCGGCCACGGTGTGCGAATCGCCGGCTATATCGACGTGGATGCAAAGAAGACGGGGCGCGGACTGGGCGGCACGGGCGTGCCAGTGCTGGCGGAGGGTGCCCTGCCCCCGCCCGGAAACATTTTCGTGCTGAGCTACGTCACGACCCGCGGTGCGCGGGACTACAATCGAGGCCAACTCACTGCCCGTGGTTACGTCGAGGGCCGGGATTTTCTGATGTGCGCGTGAGATCCGCGAGCCGCTGCCGTTGCCGGCCGGCGGCGTCGAAATTCTCCGGCGCCAGCCAGCGCTCGAAAGCCGCTCGCCGCGCCGGCCATTCCGAGTCGAGGATCGAATACCACGCGGTGTCGCGGTTGCGGCCCTTCACCACCGTCGCCTGGCGGAAAATGCCTTCGAAGGTGAACCCCAGCCGCAAGGCCGCCGCGCGGGAGGGCGCGTTCAATGCGTCGCACTTCCATTCATAACGGCGGTAACCCAGAGCAAACACCCGCGCCATCATCAGCGCCATCGCCTCGGTGGCGGCCGGCGTACGTTGCAACTGCGGGGAATAGCCGAGGTGACCGACCTCGATGGCGCCGTTCGCCGGATCGATCCGCAGGTAACTGGCCACGCCGACGGCGCGGCCACTGCCGGCGTCCACGATGGCAAAGAAGAGCGGATCGTCGCCGAGCCACTTCGCCTCCATCCAGGCACGATAGGCGGCGAGATCCGCGAAGGGCCCGTAAGGCAGGTAAGTCCACATGCGGCCGTCGGCATCGACCGCGTTGGCCGTGTGCAGCTCGGCGGCGTGCCGCCCGGGGTCGAGCGGCTCGAGGCGGCAAAAGCGCCCGACCATCGCGCCCCGCGACGGCCGGACCGGCGGGCGCCAGTCCGGCAGCGCAACGCCCACGGGTTGATTCTGCGGATTGTCGTGAGCGGGCATCATGCCGGAAAAAGACCAGGTCGGTCGGCGCTGCGTTGCCCCTGACGGGCGGCAACGCAGCGCGAAAGGCAGCGACCGTTTACACGGGGCTTCAGGCCTTGCGCCCGTCGGCGGCGCCCCACGGCGCGATCTGGCGAAGCTGCTTGGCTTCCAGCGCGCGATAACAATCCGGCAGGTCGAAGGTGCGCAGCACGCCGGGCAACAACGCCGACAGCGGCCAGTCGTAGTCCTCGGTTTCGGCGATATCGCTGTAGCTGGTGAGCGCGTGCTTGAGCGTGATCTGGGTCACCTCGGACGAAAGCAGCCCGGCAAAGGTCGCGGGGAGCGCGCCCCACCCTTTGCCGACCAGATGAACTTCGGTGTGGCCGCAGGACTTCAGCCAGTCGATCACCCGCAGCACATCGTGCGTTTTCTGTCCGAGATACGGGTAGTCGAGCATGAGCCCGTAAATCGCATAGAGATAATCCGGACCGTACGCGTTCAGAAACCCGGCGTCCGTGGTGTTCGGCTGCGACTCGCCGATACCGCGCACATCGCAGGCAAAGACCGCCGTGTCGGGTTCGGCGCGAATCAATTCGGCCACCAGCGGCTCTTCGCGCAGCTCCGCGTCGGCGGAATGATGTGACACGTAAAGCAGCGCGCGTTTCTGACCACGGGGCGGACGCGACATCAGCGGGTTGTCATTCAGCCGGTAAACCAGCGCGAAGGCGTTGGGCTCGGTCTCCACCGCGTAGGTGCCCGCATAACGCTTCGGATAACCGCGCGCGCCGCCGGGCCGCAGGATCCGGTAGTCCGGCGCGCCTTCGCGCGCGGGCAATTTGAGCGTTTGTACGACCGCCTGACGCAACGCCGCGCCACCGACCTGCCCGCGCTGGCGCCGCAACGCCTCGGAGGTCTCGCGCGTGTGGGAAAAAATCGTGCGCGCTTTTCCCTCGGCGACCTGGCCGCGCGTCGTGCACGTGAGGACCTCTTCCTTTTCGAGCACCAGCGCCGGCTCCGCCTGGCCGCTGGAAATTTTTGTGACCCGGTTGAACTTGCCGTACATCGCCTCGCGTACCGGCTTCGAGAAACCGTGATAGTCGGGACCGATGAACAACTCGATCGCCTGCTCCGCGCCGAGCAGCCGGTAGATGGGCCGCAACTTCGCCAGGTTCTCCTCGAGCCCGCGCACGTCGAAATAGTCCTTCTCCTGGTCGAGCATGATCACCGGTTTCGGCGCCAGCGCCGCGACGAAGTCCGCGTGGTCGAGTCCCAGCGCGAGCACGCGCGGCGGACACTGCTCGGTGTCGGCCGGCAACTCGTTCTCCAGATTGCGGCGGAACGTCGTCATGAAACAGCTGGGCGCGGCCATCGTCCACCGCTGCTCCACGCCGCAGAGCCAGGTCGTCATCGTGCCGCCGCCGGAATTACCGGTGACGCCAACGTGCCGCGGGTCCACCTCCGACCGCGTCAACAAGTAGTCGAGCGCGCGGATGCCGTCCCACGCGCGCCAGGCCCCGAAAAACTCGCCCACCAGGAACTGCTGGTTGCCGCCGTGCAAATGCTCGCCCACGCCGACACCCATGCGCGGCTTCAACTCGGCAGTGACATACTGCAGCCGCTCGCCCTGCCCAATCGGATCGAAGATGAGCACGACGTAGCCCTGGCGCGCGAGGCCCTGGGCGAACGACTGGTAGGTGTCGCCGGCCTTGCCGTTGACGGAGTGCCCGCAACTGCCGACGACACCGGGCAGCGGGAACGCGCGCCCCTTCGGCACGTAGAGATTGGCGGTCACCGGAAAGCCGGGGCGGCTCTCGAAAATCACGTTCTCGATCCGATAGGCGTCACGCTCGGTCACCTTGGTGACGCGCGCATTCAACGGCGTCTTCTGCGGCCAGGGTCCGAAGATGGACTGAATCTTGCCGCGCACCTCGGTCACGTAGGCCTCAGCGTCGGCCTTCGAGCGGATCCTCGCGCGACGATCCTTCGCGTTGCGCTCCACCTCGCGGACCCGGGCGACGTAATACTCCTGCACCGAACGGCCGAAACGGTTGAGTGGCACAAGCGGGCCCGTGGGCCCCGCGGCGGCCTTCCCCTTGCCCTTGGGGGCGCTGGCGGCCGAGGCGGAAGGTGCCCCAACGAGCGAGGCACCGATCAGGCCCAGACCGGTCTTTTGCAACAACGCGCGACGGGAGAGCTTCGGGGACGGGGTAGAGGCAGGATCGTTCATATGGGAGAAAAGACTGGAGCGGGCGCCAGCGGCGCGAAAATCGGGGTGGATTCGAACCCGCAGCGTTGATGAGAGCTTCAAGGGTTGTCGAACACCTCTTGCGGATGGCAACGGAAGCAAAGCTCGAATCTCACGCTCCCGACATCGACCGCGCCGCGAACTGCGGATGATCCTCGATTCGCTTTTCAAACTGCGCCCGCGCTTCCGGCGGTACCAAGGCGGGGACTTTCGAACTGCTCCGGCGCCAGCGGGCGAGCCATTCCTCCCCCAGCAGGCGCGGCGCACGTGGGTGGCCATCGGCCCCTCCGGCCCGCGTGAAGGCAATCGTCGTCTCCACCTTGGGCCCCGTGCCGACGCCGCCGGCAACGTGAAAACCCGCGCTGAGCAGGGCCACGCGAACCGCCGTCGCCGCCGAATAGGTGTAGAGTTCGGCGGGCTTCGGCGCACAGGCCTGCCGGATGCGCGCGAAGGTTTCCGCCGTCCAGAGGGCGGAATCCGTCTTGTAGGAAAACGGGTCGTAGAAAATCAGGTCCGGCGGTTGGGCCGCATTCATGTGCTCCAGGAAATCGCCGTGTACCAGCTCCCAGCGCATCCCGCCCGAGGGGTCGGTCCAGTGGCCGTGCGTCAGGATCGCCTGCGGCGCGCCGTGGCGGACGTGCGGAAAATAAGCCGCCTTCCCCGCCGCCAGCCGCAGCGGATCGAGGTCGCACTCGAAACTCACGAGCCGCAACGTCCGCAATGCGCCGGCGCCCTGCTCCGCCACGCACCGCTCATGACAGCGCAAGACCGCCATCGCGTTGGTCGCCGCCCCCAGCCCCACATCCCAAACGACCAGTTCGGTCGCCGGGGTTTCGCCGACGGCCAGCCGCCCGGCGAGCGCCGACTGCTCGACGTAGAGCCGGTTGGCCTCGTCCTCCGGCCGGTTGACCGAGTGCATGACTTCGCCGGAACTGATCTGCCGCACGCTGCTGAATCCGCCCGGTCCCTGATGGATCTCGTAGTCGCCGAGCCGTGGAAATTTGAACGGCCGCGCCTTCTGCGGGATCAGGCTGGGGTTTTCCTCGTCGGTTCGTGCCAGCTCCACCCGCATGCGCTCGTAGAACGGCACGAACGCATCCTGCAGAATGCTCGTGCGCATCGCCCGCATCAGGCGGTGATAAAACGCCAGATTGTGAATCGTCAGCAGATGCCAGCCAAGCACTTCGTCGGACTTCACCAAGTGGTGCAGATAGGCGCGCGAATGGTCCCGGCACGCCTGGCAGTCGCACCCCGGGTCGAGCGGCTCCTCGGAAAATTTATACACCGAACGCCGGAGGTGCAGCTTCCCCTGCGCGGTGAACACCGTACCGCGCTTCGCGAGTTGCGACGGAATGATGCAGTCGAACATGTCGACGCCCCGGTGCACGGCCTCGAGTATGTCGAGCGGCGTGCCGACGCCCATGAGATAGCGTGGCAGATTTTTCGGCAGGTGCGCCGTGACCACCCCGGTGAATTCACAGCGCTCCGCCGCCGTCTCCCCCACCGCGAGGCCGCCGATCGCCAGCCCGTCGAAGGGCAACGCGCGCAAAAACTCCGCGCTCTTTTTGCGCAGGTCGGGATGACAGGCGCCCTGCACGATGCCGAACAGGGCCTGCGGCGAATCGCCTCGCGCCGCGAGGGAGCGCAGCGCCCAGCGATGCGTCAGCTCCATCGCCGCCTCGGCCTCCGCATAAGGCGCCGTCGAAGGGATGCACTGGTCGAGCACCATCATGATATCGCTGCCGATCGCCCGTTGCATCTCGATACTGGTCTCGGGCGAGAGCAGGTGCATATCGCCATCGACGTAGCTTTGAAAACGAGCGCCCTCTTCGTTCATCCGCCGTGACTCCGGCAGGGAAAAAATCTGGAAGCCGCCCGAGTCGGTCAGCACGGGCCCGTCCCAGTTCATGAAACGGTGAATCCCCCCGATTTTTCGAAACACCTCCAGGCCGGGACGCAGCAACAGATGAAACGTGTTGGCAAGGAGCACGCGGGCGCCGGCCGCCTTGAGTGTGTGGATCGTCTGGCCCTTGACCGTCGCCTGGGTGCCGACGGGCATGAAGATCGGAGTTTCAACCTCACCGTGCAGAGTCTGAAAGCGCGCCGCGCGGGCGCGTGAGCCGGTGGATTCTCGTTCGAGCGTAAAGTTAAGGCGGGACATTCCGTGATTGGGAAAAGACGTGTGTGGCTCCCAGTAGGAGAGACTTTCCGCCACATACGACGCTTCTTTCTGCGGGCCGCCAGTCGTGCCGGCAGAGGCGCCGTGCAACCCGGAGTTGCCCGGGGACGATCCGCCGCCATGGTCGGGCTCATGACGCGCCGCAACTTTCTCGGCACCACTCTCGCGGCCATGGGCGGCGCTCCCCAAATCACCCGGGCAGCGGCGGCAGACGGATTCACCATCGGGCTCGCGGCGGATGCGCAATACGCGAACGTCGATCCGAAGGGCACCCGTTTTTACCGGCAGGGCCTGCCACGGCTCGCCGCCGCGGTTGAACACTTCAACTCCCGCGCCGTCGCGTTCTGCGTGCATCTGGGCGACCTGATCGACCGCGAATGGCGGAGTTTCGACGATATCGTGCCCGTTCTCTCTCCGAGCCGGTCCCGCTGGCACCAACTCCTCGGCAATCACGATTTCGAGGTGCTGGACGAGTACAAGGCACGCGTGCCCCAACGTCTCGGCATGGCCACGCGCCACGGCTTTTTCGACCATCAGGCGTTTCGCTTCGTCGTGCTGGATACCAACGACGTAAGCATCTACGCGCATGCCGCCGGCAGGGCCGAGCACGCCGCCGCGGAAACCGAACTCGCGCGCCTGACGGCGGCCAAGTCGCCGCAGGCCCAGCCGTGGAATGGCGGTATCGGCGTGGCGCAGCTCGCCTGGTTCGATCGCATCTGCCGGGAGGCGCGGGCGGGCGCGAAGAAAGTCATCGTCCTCGCGCATCATCCGGTTTTTCCGGACAACGTGCACAATCTTTGGAACGCCCCCGCCGTGCTCACCATCGTCGACCGTCATCCGCACCTCGTGGCGTGGTTCAACGGCCACAATCACGCGGGGGCCTTCGGCGAACGCCATGGCGTGCCGTTTCTCACGCTGCGCGGCATGGTCGAGACGGCGGACACGACCGCATTTGCCACCGCGCAAGTGCTCGCCGACCGGATCGTGCTCACGGGGCACGGACGCGAGCCGTCGCGGGAGATGGTGTTTCGCCCGCGTTGATTCGAACGACCGGGGATCATTTTCGCCATCGACCAGCGGAGTCGCGGTAGTTCTCGCCGCCGAATTCAGGCCCAAAGAATCTTGGTTTCGGCCATCCGATGCCCAATGCTTTTGGCCTCCATTTCCCACGCATGATCCGCGCCCTTATCTTCGACTTCGACGGCCTGATCGTCGACACCGAGACCCCGCTCATCGATTCCTACGCCGACGTGCACGCCACTCATGGCGTGCCCTTCGACCGAACACTGTTTCTCCGCAACGTCGGCCACGCCGACTATGCATTCGACCCCTGGCACGGCTTCAGCCCGCACGCCGACCGCGCCGCCCTGGAACTCGACCGTCGCACCCGAAAGGATGCCCGGCTCCAGCGGCAACCGGTGCTGCCGGGCATCGTCTCCCTGCTCGACGCCGCCCAGGCCGGCGGCGTGCGGATCGGCCTCGCCTCCAATTCCGGGCATGTGTGGGTGGAGAGCCATCTCACGCGCGTCGGATTGCTCGAGCGCTTCGAGTTTCTCGCCTGCCGCGAAGACGCGCCGTCGCCCAAGCCCGAACCGGATCTCTACCGGCTGGTGCTCAATCGCTTTGGCCTGCGGGGCCACGAGGCGATCGCGTTCGAGGACTCGCATACCGGCTCGCTCGCGGCGAAACGCGCCAATGTGTGGGTGGTCGCCGCGCCGAACTCCTCGACGGCACATCACGACTTCACTCACGCCGATCTGCAGGTGACGTCACTCGCCGAGGTCACCTTAGAGTCGCTGCGCAGCCGGTTCGAGAAATAACGCGGCCGGCGAATCTCATTCGAACCAATATGGAACTCAGGAAATCTGGAACAAGCCAGCGAGTGCCGGGTATTTTCCCGGCTTCCTGATTTCCACATTTGGATCACGGCTGGAAGATCGAATTCTTCCGAAAGCCAGTTTCAGTAGACCAAGATCAGCACAACCGATTGCTGCGCCTTGGCCACCATGTCCTCGAAGCGCGGCTTGGATGCTGACTGGTTTGGCTCAGGCGCGCTGTTATCCAGATACGGTTCCAGAAGCGCGAGGGCATACGTGCTTTTGACGGCATAGTTCTCCGAGGGCGCACTTGCTTGAGATCCTCCGGCGATCATCATCGCAGGCATGGGTAAAGTCCGTCGCGGCGGCTACATCATCTTTTGGTGGAAAGGCGATCACGAGCCACGTCACGTCCATGTGCGCACCGCGAATGGCAGGAAGCTCGGTCGCGTCGACGTCGCGACACTGCAGGGACTCGAGGGCTGGACACCCGACCGAAAGCTCATAGGGATTATCGAACAATTGAAGCGCGAAGGGCGCGTATGAAAACCAACCAGAACCTCAAGAAGCCGTTTGGCACCGCGAAGATGGTGGACATCACGCACGTGCGCTATCTTGCGTGGGAGGACGCCTTTGACGTGGAGTTTGAGGACGGGCTTTCCTTTCTCGAACCGCACCGGACCGTCCGCAAAGCCAACCGTATCTCCGCCCGCGCGAAGCCGGTCGAAGTGGTGCTCGACACCGAAACGCACGGCGGCTTCGAGGTGCGCTACGATACCGGTGAAGTGGCCGAGGTCTCCTGGGCGTTCATCCGCGAGTTGCCGCCCAAGAAATCGACGAAAGCCTGACGCGCCCGTGGCTCGGAATGTAGCGGCCACCTTCTTGGGATCGGGCTGCCGCGGGCTACGCCGATCGTTGTCTGGCTCGGTGCAATTTCCCTTTTCTTGATTTACCCAATGCGCGCAAACGCGCCCAACGAACGCATGTGAAAAGAAATTGTCGATGAACTGGGATGATTGGGAGATGATCTGGCGGCGCCCGCAGCTCCCGCTCGGGGCGGCCGCCGACCTCGCAAGTCTCAGACAGAATTTCGAGCGCACGCGGCGCCAAACGGCGAAAGCACTGCTCGCGCGCGACCTCCTCGAGGCGGCGGCCGGCGTCATCGTCACGACTGCGCTCGGCTTGATCTGGTGGCAGCAGGGCAAAGCGGGCTGGCCCGATCGCGCTGGCGATGGCATTGATGCTCGGCGTCACCGGGGTATTCCTCCGCGAACGCCTCCGGACCCAGCGCAGCCGGCTGGGGCCCGATGCGTCTCTGCTCGCCAAGCTCGATGCCGAAATCGCCGGCTTGCGCCACCAACGGCAGATGTTCCTCCACGTCTGGCAATGGTGCCTGGGCCCCATCGCCGCCGCGATCGGCATCGTTTTCGGCACCTTGATTCGCAACCGCCCGCCGTGGGACGTCGGCCGGGACCCTCTCTTCATCGGCGGTTTCAGTCTTTTCTTTGCCTTCTGCCTCTGGTTCGCGTGGGAAATCAACCGCCGCGCCGTTCGTCAGCGGCTCGAACCCCGGATCGAGGAACTTGAGAAACTGCGCCGGGACGTTATCGCCTGATCGGCTGCTATCGTCGAAGATTCGCCGCCCCTGCCGGGAGCCAAAGCCCCTACCCCTCCAACTCCGACCAGCGCGCATAAGCCGCGGCGAGCTCCGCCTCGATCTCGTGGACGCGCTCGGTCGCGTGAGTGACTTCCACCGGCGGCTTTTTGAAAAAGAGTGGATCGGCCAGCTTGGCCGTGAGGATTTCCTGCTCGGCTTCCAATTTTTCGATGACCTTCGGCAAAGCCTCCAGTTCGGCGCGCTCCTTGTTGGTCAGCTTGCGGGCTTTTTTCGGCGCCCCACCGGTCGCAGTGGCCGTCGCTTCCTTCGCGGCGCGCTTCGCTTTTTCCTCCGCCGCCGCGAGGGCCGCCGCCTTCGCGGTCCGCTCCTTCTGCCAGTCGTCGTAACCGCCCACGTATTCCGTCACGGTCGCCTCGCCCTCGAAAACCAGCAGGCTCGTGCAGACTTCGTTAAGGAACGCCCGGTCGTGGCTCACCAGCAGCACCGTGCCGCCGAATTCCACCAACAAGTCTTCCAGCAATTCGAGCGTTTCCGCATCGAGATCATTCGTCGGTTCGTCGAGCACCAGCACGTTGCAGGGCTTGGTGAACAGCCGCGCCAGCAGCAGCCGGTTCCGCTCGCCGCCCGACAGCGCCTTGATCGGCGTCCGCGCGCGCGTCGGGTCGAAGAGAAAATCCTCGAGGTAGGAAATCACGTGGCGCGTGCGGCCGTTGATCGTGACGGTCGCGTTGCCGTCCGCGACGGCGTCCTGCACGCGCATCGTCTCGTCGAGCTGGGCGCGGAGCTGGTCAAAGTAAACGATCTCAAGCCGGGTGCCCTGCTCGACCGTGCCCTCGACGGGCGCGAGCTGGCCGAGCATGAGCCGCAACAGCGTCGTCTTGCCGGCGCCGTTCGGTCCCACGATGCCGATCTTGTCCCCGCGCTCGATGCGGGTGGTGAGGTGGCGGACCACCCAGGCATCGGCGTAACGAAAGCCCGCGTCCTCGCAGGCGATCACCTTGAAGCCGCTGCGATCCGACTCCTGCGCAGTGATCTTCGCCGTGCCGGTCTTGTCCCGGCGGGCGGCGCGTTCGGCCCGCATGTTTTCCAGCGCATGAATGCGGTTCTGCGCCCGCGAGCGCTGGGCCTTCACGCCGCGGCGGATCCACACCTCTTCCTGGGCGAGTTTCTTGTCGAACAGCGCGCGCTGCACCTCCTCGGCCTCCAACACCGCCTCCTTGCGCACGAGGAACGTGTCGTAGTCGCAGGCCCAGCCCACGAGGTTGCCGCGGTCGATCTCGATGATCCGCGTGGAAATCTTCCGCAGAAAAGCGCGATCGTGCGTCACGAAGAGCAGTGCCCCGCCCCATTCGAGCAGGAATTCCTCCAGCCACTGGATGGATTCGAGATCGAGATGGTTCGTCGGTTCGTCGAGCAGCAGCAGTTGCGGGTCCTCGACCAGCCCGCGCGCCAGCAGCACGCGACGCTTTTGCCCCGCCGACAGCGCGGCGAATTCCATGTCCACGGGCAGCTTCATCTGCTCCAGCAACCGTTCGACGCGATCGTGCCGCTCCCAGTCGTTGTGTTCCTCGTAGGCGCCGCCGGACCCTTCCACCACCGTGCGCACTGTGCCGGCAAGTCCGGCCGGCACGTCCTGCTGCAAGGTCGAGATCACCGCGCCTGGCTGCCGGAACACCTGGCCGGTGTCGGGATTCAATTCCCCGACGATGACTTTCATCAGCGTGGATTTGCCCGCACCGTTGCGGCCGACCAGACACACGCGCTCGCCGCGGTCGATCTGGAGATTGACGCGATCGAGCAACGGTGCGCCACCGAAGCTCAGGCTGACATCGAGAAGACTGACAAGGGCCATTGGAACCGGACAGCGTGGACAATCAGCCCCACCCTGCGCAAGGTCGGTGTGCGAAATGTCGGCGATCCCTCTCCGTTTCAACGTCCTCGGCGTCGGCATCTCGGTGCTCTCGTTGCGCCAGGCCACCGATTTGATCGTGGGCGGGCACGACGCCCTGCGGCGCGGCTACATCTGCGTGACCGGCGTACATGGGGTAACCGTGGCCCAGGACGATCCGGATTTCCGGCGGATCCTGAACCGGTCCTGGCTCAACACCCCGGACGGCATGCCGCTCGTCTGGACCGGCCGTGCCCGGGGACACGACGCCGTCACGCGCGTTTACGGACCCGACCTGATGCTGGCAGTCTGCGACGCCGGCCGCGCGCAAGGGTTGAAACACTATTTCTATGGCGGCGGTCCCGGGGTGGCGGACACGTTGCGCGACCGGCTCGTGGCCCGTTTTCCAGGCCTTGAGGTTGTCGGCACCTTCGCGCCACCCTTTCGCGCCCTGGACGAAACCGAGGCCGCCGGCCTGCGCGAAGCCGTGGCCCGCAGCCGGCCGGACGTGGTGTGGGTCGGCTTGAGCACGCCGAAGCAGGAGCGCTTCATGGCGGAATTCGCCCCGCAACTCGATGCCGGCGTGCTGATCGGCGTGGGCGCCGCGTTCGATTTCCACGCCGGCCTCAAACGGCAGGCGCCGCGCTGGATGCAGCGCAGCGGGCTCGAGTGGCTGTTCCGGCTGGGCAGCGAACCGCGAAGGCTCGGCCCGCGCTACCTGCGCAACAATCCCTTGTTCGCCGCACGTCTGTTGCTGCAGGCCACCGGGCTGCGCAACTATCCTCTTGAGTAGACGGGCGCGCGAAACAACGTCCTCCGATCACGCACGCATGTCCGCCCCTTTGATTGTTGTTTGCGGCGCCGGTGGGTTCATCGGTGGTCATCTGACATCCGACCTCGCCCGACAGGGCGGGCGCGTGCGGGCCGTCGATCTGAAGCCGCTCGCCCACTGGTACCAGCCGCCGGCCGCCGGCGTCGAAGCGATTCAGGCCGATCTGCGCGAACTCGCCGCCTGCCGGCGTGCCGTGCAAGGCGCGGCCGAAGTCTACAATCTCGCGGCCGATATGGGCGGGATGGGCTACATCGAAACGCACAAGACCGCGTGCATGTTGAACGTCCTCATCAACACGCATCTCCTGCTGGCCGCCCAGGAGGCCGGCGTGGCACGGTACTTCTTCGCCTCGTCGGCCTGCGTCTACGCCGCGGACAAACAACTGACGCCGGACATTCCCCCGCTGCGGGAAGCCGATGCCTATCCCGCGATGCCAGAGGACGGCTACGGCTGGGAAAAACTTTTCAGCGAACGGCTCTGCCGCCACTACCGCGAGGACCACGACATCGTCACCCGCGTGGCGCGCTACCACAACGTCTACGGTACGTACGAAACCTACGACGGCGGCCGGGAAAAAGCGCCGGCGGCAATCTGTCGCAAGGTGGCCCAGGCCAGGCTTTCCGGCCGGCATGAGATCGAGATCTGGGGCGACGGCGAGCAGACGCGCAGTTTCACCTATATCGACGACTGCCTGCGCGGGACCCATCTCGTGATGCGCGGCGACTATGCCGATCCGGTCAACGTCGGGAGCACCGAGGTGGTCACCATCAACCAGCTCGTCTCTCTCGCGGAGGAAATCGCCGGCGTGCGCCTGCAACGCCGCTACAACCTCGACGCGCCGCGTGGCGTGCGCGGTCGCAACAGCGACAACCAGCTCATCACCTCCCTCTTCGGCTGGGCGCCCGCCACACCGCTGCGCACCGGGCTGGAGGTGCTTTATCGCTGGATTTTCGACGAACTGAAGCGCGGCGCCGGTCGCTGACGGCGCCCATCGCGCGGTCGAAACGCACCGTTTTCTCCGCGCTCCGCCTCTTGATTTTCACCATCCGGGCGAACGACCAAAGCCCAGGCTGAACCCGAGAGTCAGCGGTTGTCCCGCACCATCACAATCCAGCGCCCGGCCAGCCGCGTCGCCAGCGGTGGGGCCGCAGCTAGAGCGCAAATGTTCCGCGCCACACCGACCGCGCCAAACCCGCGGCCCCGGCCAGCCCCAGCACCACTCCATAGCCCGGCCCTGCGAGCGTCAAACCCGAGCCGGCCAGCCCGACGGCGGCCACGAAAGCGGCATCGATGGCCGGACGCGCTTTCAAAAGAGTTCACGTTGCTGCAAGGCATCGCGCTTCGCCCCGTCGAGGGTGCTCAGCGCGAGCAGTTGCATCATGGTCAGGCGCGCGAGCTGCGGATCGCGGGCGAGCGCGCCGAGCAACACCGCACCGGCAAGGGCGTCGTACAAGGCCGCATGATAGCGCCGCCGCGCCGGCGGGCAGTGCACTGCGGCCAGCGCATCAAGTTCCGGCTGCAAACCGCCCGCGGCCACCAACGACTCGAGTCGCCCCGAATCGAGCTGCGGATAGAACTGCGCGTAAAGGCGCGCCGTATCGATCCACGGCCCCCAGTCGAAGAGCCGTTCGCCCGGCCGCGCGAAATCCGGCGAGTTGCGCGGATAGGGCCAGACGGCCTTGAGGAGCGCATTCTCCACCCCGGCATAGTGCGCCGCCAGCGGCCCGCGTTCGCGCAGACCTGCAAAAAACTCCCAGTCGCCGGCAAAGGGAGCCCGCTCCCGGAGCATGCCCTCCTCTAAACCGTGCACCGCGACATCCTCGGGCCGCACCTTTCCGGTGGGCGCGCAAAGCCGGGTGCGGGTTTCGGTCACGCGGCCGTGCTCCAGTGTCACCACGCCATACTCGAGCACGCCGGAAATCCGGCTGCCCTCGAAATCGACGAAGTAAACCGGCTGATCGGTCCAGCATTGGCCCATGGAACACACGGAACACACCGAGGCAGGAAAACCGACACTTTTTTTCCGTGTCTTCCATGTCCTCCGTGAGCCACTCTTTCCCCGTGGATCTCACACCCTACCGCATTTTCATGACGGAACTGGCCGCCGCCAGCGGTGCTTTCATCAAACCTCTGTTCGAACACCCGGAGCTCGCGGTCGAATTCAAGGCCGACCAGTCGCCCGTGACGGCGGCGGATCGCGGGGCGGAAGAACTGATGCGCCGGATGATCGCGCAGCGGTTTCCCGATCACGGCATCATCGGCGAGGAATTCGGCAGCGAGCGCGCCGACGCCGAGTGGGTGTGGGTGCTCGATCCGATCGACGGCACGAAATCGTTCATCACGGGCGTGCCGCTCTGGGGCACGCTGATCGGACTGCTGCACCGCGGACAACCCGTCCTCGGCTGTATTCACCAGCCCGTGCTTGGACAGCTGATGATCGGCGACGGTGCCGCCACGACACTCAACGGCCGGGCGGTGCGAGTGCGCACCTGCAACCGTCTCGCGGACGCGACGCTGCTGACCAGCGACACGCGCAACATGACCGCCCACCCCAATGCGGCCGGCTGCGATCGCCTGGTTTCCCAAGTCAGACTCTACCGGACGTGGGGTGACTGTTACGGCTATCTGCTGGTCGCCAGCGGCCGCGCCGACATCTGCGTCGATCCCATCATGAACGCGTGGGACATCGCCGCGCTGGTGCCGATCATCCGCGGCGCGGGTGGCGTGATCAGCGACTGGCAGGGTGGCCCGGCGTATCCGGCGGAATCCACCGTCGCGGCGGCGACACCGCAGCTGCACGCACTGACCATCGCCCCGCTCAACGCCTGATTAAAGGCTGGTTTATTTTTTCCGGCCCTTGGGGCTGCGCCACTCCGCGGTGATCTTGGACGTGATGCCGCCGCGGCCCTTCCAGTCGGCCACGATCGCGAGCGAGCGCGGCTTCAGCACGGCGCCGAGATGGTCGCAGATGCGGTTCGTCACCGCCTCGAAGAAGATCCCCTGGTTGCGAAACGCGTGAAAATACAGCTTCAGCGATTTCAGCTCCACGCAGGTCTTGTCGGCGACGTACCGCACCGTGATGGTCGCGAAATCCGGATGGCCCGTGATCGGACACATCGACGTGAACTCGTGATGCGTGTGCTCGATCACGTAATCACGCTGCGGGGCGGGATTGGGAAAGGTTTCGAGGATCTTCGGGTCAGCCATTTCTGAAAAGTAGTGGGTGCCGGGTAGCGGGTAGCGAGTAGAAATACCACAAACCCTCGACCGCCAGATGCTCGCTACTCGCTCCTGCATTGCTCACGTCGCGGTTTCCGTAAACCGGCTTTCGCGGATCACGGTGATCTTGATCGTGCTGGGGTACTGCAGTTCGGCTTCGATGCGCGCGCGCAGCTCCTTGGCGATTTCCCGGGCGCGGTCGTCCGTGACTTCCTGGGGCGACACCACCACGCGGATTTCACGGCCCGCCTGAATCGCGAATGCCTGCTGCACGCCCTCGATCGAAACCGCGAGTTTTTCGAGCCGCCCCAGCCGCTGGATGAAGCTGGTCATCGACTCGGCGCGCGCCCCGGGCCGCACGGCGGAAATCGTGTCTGCCAGGATCACCAGGCCGGCGTAAACGGTCTCGGGCTTCACCTCCTCGTGGTGGGCGGCCACGGCGTTGACCACGATCGGTGTCTCGCCGTACCGCTTGATAAACTCAGCGCCGATCAGGGCATGACTGCCCTCGAGTTCGCCGGAAACACCCTTGCCGATGTCGTGGAGCAGGCCCGCGCGCTTCGCCACATTGGGATCGAGCCCCACCTCGCTCGCAATGATCGAGGCGAGAAAGGCCGTTTCGACCGAGTGATCGAGTGCGTTCTGGTTGTAGGCAAAGCGGTATTTGAGCCGGCCGAGCAGCTTGATGATTTCGGGATGCAGCCCGTTGATGTTCAGCCGCCCCACGGCCTCTTCGCCCGCCTGGGTGGTCACGAGCTCGATCTCCTCCTGGGCGCGTTTCACGAATTCCTCGATCGAGGCCGGATGAATGCGCCCGTCCTTGACGAGCGCATCGAGCGCGGTCCGCGCCACCTCGCGCCGCACGGGATCGAACGACGACACGAGCACCATTTGCGGCGATTCGTCGATCAGCAGCGTCACGCCGGTTGCAGCCTCGAAGGCTTTGATGTTGCGGCCCTCGCGGCCGATGATGCGGCCCTTCATCTCCTCGGTCGGCAGCTGGATGATCGTGGCGGTGAGGTCGTTGTTTGGTTTCGTCGCAATCCGCTGCATCACCGCGATCAGGATGCGCCGGGCTTCGTTTTGGAGCTCCTGCTCGGACTTCTCCAGCGTCGCCCGCCGCAGGGCGCGAAATTCGTCCTGACATTCGAGGAGAACCTCCTCCCGGAGCTCCTTGCGCAGCACTTCGGCGTCGAGCTGGGAAACCCCTTCAAGGCGCTTGCGCACGCTCTTGGAGAGCGCCCGAATCGCATCGCGGGCCTGCTTCACGGCGGCCCCTTCGCGGTTCAACCGCTCCTGCCGCTGCTCCAGTTGGTAATCGAGCAGGGCGAGCGACTCCTCGTGCGCGCGAATCTCCCGCAACCGCACGTCGCTTTCGATCTCGCGCCGGTCGAACTCCCGGTTCACCTCCGCACGCTTTTCCTGCATCTCCGCCTCCGCCTTCTGCTTGAATTCCTCCGCCACCACCGCGGCCTCCCGCCGGGCGACCTCGATCAATTCGGCGGCCTGCTCGTGGGCCATCCGCCGGGTGTTCCGCGTGAAGGCCCACATCACGAGAAATCCGATGCCTCCCCCGACGACCAACGCCACCGGAAGCGACCACTCGAACGCGTCACTTTGGGCGAATAGCAGGGTCAGGTCGGCTGCACTTCCGTTCGTCAAGTCGCCAGAACGTAGGGAGCGCTTTACAAACCTCAAGTTTTCTTGCCGGCACCGTTCCGCGGTGCCGGCACTCGCTGGAAAACCGGCAGCGTGGCCTCAAGCACGGACTGCATCCGCGCGAGCGCCGCCGCTTCGCCATCGGAAGCATCGGTTTGCATCAATACATAGGCCCAGCGATCCGCCCGGGCGTGGACGACCCGATTCCAGGCGTCGCTGGCCAGCCGTTGCCAGTGCGTCGCCACCACCTCGTCCGCCCCCACGAACCAATACGCCACCAACTGCGGCACGACGACCGGACCACGGGGGGTGGGCACTTCTCGCCTGACCTGGAGGACCGCAGCGGGGAATGCCTCGGGCGCGCCGACGATTCCCGGCCGGGCTGGGAAATGAAATGTCCGGGTGGTAAAGCCCTCAATCGTCCAACCCTGCCCGACCAGGCACACCTCGGGCCGGTGAATCGAAGTACGATCCCGCCCGCTCAACACGATGGACAACAGCACGGCCTTCTGCGGATCCCGCAACGGCACGTAGAGCTTGCGTGAAAATCCGGTGTCGGGCGGCAGCACCTCGCGCTCAATCGCGGACACCTCGGTCCGCCGCCCGATCCAGTCCGTCCCCAGAAACGCCGGCAGCTCGGCCGGATTCGCACCGTCGCCGGCCAGCATCACGCCGACTCCACCCCGTGGGGGCAGATTCGCGAGCGTGTGCAGAAAAAACATCTCCCCCACCGCAAGCACGCCCACGCTCAGCGCCACGAAAGTCATCCCTGAACGGGCTCCGGGCTCTGCGCTCCGAGCTTTGAGCTCCGAGCTCCCAGCTTCTGGCTCCGGCCACCAGCGTTGCATCGCGCTCACCGCGGCGAACACGCCGCCGAGCACGATCGCGAACACGCCAAAGCCCATTACCGTGTGCGCGTGCTCGCCCCAGGCCTGCCCGCCCACCTGCGCCGCAAAGATGATCGCCGAGATCCGGGCGACGTTGCCGAGATAAACCAGTGGAAAACACAGCGCCAAAATCAACGCCCGCCGCCACCAAGCGTGGAAGTTGAGATAACCGGCGAGCAACGACAGCGCGGCCATGGCCGTTAGCGATCGGACCCCCGAACATGCCGCGGCCACATCGTAATTATAGCGTCCATCGGGGGCAAGCAGCTGGGTGCCGCCGCGCAACACGCCAATGCCGCACAGGTGGGCGAGGCTGGAACTCGCATCGAGAACCCACATCCGCAGCCAGAAACCGACCGAATCGAGTACATTGATCGGAATCGCGAACACCATGAACCCCAGCGGAAACAGCCCCGCCGCGCCCCATCGCCGGCCACCCGCGAGCCGCCCCACGCCCCACGCAAAAATCAAGAATGCGAGGATCGACAGCCGTGCCTGTTGCGCGGCGAACCCCACGGCGTGCAGCGCCAAGCCAAAGAGCATGGCCGCGAGCGCGGCAGTCGAGGAGCCGGACGGCGGCGCTTTCCGGCGTGTCTCGACGACCGGCCCGGTTTTCGGCACCTGCGCATTCCGCCAAAACAGCCAGGCACTCAATCCGAGGATCAGCCAGCCGTGTTCGGTTTCGGAGCCCGGGTTGATCCATTGGTAGCCCCACCAATAGAACAGCGAGGCCGTGTCGATGTAGCCCCGGTTCGCATTGCCGAAAAACTGAAACACCGCCACCCCCGCGAACGCGCACGCCAGCGCCGGCCACGCGACGCGCCACGATCGCGGCTGGCGGCTTGCGGGGGCGGAGTCCATCCCCTATCGCTGCACCGATCCGCTTCGCCGCCAAGCCCAACCTCGCGATGAAACTCCTCGTGTTCGCGCACACGCCGCCCCCCCGGCACGGCCAGAGCACCATGGTGGCCGCCCTGATCGACGGGTTGCGCCCGGATCCCGAGGTCACGGTGTTGCACGTCAACGCCCGGCTCTCGCGCGATACCTCCGACATCGGCGGTTGGCGCGCCGGCAAAGCGCTCACGCTGCTCCGCTGGTGTTTCGCGGCCTGGGTGCTCCGCTGGCGTCACGGGCCTTGCGTCTTCTACTATGTGCCGGCGCCGGCCCGCCGGAGTGCGCTCTACCGCGATTTCACCGTCATGCTGCTGTGCCGGCCGTTTTTCCCGCAACTCGTGCTCCACTGGCACGCGGCGGGGGTCGGGACTTGGCTCGCGGACCATGCAACGGCGGTCGAGCGCTGGCTCGCGCAGCGCCTCCTCGGCCGCCCGGATCTCTCGATTGTCCTGGCGCCCGAACTCGCCCACGACGCCGCCTTTCTCAACTCGCAGCGCATCGCCGTCGTGCCCAACGGGGCGCCCGACCCCGGTCCGCCCCCGGCGCATCGCCCGCTCCCGCCCAACGCCCCCGGCGAAGTCCTCTTCCTCGGACTCTGCACGCACGAGAAGGGCCTGTTCGACACGATCGACGCGATCGAACTCGCGCATCGCGCGGCCCCCGGCCGCTTCCGGCTCACCGTCGCCGGGGGATTTGCGAATCGCGAAGGCAACCGGGAGTTCCATGCGCGCATCGCCGCGCTGCCGCACGGACTCGTCCACTACGCCGGCTTCGCCGACGAAAAACAAAAACGCCTGCTTTTCAGCCGCGCGGACGCCTTCTGCCTGCCCACGACCTATCCGCACGAGGGCCAGCCGCTCGCCCTCGTCGAAGCCCTCGCCAACGACGTGCCGATCGTCACCACCCGCTGGCGGGCCATCCCCGGCATGCTGCCGGCGGACTCGTCGCACGTGTGGTTCGTCGAGCCCAACCGCCCCTCGCAAATCGCCGACGCGTTGCTGGCCGCCAGCCACGCCGCCCGGCCCGACGGAGCGCTGCGCCGGCACTATCTCGCGCACTTCACCCCCGAACGGCACCTGTCCTGCCTCAAGACCGCGCTCCGCTCGCTGCAATCCCCGCCCGCCCAGCCAAGTCTTCGTTAGCAAAAATCGCGGCTGATTTTCCGCCGTGTTACGTTGGCACCGGTGCTTTCCGAAAAACTGCCGTGTTACCGCCAGAGGGCACCGGGCACCGCACGGGTGATCAAACCCAGCGGAAGCCAGTCCGCCAGCCGCGCCGGCCGGTCGCCTCGCGGCTCGGTCGAGAGCCGCGGCAACTCCGCAATGCGCCGGATGAAGTCGGCAAAGATCCGATCGTAGCTCCCGCCGTCATGACGCCGGGTCAAGGCTTGGGCGCGGCGCCGGAGTTCGGCCACTGCTTCGGGAGCCGCGGAAAGCACGTCCCTTACGGCACGGGCCGCCGCCACGGGATCGCCCGCCGCGTAGTGGCATCGCGGATCGATGCGCGGTGCGTAGTCGTCGCCGAGACTGCCCCCGATCGCCGGGTAAAAAGGCAGCGCACCCGCCGCCATCGCCTCCAGCATGACAATCGGGCCGCCTTCGTGATCGCTGAAAAACACGGCCGCATCCCAGGTCTGCAGGCGACGCCAGTATTCCGCGCGATCCAGCCAGCCGAGAAATTGGATCGCGCGATCGCCGGAAAAACTCCGCTCCAGCCAGCGCCGCAGCGGTCCGTCGCTCACGATCTCGAGGCGGAATTGAACCCCCATTCGGCGCAACTCCGTCACGAACGGCACGAGCCGGTCCCAGCGCTTCTGGGCCCGCACCAGCCGGCCCGCGCAGCCGATGACCCATTCGGATTGTCGCGACCGCGCGATCGTCACCCCGGGCGGCACGGCGATCGGCACCGGCAGCACGGCGATCCGTTCCGGCTTCAGATGGGGCAGCAACCGCGCCACCGCCCGCGCGGCCTCGTCGCTGATGCACACCGCGCCGTCGACGAGGCCGGCGAGCCCGGACAACCAGGGGCCAAAATGCGTTTCGCTGTCCCAGAGACAGACGATACGGCGGGTCGAACCGTCGAGATCGCCGAACCACGGCAAGCCCCAGGCATTGTGCCAGAGGACCACGCTGCCCGCACGGGCGGACAGCCCGGCCGACATCGCCGGGCGCATCCGCCGGGGCGTGCTACGCCACGAAAACGCCTGCGTCGAATACCGTTCTCCTGCGCGCGCCGGGCTGCGGTCGAACAACGCCAGCTGCCAGGCATCGAACCCGTTGGCCGCATCCGTCGTGGCATGGCGGGCGAGCAGCGTTTCAACGCCGCCGATCGTCCGCACCCACGGGCAAACGTGCAGTAACCTCAGCCGTTCTGCCATGGCTGCAAAAGGGTTTGGTACACATCGGCCCAGGCCGCCGCCACTGCGGGTGACTCGAAGCGGACCTGCCCTTCCGGTCGGATGACGACCCGCGCCCGTTCGGCGGGTTCGAGCAGGTGGCCGAGGGCACGCGCCAGCCCGACCGCGTCGCCACTGGGAAAAAGCCAGCCGTTTTCCGGCGGTTGAATCAGGTCGCGTGCCCCGCCGGAATCCGCGGCGAGCACCGGCACACCCGCCTGCAACGCCTCCAACATCGCCACCGAAAAGGGCTCCCGGTCCGAAGGCACGACGAGGCAGTCGATCGTCCGCAAAAACGCCCCGGCTCCCGGCTGTTCGCCCAGCCACGTCACCGTTCCGGTCAAGCCCTTCGACGCCGTCAATGCCGTGAGCTCGGCGGCGTAGCGCCGGGAGTCGGCCGAGCCATCCGGCGCCCCGATCTGGTGAAACTGCAGCCGGGCGCGTTGGTCGGCCGGCAGCGCGGCCAATGCCTCGAGCACAAGGTGCCAGCGTTTCCAGCGCACGAGCGCCCCCACACCGCCCAGGCGCACTCCGCCATCCGGCTCGCGCCGCTCATCGATCATTTGTTGACGGAAACCGCGGGCCGGCGGCACACAACCGGGGAGGCACTGAACCCACGTGCGATCGCCGAGGCCGTAATGCCGCTTCATCGCCGGGCTGAGCCAGAACAGGTTTTCCCCCATCCGCCGCGCCGCCCAGCGATAGAACCAGCGCTGGCGGCCGTAGCAGTGCACACTCGCCACCACGCGCCGCTCGCCGGCGCGGTGCAGCCAAAGGGCGACCAGCAGGCCCGCGCGCGAGTGGCCGTGAAAGATCCGGCCGCGATCTTCTGCGAGCCATTGCCGTACCTCCCGGGCGACGGCCCGCGCCCGCACCCATTGGACCAGGTTAATCCGCTCGCCCGCCACCGAAGAAAATTCGCGAACGGGCAACGCTGGCACCCGCGCCTGCACAAAGCCCCGGTTCACGCCCAGCACACAGGTGAAACGCCCGGCGGCGGCAAGGGCCCGCACGACCGAAACGATCCCGCCGCGATCGGAATCGTATCCAACATAGTGCAGCACGGTCGTGGTCGCAGGGGCGGGCACGCCGGCCAGCAAATCACGCGGGGCGCCACAGGAAAGCCGCAAACGCGCGTCGCTCGCTTGCCGCACGGTCGCGTTTGTGCCCGGATCGACCCAAGGGCCAGGGGCCCGCTCCTCCCGCACCGCATGTCTTCGTCATCGCTCAGCTCGCGTGCCCGCCTGGTCCCCATCGTGCTGGGCCAGGCCTTCGGCGTCGCCTGCGGCGTGGCGGGTGTCACGTTGAACTCGCATCTCATCCCGCCCGAGACGCTGGGCGCGTATGGCGTTTTCCTCACGTTCGCGCCGATCGGCGTCTGGGTCGTCCATGCCGGCTTGGTGAAATTCATGGTGCGGCACTGGGCTGCCTCCCGCACCCGGCCGCGGCTGCTGCGCGAAGTCACGCGAGCTTGGTGGCACCGGCTGCCTTGGCTCGCCCTCGCCGCCGCCGCCGGCACCGGAGCCATTCACGCGATGACGGGTACCGGAAATCTCGGGTTGTGGCTGGCACTTCTGACCGCGGCGGCGCTGCTCGCGTGGGGCGGATTGATCCAGGCGGCACTCCAGGCGGAACGTGCCCACTGGCGGGATTGCTCGATCTCGGTCAGCGCTTCGCTTTCGCGGACGTTCGGACCGCCGTTGCTGTATCTGGCGGCGGGCGGCACGATGATGGCCCTGTGGCTGGGCTTCGCGGGCCACGCGCTGGTCGTCACCACGGCGAGCGCCTGGGCGGCGAGACCGTACTGGCGGACAGCTGCGCCGGCGGCGGCGCGACGCGAGCTGACGCGCGTCTACGAGGGGCCTCTGTTCATCACACTCGCCCTCGCGGGCTGGACGCTGGCAGGACTGAATCGCTGGATCGTGGCCTGGTGCTTCGGCGACACCCAAGCCGGCTATTTCACGCTCGCGGGTGGCGCGGCCGTGGTGATCGCATCGACCGCAGGCACCGTCTTCACCCAGTATTTTCAGCCCGGATTTTTCGCCCTGGGTGACAATGAACCGGCAGCAAAAGCCATGCTGGCGCGCCAGGTCGATCGCGTGGCGCTCGCCTATGGCGTCGGCACCCTTGGCCTCTTGAGTGTGTGCGATCTCATCGCGCCGTCGCTGATCGGCCGCCTGATCAGCCCGACCTACGGCGAGGCCCTCGTCTGGATCCTGCCTGCCGGGGCCTTCACGGTCGCGACCACCACCGCCATCTTCTATCATTCGCTGCTGCTGGCCGGCCGGAGCGAGAAGGCCTGCGGCCCGGTGGATCTCACCACGGCCGCCGTGCTGGCGGCGGGTTGCATTGGGGCGGCCCTGGGCGGGCCGGTCTGGTTCGCCCGCTGGTTGATGATTTCGCCGATCGTTCCCTGGGCACTCACCCGGCCGATGGCGCATCGCTATTTTTTCCAACCGGCCGCCGATCCATCGGCCGGGACGGCGCGGTAAAACTTACCCGGGGCACCGGCACCATGTGGCCGAATCTGGCCGCGCCCGCCAGGCAACACGTGCCCGAACCAATTTCCGCTCGTTCGCGAAAGCGGGCGATGTCATGAACCCCATACACCCATGACGCTCGCTCCTGTCTGGCGCACGCGCCTCTTTGCCACCGCGGCGGCCATCCTTGCCGTCTGGATGGGAAGTGCCGTAGCCAATGAGGATCTCGCCCTCCCCGCCATGCTCGTCGCCGCGCTGGCTTGTGTCACCGTCGTCTGGATTCAGCCGCTGCCGCTGACGACGGTGCTGCTCGGAGTTGCGGTCATCGGCTACGTCGTCGGCAACCGCGGCTTCGCGCAAGTGTCGCCCACGGACCGCTTGCCGCTGCTGCCGGCGGAACTGGTGCTGCTGATCGGCTGCAGCGTGCTTGTAGTCCAGAGCGCGTTCCGGCGCGAGGTACCGTGGCGCCGCGACCTGCTGAACTTCGCCGTGCTGGCCTGGATCGTGGTGGGGTTGGGCCGGCTGGGTTTCGACCTGCGGACGCACGGCGTGGCCGCGCTGCGCGATTTCGCAATGGTGTACTACGCAATGTTTTTTCTACTCGCGCAGCAAGCAGGTGGCGCGGTTGAGCCCCGGCGCTTTCTCCACGGTTGTCTCGCCGTGAGCTGTGGAGTGTTGCTGGTGACACAGGCGCTTTATGAACAATTCCCGGATTTCTTCCTCGGCACGCTGACGCTGCGCGGCGTTCCCCTGATCTTTTACAAGGGGGATCTGGCCGGATCCTTCATGGCGGTGGGGGCGCTGATATTTTTCGTTTCGTTCGAGCGCGACCGCCGGTGGTGGCAACTGGTGTTGAGCCTCGCCCTCACGGCGGGCACCCTGTCGGCCAACAACCGCGCCTCGATGCTCGGCCTGGGGTTCGCCGGGGTGCTGCTCGCGCTCGCCGGCCGGTGGCGCTTCATCGCGGTGCAGGCGATCGGCGGCGGCGTCGCCGCCGTCGCGCTCCTGCTCGCCGCCTACGTCAGCAACAAACCCTGGGAGCAAACCGCGGTCCACGCCATGTATGAGCGGGCAATATCACTGGCGGATCCCTTCGGCCAGCGCACGTATTCGGGCGAGATCACCTCGAACAAAGGCGACAACAACCGCTTTCGCACCGTGTGGTGGCAGGCGGTGCTGGACGAAACCATCGAGAACGATCCGTGGCTTGGCCTGGGATTCGGCTACGATCTCTCGGCCCGTTTCGTCCGGGAATATTATCCAGACGCGGGCGACGAGTTCTCCACCCGTAGTCCGCACAATGTCGTGATCACGATCTTCGGCCGGATGGGGCTGCTGGGGCTGGTCCCTTTTCTCGTGGTCGCCGGCGTCATGGTCCAATGGACAATCCGCGCCGCCCGGCGCGGTCCCACACCCGAGACCGCGCTCTGGTGTGCCGCGTGGGCGATCCTGACGAGTGCGTGCTTCGGCGTCGTCCTGGAGGGCCCGATGGGGGCGGTCGTATTTTGGATCACGCTCGGCATCGCGAATGCGGCGGCCCACGAAAGCACCGCTCCGACACCGCTCGAAACGCCGGCGGCCGGCGCGGCCGAAATCGAGGCCGCCACGTCGCCATGAGTATTCACGGGCTGCACCGTCGGATCTCCGCGTGGTTCCGCCGGCGGAGAATGCGGCGTTTCACGAGTCTGCTCGCGCCGCGCACCGGCGACCGACTGCTCGATGTCGGCGGCACCCCCTGGCTGTGGGAAGGTTACCCCGGCGCGGGCCGAATCACCCTGCTGAATTGGGGATCCTCCACGCCCGAGGCCGGCCGAGGCGGCACGCTTCACGTTCGTCGCCGGCGACGACTGCGCGCTGCCCTTCGCAACCGGCAGCTTCGAGATCCTTTTTTCCAACAGCGCGATCGAACACGTCGGCACGTGGGAGCGGCAACAGGCTTTCGCGACGGAGGCCCGCCGCGTCGGCCGACGGCTGTGGGGGCAAAACCCCGCCCGGGAATTCTTCATCGAACCGCACCTGATTGCGCCCTTGGTGCACTGGCTGCCGCGCGCGGTGCAGCGGCGGTTGATCCGCAATTTCACCGTTCGGGGCTGGCTCGAGCGGCCGACCCCCCAGGGCCGGTCGAGACGTTTCTCGAAGAGGTTCGGTTGCTAACGCTCGAGGAGATGCGCGTCCTTTTCCCTGATTGCACGATTCTGCGGGAACGATTCCTTGGCCTGACCAAGAGCTATATCGCCGTCCGCACCGCCCCGTGAAACTCTCCGCCCCCACCGAATACCTGAACGTCTTCAAGCCGACGACGCGCGGAAATTGGGACGTGCTCACGCCGATGGCGTTGTTCGTGCTCGGGATTTTGGGGGTCGCTTTCATCTATTCGGCGCAGTTTTCGGACACGCGGCTGGCCCCGGCGGAAGGGATCCTCGGCCTCCTCCGGCAGAATTGGTTCAAGCAGATCGTCTATCTGGTGCTGGGGGCGGCGATCTACACGTCGGTTTCGCTGATCGACTACCGCTTCTGGCTGAGCGTGGCGCACTGGTTCTACATCGCGTGCCTCCTGCCCCTCTTCGTCGTCCTCATTCCGGGGGTCGGCGGGGCCGCGGCGGAGCGCTGGGGCGCCCAGCGCTGGATTCCGCTGGGCCCCCTGGGCACCTTTCAACCCTCGGAAACGGCCAAGATCGCCGTGCTGCTGATCACCGCCAGTGTCCTGATCCGCGCGAAAATCGGCACGATCAACCAATCGCTGGGCACACTCGGGAAATTGGCCCTTGCGGTGGGCGCGCCCATGCTGCTTATCCTGCTCCAGCCCGACCTGAAATCGGCAATTGTCCTGCCCCCGATGGTCTTTGCGATGCTCTACGTCTCCAAACTTTCCACGCGCTTCTTCCTAGTCGCGCTGGGGGCGTTCCTGCTCTTGATGGGCTTGGTAACGTGGGATAGTGCTCGCTACGTGCAGTTTATGCGCGCGAACAACTACTCATTCACGCACGACCGCGGGCGCTTTGAGAAGGAGGGTAACCCCCTCATGCCTTTCAGGGATTACCAGCGGAACCGTATCCTCTCTTTCGTCGACCCCGATAACTACGACCCGACCGGCATTGGCTGGAATCAGCGGCAGTCGAAGATCTCGGTCGGCAGCGGCGGGCTCACCGGCAAGGGTTGGACGGAGGGCACGCAGGCGCAGCTCGGCTACCTGCCGCGCTCCGTGGCACACAACGATTTTATCTTCGCGGTGATCGCGGAGGAAAAAGGATTTCTGGGAAGCCTCACGGTCCTGGGCCTGTTTGGGATAGTGTTGTTCAACGGCATTCGCATTGCCAGTTCCGCAAGGGACCGCTTCGGCACGTTGCTCGCCATCGGCGTCACCGTGCTGTTCGCCGTGCATGTGTTTGTGAACATCGCGATGACCATCGGGCTTGTGCCCATCACGGGCATACCGCTTCCCCTCATCAGCTACGGTGGTTCCTTTGTGCTCAGTTGCTGTTTGCTGCAAGGACTGGTCCAGAGCGTCTGGCGCTTCAGGAAGGATTTCGCATGAAATCCCTTCTTCGCGCCATGGACCGCCCTGCCAGAATTTCCTGCGCTGCAACTGCCGCTCCCGGGGGCCCCGTGATCAACCAACACACCCACCATGAGCGACTCATCGCAACCCGGCGTCCCACAGGACGTCGCCCAAAAATATGACGAAGAACTCGTCAATCCCCCGCCCCAGCAGGAAGTTGTTCTCGTCAATAATGCCGAGCTAAAGGCGGGCGCCGCCGAGCGCGCCCAACAGCGCCCCTTTCTCCAGAAGATTCTCGCCGTGTTTCAGAAGGACAAGGGCGCCTATCGGGAGCTGATTATCAATTCGGAACCGCTCGAGAAGCGCGTGGCGCTCCTCGTGGATGGCCGGCTCGAAAAATTTGAGATCGAACGCGAGTCCGACAACCGGATGGTTGGCGGCATCTACAAGGGCCGCATCAAGAACCTCGACCCGGGCCTCAAGGCGGCCTTCGTCGACATCGGCTATACCAAGAATGCGTTCCTGCACTATTGGGACATGCTGCCGGCCGCCGCCGACTCCTCCGTGGAGGTCGTCCGCGTCAACAAGAAGAAAAATGCCCCGCCGCGCCCCGCCGAGCCTACCGTCAAGGACATCCCGCAGCTCTACCCGCCCGGCAGCGACATTGTCATCCAGGTCACAAAAGGGCCCATCGGCACGAAGGGCCCGCGCACCACGACCAATCTCTCCCTGCCCGGACGGTACCTGATCCTCACGCCTTTCAGTGATGGTTGCGGCATTTCCCGGAAGATCGAGGATCCGCTCGAACGCAAGCGGCTGAAAACGCTGATCAACGAACTGACGCTGCCGGAAGGCGTGGGCGTCATCGTGCGCACCGCCGGGGAAGGCAAGAAGGCCCGCTATTTCGTCCGCGACCTGCACATCCTCCTCAAAACTTGGGAGGAGATCGTGGCCAAGATGAAAAACGAGCGTTCGCCGGCCTGTCTTTATCAGGAACCCGATCTCGTCGAGCGCACCGTCCGTGATTTTCTCACCGAGGAAGTCGACCGCGTGCTGATCGACAGCAAGGACGACCACGAGCGCACTCAAAAACTGGTCGCCCAGATTTCCAAGCGCAGCGCCGGCAAGATCGCGTTCTACAAGGACAGCATCCCGATCTTCGAGCGGTTCAACATCGAGCGCCAGATCGAGCAGACCGGCCAGCGCAAGGTGCCCCTGCCGTCCGGCGGCGAGATCATCATCGACGAAACCGAGGCGCTCATCGCGGTCGACGTCAACACGGGCTCTCACAAGAACCGTGGCGGCGACGAGAAAAATGTCATCTATGCCGTGAACCTCGAAGCGGCCGCCGAAATCGCGCGGCAGATTCGGCTGCGCAACCTCGGCGGCCTGATCATCATGGATTTCATCGACATGAAGGAGCGGCGCCATCGCAACGCCGTCTATGATCGGATGGTCGAGTTGATGTCCACCGACAAGGCGAAGAATCATATCCTGCCGATTTCGTCGCTCGGCATCATGCAGATGACCCGCCAGCGGCAGCAGGAATCGCTCTCGAGCAATCTCTATACCGACTGCCCCTATTGCCGCGGCCGCGGCATCGTGAAGAGCGCAACGACCATGTCCGTCGAACTGCAACGCAAGCTCTCCTCCGTCGTCCGCCGGCTCCAGCTGCGCAACGACGGCAAGGAATACTCGCTGCGCGTCCTCGTCCACCCGAGCATTCTCGAGCGCCTGCGCAGCGAAGACGCCGATCTGCTGGTGCGGATAGAAAAGCTCTTCGGCGTGAAACTGGCCTTCCGCGCAGACCTCAACTACCACGTCGAAAACTTCAAGATCATCAACGCCATCACCGGAGAGGAATACCGGTAGAGAACGAACGCGCTCGGGATATCGGTCGCAGCGTGCCAGCGGATCGCATCGCGACCAATCCTTCTCCTCCCTCTTAAAGGCGGCCCACTTGGGCCGCCTTTTTTTGGCCAGTGATTACCGCATCGGTCCGCTCTCTATTACCCCACCTCTTTCCCCGGACACAAAAAAACGGGCCCGGCGACTTCGCCGGGCCCGTTTGAATTAGAACGATGCGCTTGAGTTCGCTTACAGGCGCGTGTTGGCGCCGAACGACCAGAGCGGGGCGTGCCAGCCAAAGCCGGACGCACGGCCGCCAGTATCCGAATTGTCGCCACCCTGCATCGGGAGGATGTTGCCGACATCCAAGTAAAGCTCGACCCGCTTCGTCAGCTGGTAAGCGGTCTTGATGTCAACGCGGAGGCGTTCCCGGGCATAGCCCAACCGGGAGGCGTTCACGTTGTAAGACGTGAGGTAGCGAGCGCGATTGGTGGCCTGAGCCCGGAAGGTAAGATTATTGCGGATGTAGGAGAGCCCGATGTTCCACGTCTCCGGGCAGAAGCCCGCGATCTGCGGCGTGGATTGCAGGGGATTGGTGCCGAGCCCGGTGTTGATGGCACCACCGGAGCCGTAATTACCCTCCGCGCTCATCTTGGTGTAGTTGGCATAGCCGCCCAACCCCGCCCAGAAACCAGGCAGGAAGGTGAACTGCTGGCTGTAATTGATTTCATAGCCCTTCACCGTCGCGGCACCACCATTGTACTGCGTCGTATACAGGTAGCCCGCGTATTCACCACCGAAGCCGTTGTCGGCACCGGTCGGAACCGTCGCGCCACCCGCAGTGTAGATGAAGTTTCTCATCTCCTTGCGGAACAATCCCAGGGACACCACGCCGGCAGGTTCGAAGTAGTATTCGGCCGACAGGTCGAAATTATTCGAAGTCTGTGGCTTGAGACTCGGATTGCTCGACGAAACCGTCTTGGCGTCAATGTTGACGTTCGTCCGCGGAATCAGCTGGCCGATGCTCGGACGGCCGATGTTGGTCGCGTAACTCAGGCGCGTGACCAAGCCCGCGAACGGCGTGTATTTGAAATGCACGCCGGGCAAGACATAGCGATATTTTCCACCCCGCGTCTGGCGGCCGCCATATTCTGCGGTATTACGGCGGATGATTTCCGCATCGGCGGCGGATCCGACCACCGGCGCCGCCGGCAGCGTTCCGACGTAGGCCGCGCGAAGCGCGGCTTCCTCGGGCGTGATGACCTGCCGCGCACCCGTGCCCTCGACTTCCGTGCTCTCGACCCGGACGCCACCGAGGACCGATACTTTGCCCAGATCCATGTTACCCATGATATAATAGGCACCGATGTCCTCCTTGAAGGATTGGTTACCCGTCAATTCGGTTTGGAGATTCGACGCGAGGTTGCGGGTAAAATTCTTGGGATTATTGAAGAAGAGATGATCGAACGCCCAGTTGCCGCGGGCGGGATGTTCCGGCTGCGGCACATTGGGATAATAACCATTCTGGGTGGACAGACTCCGGGGAGCGGCTGCACCAAATTGGGCCAGGTTATCGTCGTTGACTCCCGTGGCGGGGTTGACGCCCATCACGCCATCCGGACCGACATAAGCTCCCGTCCACGGTTTCGATTCGAGCTTGCGAGTCTGGTTACGCTGGCGGATGCCCACCTTGATGTAGGTCGGCACCGGAGTCGTGAAATCTTTCTTCACATTGATGTTGGCTCCCTCGAAATGGTCCCAGCCGGCCGTACCGCTGCGCCCATAGATATTTTCCGTATAGTTGGAGAGCTGGGTCCAATCCGCACCGGCCGTCTGCTTGATGGTCGGGAAATACTCACTGGAGCCGCGATTGATCGTGAAGCCGACCGCGCGATCGATAAACGACAGCTGCTTTTGGGCGGCGTAGTTCGTCTTCGCACCCGAGATGTAGACGCTGTAATCGATGCTCAGCTTGTCATACTTGTTCACGCCGCCGAAGCCGAGGTAGTTGGCCATGCCGTCCTTGTAGGGAGCGGTGGACTGAATGTTAATCGTACTGTTGTTGACCGGCCGCACCGCCGTGAAGGTCTCGGTGTAACCGGGCGTAATACCGTTCGCGCCCGTCAGATTGCCAGCCGCGTCCACGGCCGCGACGCCCTGATTGGTCGACCACGTCACATAGCTGTCATATTCGTGCTCCGTGATGTTGTTCAACGTGCCGTTGAGGTAAATACGGGACGTGTCGCTCAATTTGTAGTCCAAGCGAACGCCGCCGCCGCGCCGCGTGGTTTGTTCCCGGTAGTCGGTGATGCCCACCGAATAGCGGTAAGCCGGCGTCGTAACCCCAATGGGCGTCTGCTCATAGCCCTGCGAGGAGTAATCCGATAGCGTGTAGATCCGGCGATAGTTGTAGTTGATCGCGACCGCCAGCTTCTTGGCGAAAACCTCTGAATAGGAGAACGCGAACTGCGGAGGCATCCGCTTCGGGCGCGGATCGGTCCAGCGCGAGGTCGCGCCAACCAAGACGCGAACCCGGCGCTCGCCAGAGTTATCGAACGCGCTCTTGGAAACCATGTTCACGGCTCCGCCGATGGAATCACCGTCCATGTCCGGCGTCGGCGATTTGACGACTTCAAGTCGCTCAACCGTTTCCGAGTTGACCGTCTGGAACTGGAAGTCGCGATTCGCTCCGGCCGAGGCGCCGTTGGCGAGGCGATTCCCATCCATCGTGACGGTCGTCAAATTTTGATTGAGACCACGGATGCGCACATACCGCATCTGGTCGCTGCAATAAACGCCTTCCACGCCCGGCAACCGCACCAGCAGGTCGGCCGGATTGCCGGCCAGATTGCCGAACGCGTCGGTCGACACGATGCTCTTCACCCCGGCCGACATTTTCTGGAGCGTGATCGCCTGGGCATTGCCCTCGCGCTCACCGGAAACCACGAACTTGCTCAGCGTGTAGATGTCCGCCGTCAGGCCGACATCCTTGGCCACCACACCGCTCGTCACCACCACGGGGACGTCCATCGTGGTCAAGCCGGTGTAGGCCACCGAGAGGACGACACTGCCCGGAGCAACGTTGTCGAAGCGATAAGCACCCTCGCGGTCCGTAGTGGTCTCGCGATTCGTGCCTTTGATTGTCACCGTAGCGCCTTCCAGCGAACGACTCGTGGCCGCGTTGCTCACGATACCCGTCAGGGTTGCCTGGGCCTGCGCCGACTGGGCAATTAGGCCGAAACAAAACAGGAGGACGGAGACCGCCGTCCACCGATGGAAAGCCGCCGAGGGGCGGCTCACATTGAAACCCTTGTTTGTATTCATAATCATGCGATACGATTTTTGCTTGGTATTTTCCTGCACGCAGAAGCCCCTACACGGGGAAATCATATTCTGGCGTTGGTGTCTCTAGGTCTAGCTGTGAACCCGGCATGGGCACCGGTAATCACAACGGGTGTTGTTGTAAGGAGATACGGGATCTCCCTAATCGACAAGTAGGCGCGAGCGCAGTCCGCCCTGTCAATAATTAACCCAACATCGCGCCCTCGGTGTTAACAAGAAAGCAAGCCAGCAAACCCGCGCCGGCATCCATGCCCCGGACGCGGAAAAATCATCGTGCGGCCGGAAGCCTCGAGATTGTCGGGGAAGACAAACTCATGCCCACCCGACAGGTTAGGCCAGGCCCCCTGGCAGAAGCGACATCCGCCCGGCCGCTCTCAACCCAGGCTGCTCACCCCCGCACCTCGATCACCCGTTCCCACTGCGCGTTGTTCTCGCGTGCGCTGCGGATACCCTTCCGCCATTCGTCGAGCGCCGGTTGCACCATGCCGCGGGCATCGATCGCCCGTGAGATCACCGTATGGCGACCCGGGGTCAGTTCGGGCGCGTCGCAGGCCCACAACAACCAGCCGTACTTCCCCCGGCGTTCGCCGATTCGCGCTTCCCGCCACGCACCACCGTCGACCTGCACCTCCACGCGTTCGACCGGCACCGACCCACCCCACGCCGCACCGGCCGCCTGATAATCCCAGGCGCTACCCCGGCGGCGGCGGGTCACCCGCGCCACCACCGACTTCAGGCGCGTTTTCGAAATGGACGTTTCGACCACGATCGGATCCGGCCCGCTCCCAGGGATCACCTGCAGGGTGTGATAGTTTCGCGACATGTGCGGGCCCTCGTAGCGACGATCCATGAATTCGATCCGCGAAAGCCACTTGATCTGCGCCATCCCGTACCAACCGGGCAGGATCAAGCGGAGGGGAAAACCATGCTCAGCCGGCAACGTCTCGCCGTTCATCCGGGTCGCGAGGATCGCATCGGAATCGACGATGTCCTGGACGAAAACGCTGCGGCCATGAGGTCCATAGGCCACACCGGCGGAATCGCGCACCTGATCGGCGCCAAAGAACGCCACTTCACGGGCCTCCGGCTTGACGCCGCATGCCTTCAATAGCGCGGCCAGGCTGAAGCCCGACCAGCGCGCATTCCCGACCTGGCCGTTCATGATTTGGGGTCGCGGCAGATTGCCGGAGCACTCGAGCGTGAACTCCAATTCCTGCACCGGTCCCGCGATGCGGGCGAGATCCGCGAGCGTAAACGCCCCGGGCCGCTCGACAAATCCGCCCACCTCCAGCCGCCACTTGTCCATTTCCACCGCGGGCACCGTCGTCTGGTGGAAAACAAAAAACTCCCCATTGGGCGTCTGCGGCTCGCGCAACCGCCGAAGGTCGTAACATTTAACCCGGGGATTGCCGTCTTGTATCTCCGGCTGGAATTCTTTGTCGTCGGCAAAATCAACCCCCTCTTCGTCCGGGGCCAAGGCGCCCAGCGCCCCCGGCAGACCGGCCAGGGCGAGCGCCTCGAACAACCAGCGGCGGCGTGTGATCGGGGTCATGCGTAATCGGGGTTTCAGCCGTGCGTCGCCGTCACGAATTCGCGGGCCTCGCGCAGTTCGGCGAGATCCTGGTCCGCGTGCCGCCACACTTCGAGGAACCGGCTGTAGCTGGCCAGCGCCGCCAGCTTGTCGCCTGCCGCGGCTTCCGCTCGCGCCCGTCCGAGGAGCGACAGCGCCCGATTGGGATGGAGCCGGAGGTTCTTCCTGAACTGCAAGGCCGCCTCGGCCGGCCGGCCGGCCTGCAATAGGATTTCGCCGAACAATTCGTGGGGCGGCTTGTAGGCCGCCGGCGGTCCCGGCGGCTTGCCCAATTCCTCCTCGATCTTCGTCGCCTCGCGCAGGGCGGCGATCGCCTCATCGAACCTGCGCTCCCGTGCACTGCCCACGGCGACGATCTCCAGCACGCGGATACGCCAGAACTCCGGCATGGCCTCGTCTCCCCCCGCCGCCGCCCGCAGCGTCGCAAGCCGTTTCTCCGCATCGGACGCCCCGCGGGCCGCAGCCGCGAGGGTGCGGATGAAAGCCGGGATATCGGCCGGCTGGATACCGGACGCCGCGGCCGAACCGTCCGGCGCGCCGCCACAGATTTCGACGTTGGCGGACAACCTCGTCGGAGTCCCCGCGCCGGCCGGCTGGCCGGAAGCAACCGGAGCGAAGAGCATATCGGCGCGGTCCCAGCTGCGCGTCTCGACGACAAACGCAGCGACGGCCTTTTGGAAAAAGAAGCTGAGTTCAGGGGGAATGTCTTTTCGCATGGCCCGGAATTCGTTCACCAGCTCCGCGGCCCGGGCGTAGCGGCCTTCCTGTAGGCAGGAATAGATCAGCCAGTGAAAATTATGATAGTCGCGCAGTCCGGGGCTGAGTTGCTTGCGCCGCACCCAAGCCTCTGACGCCGTCCAAGCGGCCTCGTTCGACGCCGTGGCTTCACCCCACATGCCCAGTTGCAGAAAAATATGCGAGGGCATGTGCAGCGCATGCGGGGCGTCGGGCGCGATCTTGGCATAATGGCGCGCGGCCTCGAGCCCCCGGTCCGCCAACTCCGGTTCGTCGTAACTATGGATGAGATAGTGAACCGCACCGGGGTGGTTGGGGTTGCGGCGGGCAACGTCACTCGCGATCGCGGCGGCGGCGGTGTGGCGGGCAATCACGTTCTCGTCCGGCCAGCCACGGCCGAGCAGGGAAAGCGCATGAAATGCGGCCGCTTCAAGATCGTCGGGATAGGCGCGTTGCAGCTCCCGCATCGCCACCGCATAGGCTTGGGCGCGCGCCGCAGGGGTTCCGTCGCCGTAGCAGGCGCGTAGAGCCCCAATGTAGGCCCGCTCGCGCGCGGTGAGCGCCGGAGTCTCGCGAATCTGGGCGAGAGCCCGGCGGCCGGCCTCGTCGTCGGAACCGGGAATAAACGGCCGGTGATAGGTCATGGCCACACCCCACCAGGCCATCGCGAAAGCGGGATCGAGGCGCAGCGCGGCCTGAAACGACTCCAGCGCCTCCTCATACCAAAACGAATGCAGCGCCGCGACCCCACGGATGAAATGCGGTTGGGCGGCCGGAAGCCCCGAGGTGGGAAATTCCACTCTACCCAAGCGCGTCCCATCGGGCGCAACAGCCGCCGGTCTTGAAACCAGGCGCCATCCCGTCACGGCGAGCGCAACAACGCCACCGAGCAAAAAACAAACGAACAGTCGTCGGCGAAGCCAATTCACAGGATCAGACAGAGAAGGAAGGGCAATTCCGCCGAAACGGGCTCCGCACCGGCAAAAATGTCAATATCCGAGATTCTTTCCCGCGGCGGCAGACTCGCGCGCCCACCACCGCGCCGAACGACCAATCCGGTCAGCTTTCCACCTGAACCGCGCCGCCCGCCGTGATCGAGCGATGGATGGCGTCCAGAATCGCCGTGACGTGCCGGGAACTCTGCAACGTCACGAGGGGCTTCGCTCCCGACTGCACGCAACCGATCACATGCGACAGTACGGCGGCGAGCGCGCCGTATTGCACACCGTGCATCACCGGCATGATCGACGTGCGTGGATAGTCGAAACTGCGCTGCGTCGCAATCTCGAGCTGGTCGTCCTTGCGGTCGAGATGAATCATCCCCTCCTCGCCGATCACTTCGATGAACGAATCCACCATTGAGGGAAAGGTGTCGGGATAGATCCAGCAGGACTCGAACGTGGCCACCGCGCCCGAGGCGAATCGCACCTGCGCCTGGATGGCATCCTCCGTGTTGATGCCGCGCCCCTCCAGCACCCCCCGGACACCGGTCGCGTACACCTCGGTGGCCGTGTCGTCGCCGAAAAACCAGCACACTAGGTCGATGTCGTGGCTGGAGAGAAACCAGGCCGGCGACGTGCCGCTCGCCCAGCTCAACATCTTCGTCGGCACAAAAATCCGGTCGTTCTTGCGGGCATAGGCCATGCGCCGGCGGCCCAGCGCGCCCGCCTCGATTTCCTCGTGGGCCCGCGCGTAACTCGGAATCCACCGGTGGCTGAAGCTGGTCATCGCCGTCACGCCGGCGCGCTCCACCGCAGCGATCACCCGGTCCGCGTCCGCCAGGCTCGTGGCCAGCGGCTTCTCGATCAGCATGGCCTTGCCCGCCTCGGCGGCGGCGATCGCGATCTCGGTGTGCAGATGATCCGGCGTCGCGATCACCACGAGATCCACGTCGCTCCGTTTCAGCAGTTCCCGGTAATCGTCGGTCGCCAGCAGCGCACCGTGTTTCGCCGCGACTGCCCGCGCCCCGTCGACCGGCACGCTGGCCACGCCGATGAGTTTGGCCCGCGGATCCGCGGCGACAGCGCCCGCGTGTCCATTCCCCATGATGCCCGCGCCAATGATGGCGACCCCGATTGTTTTCATAAAATTACGCCTTTCCGACCGCCACCGCCGCGCCGTCGGCTGCGATCGACCGATCCACCGCCTCGATCACGGCCACCGCCCGGGCGCCGTCCTCGCCGGTCACCGGCGGAACCGTGCCGGTCCGCACCGACCGGATGAAGCCCTCGATTTCCGCCCGCAAGTCACCGCCCGGACCGCCGGTCGCGTGCGCCGGCCAGTGATAGGTGTCGAGTTGCCTTTGCCGGGCGGCGGCCCGCGCGGTCAGCGCCACGGCGTTATGCGACATCTCGACTTCGAGCATGCCGTCCGCGCCGATCAATTCCAGTCCGGCCAGCAACCCGCTCTGGCGGTGGATCGGCAGCAGCCACGACCATTGCAGATCGACCGGCGTACCGTCGGCCAGGAGCGCGTGGACCTGCACGTGGTCGTGATGCTTCGAAACCCATTTCCGGCCGCGGGCCCGCACCTCGACGATCTCCTGCCCGGTCACCCACCGCACGACATCCACATCGTGAATACCCAAAAACCACGCGACCGACGTGCGCGGCGCAATCCGGTCCGCCGCCAGCAGCGAGTTCGAGCGCCAGCAGCGGACGCTCCAAAGCTTGCCGATGTCCGTCAGGGCCGCCCGTGCCTGGATCAGGCGGGGATCGAATCGGAGGAGGTGCCCCACCATGAGGTGCCCGGGTTGGCGCCGGGCGGCGAGCAAGGCCGCCGTTTCCGCCGACGAGATCGCGAGCGGTTTCTCGACCAGCACGGGCACGCCGGCGGCGAGCGCATCGAGCGCCGGTTTCCGGAGGTGATCGGGCGTGCAGACACTGACGGCATCCACCTCGGACCAGTGGCCGTCGGTGGAGGGATACACCGGAACACCGAACCGCGCGGCGATCTGCGCGGCGCGCGTCGCATCCGGTTCGATGATCCACTTTAGTTCCACGTCAGCCACGGAACGATAAATGGCGGCATGCAGCTCGCCCATGACCCCGGCGCCAACGACGCCCACCCGAAGAGATTTTATTTCAGCCATAAAGATAAAGTCGCATAGCCCACGTGCACCGCGAACGCCCCGTAGAAGAGCGCGGCCAGCCCCATCATCACGAGTCGAAACCCACCGAGCCGGATCGCCGGCGGCAACCCCCGATTCAACTGGATCAGCAGCACGGCCGACACGAAAAGCACGAGCCCGCCGACGATGCCACTCACGCTCATGAGGACCAACGGAGCCTCCCACCCAGCCACGAGAATGCCGATGCCGATCAAGATCTGCACCCAGACGGTCGCGAGGTAGAGTTTGCTCTCCGACCAAAAGTGACTGTCCCGCAGCCGGTCGACCTTGAGGCAGTCGGCGACGACCCGCGCCGCAATGTCGAGATTACCGACCACGGTGGAGAAGAGCTTGATGCCACCCACGACAAAGAAGGCGGTGGCGAACCAGCGTCCGACGGTCAGTCCGAGCTGGTTCCCCTCGGCCCGGATGAAGTCGAGGCCCTCGCCCGGGTTGGTGCCCCGCAGCATGCAGTACGCAAGCACCGACATCGTGAGAATCGACAGCATGCCGAGCAGGACAAACGTCACGAGCTGTTCCTGATTGCCGAGGATCCACCACCGCCGGAAGCGTCGGAGGTTTTCCTCGTCTTGCGGGAAAAAATGCCCGAGCGCGGGGGCCGCCACTTCTTCGCCCGTGATCGGCGACACCAGTTTCGGAATGTAGCGTCCCATGCCCCAGTTCTTGTCCCGGACCCAGTTCGCCACCGTGAGATTGCCGAGGCCACCCGAGCCGGCGTAGACGAGCGCACTGAAGAAAACGGCGGGGGCGATGACCTTGGGCAGCGTGCCGAAGCTCACGAGTCCCTTTGCCGCCTCGCCCCACGCCGCAAGGTCCGTGGCCGCGAACGTCGCGACGGCCAGAAAAACCACCATGCCCGCCACCACCGCGGTCTGGAATTTCTCCATCATCTGGTACACGACCGGCGAGATGCTAAAGACGATGCCGGCCAGCAAAAGCCCGACGACACAGATGCCCACCGCCTTGCCGCCGAGCCCGAAAGTCAGCGTCGTGGCGGCACTGAGCGCGATGCCAGGGAAGATGAATCCGAGCATCGGCAACGTTGCGAACAGCAACCCCCAGGGACGCCACAGCCGCGCGAAGCCGGTGATGGCCGTTTCACCCGTCGCGAGCGTGTAGCGCTGCACCTCGGTGTTCAGAAAGAACTGCAGGAGGATCCCCACCGCCGCCGCCCACAGCAGACCCAGCCCTTCGCGGGCGGCCAGGTAGGGCCAAAAGATGAATTCGCCAGACCCGATCGCTCCCGCGACGAGAATCACGCCCGGTCCGATGACCTGCCGGAACCGCGGCGGTTCGGGCATGGGCCGGTAAGTGACGGCCGGAAGATACCGGCTGGAAATCTCAGGCGCGAAGACCTCGGCAGCCGGTGAAGCGGCAGGCGGGGTTCGATCGGAGGGAAATGTCTGCGAGGTAGGGGCCAAGGAGAACCGCGTCCTCTCGATCGCTGGCGACGGCGAAAATCCGGAGAAGGCTGCGAGCCGAGAACGTCGACGGTTCACCCATACGACGTCAATACTGTCAAGAGCCCGCGTGGCGCCAGGCGCGGCGACGAATCATTTCAACGCGCCCGCGCCTCGAAATGATCGATGACCTGATTGCGCAGATTGATCGCGTCGAATTCCGCTTTGCGCCCATTCAGTTTCACAAGGAAGAAATGATTGATCGGCATCGTCTTTGCCAAAAACCACCGTTCGTCTTTCGCGACGCCGACGATGAAAGTGCCCCAAGCCCCGTCGCCGAGGTAAGTCACCCCCTCCTGGTCCTTTTTTCCATTCTTGATCGGATGCGTGCGCTTGAAGTTGTGATCGTGGTTCTCGAACACGACCGGCAGGCGGTGTTTCTCGAACAGCGGCGCCCAATGTTCACGCACGGCCATGCCCGGCGGGTCCTTCAGGGGCCGGAACGTCGGGAATCCGGGCACATGGTACGAGGGCAGGACGAACGGTACCTTCGCCCGCTTCGCCAGCACGTCATCCAGCCAGGCCGCCTGAATGCCACCGATGGGATTGGCATGCCCGCTGTCGAGCATGACCACGCTGAGGTAATCGCCAAAATCGAGCACGTTGTAGCCGGGCTGGCCCGGCATGGCGAAGAAACTGAAAAAATACGGCGCCACTTTCAGCCGCAGCACATCGTCGGCCCGGTCGTAGTGTTTGCGGGCGGCGCGCTCGACCGCCTCGACGTAGCCGCCTTGCACCTCGTGGTTGCCCGTCGTGACCAGAACGGGAATCAACCGCCGGTCGGCCGCGAGCAGGGATTTTTTGATCGAGTCGAAAAACTCATACCAGCGGCCCAGCCGCGCCTGCGCGCCATCGCAGTACGCCAGGTCACCGCCCCACAGCACGAAATCGGGATCATACGACGATGCGATCCGGTTCATCGTCTCCGTCCATGTTCCCGAGCCCACATCGCCGCCCGCGGCAATGCGCACCTCGCGGGTCAGCGCCTTGGGCATGGTGCGAAAACGGTAAATCATCCCGGCCGGGTCGAAACGGATTTCATATCCGGTGTCGGGCGCAAGCCCCGTCAACTCCACCCGATGAATGGTGCGGCCCGAAGGCGGAAACGAGTGGCTGTAACCATCGCGATGCAACGAGCCACTCCGATCTTCCCGGAACGGAAAAGGAATGTTCCGGCCCCGGGCCTGTTTCCAGGGCGCGTCGCCGCGGGCACGATAGTCCAGCACCGGTTCACGCACCTGCGTGGCGACCGGCTCGATCACCGGCAGGCTGTGGCCCGGCGATAATTTTTCGACCAACTCGAGCCCAAGTCCGTCGATCGAATGCCAGTCCACCGTCATCGTCGTGGTCGGATCGCGCTGCCACGTGAGCAGAATGCCGCTCGGGTCGAACGGCTCCGCCCGCGCCGTCGTGGCAACCAGCGCCCCGAGGAAAAGAATGCGGATCAAGGTGGTCATGATAGTGCTGGATTGACGTGCATGGGGGGCGGGTCGGTCCGGGAAATCGTCATGTGAACGCTTGTGCTTTTCGCCGTCAAGGCGCGGAGCGCCGCCGGTGCGGAGCGACCACGCCACCCCGGCCTGCAGCCCATTCTGGACTCGGCCCCCCTTACGTGTTCCCCTTTTGAAACCATCTCGACCGCGGCCCCATTCCCGGGGCCCGGCATCCCGTCAGAATCCGCCGCTCATGCCCAACCCCTGGACTGGAAAAGGAAACCCTTACACCCGCGAGGAAGTGCGGGAACGCCTCCAAGCCACGCTCAACAAGGGCAACGCCATCATCGCCGCGGGCGCCGGCACCGGCATCAGCGCCAAGTTCATCGAGAAGGGCGGCGCCGACCTGATCATTATCTACAACTCCGGCCGGTTTCGCATGATGGGCCACGGCTCCACCGCGGGGCTGATGTCGTACGGGGATGCCAACGCGATCGCGATGGAGATCGGCGAATATGAGGTGCTGCCCGTCGTGGAGGATGTCCCGGTGATCTGCGGCGTCCACGCCACCGATCCGCGCCGGCGCATGTGGCACTGGCTCGGGAAGGTGAAGGAAATGGGTTTCTCCGGTGTGAATAATTTTCCCACGCACACCATCGTGGACGGACAGTTCCGGCAGATCCTCGAGGAGACCGGGATGAGCGTGCAGAAAGAGTACGAGATGGTCGCGCTCGCCCGGCGGATGGACCTGTTCTCCATCGTCTATGTCGCCACCCCCGCCGAGGCCGTGGAAATGGCGAAGGCCGGGGCCGATGCCATCATCGCCCATGTCGGCACCACGGTCGGCGGCAGCATCGGGGTGAAGAACGCCGTGGTCAGTTGGGACCACACCCTCAAGGTCACGCAGGACATCATCGAGGCCGCGAGTCAGGTCCGGAAAGACATCTTCTTCCTTTGCCATGGCGGCCCGATCAACACGCCCGCGGATGCCGGCCGCGTGATCCAGGGTACCTCGGCGGTGGGTTTCGTCGGCGCGAGCAGCCTCGAACGCATGGGGGTCGAGGAATCGCTGACCAACCTCACCCGCGCCTTCAAATCGCTGAAAAGTAATCCGAAAAAGTAACGAGAAGTGGGTAAAGAACGGCGCGAGCCGCTTCCGCTACCTGCTACTCGCCGCCCGCTGCTCGCTACTTTCCCACCCCATGCCCTCCCCTGAACGCCGATTCGTGCAAGCCGCGGATGCCATCCGCGAACGCAGCGCCTGGTCCGAGAATGAATGGCTGTGCCGGCCCGACGTTGTCGCGGCCGACCGCCTGCTGCTTCTGCGCGCCACCATGCCCGCGCTGCATTGCCACCCGTTTCACCACCATCCGTATCGTGAGGAGATCCTCTACGTGATCCAGGGCCGCGCCGAACAATGGGTCGGCACGGAATGCCGGCTCCTCGGCCCCGGCGATGTCGCCCACATCCCGGCGGGCGTGATCCACGCCACCTACAATTCCCACGCGGAGCCCCTGGTGTTTCTCGCCATCCTCTCGCCGGCGAAACTGCCCGACGCCCTCGCCGACACGCCGGACCCGGTCGACGTGTCCACGCAGGAACCGTGGGTTGCGCTCCGCCGCGGCAAGACTCCCTGTACCACGTTCGCCTGAAACCCGCGGGCCTGAACCGCGCCGCCCCATGAAACGCCTCTTCGCGCTCGCGATCCTGTTCGCCCTCAGCTTCGCGTCCGCGCTCGCCGCCGCCGCCGCCGCCGACGCTCCGCTCCGCGTCTTCATCCGGTCCGGCCCGAAATCGCACGGCCCCGGTGCCCACGATCACCCGCGGTTCCTCGCCGACTGGGTCCGGCTCCTCAACGCCCGCGGGGCTCTCGCCTCCGGCGGCGACGCCTTCCCGACCGCGGCGCAACTCGCCGCGACCGATGTCCTCGTCCTCCACGCCGACAACGCCGGCGACATCGCCACCCCCGACCGGGCCAATCTTACCACCTTCCTCTCGCGCGGCGGTGGTCTCGTGGTAATCCACGCCGGCTCCGTCGGAAACGACACCGATTGGTATAAATCCATCATCGGCGGCTCGTGGCGCCAGGGCACCACCAAGTGGCTCGAGGCGCCGATGCACCTCTACTTCACCGACCGCTCGCACCCGATCACCCGCACCGCGTCCAACTGGCAGATGGACGACGAGATCTACTACGACATGGACCTCGCGCCCGACGCGCACGTCCTCGCCACCGCCTACACGCCCAAGGCCATCGACACCGGCGGCCGCGGCAACCGCGAAGCCCAGGCCCGCGCCGCCGAGGCCGTCGCGAAAAACAAGGCCGTCAATATCTACGACATCCAGCCGCAGCTCTGGACCTACGAACGCACGCTCCCGTCCGCCCCCCGGCCCTACCGCGCGTTCGTTTCCATCCCCGGCCACCTCTACGTTAATTTCGACCGCCCCAACTACCGCGCCATTCTCCTCCGTGGCATCGCGTGGGCCGGCCAGCGCGCCAACGTCGACGAACTCTGCCGGGCCGACGAACTCGGCGACGCCCTCCGTTATCCCGAGGGTGGCCCGACCGCGCCGGCGAAGGCCGCGGCGAAGATCGAGGTGCATCCCGAGTTCAATCTCTCCCTCGTCGCCGCCGAGCCGCTCGTCAACAAGGTCATGAATCTCGATTGGGACGAGCGCGGCCGCCTCTGGGTCTGCGAAACCCCCGAGTATCCCAACGGCCGCCGCGCGCCCAACACCGCCCCATGGAAGGACTCGGGTTCGCTCCGCGGCGCCCAGGTCCAGCGCGACCCCGAGGACAGCATCTCGATTCTCACGGACACCAACGGCGATGGCCTCATGGATGGGAAAAAGGTCTTCGCCGACAAACTCGAGCTCGTCACCAGTTTCGTCCTCTACAAAAACGGCGTGATCGCCGCGACTTCGCCCGATATCTGGCTCCTCGAGGACACCGACGGCGATGGCGTCTGCGACAAACGCACCAGGCTCTACACCGGTCTCGGCATCAACGACACCCACGCCGTCATCAACAACCTCCGCTGGGGCCACGATGGCTGGATCTACGCCACGCACGGTTACAGCCGCGGCGACGTCACCTCCGGAGACGGCACGCGGAAGTTCGGTCCCGACGGTTCCGGCGTCGTGCGCTTCAAACCCGACGGTTCCGCCTTCGAACCGTACAGCAGCCGCACCGCCAACACGTGGGGCCTCGACATCACGTGGGACGGGCAGGTCTTCTGGACACAACCCACAAGCGGCACGGTCCTGTTCCACACCGTGCTGCCGGAATACGTGCTCACCGAAGGCAAGCTGCCGGGCACAAACTCCTGGAAGGGAATGATCACCAACCAGCGCAGCTACCCTGCGCTGGAGTGGCCCGAGCAGGCCTACGTGCAGATCGACCAGGTCGGCCGGTTCACGGCCGCGGCCGGTTGTGCGATTTACGAGGGTGGCGCGTGGCCCGCCAAGTGGAACTACAGCTACTTCACCGGCGAACCCACGCTGAACATCGTGCACCACCAGTTTGTCCTCCCCGACGGCGTGAGCTATTCCGTCGCCAAGGAAACCGGCCGCGAGGAAACCGAATTCATCCGCAGCACCGATCTCTGGTTCCGCCCGATCGAGACGCGCATCGGCCCCGATGGCGCCCTCTACGTCATCGATTTCTACAACCAGGCCGTGATCCACAACGACACGCGCGGCCCGTTGCACAGTCCCGCCAACGCCGCCGTCCGCCCCGACCGCGATCACTATTTTTCCCGGATCTGGCGCGTGCAGCACAAGGACGCGATCCCGCTTCCGTCCCTCGCGCTCGATCGCCACGACCTGCCCGGCCTGCTTCGCACGATCGAGACGAGCCCCAACGCGCATGTGAAAAAAGCCGCTCTGCGCCTCGCCCGGGAGAACTTCACCGGCGATCCACGCGTTGCCGTCCTGACCCCGCGGATGGGCACCTCCGCGCTCGCCCGCTACGAGTCCGCCCGGGCCGCCACGACTGCGGCGCAGCGCGCTGCTCTCCTCGCCGACTTTGCCGCCGCCACCGACGATTGGACCAAATCCGCGCTCATCGCCGCCGCGGCTGGGCGCGTGCCGGACACTCTGGTGGACGCGCTGGCAAGCAATCATGGCTCTGCGCTCCTACCCCTCGTGACCGCCCTGTTGTCCCGCGTCGCACCGACGGACGCCGCACGCCTCCTCGCCGCATGCGCCGCCGCCGTCGAGCCGGCGTCGTCCGTTTCGCTCACCGTCCTCCGTGGGTTGGCCACGCTCAATGGAGAGCTCCCGGCACTCGACACCGGATCGCGGCAAACGTTGCAACGCCTGCTGGAATCCCCGGCCACCGCCTCCGCCACGCTGCCGCTCGCCGCCAAGTGGGACCGCACCGGCGAACTCGCCGCAACGACCGGCGCGGTGATCACCCGGATGTTCTCCGACCTCTCCGCCGCCGGCACCACCGATGCCGGCCGGGTCGAGATCGCGACGGCCCTCCTCGCGCTTTCCGCGCAACGCCCGGCGGCCCTGGCTAAGACCTCGGCGTTTCTCGCCGACGCCGCCACGTCCGAGGCGCTGCGGGAACGGCTGACCCTGATCCTCGGCGATACCCCGGGCGCCGACACCGCCGCCGCGCTGGTAACCCACTTTGCCCGGACCAAGTTGGCCGGGACGTTCGAACAAATCGTCCGGCGCTCCGAATCCGCCTTTGCGCTCCTCTCCGAGATCCGCGTCGGACGTCTGGCTGCATCCGACTTCACTCCCGGCCAGCTTGCGCGATTGCGCACTCATCCCGATCGCACCGTCGCACGCCAGACGATCGCCCTGCTCGACGCGCAAAACCCGCGATCCCCCGAAAAAATCGATCTGATCGCAAAACTCACCCCCGAGGTCGAAAAGCCCGGCAACATCGCCAAGGGCAAGACGCTCTTCACCGCGGCCTGTGCGGTTTGCCATCGCCTCGGCGACGTGGGCACGCGCGACGTCGGGCCGTCCCTCAACGGCATGGGTGCCCATCCCGCGGCCGAGCTGCTCGTCCATATCCTCGATCCGAATCGCGAGGTCGACCCAAGCTTCTGGCAGTGGAACGTCACCACGAAAAAGGGCGACACCCTCGCGGGCGTCATCGCCAGCGAGAACGCCGCCGGCCTCGTGGTTCGCAATCAGGGCGGTGACACCGAGGTGAAACTTGAGGACATCGCGACGCGCGAGAACACCCGACGCTCGCTCATGCCCGAGGGCTTCGAGGGTCTCGGGGCCGAGGGCCTGCGCGATATCATCTCCTACCTCTGCGCCAGCGCCCAGCCCTCCGCCCCCGTTTCAGCCAACGCAACGCCCAAGGAAGGGGGCAAGGGCGACGGCCCGCTCCCCGCCGCCACGCCGGTCGCCTGGGAACCGGGCAAGACCCGCGTCCTCCTTATTGGCGGCGGCAGTTCGCACAAATTCGCCGAATTTTTCGGCGTGGCCGACACCGCCACGCTGCGCGCCGCCGGCTTCACCGTCCACTACATGGAGGATCGCGACCAGGCCGCCGCCGAGCTCGCCGGGGCCGACGTCGCGGTGATCAGCGTGAATCGGAAATTCTTCGACACTCCCGCTTATCGCCAGGCCCTCTTCGCCTTCGCCGCCGCCGGCAAGGGCATCGTCATGCTCCACCCGGGCACGTGGTACGGCTACGCCGACTGGCCCGAGCTGAACGCGAAGATTGTCGGCGGCGGCGCCCGTGGTCACGACCGTCTCGGAAAATTTCAGGTCAATGTCCGGCAGCGGAATCATCCGGTGATGAAAGACGTGCCGGCGGCCTTCGAGGTGGTGGACGAACTCTACCATGTGAACGCCGAGCCCGAAAAGATTCCGGCCGGCACCGCCCCGATCACCGTGCTCGCCGAGACGTCTCCCAGCGCCAAGTTCCAGCAACCGCACCCGGCCGTTTGGATCACGCGCCACGACCGGGCGCGGATCGTGGGCTTCACGCTGGGTCACGACGAACGCGTCCACGGCTTGGCGGCGTTCAAAACCCTGCTTGTCAACGCCGTGGCTTGGACGAGCGGAAAATGAGCCGAAGCCCCGCGCTCCGTATCGTGGCGGTTCAAAATCCATAGTCCCATGGCGACCATTGCCGTCCTCGGTACATTCGACTCCAAAGGCCTGGAACATGCGTTCGTCGCCGATGCCCTGCGCCGGGCCGGCTTCGCCACACTCCTGATCGACGTCGGCTGCCTCGACGCCCCCACGGTCACGCCGGACATCCCGCGCGCCGAAGTACTCGCCGCCCTCAGTGAGGACTCCTCGGCCATCCTCGCCCGGCGCGATCGCGGCGAATGCGTCGCCTTGATGGCCCGCGCGGCGGCCCGCTGCGTCGCCCGCCTCGCCACGGAGGGAAAAATTCACGGTATCATTTCCCTCGGCGGTGGGGGCGGCACCGCCATTGCGACCACGGCGATGCGGTCACTGCCCCTGGGATTTCCCAAGGTGATGGTCTCGACGCTCGCGAGCGGCAACACCGCACCATATGTCGGCACGAGCGATATCGTCATGATTCCGGCCATCGTCGACGTGGCCGGGATCAACCGCGTCTCGCGGCCGATCTTTGAAAACGCCGCCGGCGCCATTGGCGGCATGGTGACCGCAGCGGAAAACCGCCGCGCCTTGCCCGCCGCGGATCGCCCGCTCGTGGTCGCGAGCATGTTTGGCAACACCACCGCCTGCGTGAACGAGGCGCGGCGCCTGGTCGAGGCGGCCGGGTATGAAGTACTGGTCTTCCACGCCACCGGCACCGGCGGGCGCAGCATGGAAGCGCTGATCGCGAGCGGACTCGTGGCCGGCGTGCTCGACATCACCACGACCGAATGGGCGGACGAACTGGTCGGCGGTGTGATGAGCGCCGGACCGGAACGGCTCGACGCCACCGCCACGGCCAAAATTCCCGCCATCGTCGTTCCCGGATGCCTCGACATGGTGAACTTCGGCGCGCCCGAAACCGTGCCGTCGAAATTCTCCGGCCGCATTTTCTATCATCACAACCCGCAGGTGACGCTGATGCGTACCTCCCCGGCCGAATGCGCGCAACTCGGCCACATCCTGGCGGAGAAAATCAACCGGTACACGGCACCGGTGACCGTGCTGTTGCCGCGTGCCGCCATCAGCGTCATCAGCGCACGTGGCCAGCCGTTTCATGACCCGGTGGCGGACGCCGCCTTGTTCGACTCACTGCGGGCTCACCTCCGGCCAGACATTCCGGTCATCGACACCGATCTTGCGATCAACGATTCCGCCTTCGCGGCGGCTTGTGCCGAGGCCCTGCTGGCCCACCTGCCCCGGCTGGTTCCGCCCCCACCGGCGACCTGACGGAGGACGCAGATTTGCCCGTTGGGGCGAACGCTCGGGCCGGCCGGCAACTGCCCCTTTCAGCCTTCCGGCCGCACCGACCGCCAATCCGTCTTTGTCAACTGTTGGATTACAATAGCAAATTGCCCATGCGACCTCGGGCCGGCGTCACCAGATTCTGCCGGCGCCCTCCCCGTTGAACCGGCGGCCCCGCGCCGCTGGAGAGCGAAGCGCGACTCCCAGACAAACGTCGCAATCGCCTAACCCCGCGGACCGGTCTACCTCCGCCCCGTCGATTCAACCGCAGCGTGACGGAAATTTTCATATCGTGGCACACATTCTGATCGTGGACGACGAGGAGACCGTGCGGGACATCATCGCGGCAGCGCTGACGCTCGCCGGGTATCAGGTTGAGACCGCGGGCAACGGCCAGGAAGCCGTGCAAGGCTTCGAGCGCCAGCGGGCCGACCTCGTGATCACGGATCTCGTGATACCGGAAAAAGACGGCATCGAGATCGTGATGGAGCTGCGCAAAACGCAGCCGGACCTGCCGAGCATCGCGATGTCCGGGCAATCGAGTCATTCGCCGCTCTATCTCGGCATGGCGAAAAACCGGGGCGCCCAGCGCACGCTCGCCAAGCCCTTCTCGATCGAAACGCTGCTGATCCGACCGTGAAGGAGGTTCTGGCCGATCCTACCGGCTCCGAGCGGGGTTCGCCCCAGACGACGGTCCGGGTGACGTTGCGGCACGGCGATGGCCCGTCCCACCGCTTTGGTCGGAAGCACCCACAGTTGGGTTAAGGACGTGCGATCGCGCGGATTCCCGCCCTCGACTTGGCCCAGCCGGGGCGTCAATTTTCGTTTTACCCCCGGCGCCGGGACTTAGCGCCCAACGACGAAGCCTCTTAACCCGAAACCCGAACGATCCTCGGCATGAATCCCCTCGAATTCTTCTTCAACCCCGCGCAGTTCGGCCTGCCCACCCGCGAAGAGCTGGTGGCCCATCGGATCTGGGACTCCCACTTCCACGGCTTTTATGGCACCGACACGCCGATCGAGCAGTACCAACGAAACAATTTCTACGTCGAGCGGATGGGCATCGAGCGTTCCATTTCCCTCGAAATGGGCGGCACGCTGGATAAGCCCCTGGCCGAATCGCCCCACGACCCCGCGTTTCGCGCGATCCTGGAAAAGGAAAAACACCGGCTGTCCGGGATCACGCCGATCGATCCGGAATTTCCCGAAGAAAGCTGCGCCAAGATGGAGAAGTGGATCCGCCATGGCCCGTGCATCGGGATAAAATACGGCGGCGGCGTCGGCAATGTGACCTGCAGCCATCCCAACAACGACTCGATCATCCGGCTCGCGGCGGAATTGAACGCCACGGTCTATATTCACACCTGGCTCAAAGTGGGCGGAACGCCACGCCGGCCCGGCGGCGGTAACAACCGCGGTGAATCAACGCCCATGGACGTGGCGAAGCTCGCCCAGCGGTTTCCGAATGTTCCGCTCATCTGTGGTCATTCCGGCGGCGATTGGGAACTCGGCGCGCGCGCCATCCGACCTTACAAGAACGTCTTCTTCGAGTTTGCCGGGTCGGATCCGCACTCCGGATCCGTCGAGTATGCGATCCGGGAAGTCGGCGTGGATCGCATCATCTGGGGCGGTCACGGTCCGAGTCGCAGCTACGCCACCGAGCTGGGCAAGATTTTCGACGCGGATATTTCCCGGGCCGACCGCATGAAAATCTTCGGTGGAAATTTCCGCAAAATGGCAGCCCCGATCTTCCGCCGCAAAGGCATGGCCATCGAACTCTGAACGCGCGTCCCGATCCGCTCCTTCCACCTTATCCCCTTTCGCCGTAACATGAATCCCCTCGATCGACGCGACTTTCTCAAGAACGCCCTGTGGACCACCGCGGCGCTTTCGCTGCCTGGCGCGACTTCGGCTGCGGCCGCTGCCGCGAACACGGTGCCCGCTCCCATGCCCGCCGCCGGCCTCATCGACACGAACGTGAATCTCTTTGACTGGCCGTTTCGCACGCTGAAATACCGCGATACCCGCGCCCTGGTGGCGAAACTCCGGAAACACCAGGTCATCGAAGCCTGGGCGGGAAGCTTCGAGGCGCTGCTCCACAAGGACATGGCCGGCGTCAACGCCCGCCTCGCCGCGGAATGCCGCACGCACGGCAGCGGTTTCCTCGTTCCCTTTGGCAGCGTCAGCCTGGCATGGCCCGACTGGGAAGAGGACGTGCGCCGCTGCCACGAGGAACACCGGATGCCCGGCATTCGCATCTATCCCGGTTACCAGGCCTTCACACTCGACCATCCGGACATGGCCCGCCTCGTAAAGATGTGCGAGGAGCGGAATCTCATTCTCCAGGTGGTTTTTGCGATGGAGGACTCGAGAATCTATCATCCCATTGTCAACGTGGGCCCGGTGGTTTCCGCTTCGCTCCTCGCCGCCCTGAAGGGCGCGCCGAACGCCAAAGTTGAACTGGTGCACTTCACCGGCTCGCCCCGGGGAGAGGATCTGCATCAGTTCGTCACCCAGACGAATGCCGTCATCGACATCTCCCGCTTCGAAGGCAACGGAGCGATTGGCCGATTGCTGGGCACGGGACCGGAATTTTCTTCCGCCGGAGCCCCGGGCATCAGCTATGGTCACGCGCCCGCCGACCGGCTCGTCTTCGGCTCCCACGCCCCCTACTACCCCTTGGAAACCGCCCTCTTCAAACTCATGGAGTCACCGCTGAGCGCCAGCGAGCTGCACGCCATCATGCAGGGCAACGCCCGCCGGCTGCTGCCCCGGGCCTGACCGGGAAACCTGCGGCGGCCTGGAATGACGGGCCGCCGGCGGATACGATCGTGCGGTTACGGCACCTTCAACCACCGCTTTAGGAATGGAATCCCCGTATCCGGACGGGCCTCATGCAGGCCCTCGTGCAGATCGAGTCCGATCCGGTCGCCAATCCCCAACTTGTCGTAGTGGGCCTTCGAAGCGTCGTATTCCTTCACCAGATCCGGCCAGTGCGAAATACTATCCTGTTTCCCGTGCTGAATCAGCACCGGCCGCGGGCAGATCAGGGTGATCGCATCGTAGTCGGCAAACTCGGTCAGCCAGCCGTTGAAGAACGCGTGCTCCTCCGGAGTGTCGAGGAAGGTCGAGTACTGTTTGGAGGACACCGCCATCTTGCTCAGCCGGTGATTGAACCACGCCGACACTACGCCGGCCTTGATTCGCGGCTCGAGCGGCATGAAGAACATCGTCGCCATCCCGCCGAGCGAAACGCCCCACATTCCCACCCGGTCGCGGTCGATCCGGGGATCCGTCAGGACGACATCGAGCAGATGCTGCAGCCGCGAAAACTCGATGCCGGGCAGAGTCGTGTTGGCGAGCCGCGTCAGGCGCTCGATGCGATTCCGGCTGGGCACCGAGCGCAGGTTGAACGGCGCCAGCACCGCGAAGCCCGCCTTCAGGAGCTCCCGCGCGTAGGCGCGATAGCCGGCATCGGGACTGGAGAAGGGACTCTCCGGTGTGCTGCCGATCCCGTGCTGCGCGATGACGAGCGGCACCGGGGACTGCGGCGAAGCGCCGGCCGGGAAGACCAGTACGCCCTCGGCGGTCAGATCGCCGAGCGGCAGGACGATCCATTCCGCGTTGAGGTCGGCGAGGGCGAGATGCGGGCGGCGGGTCAGGGCGCCCGTCTTGTTCAACTGCGGCGGATTGAGCACCTGCCGCCAGTGCTCCCGGTTGGGCGCCACACTGCGCTCGAACGCATCCAGCCCGCTGTAGTCCCGATGCCACGCCTGCCGTGATCGCTCAGGATAGTCATCGATCAACCATTTCAGCAAATGGCCCTCGAGCTGTTTGGCGTAGGCGTCGTTGCGCTGCGTCATCGCGGGATCGACCGGCCGCCCGCCCTTGGTATTGCCACCCCTGGCCTTGGTACTTTCCGCCCCCGGGCACGAGAGCGTGGCCAGACCGAACATGAATCCGAACATGAGCCAACGGCGGGTGGATCGTGTCAGACCCCCGCGAACGACTGCCAACGACATATCGGGTATTTTCATGGGCAAGGCAGGACCGGATGCGTTCGAAGCGCGAACGCGCGCATCAAAAAAATCTTCTGCGCGTTCATCCTTTGACGCATTTCCGAGTCCGGCTCGATCGCATCAGCCCGGCCCGGGTTCGATTCACTCAGCTCTCCGGATTCGCGATGAACGCGAGGAGATCGGCCATGTCCTGGGCGCTCAGCCCCGCCTCCAAACCCTCGGGCATGAACGACTGGCTCTGCGTTTTCAGCGACGCAATGCTTGCCCTCGGCACCGTCTTTTCGGTCCCGCCGGGTTGGCGCAGCGTCACCGTCGTCACCGTCTCGTTCTTGAGGATCCCGCCGATGCTTTCGCCCTCCTTGGTCTCGATGCTGCACACGTAGTACTGCGCCAGCACTTCCAAGTTGGGATCCAGAATGCTCAGCAGCAGTTTCTCTTTTCCGCCGGAACGCGCGGCACCGAGATCGGGACCGAACTCATATCCCCGGCCGCCATACTGGTGACACAGGGAACAACGACCCTCGAAGAGCGCCTGGCCGCGGGCCGGCACCCCGGCGAGCTGCAGGGCGGGCAGGAAAGCCCTGTAGACATCCTGCCGCGCGGTGGCGTTGGCCGCACCCAGCAACCGACCCGCCCGCTGGCGCACGCGTTCGTCCGTGTGCTTCCGCAGCGCGTTCACCTGGGTCGCGGAAAGCTCGGCGGGCCGCACCGTGCGGCTCTCGAGCGCGCTCCACAGGGCGTCGATGCGCTCGGTGCGTTCGAGCAGCGCGTCGACGATCTGTTTGCGCACCGCGGGACTCAGTCCGGGATAACGCTGCATCAGCGCCGGTCCGACCTGCGCGTCAGGGAATTTTTTCAGCGTGCCGATCGCAGCCATTTGCACCGCCGGCGGCTCTGTCGGCGCCATCAAGGCCAGCAGGGGCGGCGCGGCCTCGCCGTAGGGCACGAGCGCCAGCACTTCGATGGCGGCCCGACGCAACGGCTCCATCTGGCCCGCGTCCACCGCGAGCTGCGGGGCGCGTTGAAAAACAGCCTGCAACCGGCCGCGCTGATCCGCCGCGGCGAGCGAGACACCAGCGCGCTTCAGTCCCTCACCGAGGGCACCCACCAGCGGGAAAACCACGCGCATTTCCTTCATGCCCGCCAGCACCTCGATGGTCCGGGCGACATCGGCCGGACGATTCTGCGCGCCGATGACCACGACCAGTTGGCGCACAAATTCCGCCCCGGCCGCCTGGGTCAGCAGGCCGGCATCCCCCGCCAGTTGCGCGAACAATTCACCGCTGCAGTGCGCCGCGGAACTGAGCACGGCGGACTGCGTCCAGGAATCCGAAATATTCTCGCGGGCCACGCGGGCGAGTAACTCCGCCTGGTTCCAGCCGCGCGATTCACCGATCGCAAAAGCCACCTGCATGCGCACGTGCGAATCGGAGTCGCTCACCAGCGCGCGGGCTTTTTCCCGCAGCTCCGCCGAGGAATCGAGGCGCGGTTCCGCCAGACGCAGGGCGTTTTCCCGCACCCCGGGATGCGCGTCGGACAACCCCGCGGCAATCACCCCGTCGTTCAGCGCCTGCAGTCCGTCCAGGGACCACAGGGCGTGGACCCGGGCCTGGGGCGATCCGCCCTGTGCCGCCATTTTCACCAGCGCGGGCACCACCGACTTGTCCTGGCGTTCGTAGATCAAACGGTGCGCGGTGTCCCGCCACCATCCATGCGGGCTTTCCAGCGCCGCGACCAATTCCGCGGCGCTGGCGCGGCCCAGCTGCGGCGGCGGGGGCGAACGAAATCCATCCGGCGCGATGCGGTAGATGCGTCCCTTGTCGTTGCCGCTCGTCAGATCGAGAAATTTCTCCACGTCAGCGGGAATGTTGATCGTCTCGGAATACTCGCGCGCCATGTCGAGACAGTAGAGCGTGCCGTCCGGTGCGTTGACGAAGTTGACCGGGCGAAACCAAATGTCGGAGGAGCGCACAAACTCGATGTTCCCGTCGACCCGTTCCGTTTTGAACGACCCGCCCTGCGGCACCGCCACGCGCCGGTGCACAAGATTGTTCACACTGTCGCCGAGGAAGAGGTTGCCGTAATACTCCTTGGGATAGGCCCCGCCTCGATAAACCGTGATGCCGGCCCCCGCATCGACCACGTGGTGGCTGACGCCGGCCCCGTCCACCGCCCGCTCGGCGACGGCGACGCGCCGGCTGCTGCGCAGGTGACGCCAGCGTTCGATCGGACTGATGCGGTGGATCGGCGTCGGCGGCGGCGTGGTGCGGTCAATGGTGGCCGGGGGCGTGAAGAACGGATTGCGCTCCAGATATTTCAACGGGAGCACGACGACCACCGCCGGTTCGGACTGGCTGCACAAAAACCGGTTACCCCAATCGTCGAACGACATGCCGAATTGGCGCGTGCCCGTCTGGGGTTCGAACTGACGCGAGACCGGTTCAAAACGAAAATCCCGCCCCTTGATCGAAATCGGCTTCGCCGCGGGATCGTTGCCCGGGCGGATCTCGCCGCCGTTGACGGAGGTCGATCCGTAGATCCGGTGGTCGAGGCCGAAGATGAGACTGTTCACCATCCCCTGCTGATTCTCGGTGCCGAACCCCGAGTACACCTTCTCGCGGATGTCCGCCTTGCCGTCGCCATCGGTGTCCTTGAGATACCAAATGTCGGGGGTCGAGGCGACGAACACGCCGCCCTTCCACGGCTGGATGCCGCCGGCCCAGAGCAGGCCGTCCGCGAAAACCGTGCTCGTATCGAAACGCCCGTCGCCATCGGTGTCGCGCAACAGCCGGATCGAGCCACGCGGCTTGCCGTCCGACTTGGGCCGCTTGTCCTGCCACGCGACCTTCACCGGCTGATCGCCGTTGTAGGGATAATCGCGCATCTCGGCGACGTAGAGATTGCCGCTCTCGTCGAAGGCCGCGACGATCGGATCGCTCACTAGCGGCTCGGCGGCGACCAGTTCCATGTGAAACCCGGGCGCCGTTTCGAACAGCTTGAGGGTCGCGGCCGGCGGGGTGACCGGCACTGGTTTGAGAAACGCCTTCAGTTCCGCCTCGGTGGGATCCGTGATGCTGCCGTCGGCCGCGAGGTCGCGGATGCCTGGCGCGGTCACCGTGAGCTCGGCCGCCAGCTTAGCCGGATCGGCGTCAGCCGCGAGTCCGCCCTGCTCCCGGATCTTGAGCAGCACGTCGCGCGCGCGCTGGAAATAAGCCAGGACCTTCGGCCGGTCGGGGAACTGCCGCTTCGTCTGCGTCGCGATCTGCTGGTCGATGCGCACGACCCAGGCATCGAGCGCGGCCCGCTGATACGGCGCGCGGTTGTTGAGGTAAACGAAAACGGGATTGGTGTGCGCCTCGGCATCGGGCTGCTTGATCGGGGCATTCGAGTACGCCCGCGCCGCGATCCAGGAGGACTCGGTGACTGGAATGTCGCGCTCGATTTCGATCCACCGGCCCTGGCCCTCAGCCCGGGAGACGGACCGGTGCTCGACCGTGCGGCCGTTGACGATCAGGTCGATGTCGGTGACGGGCGTGACTTCACAACGGACGCGCAACCGCGCCTTGACCGTGTGCGGACCATTGCCGGATTTGCGGATCTGGCCGCCCGGTTTCTCGCCATCGACCTCAAGTAAAACCAGCGGTCCGGTGGTGAAAAAGCTGCGGCCGGCGGCCACGCCGCCGAGCCACTCGGGAACCGTGGGGGCCTTCGGCGAGTAAACATACGTGCGGGAATCGGCGAGCGTCCGGCAGGGCGGATAGTCGTCGGCCCCCTGCGCGGCAAAGCGATAGCCGGCGTTGAGCATGTTGTACCAACCGTCGAGTTCGATTCCGCGGTAGACCCCGAACTGCAACAGCTCGACGCCATTGATCGTGCCCAGCGCGGCATCGGCCCAGATCTCCAGCCCGTAGCCCCCGTGGGCCATGAACGCGTAGCCGCCCCGTGAAAGCGCCTCGCGCGCGACATCGCCGTAGACCGGGCCGTCGTTCGCATTGAAGCGTTTTCCCGGGTAAACCAGATCGTCGAGCAGGAAGAGATTCATGTGTCCGAAGGCGCCGGTGCGATACTCCTGGCCCGACATGATGTGATAGTTGCCCCGCGAGCGGATCGAACTGCGGCCGATGCTCGTCTGCGGATAGTCGAGCGTGTTCATCACGCCCGCGTAGGGGCCCGCCGGCTCGTTGTAGACGAGGGGGAAACCGAAGCGAAAATCCTCCGCCTCCAGCAGGTCGAACATGACCCGATCGTCCTCCTCGGTCAGGCGGGGAAAGTGCAGATGGGTGTCGCCGGCGTAGTATCCGGACGCATCCATCGGCGCGACGCGCGTCAGATTGACGTCGATGCGGCGGGTGTCGCCGGCCTTCACCTGCACGCTGACGGTCTCCGGCCGGAATTCGAGGCCCTTCCAGACTTCCACCCGCACCGTCCCCGCGGGCACCGCCACGGCGGACTCGCCCGTGGTGTAGAAGAACCGGCCGACGTAGCGATACGGAGCCTTGCCGACCCGGTTGCCCTTGTCGCTGGCCTTCGGCCAGGTGCCGGTCAGCGCGTACATCGACAACCGGTTTTTCGACGGCTGGTAGAAGTTGCCGTCGGCTCCGACGACGTTCACGCGGCACGGCGTCACCTGGCCGGTGGCGGCGTCGCGCACGACGATCTGCAGCCGGGCGTTGTCCGCGCCGCTGGCCCACACCGGCTTGCCCTCCTTGGCAAATCCCGCGGGGGTGAAGAGAAACGCCTCGTCCGCGAGCATCGCCGGCGTGACCGGCTGGCTGCGCGCGGTCACGGCGAGTAACATGCCGAGCGGCAAAATCGCCGGCGTCCACCAGCGGGACCGATGAGCGGCCACGACGGGTCGACGGAAAAACAGGGAATGCGGCAAGCCATGCACGCAGATGGGAAGAGAGAAGAAGGCCATCGGAAGGTTGGGGTGGCCGGAAGGTTGGAACCGGATAGGGAAGCCCGCGACGATTTTCGTATTAAAGGTGCGGCGCAGAACTACCCGATTCTCTAAGGCGCCAACCTCCGAAATGTTGCGCTACGGCAACAATGGAAAGGTCCTCGTCAGCAAGAAATGCATGGCGTCGACGAACGGCCCTCCCCTGCGAGGAAGTCCGCTGGGGACTTCGCGTGATTCATCCCGTGCGTTTCGTTTTAAGGGCGCAAATGTTGGCGCCCTGCCGGGATCAGTCCTTCTTGAAGAAATCCGGCGGCAGATAGAGCGACCATACCTCGCTGGAAAGCGGTTTGGCGTGTCCGCCGGCCACCCACAGCTTGTCGTGAAACACGAAAGCCGAGTGTTCGTGCCGTTCCTTCCAGCTAACCTCTGCGGTCATGCGTTCCCAATCGCGGCCATTGTGGGAGGACCAGACGTCGCCCCAATTCGTCGAGGGATTATTCGACCAGCCACCAAGCACCCACATCCGGCCGCGATAAACGGCGGTAGAAAACCACAGGCGCTCATGCCACGGCGCGGCCGCGGTTTCCTGTTTCCAGCTCACGCCATCCGCGGATGACCAGACATCGTTTTTCGCGTGGTAGGTCGGCACATAGTTCCCGCCACCGAAGACGTAAATCCGGTCGTTGAGCACGACCGCTTGGTGGTAAGCGCGCGGCGTCCAGCCCGCCTGCGCAGTTTCAAGCGTCCAGTCCCGACCATCGGCGGACGACCAGACGTCATGCTTCAGGTCTGCATCGGTGCCGAAATAATAGTTCTCGGTGCCGCCGAGTAGCCACATCCGGCCGCGAAACTCGACGAGCGCCGCCGCGATACGGGGCGACCACCCGGCGGCCGCGGTGGCGTGCTGCCAACGAGCCCCATCGGTCGACCACCATACCTGATTGCTGGCCGAGTGCCCGGGTACCCGGGCGACTTTCGTTGCCGTAATACTCCCAGTTTTCTTCTGCGCGGGTGAGATTTTCTAAGTCGCAGAAAAAGCCCAATCGAGAGCTGAGATTATACTTGGTCTTGAGGTCGACTTGCGTGCGCGGTCGCTGATACCTCAACAAGGCCGCGTTGGCGTTGATGCCGCTCAGATGATCCCCACGCCAAACAGCACTGAGCCGGAAGCTCCAGCGGCTCTGGATATAATCAAGTCCGATATTCGCAATTCTCGGCACGAAGCCAGCCAGCTTGTCCGTCGCCACGCTTCCACCATAGTTACCCTGTGTCTGCAAATAAGTGTAATTGATGTTTACGCCGAAGTTCTTCCACAGACCCGGCAAAAAGCGGAATTGTTGCTGGTAGGCGAATTCAATGCCGCGATAACGTGCGTTGCCGCCGTTCCTAGGCGTGCTGACCCGGTAGTTAGCGTACTCGCCATTGTAGCCGTTATCGGCCCCGATGGGCACGAGAACGCTTGAATCGGTAAACTGAAAATCGGTGATTTCCTTGAGGAAGAGGCTGACCGACAGCAACCCGACGGGCTCAAAGTAATACTCGGCGCTAAGGTCGAAGTTATTGGCGAATTGAGGCTTTAACCCGGGATTACTGCGATTAATCGACCGGCTCACATCGTTTATTTGATCCAATGGAATGATCCCCCCAAAGCCAGGGCGACCGACGCTGGTGGAGTAACTAGCCCTCGCAACTAAACCGCCGGCCGGCATGTACTTGAAATGTAAGCCGGGGAAAATTTTCTGATACTCCCCTGTGGCGCTCTGACGACCGGTGTAGACCCCGGCGACTTGGAGAGGGCCTTGGGCATCCGTTTCAGTCTTCTCGACGCGCACACCGCCTAGGATCGAAAGGTCGTTGATCTGCACATTGCCCATAATGTAGCTAGACATGACGGTTTCCTTGATCGTGCGATTCCCGCCAAGATTCGAGTTCCGCGCATAGAGGAGATCTTCGGTCCAGAGGCCGGGATTCGCCAAGATGTGATTCGTAACTCCTTTCGTGCCGGGCCACGGCTGAGGCCGGTAGCCGAGGTATCCATCGGAATATTTCTCGAGTTCGCGATCGACGAACTGCCCCAGCATCTCGTCGCCTGAATTGATCACCCCATCCGGCCCGGCGTAGTTGTAACGGCGTGCGTTGTTCCAAACCGTGCGCTCCTGCCGCCTGACGTTGCCGCCGACCTTCACAAAGGCGGGCGCAGTGGTCTCGAAATTCTTTTTCAGATCGAGGCGCCCACTCATGACGGTATCGGCGCCACCGCGATCACCCTGAGTGAGGATCATATTGCGATAGTTGCTGAGATCGTAGATGTCGGGGCCGGCCGTTTGCGTGATGAGGGGATACTCCCGGCTTTTGGTGCGATCGATCTTCCAGCCAACATTCGGCAGCACCATCGACACGGTGCCCTTCGGATGCGCCGCGTGGTGGCGGTTATAGGGACTGTGATCGTAATACGTTTCCGAATTGGAAAAGCTGAGCCCATAATCAAGATCAAGGCCCGGAAGCCGGTGCTTGACCGACGGCGACAGCTGGTAGGTTCGGCCCGACTTGTCGTTCGTGTTCCCCTGCAGCGTGCTGGACGAGGTCGCCAGCGGCAGGATCTCAACCAGGTTGCCGCTGTAGCCTGGAGCAAAACTCGCGACATTGGCGGCGGCGTTCAACGAACGGGAACGCGAATCATTGTCCTCGTGAAACCAGTTGTACGCCAGGTTCAGGGTGGCGATCGTGTTCGAGCTCACTTTGTAGTCTACCTTGCCGCCGAGCGCGAGGCGCGACCGCGTTGCTCCAGCAAAGTAGGGTGATGTGATGTTCGGACTGAAGTAGGGTTCGTCCAACTTTCCCTCGTAGGTCTGCGTCGCATACACTTCGCCGCCATCCTGCACGTGATAGGAGCCGATCAACTTGATGCCGATGCGCTCATCCTTGCCCAGTCGGTCTGCGTAGGTGAGGCTCAGCGAGGGGCCGATGCCTTCGATCGGTTCACGGATCGGATCTTTGGACTTGAGCGGGTACCGCATGGCGTACGTGCCACCGATGGAGTAGGCAAAGTAGCGCTTCACCGACCTGTCGAAGGCGCTCTTGGTGATCAGGTTGACATTTCCGCCGATCGAGTCCGCATCCATATCCGGAGTTGGCGCCTTGGTCACCTCGATGGTTTCGATCAAGCCAAGTGACGCCTGCTCAAATTCAAAGCGCCGTCCCAAGCCGGCTGACTGCGAAGCCGCCAGGCGGTTGCCATCCATCGTCACGGAATTGAGGCTAGGATCAATGCCCCGGATCTGCACGGCGCGCACTTCGTTGCCGACTGTTACGCCTGTGATGCCCGGCAAACGCTGCAGGAAGTCACCGATGTTGCCGGCGGCCATGTTGCCGAAGGCGTCGGAAGAAACGATGTTCTTCACGTTGGGCGCCTGCTTCTGACGCATGATGGCCATGGCGCTGCCTTCGCGAACACCCGAGACGGTGAATTTCTCCAAGGCATATATCTCAGAAGTGAGCTCGATGTCCTGGCTGGACGTTTGGCCGGCAGTCACGGAAACGAGGACATTCTTCGAATCCAAGCCGGTATAAGTCACGATCAGCGTCTCCGAACCTCTCGGCAACGCGATCTGGTAACGTCCAAGCCGATCCGTGAACACCGCCTGTTTCGCACCCTGGGCGGATACTTTAGCGCCTTCGAGATAGGATCGGGTGGCCGCGTTGCTGACGTATCCGGTAACGATGCCGGTTTGGGGCCCCGACCCCGTGCCATTAACGTCGGCCGCATGGAGCGTCTGGGCGGATGACGCGGCAAGGCCGAGCCAGGCGATTAACAAAGCAATGGGGTTCGTTCGTTTCATGATTTTAGGTGGATTTTCGAAATCGATGGCTGATTTTGTCTAGTCGGGCGGTCGCCTGCCGTCATTTGCGCCGCCCGTTAAACGTTTTTTGGTTCTTCGGGGTCAGCTCGCCGCACGGCGAAGGCTCCGGTTGCCGCGTCGCTGCTGCTCACCAGCCCGGTGTTGTGCAGCAGAATATCCAATGCCTCGCTTGGCGTGAAATGGCCCTGCACCAAATTGGTGTGGAGTCCCGTGACGGCGTCGGTCACGAAGATCACCCCCCGACCCGATTGCTCGGAAAAGGCCTTGAGCGATCGCTCCGCATTGTCCGCCGCAACGTTAAAAGCCCTGCCGGCTCCCTCTGAAGCCGCGCACGCCAAGGTAAAGCCGAACAGGAAAAACCAGATTCGATGGAGTCGCACAAATCGCGGTAGAGCGGATGGACGGTAACGAGGGTAAGGCATGGGGACAGACTGCAGGCAGAAACTGCCGCGGCGGGTTGAGGTTAACTAAACGCCCGAGGTCCGTTTTCTGTTTACGACCACGGAAAAAATTTCCGGCGACTGCACGGCAGCGCATCGCTCGGCTCGCGCCGTCCCCACTATCGCCGCGAAAGCACGATCTGAACGTCACTGCTCACGGCACTGAGCCCGGCACTCGCCTCGATCAGGCGCGCAAATCCACGGGGATCGTCGAGCCAGAAAATGCCACTGATGCGCAAGTCGCCGAGCGCCGGGTCGGCCAGCGAGAGCTGCATAAGATTCTGCCGGTTCAACCGCGTGACGATTTCCGTCAGCGGCGTCGCCGTAAACTCCACGCGCATGCTCCGCCAGGCGAGCGCCGACTCGATTTGGCCCGCCGCAACGGACTGGACCTCCAGCGGCTCGCCGGCAACGGCGGCCACCGGTACGACCGCCCGGTTCCCCGCGTCGAGATAGGTCGGAGCCACATCAACCGCTGGGGCGCTCGCGGGCGCAGCCGGAGCCACCTGCTGCACGGCAACCCTCCCCTCTGTAACCAGCACATCCACCACGGTAGGATCGACGCGCACCGCGAACGCCGTGCCCACGGCTCGTACCGTCACCTTGCCCGCGGTCACGACAAAAGGCCGCTTCGGATCCTTCGTTACGACAAAATGCGCCTCACCGCGAACCAAGCGGACACCCCGTTGCTCTGGCGAGAAGTCGAAAGAAATGTCGGCACCCGTCTTGAGTTCGACGACTGACCCATCGGGCAATATCCGTCGCTCCGGCCTGATTTCGACCCGGCCGGCCAACTCGATGGGCGCGGAAACACCGCCCTCGCGCAGCACAAAAACTCCGATTGCCAAGGCGGCCGCCGCGGCGAGGCTCCAGCGCTTGCGCCGGGATCGGCGGTGTACGCGCTGCTCGACGGCTTGCATGACGAAGTCTGCCTGTCCGGTCAGCCGGGGCTTCCCGATGAACCGCCACGCCTCCTGAATTTCCTTCACGGCCGCAGCATGGCGTACGTCGGCCAGCAGCCATTCGCTGAACTGTTGCTGTTCCTCCACCGACAAGCCGCGCTCCCGCCGCGCCAACCAATCGGCCGCGGCCGTCTGCACCGCCTCGAGATCGAATCCCACCTCGCCCGGGGAAACTCTTCGCGGAATTTTCATGGTCGCCCGTTCGTGATCACGCCCCGATGCCGGAGGAATTCGCTGCACCGCTTCATACCCCTGGCCAGTTGCACGCGTACGGTGGCCTCGGCGAGACCGAGGCGCCGGGCGACTTCCCCGGAGTCCAAGCCGCGCAGGACCCGCAGCATGACAATCTCCCGGCAGCGATCCGGCAGATCGACCATCGCGGCGGTGATGAGTTCAAGTTCATCCTTGGTGCAGACACATTCGACCACATCGGCATCGTCTTCCAAAACGCGCAGCGGTCCCAATTCGTTTACCGTTATCGGCGAAATAAATTTTTGTTTGCGGAAAAAACTAACGACCGAATTGCGCGCGACGTGAAAGAGAAATCCTTTTACCGAAGTCAGCCGCCCGTCCCGGTGGGCGAGATACGCCTTGAGGAACGACTCCTGCACAAAATCGTCCACGTCCGCCAAAGTCGGAAATTTTCGATGCAGGTAGGCGCGAAGGGCCGGCTCGTGCGGCTGCAGCTCCTCGGCAAACCAGCGGGTCTGGTCCGCGCTGGGAGCGAGCTCGGAAGATGTCGGGGGTGAACTCACGCGGGGTAAAGCCATGCAGCGTTTGGGACAATCGCCGGAAGTTTCAAGCCGCTATTCAGGCTGGGCCACGAACCAGCTAGTCCGCGATCACTTTCCCGCGTCAACGAACGATCTCGAACCGACCTTCGCCTCGATCCCGTCGCCACCGCCTCGGTTCATGCCACTACACCGCCACGATGGTGGCGACGGTTTCATCCACCTCCGAATAGGGGTGCTGCGCCGGCAGGCTGGCGTCGCACAAATCCCCGTGGCATAGCCCGAAGCTGAACAAGTACCCCGTCACCGGCGCCAGCACCGGCACGCGCTCCAGATCTTTTTCCCGGATGATGTGTCCCAGCGGCTGGCCTTTTTCGACATAATCCTCCGGCGCCAGATTGCGGTTTTCCTCCCGCACCAAAGCCGGTACAAAAAGGCCCGTCTCGGGCGCCTTCGCCACGTGCCGGTTGTCTTTGCTGAGCGTCGCTCGCGGCCCTTCGATCCGCTCCAGCTCACCGGGGAGCATCCCCAGCTGCTTCGCGATGTTGACCATGGAACTCAATCCGAGCTGCACCTGCCGCTCCGAGATTTCAAACTGGCCGGAGAGCTCCATGCCCACGGCGCAGCCGCCGTGCTTCAGCATGAGCTGGTTGATCAGCATGTTCTTTTCGGGCGTAGCCGCCGGCAGCACGAACCGCATGAACCGCGTGGTCGTCACCTCGGCCAGCGGGCGGGACGGCTCGTGGCCAAGCACCCCCAGGGTCTCCGCGGCGTTCATCCGCTGGTAACAGTGAATATCCACGAGGTGGCTGCAGTGGCGGATGACGGCCTGGTCCAGGGCGAAGGCCACCCGCTGCGTGTTGTTGCCATCCGGACTGCCGGGCCACCGCTGCATGTTGTGCTCCTTCGTGGGATGGATCCGGTTGTTCTGCTCCGGCCCGAGGCCGAACGAATGCCGCCGGACGCGAATGGCGAGCAGGTTGGCCATCGGCAGGAGCCAGACCGAACCCTTCGTGAGCTGGCGCTCGCAAATATCCTGCAGCCGCATCGCCACTTCGCTGCCGATGACTTCATTGCCATGCTGGGCGGCCACGAGGAGTAACGCGGGACCGTCCCGCCCGCTCTCGACCCGCCGGAAGGGGGTGTGAAGTACCGTCCCGTCCTCCAGGACAGTCGCAACTCTATCCCTGACGATCTTGTTCGCATTGCTGCCACGAGCCGGCGCGGCGGCGCGGGCGGATTTGATCTGGGTACTCGCGAGGCCGATCCCGGCCATGCTGGACAGCTTCAAAAAATCTCGGCGGTTTCTCTTCATGATCGTTCCAGGGGATGAAACTTTTTCCTACGGGGCGGGGGTGCGTAGTGCCGGCATCGAACCGAGCCACAGGGGAGCTGAATCAAAGGTAACCAGACACTCTTCGCGGAAACGCACCACCTTTTTCAGCTTCGTGTTTGGCCGCGGCGTTCACCGCGTCGCCCACAGCGCGCGCCGCAGCCGGGCATTCGATGCCGCGTCCTAGCGCCGTCGCTTGAACGCGGCCGGCATGAGTTCGTGCACGGTGCCGACGATGCGATCCTCGACCCCCGGGGCAAAGGGCGCGGGCCAATCGTCCACCAGCATCGCGCCGCCGCCCTCGTAGCCGCCCTCCTGCAAGACCCGCTCGGACGGGATGTAGGCGGGCACATCGTTGGCGTAGCTGTTGACCCACAGGCGCTCCGCATCCAGCTCGCGTTTCAACCGCAACGCGTAGTCGACCACGACCTCGCCGGAGAGGAACACCATCGCGAGTTCGGGACCGAAATTCCAAACCTGCACCAGATACGGCAACGCCGCCGGCAGCGCGATCCCCCGGTCGAGTTTGGCGAGCTGCATCTTCGCGTGGTAGGCAACGGTCCGGGATTTGTCGCTGGTCTTCGCCTCCCACTCCGCGCGGGTCGGCAGCGGACCGAACGGCAGGAGGATCTGCCGGGTCCGGCACTCGAGCGGACTCGTCAACGGCTTGAGTGTCTTTCCGCCGGCCAGCCGCCTGGCCTCGGCGCCCAGCGCCTGACCGTGCTCGATGGCGTTTTCGTATTTGCCGCGGGGACTCGGGTTTTGGTCCGCGCCGCAACCGATGGCGGTCAGCGCAATCGCCCCGGGAAATTCCTTTTCCAGGTATTCCTGCGCGCACCCCGCCCAATCGGCGTGAAATTTATTGAAGCCGGTCGTGGTGCAATGGCACGCGTAGCTGGTGAGGAGGGCGCGCACCTTGCCGTCGGCGCCGGTCACGCGCAGCACGGGGAGTGAATGATCCTCCGGACGGAACGCAGTGATGCGCCGGTTGTGCGCAAACCCCACGTGACCCACACCCCAGGCGAGCGTCGCGGGTTGACGATCGGCCAGCGCCGCGAGGGCAACTTTCTCCAGGAGGTCGGTGAGGTCGCGCGTATAACGCTGGATGCGCTCCCAATGGTCGGCCGGGACGTCGGTCCCGAACAGCGCGGCGCCGAACTCGGTGATGCCGATTCCGACCAGCATCGGCGCACTGTGCGTGTGACTGGAGCAAATCGCCACGCGCTCGCCCACGACCCTGGTCTTGGCGCCGAGGCGCTTCACCAACTCGTCGCGAATGCTGCCGGGGACCCCGCAGTTGTCGACCGTGAGCAACACGGCGGGCTGGTCGGCATCGCTCCCGAACGCGATCGCCTTGGCGAAGAGGCGCTGCTCCACCCCCTCCACCTCCGTGCGCCGGCCGCCATAGCCGTTGAGCCGGACCGGATAATCCGGGGTGATGTCGACCTTGGCGGCTCCGACCATCCAGGTCGTGGCGTCGGCGGCGGAAAGAGGATCGATCGCAAAACAGAGCGTGAGGATCGCCAGACAGCGTTTGAACATGGCAGCGGGATCGGGAAGGGCTGGGAGTTTTAGGGTAATTCGAAGCGGGAAAGTTCTCTTGAACCGGCCTCACCGCCAAAGCGAGAGGCGTGCTCCAGCGGTCATGCCACGGCGCGACGCCGCCGTCCGGTGGATGCGGGTAAACTAAATCATCAAGTCGCCGCCGTTGATGTCGAGCGAGGCGCCGGTGATGTAGGCCGCCCGGTCGGAACAGAGGAAGGCCACCAACTCCGCCACCTCACCGGGCCGGCCGAGCCGCGGAATGGGGAAGCCGCGGGCGTAGGCCTGGGCGCGTTCGTCGCTGATCGTCGCCCGCACCATCTCGGTATCGATCAATCCCGGGCAGACCGCGTTCACGGTGATGCCGTGACGCGCCACCTCCTTCGCCAGGTGCCGCGTGAGACCGAGTACGCCCGCCTTGGCGGCTGTGTAATGCGCGCCGCCCACGGTGCTGACGTTCTTTCCCGCGGTGGACGAGAAGTTGACGATACGCCCCCACTGCGCGGCCTTCATCGCCGGCAGCACGGCCTGCGAGCAGAGAAACGTGCCCTTCAGGTTCACGCCGAGGATGAAATCCCACTCGTCCTCGCTGATCTCGGGTACCGCCGTGGGACGCAGGACGCCCGCATTGTTGACGAGAACGTGGATGGCGCCGAAATGCTCCACGACTTGTGCGACCATGCGCCTCACGTCGGCGCCACGGGAAACGTCGGCCGGAACGGCGATGGCCGTGCCCCCGCTCGCGTTTAAAACGAGTGCCACTTTCTGCGCCGCTTCGGCGGAGACGTCGTTGATCACGACAGTCGCGCCTCGTTCGCTGAGCGCTTCCGCCACGGCCCGGCCCATGCCCTGGCCAGCGCCCGTCACGAGGGCGATTCGCCCTTTCAAATTTTCGATATGCATGATGAAAAATCGCGGCCTTTTGAACCTTCGCGCGCGACTTTCGTCTCGCGGCGCCAACGCCTACCGTTTTTGCAGCGACCGTAACATGTCCGCCAGCGCCGCCTCGATCTTCGTCGACGCCTCGACCTCCAACGGCGACCAGCGGCAGCGCCACGTTTCATAGCCACCCAGGGCGTGCTGTTCCGGCGTCGGCAGGTAGCCGTGGTATCCGTTCGCCAGCCCCACGGTGAAGGTCGGCTTGAACGGGCTCGCGGCGCGGATGTTGAGTCCCGTCTGCGCAAACACCTCGTTCGGAATGGTCGCGATCGCCGCATCGCCGATGCGGAAAGCCTGCAACTTCAGCTCCGCCGTCTTCGGGAAGGTAGGCTCGGCCATCTTCAGCGTCTCATACGCGTAAACGCCGGGAATATTAATGACCTTGTTCACCGTCTCGTCGTTGAGCGGCCCGATCATGCGCGTCGCGCGCGCGACGTCCTCGGCACTGGGCAGGCGGTGCTTCACGGTGAGCGTGCGCTCGACGACGGCCAGCTTCACGTTCGCGCCCAGCGTCATGCCACGATAGGCCTCCACCGCGCGATCGGCCAGCTTCGACGCCACCTCGCGGATGCGCTGCATCGGCTCCGGGCGCTTTGCGCCCTTCACCGGCGCCTTGCGGTAATCCTGGTTGTTGATGTCGCCGCTGGTGCCGTTGGCCATCGCCGCCGTGAAGCGCTCATCCCCGTGCAGCCGCTGCTTCACTTGCCCGGCGAACTCCGCGAAATAATCCGCCGAGAACATGCCCGCCGGCACGCCGCCCACATAGTGCAGCGAGTAGGTGGCGAACAGCGCGATGGGCCGGCCGTCCAGCGCCGACGCCGCCACGATGCTCAGCTGCGGATCGACCGGCCCGGCCGGCCTCACCAGATCGTCCCCCAGCGGGCCGGGGTTCATCTTCACCCGGTCCGTCGTGCGGCCAAACGGGTCGGGCGGCAGCTTGCCCTCCCGCACGATCCAACGCCGGCAAAAAACCTCGTCCGGTACATCGACCGCCGCCACGCCCACCTTCGCCGGCTCGAGCCGCCGGTGCGCTTCGATCACCGCCGCCGCGAGTTTCTCGCGCAACAGCTGCGGGTAATGCTCATCGGGCTTGTTGAGCCCCAGCTCCGCCGTGGCCGGCGCCGAATGATTGTGCGTCGCCGACATCAGCATGTGCGCCGCGGGGATACCCGTCGCCTTTTCCGCGATGCGCTTGGCGCCGTCGTAGATTTCGCGCGGGACCATGGTCGAGTCCACCACCACCATCGCGAGCTTCGTCACGCCGTCGTCGAGCACCAGCGCCCGCGCCCAGAGGGGATCGTGAACCTTGCCGATCGACTGCTTCGTCCAGCCGTTGCCCAGCGGTGACGGCAGCACGGTGGGCGTGATGTCGACGGCCGCCGCCCCGGCGCGCAGCACCGGTTTGTCCGCGGCGCGGGCCGGCAGCACGAGAACCAACAGGGCGAGAGGCAGCGAAAGCCAGCGTGAACACATGGGGAAATCCTGGGTTGAAAATAGAAAGGGCGGACTGCCGCCGGTCACGGCGCCACCACGTTGCCCGCCGGATCCTGCATCGATTTCATCATGCCCAGAATCGTCGAAAGAATCTTCGGCGCGGCCTGCTTTTCCAATCGATTGATCCCGAGCCAGGTCTCGTAGCCTCCGACCTCGTAATGGTTGGGCGTCGGCATGTATCCGAACCAGCCGTTCGCGAGCGAGATGGTGAACGACTTTTCGAACGGCGTGCGCGCCTTCAGCTCGAGCCCCATCTCCGCAAACGTCTCGGCCGGGATGACCCCGATGCCGACGCCGCCCACCCGGATGGCCTGCACCGGCACGCGCAACTGCTTCGGCGCCTCCAGCGACAACAACAGCCACTTCGCATACGTGGTCTCGAGCGGATGCCACCGCGGCTTCGCCGGCGGATTCGCCACCAACTCGCGGGCGGCGGCCACCATCTCCGGCGTCGGCTGCCGGGGAGTGAGCGGCAGCTCCTCGTAGCGAGAGTCGATCTTCACCCAATCCCGATACGTCACGCTCTGATAGGCGCGGTAAACCTCGCCGGCCACGAGATTGGCGACGCGCCGCATTTTGACGTACGGCTCCTCGGGGACGACGCCTTTGGGGAAATTAACGTTATTCACGTCGGCACTCGTGCCGTTGGACATCATCGCCACGAAGGGCGGATCCTGATGCGTCGCCCCGAGCATTTCGGCCATCCGCTCCGCAAACATGCCGTAGTAGTCGGCGGAAAAGGTCCGCGGGGTGACGCCGCCCACGTAATGCAGCGAATAGTTCGCCAGCAGGGCGATTGGGCGGCCGGCCTTGGACTGCACCGAAAGAAAGACGATCTCCGGATCCGTCGGGCCCGCCGGCTTGATGAGATCGGCCGAGCCCGGCGCGGGATTCATCCGCACCTGGTCGACGCCACCGAAGGGGTTGCGGCGATTCTGCTCGGACTTAACGAACCACCACCGGTTGAAAACCTGGCCCGGTTCCCGTCCCGCGCCCCAACCGATCCGCGCCGGCTCCAGGCGCTGGATCGCCGACTGCACGCTGTCCGCGACCCGCCGCGCGATGAACTTTTGATAGGACGTCAAGGGGGCCGCCGAGTGGGTGAACCCGTCCATGTCGAGCACCTGGGTGATGCTGTCGGGCCCCGAAGCCCGCCACGCCGAACCCGCACTGTGCGAATGAGTCGCCGCCATCACGATGTGCGAACCGGGCAGGCCCGTCAGCTCCGTCGCCCATTTCTTGGCCTGATCGCACACTGACAGCGGCAAGCCGACATTGTCGCAGACCACGATCGCGATGCGGTTGGTGCCGTCATCGAGCACCAGGGTCCGCACATGCAACGGATCGTGAACCCGGACCCCGGTCACTTCCGCCGTGAAACTTCCGGGCAGCACGGTGCCCAGCTCCGGCGTGATATCCGAACGATCCGCCCCGGCACGCAGCACCGGTTCACCCGCCAGCATCGGGCGGGCACCCATCACGGAGACCGCGAAAAGCGCGAACGTCGTCCGGCAGAAAATCAGGGGAAGGCACGTTCGCGAGACGCGGGCGAAGGCAGAAAGGAGAGCCATCGAAAAGTTGGGGTTGGCGGCAGGCTAGGACCGCGCGAAAACGCCTGCCACGATTTTCGTGCGAAAGTTGTGAAGCCAAACCACGCCGCCCAATGGCCCGGACCTGTCGGCCTCCCCCCCTCCGGCACGGGCGCCTACGGTTTCCCCGCCAGGACCGCGTTCAAGAGCAACTCCGCTCCCCCGCGCACCGCGTCGCCACACGGCAGGCCGGTCAGGGCCGCCGCCGCTTCAATCTCCTTCGCGGCCGTCGCGTCATCCATGCCCCAGGTGTTAAGGGCCACCGCGACAACTTTCACCGGCGCGAAGGCTCCGGCCGCCGTGGCCACGGCTTCGTAAAAGGCCACGACCTTGTCCAGCGGCGGGATCGTGATATGCTTGAACGAACGCAGCGACGTCCAGCCCGCGCGATGCACCAGCACCATCTGCGTTGGCTGGGTGCCCCGGATCAGCGGCAGCGTCGCCGTCGAGGACGGGTTCAGCATGGAGCCCTGGCCCTCGACCCAGAGCACGTCGTGGCTCGGACCGTGCCGCATCATTTCCGCCTGCACCGCACCGCTGGCGTAGTCGACCCGTACCGCATCGAGGCAGAGGCCGTCGCCGGCGATCATCATGCCCGCCTGCCCCGTCGCGATGAACTTGGAACGCAGGCCCCGCCGCCGCGCGGCCCGATCCAGCTCCAGCGCCGCCGTCATCTTGCCAATGGCCATGTCGGTGCCCACGAACAGCACCCGCCGACCCGCCAGCTCGCGCGCCGCGCCCGTGCCCACGGACAGCCCCGGCGGCTCCCGGCGCATATCCCAAATATGAACACCCGGCCGCACCGCACGGGCGATCTCCGCATCCGCCGCCAGCGGCGTGTGCAGGCCGTTCCAGATCGAAACTCCCGAACGCACGGCGAGGCGCAGATCGTCCATCCATTCCGGAGCCAGGGCGCCGCCACTGGGCGCGATGCCGATGGCGAGGGCCTCGGGCTTATGCGGCAGCGCGTCGGCCACCGAACCCACGATCGGGATATTTTCCGTTCCCGGGATCTTGGTGAGTTCGAACAACGATTGCCCCGCGGTCTGGTTGTCGATGACCACCACCACGGGTGCATGGCCATAGCGCAGCAACGACAATCCGGTCTTGCCGGAAACTCCGAGAACGCCGCCGTGCAGCAGGACGCCCAGGCGTCGGACGGAACGGCTGTTAAGATCAGACGGGGGGTGCATAGGTAACTCCAAATCCGGGCTGCGGGGAAAGGACGAACCGACCGGCCTCGAGCCGCGCCCCGGAAAACGGGTCGTCCTTCAAATTGAGATGACTGTCGAGGTCGAGATAATCCACCAGCGGCCCGAGCACCGCGCCGGCGGTGTTGGCCAGGGCGGAATTCCCGTAGCAGCCGACGAGGATCCGCAGGCCGTGGGCGCGCGCCACATCGACCATGCGCCGGGCCTCGGACAATCCGCCGCACTTCATCAGTTTGATATTGAAGCCATCGAGCGCCCCGAGGCGGACCAGCGGCTCGATATCCGCACTGGTGAAGACACTCTCGTCGAGCATCACCGGCAGCGGAGAGGCCTGGCGCACCCGACGGAGTTCGGCCTCCAACCCCCGGCGGAGCGGTTGCTCGAGGTGATCGATCCCCCGCGCCGCGAGCCAGCTGCTCATGCGGATCGCGTCGTCCACCGACCAGCCGCCATTGGCGTCGACACTGATCTTGGTGCCAGCCGGGATGACCTCGGCCACCGCGGAGAACATTTCCCGGTCGGCCGCGATTCCCGCGGGCGAACCCAGCTTGATCTTGAACGCCCGCAGATCGCCCAGCTCCAGCCATAACCGCACGCGCCGCTGGGCCGCTTCCGGACTGGAAATCCCGATCGTTACCGAAGTCACCGGCGCCCGCTGGGGGTCGAGACCCCAGAGGCGCCAGACCGGCGTGCCCGTCGTCCGGCCGTGCCAGTCCCACCAGGCCTGGTCGACGGCGCTGCGCACCGCGGACGGAATCTTTGCCGCCAGCAACGCGGCCTCGATGCCCTCCCGGTCGGCGACATCGTGACGGCCGAGAATCGCCGCGGCCGCGCTCGTCCCGCGTTTCAAGTCGTCGAAAGTCTGCTCCACGCCATCGACGGAAAATTCCGCGGCCTCACCCCAACCTTCGTATCCGCCGGCCGCGAGCCGGAGCCAGAGCAGCTGACTGTGCGTATAGGTGCCTCGGCTGATGGTCAGCGGCACACGTTTCTCAAGCGTGAGCTCGGTTTGGGTCAGGGTAAACGATGGCATCGGCAAAGGGGGTTCCGCAGGGATCGGTTGAAGCTTTATCGCAGACGACCCGCGACGCCACGACAACGCTGAATCGCAGGGCAGGCGTCATTCCCTGATCGGCCAGAGCCGGGCGGCGCCCAACGAAATTCAAAACCCTGTCATCACGGCTCGGGAAACGTTCGCGCAGCATCCCACACGAGAACGCCCATGTGATAGTTATTCGCCGAGGTCGGGGGATCCCCGGGAAGCGCCGAACCGTAATAGGCGGTCACAATCTGGCCGTCGGCCCGCTGCACCGATTAAGGATATCCCCCGTCGAGTCCGTTCCAGTCGGTGAGGCGGACGCGGTCGCTCCACGTCTCGCCCCCGTCGGCGCTCACCGCGGCCTCCAGGCCTCTCGTGCCATGGGGCGACCAGCGGTCCCCGTAAGTGAAAAGCACCCGGCCGTCACGGAGCCTGGCCAGGTTCCCGTTGACGCGCTGGTAGCCGGTCATCGTCCGCTTGAACTGCCAGGAGCGGCCGTCGTCCGCCGACCCGAAAAGGTCCAGGGCATCTTTTTTTCCACGCCCGTTCCGGTGCGGGCCAGCGCCAGCCAGCGGCCATCCCCAAGGTGCAGCACGGTCGTCTCATTGGCCGATGTGATGGGGACGGGTTCGCCCCACGTCTTTCCGTCGTCCTTGCTGCGGTAGAAAAACGACCGGCATTTCCGGTCCTGATATTTGGCCGTCAATCGACCCTCGGTCGTATACACGGCGACTCCGAGGTCGCCATTGTTCGCGATCTGAACGTCGCCAAAGGGCACTTTCGGCTGCCCGGTCGAGGCCGTTTGCGGAAAGGCCTGCTTATCGACCCACCACGACAGCCCGCCGTCCGGCGAGCGGCTGACCCACGGCCCGAGCGTGTCGTAGCGCAGCCGCCCGCGCGTTTGCTTTTCGCCGGGAGGCCAGCGACCCGACCAGCCGGACGTCAGCACGATCAACTCGCCCCCAGCCGCCGCGCGTGCTGACGCTCGGCCGGCAGAGCGGACCCGAGACCGATGAGCGTTTCGGGCGGTTGGTCGGCATCGGGAATCACCACGACGCGCGCAGTCACGGGCCCCTTTGGCTGGAGCAGCAAGCCCTCGCCATGCACGCCGTCGAACAGCGGCCAACGCACCGCGTAGGCGGTGAACGCGTCCGTCTCGGCCACCTTTGCCGGGGTGGTCACCGTCGCGATATATTCGAGGTCGGACACGGGCTGGCGCGGCCCGCCGGCGACAACAACGTCTCACGCTCGAAATAACGGGAACCCCCCGCCGCCATCTGTTCGGAAAGGTCGTCATCGGCGCGCAACACTTCCGTGCCCGGCAACGGCTCGGCTGCACGCGCGGATAACAGCAGGAAGCTCAGAACCAAAATCGAAATCGTGTCAGCGCCGGGCGCACGGCAGTTCGTTGAACACGGGACGCGGGGCATATTGCGAGGGAGGGGCCCGGCACTTGTTTGATCAACCGTCCGTTTCCACGAAAAGGAGAATCCAGGCAAATCCCTGGAAATGGCGGTGAACAATCCCCCGCGCCGCAGGCCGCCCACCTTGCCCTACCCCCCCGCACTTCAAGGCCGCGCTTGTTTCGAAAAACCCCGAGCGATCACCGCACCGAGACATCCAGCGGCCGGTGGCGCGGCATTTCGGCGCGCATGTTACCCAGGCCCGGCCAGGTTGGCGGGTGGCCGAGATCCACTTCCGCCACGGCCACCGTGCCCCATTCCTTCGCCTGCGCGAGGGGGAGGCCATCGTGACCGTAGACCGCCGAAATCATCCAGTTTTCCTTCACGTCGGTGTGCGTGCTGCTGACCACGTAGACGTGGTTCTCGGTGGCCCGCGCCGCGCCGAGCATCGGATTACAACCCATCACGGGCCACGCGATGACTTCCGCGCCATTGTTCGCCAGCCCCCGCGCCACCTCGGGGTAGAAACCGTCGTAGCAGATCATCATGCCTACCTTCCCAAAGCGGGTCGCAAAGACCGGATAGTCGTAACCGGGCGTGATGCCGCCTTCGATCTCGCCGCGCGGCAGACAGATCTTGCGATACTTGCCGACCACTTTGCCGTCCGGACCGATGAGTACGGCCACGTTGTAAATCAGCGAGCCCGCCCGTTCGAGGAGCCCGGGGACGAGGTAGAGATTATGTTTCTTCGCCAGAGCGCCGAAGTATTCCGTCGATGGACCCGGGATCGGTTCGGCGGCACTGAAGTATGTCTCGCCGTTGCCGTAGGTGAGGACTTCGGGCAGCACGACGAGATCCGCCCGTTGGGCCGCGGCTTGGGCGATCAACGGTTCGAATGCCTGCCGGCGCGCGTCGGCGGTTTTTGCGGTCCGCGGCACAAAATGCACGGTGGCGAGCCGGGCCGTGCGCGGCTTCGGCGGAGTCGTTGCGGCGAACGCCAGTCCCGCCCATTCCGTCCGCGTGCGGGGTGCCCAGCGAAATTCCAGCTCCACGATGGCCTGCGTCGCCGCCGGCGGCACGAGATACATCCCGGAAACCTCCGTCCAGCCGCGGGCGTCGGTGTTCCCGTCCTCCGGATACTCCGGGTCGGCGTTCGGGGTTTCTCCGGGATGGTAGGAGGTGAAGGCCGGGCGCTGCCCGGCGGGATAGGATTTGAACGGGGCCGTGGCCTGCTTCACCGGCTTGCCCTTGGCATCGCGCCACAACACGCGGGCGACCCCGGTCCGGCGGGGCGAGCCCGGTCCGTCGGTTTTGCGCAGGACGATAAAGCGGTAATACTGCCCGCCGGTCACCGGAAACGTCTTCGTCCAGCGACCAAACAGCCCTTCGCGTTGGTCTGACTCGATCACGAAGCTGCCCTGGCGATCGGGTCCGCCCTTGGGATCGTAGGCGAAAAGCGGTTTGATTTCGTCGCGCGGCGTAGCCGTCGTCCACCCCTCGGGCCCGACGGCCGGACCGGCGTAGACGAGGGTGGAGAGCAGCAAACCGAGGCTGAACGATCGCATAGTCATTAGTGGTACGGGAAACGGTTAAGACGAAGGCAACTCTCCCAAGAGGCCCCAAGCGCAGCGCGGGAAGCGCCTAGGGTCGAGACCGATGATGGCCAAGTCAGACCAAACGGTTACATGCGTCCGTTCAAGCCAAAGAGAAACTGCGGATAGAGATACGTCATCGCCCCCACCCGGCCGCCACCAAACTCGGAGCTGCCATCGGGGGTGTTGGTCACATTCGCGAGGTCCATGTAGGCGTCGAAGTTTTTCGAAATGCGATAATTGACCTTCAAGCTGACCATCGGGCGGGGCCGTTGGTAAACCAGCCGCGATTCATTGACGTTGAACGTGGAGAGATAGCGGCCCCGGTAATTGAGCTGCAACCGCACGCTGGCCCGGTTGCGGATATAGGAAATCCCCACGTTCCCGTTGGTCGGGTTGAAACCCGCGATCTTCGAGGTGGGCGCGAGGGCGATGGCGGCCCTGCCGAAATCGATTAAAGCCCATGCCGCCCCCAAATAGGCAGGCAGCCGGTCACCGCAGCGCGCGGTTCAGGAGATTCGTCATGATCCGCTGGACGCGGTCGTCGGGCCCGTGCGGCCGGCTCCAGTGCGACCACGGCAGCACATGGCCGGGCGGAGTCGACATCGCCTGCGCCCACCAGATCGTGGCGGCGTTGAACACAAAATTGCCTTTCGGTCCCGGATAAACCGTCGCAGTCCATTGCTGCGGGCGCACCCCGCCCACCCACGCGGTGCCGGCCCCGACCACCTCCAGGCCGGGAATCTCCGTCGCCGCCTTGCCGTGATATTCCCAGCCGATCAGTCCGGGAATGCTCTCGCCTTGCTTCATGCCCGTGCCTTCGAAAATCCAGTGGTCCGGCTTTACGCAGATCCAGTCGCCGCCGCCGTTGATGGGTTCGATGTTGCGCGCGCCCATGAGCAGGCCCTCATCCGGTCCGTTGTGCGGAAACGGGCCGTTGTTTTTGTGCCGGTTCTTCGCGTACTCTTGGTCGCCACCGTACGGTCCGCCCCGGAAGGTGATCCGGTTGGGCCGGCCGTCGTAACTGTCCCGATACGGTGACACCCAGCACACGGAATTGCCCGCGAGGAACATCAGGTTCACCCCGGCATCGCGCATCTTCTCCGCGCTGCGGAATTGCCGGATGTCCCAATACTCGTCGTGACCCACGCTCAGGAACGTCTTGCATTTCAGGCCGCGGTCGGGCGTCAGCATGTCGCTGTTCGAGCAATAGCTCACGTCGTAGCCGTGCTGCTCCAGCCAGTAAGCGAGCGGAAATTCGAAACACAGCCAGCCGCCCGACCCGAAGGTCAGCGGGTCGTTGACGATCCCCGCCCACTGCGCCTCGCGCGCATAGGGCCGGTCGAAACTCACGTCGGCCCACGGGCCCTGCACGCCCTTGGGATGGGTGTAGACCGAATAATTATTCGGCCAGCGATTGTAGGCCTGCCACGTGTTGTCGCTGCATTGAAACAGGATGTCCGCCGGCCGCTCGTCGCGCACAATGAACACCACGTAACTCTGCCAATACGGCTCCGCCGCCGTCGCCGGCACGGTGGTCATGCGGCCAAGGTAGACGCCACTCGGCCAGTCCGAGGGGATCTTGAGGCTGAGCGTCGGCGACCAGCGGCACTCGAAGAGGCTCTTCTCGCCGATCGGCGGCGTGACCTGCGTCGTGGCGTCGAACGGCCCCAGTTCCATCATCTTGCGCGCGCCGCGGCCGCCGTAGTAACCCGAGCGAAAGATCTCGAGACGGAACTTCCGCGCCGGGTTCGCCGACACCATGATGTCGATCGACTCGCCGGCGAGCACGCTCTGGCGCGAGCAATAGCCCTCGATCAACGCCGAACGAAAGCCATCCTTGTCCGGACGCACGCGGGTCAGCTGCCAATCGCGCGCGCCCTCCCGGGCGTTTTCCTCGGCGATGAGGGAACTCCGCGGACGCGGCGAGAGGGAGGCGGCCTGGGAGCGAAGGGCGGCGCCGACCATTGCGGCCGAGGCCCCGGTGTGGAGGAAATCGCGACGCGTCATGGCGCAACAAAAAGGCGGGGGCGCATCGCGATTGCAATCCCGCAGCAAAGCATTCCGCTCATTTCACCCTCCCGTTTCTGCCATGAAACGTGTTTTCGTTTTACCCTGGTCCGTACTCTCACCCTTGCGCCGCCTGCCTTTTGTAGCGCCGGCCGCTTCGCCCGAAACGATTCTCCTGCCATGACCGCCAAAGCTCCTCTTCTGCTGTTGTTGTTCCTGTGCGTCGGGCCGGTGGCATACGCCGCCGACTCCGCGGACCCGCCGGCGAGCATTCGGGTCGCCACCTTCGACGTTGATGCCACGCCGCCCCCCGGCACCTGGATGTCCTACGATCGCGTGATCCAGCCGTGGGATCTCGGCCTCCGCGCCCGCGGCATCGTCCTGCTCGGAGCAGGACAACCCATCGTGCTGTGCGCCGTCGACTGGCTGGGCATCGCCAACGAAAGCCACGACGCGTTCCGGGCCACCCTGGCCGCCGCCGCCGGCACCGTTCCCGAACGCGTGGCCGTCCACACCCTGCACAACCACGACACGCCGGCCTCCGATTTCTCGGCGGAAAAGATATTGGTGCAGGCCCGGCTGGATCCCCGTGGGTTCGGGGGCGACTTCACCCGCGCAGTCCTGCAGCGCCTCGACGGCGCCGTCCGGGCCTCGGTCAACGCCGCGAAACTTGTCACTGAAATTGGCCTCGGCGAGGCGCCGGTGCACGACGTTGCCTCCAACCGCCGGCTCCTCGGCGCGGACGGCAAGGTACGCGCGATGCGTTTCACCGCGACCCGCAGCGCCGCGTTGCGCGCCGAACCCGTCGGCGTGATCGACCCGATGGTCTCGCTGGTGAGCTTTTGGGGGCCGGGTGGCCCGGTCGCCGTCCTGAGTTACTATGCGTGTCATCCGGAAAGCTACCGGACCACCGGCATCCCGAACCCGGAGGTGCCCGGGCTGGCCCGTTTTCTGCGCCAGATCACCGTGCCGCAGGCGTTGCACGTCCATTTCGACGGCGCGGGCGGCAACGTCGGCGCCGGCAAGTACAACGACGGATCCCCGGAAAATCGCCGCATCCTCGCCGAGCGCCTCGCGGACGGCATGCGCCGGGCGTGGGAGGCGACCCGCCGGGAGCCGGCCACGGCCAACTCGATCGCGTGGACCGTCGAGCCCGTCGCCCTGCCGCCGGCCGCTCACCTCACGGAGGAATTTCTCCGCGCCCGGCTCAACGAGCGCGATGGCGCGACCTTTCTCGCCGGTGCCGCCCCGCAACTCGCCTGGCTGCGGCGCTGCGCCAGCGGTCACCGGATCGAACTCGCCTGCCTCCGGCTCGGGCGCGCGCGGATCCTCCACCTGCCGGGTGAGCTTTTCGTGGAATACCAACTGCTGGCCAAGGCCGAGCGGCCGGATTGCTTCGTCGCGATGGCGGCCTACGGGGACTACGGCCCGGGCTACATCGGCACCGCGGCGGCTTATCCCCAAGGCGGCTACGAAACGGACCCCGGCCACTCGCTCGTCTCGCCCGAGGTCGAAAAAATCCTGACCGTCGCGATCCGAAAACTGCTGCACGCCCAGCCCTGACCACGCACCGTCACCACTCCGGCTATGGTATGAAACCAAATACTTCCCGCTCGACCGCACCGGCCGATCCCGCCCGGCGCGATTTCCTCAAGAGCGCCGCCGCCCTGTCCACCGCCGCCCTCACGTTCGCGGCCGACCGTACGACCGCGCCGGACCCGTCGCTGATCAAATCCGAAAATGCGAAACCGGGGGCGCGCGACTGGCAGCTCACGCGGGTGCAACTCGACAAGCGGCAGGGCTTCCGGTCGCCAGCGATCGAGGGGTATTGCTCCCGCCAGAGCGTAAAGGCGGGTGAGACGATCGAATTCATGGTCAGCACCGCTCCCGCCGCGCGCTTCACCATCGAAGTTTTCCGGATGGGCTACTACGACGGCCGCGGCGCGCGGCTGATGACGACGCTCGGACCGCTGGCGGGCTCGGCCCAGCCCCTGCCGGCCGTCGCCGACCAGCGCCTGCGCGATTGCCGGTGGACGCCGGCCGCCGCGCTCACGATCCCCGCCGACTGGCGGAGCGGCGTCTATCTCGGCCGGCTGACCACTGTGCCGGAGGGCCGCCAGCAGCCGTACTGGCAGAGCTACGTCGTCTTCATTGTCCGCGACGATCGCCCGGCCGACCTGTTGTTCCAATGCAGCGACAACACCTGGCAGGCTTACAACCGCTGGCCCGACGACTTCTCGCTCTACACCGATCCGCGCGGGGCGCATGCGCGCAACGTGTCGGTGACCTTCGACCGGCCCTACAACAAATACGCGCAGATTTTCGAACATCCGCTTTCCGTCGGCTCCGGCGAATTCCTGCTCTGGGAATTTCCGTTCGTCTACTGGTTGGAGCAGCACGGCTACGACGTCACCTATTGCTCCAACAGCGACTGCCTCGACCCGGCGCAGATCACGCGCTGCAAGACCTTCCTCAGCGTGGGCCACGACGAGTATTGGGACACCCGGCAGTACGACGCCGTCAAATCCTCCATCGATTCCGGCGTGAACGTGCTCTGGCTCTGCGGCAACTCGGTCTTCGCCGTCAGCCCGTTCTCGCCCTCCCCCGACGGCCGCCCGAACCGCGTGCTGACCCGCACCGGGATCTATGCGGGTCTGAGCGACCGCGAGGTCCAGGAGAAGATCGCGCTCCTCACCCAGGATTGGCGCCGCGACCGCCGCGATGAGAGCCTGATCATCGGGGCCCGGAATATCATGCCGATCAATGGCGGCGGCGATTGGATCTGCACGCAGCCGGACCACTGGATCTTCGAAGGCACGGGCATGAAGAAGGGCGAATCGATCCCCGGCCTCGTCGGTTGGGAACACCACGGGTCGCCGGCCAGCCTGCCCGGCTTGGAAGTCGTCGGCGAAGGCACCAGTTGGCGCAACGGCACCGCGCCGGGACACTGGACGTCGACCCTCTACCCGGGACCGAAAAACAACATCGTCTTCAACGCCGCGACAATCTTCTGGACGCAGGGGCTGTCGTCTCCGCCCGGGCACGTGCTGCCATGGTCGCATTGGAGCCGCCCGCACGGCCCGGACGACCGCGTCCAACGCATCACCGCGAATTTGCTGCGGCGCGCCTTGGGCACGTAACCGCGCCACGCGGCGCCATCGCGCGGGCCACTACGGGGCGACCCGTGGAAAAACCACTTGCACCCGTTGGGCTCGCGCCTCCGCCTCGGAGAGATCCGCCAGCGCCGGCAGGGGCGCGAGTTCCCGGCCGGTCCGCACGCAGCGATACCGTGCCTCGCCCAGGGCCGTAAACTCCTCTCCGTCGGCCAACGCCATCGGCGCCGCCCCGCGGTCACGCGCCTCGGCGCCGAGGAGCAACGGACCGTGGGCGTAGCGCCGCTCACCGGGCTGGCGCGCCGGACTTTGGAGCGCGATCGGACCGAACGTGACCGCGAAGTGCGCTTCGATCACGTCGCCCGGCACCAGCGGCGTCCGCACCGCCGCAAACCGCGGCTCCCGCGTCACGGGCAACCGCCGGCCGTTGTGCGTCAGCCGGAAGCTTTCCGGCGGACTCCACGACGGCGCGAACAATCGCAGCGTCACGGGTGCGAGACTGCGGCCCCGCGTGACCCGCAGCGTCACACGACCCGCAAACGGATACCCGGACACCTGTTCGAACTCCACGTCGCCTTCCGCGAGATGCACGCGAGCGGTGCCGCCGAAATAATTAAGTAGCACGACGGTGTCGCTGCCGTTGTGCCACCAGCCGTCAACCGCGAGGCTGGCAAAGCCCTCCGCGGCGCGCATCGAACAGCACCACGGCGCCTCGAAAATCTTATGCGGCGCCAGGAAGCGCTCACCGCGGGCGCCCACGCATTCGTCGCAGCCGAAGCCGCCGTTCGGCCGCTGCGCGTGCAGAAAGCCGTTGTAGAAAATCTGGTGCGCCTCCTCAAGCAGCTCCGCGTCGCCCGTGGCCGACCAGAGTTGCGTGGCCAGCTGCAGCGAATCGACGATCGCGCACGTCTCCGTCCAGTCCGGCCGGCCGAACCAGTTGTAATTCGCGTGATGCTCCGTCTGCGCGAGGTCGCGGTAGCGCTGAAAGCGGTCGCGCACCAGCGCGAGGAGTTCCGGCCGCGGATCCACCTCGCGCCACCAGCGGAAAATGCCCCGGAGCGTCGTGAGCGTCGCGTGCGTTTGCGCGCTCATCGCAACCGGATCGATCTCGGTGTAGCGCGCGATCATCGTCTCGATCAGTGCGCGCAGCTCCGGCGTGCGCTCGCAGAGATAGGCCTGGGTGAGGCCGTCGAGCGTGAAAAACACGGTGCCGATGTCGGTCGAAAGCCCGCGCCACACGCCCTTCGCCTGGCGCACCGTCAGCCCGACCGGCCGGCCGTCGAGCATGCCCTTCAAGATCTTGTCCGGATACTCCGCGTAGAGCGGCCGCGAGGGCAGCATGAGATTCCCGATCACCGAACGCATCGCTGCCAGCGCCCGCTCGTCACCGCGCCAGAGATAGTACTCGCTCAAACCGCGCAGCAACGCGTTGTGGCCGCCAATCTGGTTTTCGTCCGCGGTGCCGGCGGGATGGATCTCCCCGACGTAGCCGCGGGCATTGAAGGCCTCGGGGATCCGCGCCACGAATTCCTCCAGGTGCGGCGGCACGGTCCGGAAGAGTCGCGCGTAGAGCGTCAGCCCGAGCAACGCGCGCCCGACCCAGTCGCCTGGCGCCTCCCGCCCGGTCGAGGCCCTGATCGTCGCCGCAAAATGAAACTCCGCGTCATGCAGCCGGCGCAGGTTTTTTTCCGCCCGGCGGCGAAGCAATCCTCCCGGCGAAACGTCCTCGATCTGGACCGCGTGCAGCACGATCCCGTCGCTACCACAGCCGCGGCACACGCCAAGCTGAACGTGGCTGAAAATTCCCCGTCGTGCTCAGCGCCGCACGCGGCCCAGCCCGAACTGGTCGCCTGTCCGGATCGACCCGTCGCTGAGGAAATCGATTTCGAGCAGTTTCTCGCTGTGCACCGCCGCGCCCGTTTCGTCGGTGAGCCCCGTGACGATCCTGCGCGTGGCCACCTCGATGACGTCGCCGGTGGAGGGATAGGCGTAGCGGCCGTCGAGGCTGAAGGTCACCCAACCCGGCTGCTCGCGCACCGGAATGCTCGCCACCTGCCGCGGCGGCATCACGGTCGCGTCGAAGATGTGCAGGTGGTTGTTGGCGCCGTCGCACACCCACACTTCCTTCTCGTCGGGCGTGAGGCCCACGCCGTGGCTCGGACATCCGTGCCGCTTGACCGGTCCGATCTTGAAGCCCTTCACCTCCACGCGGTGCAGCATGCGTCCCGTGACAAGATCGCCCACCTCAAAGCCCAGCAGCCCGTTCACGTTCACAAAGCAAAGGGTCTGCCGGCCGTTGATCGTGAAGGGCCGGATCGCCGAACCAAAGGGACCGATCTCGCGACTCACGACGTGGGTGCGCGTATCGGTTTCGGCGAGCCGGTTTGATTTCAAACCCGCGAGGTAGGCGTGCGCGCCATCGAGCCCGTAGGCCGTGTTGTGCGCCCCGTACTTCAGCGGAATTTTCACCCTCACGTCCCCGCTGACCGCATCCACCACGTGCCAGTGATCCTTCTCGAGCGAGGGCAGGTAAATGATTTTCCCATCCGGCGAGATCGCCATCCGATCGCAGCCGCCCTCGTAGGATTTTTCCCACACGATCTTGTCGGTCCGCAGGTCGTAGGCCGTCATCGTGTGCGTGGTGCTGACGTAGATCCGCCCGAGGCTGGCACTCGCGCACACGCCCTTCACGTTCCGCGGCTTCTTGTCCGGGTCGAGGCCGGCGGCCGAAATGCGTTTCACGAACGCGTGGCCGCGATCGATGTCGAAAACGAGCACGCCATGTCCACCGAACTCGAGGTAGTTGCGGATGCCGGGCACCGCCACGTAGAGCAGCCGCCGGGTGGGCCGTTGGGTTGCCGCCGGCAGACTCCACGGCCGGCTGGCCGCCAAAATCGCCGCGATCGCCGACTGGCGCAGGAAGGTTCTGCGGGAGTGGGCAGGAAAGCGCTTCACGATCCGAGTGAAGCCGCAATCGCGGTCTTATCGCAAGCCGGGATCCACCGGCGCCGCCTTATCGGCGTGATAATGCGACCCACCAAACCGCCCCGAGAAACACGGCTTGAAACGGCAGCCGCCACCAGAGCACGAGCGGAGAGAGCGTCGTTCCGGGCATATGGCCCTGCAACGCCACATGGACGTTGGCGGGAAACACGGCGATCAGCAGCGCGATCAAGCCCCAGCCGGCGATCCGGCGCGTGCGCAGCAGTAGCAGCCCGATGCCGCCGAGCACCTCGGCGGCGCCGCTGATAGCGTTCATCGCGGCCGGCCACGGCAGCCACGCCGGCACCATGCCGAGATAGATTGCCGGGGAAATAAAATGATTCGCCCCTGCGACCACGAAGAAAACCGCCAGCACCCAGCGTACCGCGGGCCGCAGCAAGTTCACGCGGCAGCAGGTTGCGTGGCACGACCGCCGAGCATGTCCCGCAGCGCGCTCCACGCCTTCCGCAGGCCGGCCGGCTGCACGCCCCGGCCCATCGCATACGCCCGCGCCACCGCTTCCTCATGCCCCCGATACCGCGGCGGCAGCGAGAACAGCGTGCGGTCATCCGCGTCCACCACGTCGGAAAAGAACATCCCCTGGCCGACCGCCAGCGACGCCGGTGCGGCGGTTACCGGCACCGACCGTGGCGCGAGCACCAGCCAGGGCCGGTAATGAAATTCGAGCCCACCCTGCGTCCGCTGCACGAGCCGGCCATACGTCCGCACCGGGACGGTGGTCAGGTTCGATCCCGAGAACATCTCGTTGTCGTTCTCCGGCGGCACAAACCGGGCCCTCCGCCGCGTGAAGAAATCCCAGGAAAACACCGCGCCAAAAACGGTCAGGCGGAACGCCCACCCCGCCACGAAATACGCGACGACGACCAGCGCGAGGGACAGCGCCGCGCCGACCCATGGATTGAGCGTCGCCGCAATCGTCAGCAGCCCGAGCAGGGCGGTGCGCGCCGTCTTGAGCACCGCGTCGATCGCACCCCACGGGCTGAGCAGGATCAGGGCATTGATCGCATGCGAGGCCATCCAGACCAGCGCGAACATCGCGATGCCAAACGGCACGGTCAGCACGTTGAGCACGGGCGCCCAATCGATCCCCGCGAAGTGAATCATCGCCAGCCCGCCGGTGGACAACGTCCCGGGCGCCGCGGTTTCCGAGATCAGGATTTTTGAAATGGAACTTACCGTAAAGGGCACCACCGCGCCCGCCGCGACGAGCCCGCTGACCTTGTTCTCGACCGTCTCCAGCACATCGAACGGCTTCTTTGCCCCCGGCGGCAATACCGCCCCGAGTAAATCCTTTCCTGCGCACACGCCCACCAGCAGCAGCGCCGGCAGCCAGAAATTCATCTGGGCAAACCACGGCAGGGTGGCGCGATCCGCCTCGTCCTTCGCCGAAAACCACCGGAAGGCGCCATAGGCGCTCGTCCCCAGCAGCGGCGAGATCGCCATGCCGGTCACCGTCGAGATCGCCGTCGCAATCGGGGCCACCGGCGCCGCCGGGTCCCGCGCGGGCGTTGACTTCGCCGCCGCCGGCACGGGTGCCGGAACCTTGGCCGCGGCAAAGGCGAAGGGTGCGACGACGAACGCGCAGAGGGTGGCCAGCAGGATCAACGGGGCCAGGCGCTTCATGCCTTCACCATAGCTTTGCTCCTCCCCGTGGAAAGTCCGAAACCGCCGCGACGACGTGCGGATAATGCGCAGGCCACCACCGTTCGATGCCAGCCCTGCGCCAGCCAGGGCTGGCCCGGGCTGGCCCGCATCCTTACCCCCAATGACCACCGCCACATCCCTCGGCCCAATCCGTCTTTGTCAACTATTCGTTGACAAATACAGATTGGGTCGCCGGGAGGGCGAAGCGGGAGAAAAATCAGGCGGGAACGGTGAACGGCACGATGGAGCTGAAGCGTTCCGGTTCCGTGGGAACGCACGTCCTGCGGCTTGCCACCCACCCCGGCCCCCGGCGACCATGCCTCCCATGCCGACCAAGGCGGAACTCCAGGGCCTGCGCTCCTTGCGCGACAAGAAATACCGGGAAGCGCTCGGCCGCTTTGTCGTCGAGGGTGAAAAGGTCGTGGGCGAATTGCTCGCCGCGGATTTTCCCTTCGTGGAAATCTACGCCACCGACAGCTGGCTGGAGTCCCCCGCGGGCGTCCTCCTCGCCCCACCGTCCGCCACGACCCGCATCCTCCGCCTCACGCCCGAGGAAATGGCCCGCGCCAGCCATTTTTCCACGCCGTCCTCCGTCCTCGCGGTCGGGAAACTTTCCCGCCGGCCGCTGGAGCCCGGCCTTCTTGATCGCGGGCTAACGCTCGCGCTGGACGGCGTGCAGGATGCCGGCAACGTCGGCACGCTCCTGCGCCTCGCCGACTGGTTCGCCTTCGATCGTGTCGTGCTTTCCCCCGACTGCGCCGACCTGTTTCACCAAAAGGTCATCAATGCCAGCATGGGCTCGTTCGCGCGGGTCGCGGCCTTCACCGCCGATCTGGGCCTGGCGCTGGGCGCCGTGGCCGCGCGGGTCCCGATTCTCGGCTGCGATCTCGCGGGCGACGACGTGCACACCCTCACGCCGTTGCCGGATGCCATCGTCGTGATCGGCAGCGAAGGCCGGGGGCTTTCCCCGGCCGTCAGCGTCCGCCTTACCCGGCGTGTCACCATCCCCCGCTTCGGTCACGCCGAATCCCTCAACGCCGCCGTGGCCGCTGCGATCGTCTGCGACAACCTGCGCCGCCCGCGGCCGGCCTGATCGTCCCCAGCTCCGGCCCGTCCGCGACTTGCCTCGCGGGCGGGCCGGCCTACGTTCGACGGGCCATGCGACCCCGTTTCTCCGCCTGCGCCGCGCTTGTCGCGGTCCTTTCTTTCCTGCCCACGATTGCCTGCGCGGCCGAAGCCGCCGACGAATCGCCCGACAACGGCCCGGTGATCCGGAAAATCAAGGATGCCGGCACCCGTCTGGCCGCGGCCGAGATCGCCCCGGCTTCCGACGAGGGCGAACTCGCCCTCAAGCGCATGAAGCTCCCGCCCGGCCTCGTGGCCAAGCTCTGGGCCGCCGAGCCGATGCTCGCGAATCCGGTCGCCTTCAATTTCGACGAGCGCGGACGCATGTTCGTCGCCGAGACCTATCGCTACCGGACCAGCGTCCTCGATATCCGCGACTACATGTGGATGCTCGAAGACGAGCTCACGCATCGCAACCAGGCCGACTGGACCGCGACCCTTCAGCGCCGCTTCGGCGAGGCCGGCCTGCAGGAGCTCTCCATCGAGAGCGAGCGGGTCCGCCTGCTGGAGGACACCGACCACGACGGCCGGGCCGACCGTTCCAGCCTGTTCGCCGAGGGCTTCAACACCCCGCTCGATGGCATCGCCTCGGGCGTGCTCGCGCGCCGCGGCAAGGTCTGGTTCACCAGCATCCCCTCGCTCTGGATGTTCGAAGGCGAAACGAAGGCCGGCGCCGCCGCGAAGCGCACCGAGCTCAGTCGCGGCTACGGCGTCCGATTCAATTACACCGGTCACGACATGCACGGCCTCGTCTTCGGGCCCGACGGCAAGATCTATTACAGCGTCGGCGATCGCGGCGCCGCCGTCACCACCCGTGAAGGCGTGCTTCTCTCGGCGCCCGACACCGGCTCGGTTTTCCGCTGCAACCCCGACGGCTCCCAACTCGAACTTTTTGCCACCGGCCTCCGCAATCCACAGAGCCTTCTCTTCAACGAGAACGGCGACCTGCTCACCGGTGACAACGACTGCGACAAGGGCGACGAGGAACGTCTCGTCCACGTTGTCGAGGGCGGCGACAGCGGCTGGCGTATCGGCTACCAGTTCGCCCCACTCGAAGCCGGCAGCCCGTGGCTCGCGAATAAACTCTGGTATCCCCGGCACGAGGGCCAGGCCGCCTACCTCATCCCGCCCATCTGCAACATCGAGGACGGCCCCTCCGGCATCACCTACTATCCCGGCACCGGCCTCAACGAAACCTACCGCGGCTCGATCTTCATCACGCACTTCAAGGGGAGCGTCGCGCGCAGCGGCATCTCCACTTACAACGTAAACCCCAAGGGCGCGACCTACGCCATCGCCGATGCGAAGCCGTTCCTCACGTCCGCGCTGCCCACCGATGTGAAATTCGGCCCCGACGGGCGGCTCTACACCTCCGACTGGGCGGAGGGTTGGCCGAAGTCCAAACGCGGCCGCATCTACGCCATCTCCGATCCGCAGCACGAAAACGATCCGATCATCAGGGAAACGCAGGCGCTCATCGCGTCGGACTGGACGAGAAAATCCCCCGACGAACTCACCCGCCTTCTCGCTCACGCCGACTGGCGCGTCCGCCTTGAGGCCCAGTTCACGCTCGCCGAAAGCGGCGGCACCGTCGTGCCCGCCCTCGTCAAGGTGGCGAATACGGACGCCTCCGCCCTCGCCCGACGCCACGCCACCTGGGGCCTCGGCCAGCTGGCCGCGAAAAATCCCGCGGCCCTCGCCGCGCTGAAAACCTTGATCCGCCACGCCGACGCCGAGGTCCGCGCGCAGGCGATCAAGCTGCTGGGCGACCACCACGCCACCGACACGGCCGGCGCGCTCGCCGGCGCCCTGCGCGACGAAAATCTGCGCGTAAAATTTTTTGCCGCGCAAAGCCTCGGCAAACTCGGCCAGCCCTCGTCCATCCCCGCGCTCCTCGAAACGCTGCGCACGAACAACGACCAGGACAATTATCTCCGGCACGCCTGCGTCATGGGCCTGGTCGGCAGCGGCCAGATCGACGCCCTTCTCGCCGCGAGCAGCGACCGCTCCGGCGCCGTCCGCCTCGGCGTGCTGCTCGCCTTGCGCCGCCTCGGCCGGCCCGAGATCGCAAAATTTCTCGCCGACACCGATCCCTACCTCGTGCGCGAAGCCGCGCTCGCGATCAACGATGTGCCGATCAACGCCGCGCTGCCCGCCCTTGCCGCGCTGATCAATCAACCACTCACGGATGAGCCCGTGGTCTATCGCGTGCTCAACGCGCACTTCCGCCTCGGTCAGCCGGAGAACGCCGCGGCCCTCGCCGCCTACGCCGCCCGCCCCGACGCCCCCGCCCGGATGCGCGCGGAGGCCCTCGCCCAGCTCGCCCTCTGGCCCGCTCCCCCGCAACGCGACCGGCTCGTCGGCGTTTACCGGCCGTTCGCCACGCCGACGCGCGACCGCGCGATCGCCGTCCAGGCGCTTGAACCCGCGCTGCCCGGCCTGCTCGCCAACCGCACGCCCGCCGCCGTCCAGGCCGCCGCCCTCAAGGCCCTCCAGGACCTCCAGATCGCCGGCGCCAGCGACACGCTTTTCGCCGTGGTCAGCAACGCCAACCAATCCGGCGAAACCCGCACCGCCGCCCTCGCCGCCCTCGACAAGATCAAGGACCCGCGCCTCGCCGAGGCGGTGCGGCTTGCCGGCAATTCCGCGTCGTCTGCGCTCCGTCTCGCCGCGCTGCCCATCGCGTCGCGGCTCTCGCCGGACACGGCGGCGCCCGTGCTGGCCAGCCTCATCGTCCAGGGCGACGTGGAGGAAAAGAAAACCGCCTTTCGCGCGCTTGGCAGTCTGCAGCACCCGTCCACCGACACGCTGCTCACCGACCAGCTCCGCGAGCTCGCCGCCGGCCGGATCGAAGCGGCCGTGCAACTCGAGTTGCTGAACGCCGCCGGCCAGCGCAGCGATTCCGCGATTAAGGCACTCCTCGCCGCCCGCGAGGCGAAGCTTGCGGCCAGCACCGATCCCCTTGAGCCCTACCGCGTCGCCCTCGACGGTGGCGACCGGCGGCGGGGCCAGCGCATTTTCGAAACGCAGCCGACCCTCGCCTGCATCCGTTGCCACCGGGCCGGGGGCGATGGCGGCGACGCCGGCCCGAACCTCGCGGAAATCGGCGCCAAGGTTTCCCGCGAGGTTCTGCTCGAATCGATCGTGAAGCCCAATGCGAAGATCGCCCCGGGTTTCGACACGATTGTCCTCACCCTCAAGTCCGGCGGCACCGCGGCCGGCGTGGTCGCGGCCGAGACCGCCGACACGATTTCACTGCGCAACACAGACAACCAGCTCGTCGAGGTGAAGAAGGCCGACATCGCCCGTCGCGACGGCGCCCCGTCCGGCATGCCCGAAATCTACGGCACGCTGCTCACGAAGTCCCAATTGCGCGACGTCGTCGAATACCTCGCGAGCCTGAAGGACAAGCCGGTGCGCATCGACGAAAACAAACCCCGCGCCCTGCGCAGTCTGGCCGCCGCACGGTAGCCTTGGGGCAAGTTGGCGGGCACAGGGCAATCTTCCGTCCGACGGAGGATTTTGTTTCTCCCGCGGCAATCATCCGGCAGCCGCCGGCGGCCATTTCGGGCCGACGCCAGCCAATTCACCGTTGAAAACCAATGATTGGCTAATGCGACTTGAGCACGCCGGCCGTGGTGCAGGCGGCACCGCCCCCTGCGTAGGCGGGCACGGCCCGCCTACGGTTTGCGCCGCGTGGCGTTGAGCGACTTTTCCAGCGAAACGAGGCCGTCTTCGCCAAACGGGTCCTCGCGCTGCAGCGTCGCGGCGCGTGCTTCGGCAACCACTGCGGGCGACACCGCCCCGGCGGCGTGGCCCCAGGAGTTGCGCGCAAACGTCAGCACGGAAGCGATTGCCTCGTCGTCCAGCACGGCCCGCAAGCCCGGCATCGTCAGGTTGTCCCGCGCCTTGCCGACGAGGACGATGCGCGCCGTGATGCGCTCGTCGCCGAGCAGCCAGCGCGAATTGACGAGCGCCGGTGCGAGCCCGGGCAGGCCCTGACCCTCGGGTTGATGGCACGCGGCACACAGCGCGGCGAACTGGGCCTTGCCCTTGTCGAACCGCGCCTGCTCCGCCGCCGAAAGTTTCACCTGCTGCGCCGCCGCCATGCCGGCCTTGCCCGGCCAGCGCAGCGACTCCAGCAATCGGCCCGCTCGCGCGGACTCTGGCCCCGCCTGCGCCGCCAGCGCCACGAGCGGTGCCGGTTCGGCCGGCAACGTCGCTGTCAGCACGCGACCGTTGGACATCTTCGGGATAAAACGCTCCACGCCGTCGAGCACCGCCGTGCGGGCCCACGCGGCCGTCTTCGCATCGCTCGCGAGGGCGAGCACCCGGGCGATTCGCGCGGCCTCCTTCGACTTCATCACCGCGCTCGTTGCAGCGGCGACCGTCGCCGTCGCCGCGGGACTGGCCTCCAGGTTACCCCGGGCCAGGGCTTCGACAAACGGCTCCTCGCGACCGGCGAGGCCACTGAGAATCGCGTCCGCGAGGAAGGCCTGAAACCCCGTCGAGCCCAGCAGCTCCCGCATCACGGCATCGCCCTCCGGTGAACGCGCCTCGCCGAGCGAAAACGCCAGTTGCAGCCGCACCATCGTCTCCGGATGGACCGCGAGCGCGCGCAGGCGGCCGAAAATCTCCCCGTCGATCGCCGGTTGGAGAAATGTTTCCGCCAGCCGCACCGCCGCCGTACATACCCGTGCGTCCCGATCGCCCAATGCGCCCAGCACCACGGCGCGGTCCACTGCCCCGAGGCCATCGAGCGTCCAGAGGGCGTGCAACCGCCCCAACGGATTTTCCGCCTTCGCCGCGAATTCGCGCAGCGCCGCGATCGTCGCGGGGGCCACGCCCGCGCCACGCTTCTCGACGAGGAGCCGCTGCGCGGTGTCGCGCGTCCAGCCATTCGAATGGCCGAGCGCCTGCACCAGTTCTGTCGGCGTTGCGCGATCGAGGGAAAGCTTGAGCTTCGCCGGCGGCGCGCCCTCGGGCACGATCCGCCAGAGCCGACCGAGACCGGTGGGCTGCGCCAGCCCGCGCTGGTCGATTTGCTTGCGGAGATACGACGTCACATAGGTGCGCTCCTGAATCACGCCGCGGTAGATGTCGACGAGCCAGAGCGCGCCGTCGGGGCCGTTGTAGATGCTGACGGGGCGGAAGCGTTCGTCGCGCGAGGTCATGAACTCGGTTTTCTCGTAGGCATTGGAGCCGCGCACCGTGGCGTCGCGCTCCACGAGGACGATGCGTTTCACCACGTTGACCGACGGATCGCAGATGAAGGCATCGCTCCAGAACTCCCGCGGAAACAGCGTGCCGCGATAGATGACCGGCGAACAGGCGGCAGTGACTGCGGGCAGCGTGCCGTCGGGCCGCAGCGTCTTGTAACCCCGATTCACCCCCGGCGTGATGCGACCGGGCCAGAGCGGCAGATCGGGCGGCGCGAGCTGGAAACCGGTGCCGTTGCGGGTCGTGAGATTCGGATTCCGCCGGAAATAGGCCGCCGGCACGAGGTCGGCGCGCAGCGGGTCGCTGTTGCTGTTGTAATAGATGCGCCCGACATCGTCCTGCGTGATGCCCCACTGGCCGCGCGAGATCGTGGCTTCGCGGGAAAATTTCCCGTTCCCCTCGTAGCGGTAACGCGAGGTGTGGTTGGCGTTGTAGATCCAGTTGTCCATCGCCCACAGCAAACCGTTCGGCAGGTGCTCGACATTGCCCGTGCCGCCGTAGTCGGCGGCGACCTCGACCTTGGAATCGGCCACGCCATCGCCATCGGTGTCGCGCGCAAACCACAGCTTGGGCGGTTCGGCGAAGAGCAACCCGCCGTCCACGAGGCAAAGGGCGCGGACCAGCACGAGGCCGTCGAGAAACACCACGCGCTTGTCCATCCGCCCGTCGCCGTCGGTGTCGGAGAGCACGACGATGCGGCCAATGGGATCCTTGTCGCCGGTGGCGTTGATGTCGCGCATGTAGCCGGGCATCTCGACGACCCACACGCGGCCGTCCGGCCCGAACTGCATCGCGATCGGATCGCGGACGAGGGGCTCGGCCGCGACGAGTTCGATGCGGAAGCCCGGCGCGAGCTTGAAGGTCTTCGCCTCGTCCGCCGGCGACAGCACCGGCGCCGGCGGGATGACCCAGTGGGCCGGCACCGACGCCTGCATCTCACCGGCGATGTCGCCATTTTGGGCGCGGAGCGGTGCGACCGCCAGAAACAGGAAGGGGAGACAGCGCAGGAAAGAGGGGCTCATGGGGAGAAAGTTCGCTAGCCGCTCACGAGCCGGAACCCGTGTCAATCCCCAGCCTCGCCCGGCACTCGCGGCGCACCACCGTTTCCGTCGACACCGGCCACCTCTCCCCCACCCACTCATTCCCTCCAAGATTTTCGCAATCTCTATTAGTCAACTAATAGTTGACTAATGTGACTGGAGGCATCGTCGCTGGTGGCGTATCGCAAAGGGGCGGGCGCTCAGACACGGGTCAGGGCGTGGACGCGGGCAACGGGGTGCGTTCGAGTTCAAGCAGCGCTTGCAGCTGTTCCAGCGCCGCACGGTCTTCCATCGTCAGCAGAAATTCCCACGCCGCGAGGACGCGGCGATAAAACAACACCCGCTCGGCCGCCGTCCGGCGGCTCACCGGCGCGACCGTGCCGACAGGCGGCTCCGGCTCCTCCTCCGCATCCAACCCCGCCACCGCGGCAATTTTTTCCGCCGCCGATCGCCGCGCGGCGTCAGACGAACTTTCCGCCCATGCGACGATCCGTCCCCGGCGCTCGCCACCCCAGCGCGCCACCGCCTCGGCCTTCGCCAGCTCGAGCGTTTCCGGATGCGCGTAGCCCGAGCGCCAGTAGATCTCGTTGAGCATCGCGTCCCCAGCCTGCCGGCCGACCATGAAATCGGTTCCACGATCCTCCAGCTGGAGCAGATGCTTTTCGAATTCCAGCGCGGCTCCGGAAAGCAACGCGCTCCCGGGGGCCAGCACCTCCGCCTTCCACCCCGGCCGCAGTGTCTCCGTCCACGCCCGGCGTGCCGCCGCGACCAAGCCGCGCCGCCGACCGCCACCCCGCGGTCCGCCCCGCCGCTCCTCGTCCGCTCCGATCGCCCGCTCCAACTGCCGGCGCGTGCCCGTCTGCAACAGGTCCTTTGCGCCCGCACTTTGCTCGATCAGCCGCGCGGTGAATTGGCCGAACTGCGCCTGCTTCCCCCGCACGTCCGCACGGTCCGTTTGGATCGCGCCCGTGTTTACCGCCCGCTGGAAGGCCGCGAGTGCGCGACTCGTTTTCTCTGTGAGCCATCGCTCCCCGGCCAGGCGCTTTTCGATCAACGTCGCCCAGCGTTCGAGATACTGCTCCGAGCTGGAACGCGGTTTGTCGATGGTGCGATCGACCAGCACCGCCGCCTCATGCGCCGCGGCAAACGAGGCCCGCGGGGCCGCCAGCAGGCGATTCGTCATCAAATCGCGGCCCAGCAGGCCCTCGGGGGCGAACCGCTCGTATCCCGCCCACTTTTCCGGGTCCGGATCCGGGTCGCAGCCGGCCGCCAGCGATTCCTCATCCGTCGCGCTAAACCCGGCGACGCGCAAAGCCGGCGCCGTCCTGCCCGCCTTCGCCCATTCCGGCACCACGGTAAACCAGTCGCGCGGGGGCGTCACGATCCGCGGCACCCCGAGGTAGTGAAAGCCGCCCGAATGACACTGGGTCATGCAAAACACGACGCGGCCCCGGCCGAGTCCCTCCGCCAGCGCGGCCCGCAGATCGCTCACACGCAGGATCTCGTTGTCGTCGGTGACCCAGCTTTCGCCACGGAGCGCATTGGGTTTCAACTGCCAGAGTGTGACCGCGCTTTCGGCCCCGTCCCCACGGGTCAGTTCGCCGTGGTCGCCAACAAACAAGAAGAGCGTGCCGCCATCGCGCACGGTCGGCAGAATTTCCTCGCGCAGCGCCTTCAGGAAACCCTCGCGGGTCGCCGACCGGTTGCCTGGTAGCGCGCCCGCCAGCCACGAATCCACCGGTTGTCCGTCGCGCTTCACCTCGCGATAGACGTCGGCCAGCCGCGGCCGTTCGCCCGGCCGGTTGCCCACGCCGAAAAAAATCCACGTCGGCGCCGCCGGATAGCGCTGCGCGAAAAACGCCGCGAGCGCCTGCGCCTGGAGATAGTGGGAATAATTATTGGAGAGCGGCGTGCCGCCGCCAGAAAGGAGCACGAAGGCGTCGCGCGGCCGGCCGGCCGGCGCGGCTGGTTGCACCCGACTATCCGGCGCAACGGACGAAGCCGCCGGCAACTCGGCCACCGGAGCGGGCGACTGCGACGACGTGCAGCCCACCAACCCGAACAGAAAAATCGCCCCGAGCCTCGCCATGGCGACGGGCAAAAACCGGGAATCCGTGCCGGCACGCCACGAACGGGTGATGGAAACAAGACGCGTCGTTCGGCCGGATATCCCCATGCTCATCGGGACGCAGCCTTTGAATCTCTCCCGGCCAAAGCAAGCGCCGGCCATCCTCCGACGAAGGGTGCGCGGAGACCAGCGGCGTTGGCCATAAAATCGGCCCAAGCCGGAATCTTTTTGCGCCCTCGGGCCCCTTCTTGCGGTTTGAAGTTTGACGGCCCGGAATCGGGTAACGGCCGCGTTACGTTTTGCACGTGGCGCCCCGCCGGCGAATGCGCGACAACCTCGGCCCCGGCCGGGAACAAACCTCGGCGTTTGCGCCTCGCACGTAAAACTTCCAACTTCCCGCCATGCTCCCCGTTCGTCGCGCGCTGACCGTCCTCCCCCTGCTCCTCCTCTCGCTGGGATTCTGCGGACGCGTCTCGGCCGCCCTCGCCCGCCCGACACATGTCCAGGCCTCGCTCGTCGCCGCCGATGCCACCGTGCAACCCGGCCAGCCGCTCACCGTGGCGCTGCGGCTCGTGCACGACGCCCACTGGCACACGTACTGGATCAATCCCGGCACCGGGCTGCCCACGTCGATCAAGTGGAAGCTGCCCGCCGGCTGGAAGGCCGGCGAGATCCAGTGGCCCGCGCCGCACGTCATCAAGGACCGTGCCGGCGCGATCGTCGGCAATGGCTACGAGGGTGAAATCCTCCTGCCCGTCACCCTGACTCCGCCCGCCGATCTGGCGCCCGGCGCCAGCGTCACGCTGGACGCCCGCGCCGACTGGCTGATGTGCGAGGACGTCTGCATTCCCGGCAGCGCCAACGTCACCCTCACGCTGCCGGTGGCGGCCAACCCGCCGGGCCCCGACCCCCAGTGGGGCGAAAAGCTCCGCCGCGTGGTTGCGACCCTGCCGCGGGCCGATGCCGCGTGGAAAGTCAACGCCGCGCGCGACGCCAAGAACATCCTGCTCACCGTCACGCCCGCCACGCCTGGCGGCATCGTGCCCAAGGATCTGCGTTTCTTCTCCGAGGACGCCACCGTCGCCTACGAACTGCCGCAGCCGGCCCGGCCCGACGGCCGGGGTGGTTTCGTCCTCACCGTGCCGCTCTCCGCCGACGCGGACAAAGCCGCGACAAAACTCGCCGGCGTGCTCACCTCCGAATCCGGCTGGTCCGCCGACGGACTCCGCGGACTCCGCATCATGGCGGAGCTCCCGGCCGCCGCGCCGTCGTCATCGGCCGCTGCGGTTGCCGCAAAGCCGCCCGCGACTTCGCTCGCGGCCACGCTCCTGCTCGCGTTCATCGGCGGACTGATCCTCAACCTCATGCCCTGCGTCTTCCCGGTGCTCGGCATCAAGATTCTCGGCTTCGTCAACCAAGCCGGCCACCAGCGCAGCAAGATCGTCGCCCACGGGCTCACGTTCACCTCGGGCGTGCTGCTCTCGTTCTGGACGCTCGCCACCGTGCTCGCCGTGTTGCGCGCGGGCGGCGACCAACTCGGCTGGGGCTTTCAGTTACAATCGGCCGCGTTCGTCTACGCGCTCGCGGTGCTGCTGCTGGTCTTTGCGATGAACATGAGCGGCGTCTTCGAGTTCGGTCTCCGCGCGACCGCGGTCGGCGGCGAGTTGCAGATGAAGTCGGGCTACGCGGGGTCGTTTTTCACCGGCGTGCTCGCCACCGTGGTCGCCACGCCGTGCAGCGCACCGTTCCTCGCCCCCGCCCTCGGGGCGGCGCTGGCGGTTTCGACCGTGGAGTCGTTCGCGATTTTCACGGCCATCGGCGTCGGCCTCTCCACGCCGTATCTCCTCCTTTCGATCTTCCCGCAGGCGGTCAAACTGCTCCCGCGGCCCGGCGCGTGGATGGAAACGTTCAAGCAGTTCATGGCGTTTCCGCTCTATGCGACCGTGATGTATCTCGTGTGGGTGCTCGCCGCGCAGACGGGCGACGAAGGGTTTCGCGGCGTCCTGTTCAGCCTCGTGCTGATCGCGATGGCGGTGTGGATGTACGGCCGCTGGACCGCGCCCGGCGCGTCGCCGGGCCGCGTGCGTTTCGGCGTGGCGAGCCTGATCCTCGTCGGCACCTTCGGCCTCTGGCTCGGCTGGCCGCGCAGCGCGGCGGCCGCGACATCGTTGAGCGGCGCGCCCGAGGTGGTGTGGGAGGCATGGAGCCCGGAGGCCGTGGCGAAACTACGCAGCGAAGGCCGCATCGTTTACGTCGACTTCACCGCCCGCTGGTGCGCCACCTGCCAGACGAACAAGAAACTGGTTTTCCATTCGGACGAGGTGCTGAAGTATTTCGCGGATAAAAAAATCGCGACGCTGCGCGGCGACTGGACGACGAAGGACCCGCGCATCACCGCGGAGCTGGCGAGCTACCAGCGCTCCGCCGTGCCGTTCAATCTCATCTGGCTGCCCGGCAAGACCGAGCCCGTGATCCTGCCCGAGCTCCTCACGCCCGGCACCGTGCTCGACGCGTTGAAAAAGGGGTGAGCGGTTTTTCGGGGTGAGTCGCCCGCGGGTTCATCTGCCTGCGGCAACGCCCAGACAGCTTGGGACGCAGGATTTCGCCCACTGCTCCCCTTCGCCCGGAGCTGACCAGACCAGCCGCACAACCGGGTTCACGCGCCTCAGCCGGGCCGCATCCGAGGAGAGACTTGACCTGACGCCCGCTTGGGCCGGACATCGAGACTTCCGATGGCAACCCCGCGCTCCAACATGCCAACCTCCCCGAATCCCGCTGCCGCGTCCCCCACCGCTTCCCGCATCGACCGCCGCGACTTTCTTCGCGCGCCACTCGTCGGCGGCATGCTCCTCGCCGGGGCTCGCCTTCCCCTGCTCGCGCAGGCCCCCGCCGGATCGTGGCGGGCCGGCGTCGGCCGGGCGCGGCTTACCCCGGACAGCCCCGTCTGGATGGCGGGCTACGGCGCCCGCACGAGCGAAGGCGAGAGTGCGTTGCACGACCTGTGGGCGAAGGCGCTGGCCTTCGAGGATCCGCAAGGCCGGCGGGCGGTGATTGTCACCGTCGACAACTGCGGTGCGCCGCGGGCCCTCACCGAGCGACTCGCCACGGCCCTGAAGCAGCGGCACGGCCTGGCGCGCGAATCGATCCTCCTGAATTTTTCCCACACCCACAGCGGGCCGGTGATCGACGGGCTCACGCTGCCGATGTGGGACTTCACGCCGCCGCAGCTGGAACGAATCGCCGCCTACAACCGCCGGTTCGAGGAACAGCTGCTCGCCGCCGCGGACGCCGCCCTGCGGGATCTGGCTCCCGCCACGCTGAGCTGGGGCAAGTCCACCGCCGGCTTCTCCGCGAACCGCCGCAACAACAAGGAAGCGGACGTGCCCCGGCTCCGCGCCGAAGGCAAGGTGGCCGGCCCCGTGGACCACGACGTGCCGGTCCTCGCCGTCCACGATGGCGAGCGCCGCCTGAAGGCCGCCCTTTTCGGCTACGCCTGCCACACCACCACGCTCAGCTTCAACCAGTTTAGCGGCGACTACGCCGGCTTCGCGCAACTGGAGATCGAGCGGCGTCATCCCGGCACCACCGCCCTTTTCACCGCCGGCTGCGGCGGCAACGTCAATCCGCTGCCCCGGCGCACGATCGCGCTGGCCGAGGACTACGGCCGGCAGATGGCGGACGCGGTCGACCGCGTGCTGACGGCCCCGACGAAAACGGTCGCGGGCGGCCTCCGTTGCGCGTTCGACTATCCAACGCTTCCCTTCACCTCGATCCCGACACGCGCGCAACTGGAGGCCGGCATCGCCGACAAGGATGTCTACGAACGGAAGCGCTCGCGGCACCTGCTCGGCAAACTCGACCGTGGGGAGCCTATCCCCACGAGCTACGATTATCCAGTGCAGTGCTGGCACCTCGGCGAACTCACGCTGATCGCGCTCGGTGGTGAACCGATGGTCGAGTACGCGCTGCAATTGAAGGCCGAGCTGGGCCCGAACACGATCGTCCTCGGCTACTCGAACGACGTCCTCGCCTACATCCCCAACGAACGCGTGCTGCGGGAGGGCGGTTACGAGGGAAATACCTCGATGCGGCTGTGGGGCCACCCCAGCCCGTGGGCGACCGGCATCGAAAACAAGATCATGACCAGCGCCCTCCGGCTCGCCCGCGCCTGAATTGGATAGAACTCCCGCGGATCACGCGGATCTACGCGGATTTCATTCGCGCCCATTCGCGTGATTCACGGGCGACGGCCCGGAGTCAGTTTCGCAGGCCGAGGTCGGTCATCCAGATGCCGAGCAACTCGGGCCATTTCGCCGCGCCGAGCTTTTCCCATTCCGGCGTTCGGCCCGTCGCACCCACCCCATGCCCGCCCCGCCGGAACACGTGAAATTCGGCCGATATCTTGGCCTTTCGCAGGGCGAGATAATACTCACCGGCCCCGGTCGCGAAGTTGTCGTCGTCATTCACGTAGATGAAGGTCGGCGGGGCGTTCCTAGCCACCGCCGTGTCCGCGCCGACGTAGGCCGGGTAACCCAGCACCGCAAAATCGGGCCGCGTCGCGGCGTCGAAGGTATTTGCGGCGAGCGTGGCGAGATGCCCGCCCGCGGAAAAACCCATGACGCCCACGCGGGCCGGATTGACGCCCCATTCGCCGGCGCGCGCCCGCACCACGCGGATGGCCTGCTGCATGTCGGCCAGCGACTCGACCTCGACCTTGTAGGTGGATCCATCGGCGCGGGCGAGACGGCTGCGCAGGACAAAGGCCGCGACTCCCAGCTCGTTCAGCTTTTTGGCGACCAGTTCGCCTTCGAGGTCGACTACGAGGTAGCGGTGTCCGCCACCGGGCGCGATGACGATGGCCGCGCCCGTGGCTTTGGCCTTCGCCGGGAGATAGATCGTCAGCGAGGGATTGTGAATATCGGTCACGCGGTGCAACGCGTCGGGCCGCCCGCCGGCGACCCAGCGCTCCGGCGCGGTCTTGCCCTCCGACCCCGGAGCCGCGCCCGGCCAGATGCGGATGACCGGCGCGGTGGTGACGAACGGCTCGGGGGCGGCGGACAGCGATGCCCCGACGAAAGCCGTCAGGACGGGAAACAGTAACCAGGGCAGGGTTCTCATGGTTGAAGCGGGAAGAGTCCTCCTATTGCCCGCGCCCGCCGGCGAAGTCGCGCCGAAAATCGGAGCCGCGAAAATGCATACGGCCCCAAAATTCGGACTAAACGCCAAGATACGCCGAGCCAGGTTCGATCGCGAAGAAACCACTCATTGGCGCAGTTCCCCGCGCCTTGGCCTCTTCGCACGAGCGATACGGGCGATCGGTCCAGCCGCCTGTAAACCGTGATGCCGCCAACCGACTTGTCATCGACGCATCCCGGCCGGAGAACGTATCGTGGGCCGCGGCAGCAAAATGTTCGCCCGACTGCCCCTTCGCGCCAACCTCTCAGATCTCCGATGAAACACGAAAGCTCCCGCCTCGCGTCCGCCCCGAACACCTCAATGCGCGGCCGAATGACGGCCCTCGCCCTGCTGCTCGCCGTCGTCCCCCTGGGGTTGAGCGCGGCCAGCACGCCGGGCCAAATCACGTGGACCTTCGACCGACTCGACCGCATCGGCGGCGTGGCCACGACGGTGGAGGGCCACCCGAAAATCGTCGCCAGCCCGCTCGGCAAGGCGGTGGAATTCGACGGCGTCGGCGACGCGTTGCTGATCGAGCAGCATCCGCTGGCCGGAGCGGCCACGTTCACGTTCGAGGCGTATTTCCGGCCCGACGGCGGCGCGACCCAGCAGCGCTGGTTCCACCTCGCGGAGATCGACCCGAAGACAGGCCTCGCGACCAGCCAGGCAAAAACCACCACCGAGCCCAACGCCCGCTTTCTCTTCGAGGTGCGCGTGGTCAACGGCAACCAGTGGTACCTCGACGCCTTCCTCAACGGCCCCGGCTACAACAAGCCGCTGATGTTTCCCAACAAGCTGCATCCGATCGGCCGGTGGTTTCACGTGGCCCAGGTTTTCGACGGCAAGATGTACCGCAGCTACGTGAACGGCGTGTTGCAGGGCGAAGCCGAGGTCGCGTTCAAACCGCAGCTCCCGGGCCGCGCGGCCGTTGGCATGCGGATGAACCGGATTGATTACTTCAAGGGCGCGGTGGCCGTGGCCCGGTTCACGCCGCAGGCGCTGACGCCGGCGGAATTCATGCAGGTGCCGTCGGAGTAAGCGCCAAAGGTGGCCGCGGAGCCGAACAACGAAAAACAGAACTCCGGCAATTTCCCGCGAGTCGCGCGATTCGCGGGCAGTCTCCGCCCGGAGCCGGACTGATCCGCGGCAAAGGGGAAACGATCCGTTTCGCGCGGCCGGTCACAAGCCGGGGCAGTGCGAAATACTTGTCTGCCGGCTCGCGTTCCCCGCCGGACGGAGTTTCTTCCCCCTTCCCATGCCGGGCCGCCAACCAGCTTCTCCGCGCCGACCTCCGCGCGCGACGGCGTCCACCGACCGAGCCGAGCCGGCCCGCCGCGCCCGGGCACTGCTGGTGATCGACCACAAGCGGCTGCAGGGCGCCGCTTGGGCGGAATTTCACACGGCCCGCAAACAGCTCGACCGGGCCGCCCGCGACCTCCACCGCCACGAGGAAATCGATTCGCCCGCCTACGAGGCCTGGCTCCACCGCACGTTTCCACTGCTGATCACCGCGCTCCGCGAGTTGCAGGACGAGGTGACCACCAAGGCCCGCAAGGTCGAGGCCGCGCAGGCCATGGCCGCCTACACCGGCCGTTCGCCCAAGCGGCTCTGGCGGGAACAAAAGGAACGCGAAGCGAAACCGCCGCGGCCGGCCGACGATCCGGCGTTCGACGACGCATTCCCACCGCCCCGCGACGAGGAAGAGTTCGCCGCGTTTCCGTCCATGCCGGCGGCTGCGCCCTCCCTGGACGCGCGCGAGATTTACCGGCGGCTCGTCCAACGGTTGCATCCCGACCGGGGCGGCTCGTGGACCGCCGCCCGACAGCATCTCTGGCACGAGGTCCAGCAGGCCTGGGCCGCCCGCGACACGGACTGGCTCTCACGCCTCGAGGTCGAATGGGAAACCGCCCATGAGGTCATCGGCCCGGCGTCGCCGGTCAGCCGCCTGCGTCACGCCATCGCGGAATTGCGGGCCGCGCGCCGCGACATCGAACGGAAACTGCAGGATTACCGCCATTCGCTGCCGTGGCGTTTCACACGGACGGAGGCGAAACGAGCCCTCCTGCTGCATCGGACCGAACTCATATTGAAGCGGGACCTCGCCGCCCTGCGGCGGGAGCTCCGGCATTTCGACACCGTGATCGCCGCGTGGGAAGACGATTGGACGCAGGCGGGGAACCGCGTGAAATTCGCCCGCCGGCGCCGTCCGACGTATTGAAGTCAGGGCCGGGACCCGTCTGGGTCTTTTCCAGCGGCGGCAAACTGCTCTTCCGCCTTCGCCTTCATCCTTCTTTTTCTCGTTTGGGCCGGTGTGTACCCGGGAAAAAGACCGATGCGCCTCGGCTCCCGCGCCGTTTCAATCGCACCCGGGAAACCACGCTCCACGTTGGCCCGATGGCCCGGTTCCTCGTGATCGACGACAATAACACCCTGCGCACCCTGATCGTCGCGACGCTCCAGAGTGCGGGTCACCATGTGACGGGGGCCGCTTCCGGGCAGGAAGCCGTCCGGCTCTTCCGCGAACAAACCCCCGATGTCGTGATCACCGACATCCTCATGCCCGCTGACAGCATCGATCTCGTCGTCGCCCTGCGAAACGAACATCCAGCGGTACCTTTCATTGTCGTGTCCGGCCTGGCGGCCCGGTCCGTGCCCACCGCTGGAAGCGGCGCAACTCGTGGGTGCCCGGCGAACGCTGAACAAGCCGTTCAAGCTCGCGGAACTCCTGAAGGCGGCGGCCGAGGTGCTGGCCGGGGAGACCAGCCCGCCCGCCCGCGACCGAAACCACGCGTTAGTCAGGCATTCCGCGGCGGAGGCCAGCGTGATCGTTACCGGCGGCCGTTGCTTGGCGCGTTCGCCGAGTCCGGAAAAAGAAGAAGGGCCGTCAACCCCTGACGGCCCTTCACCCTAACTAACCTAACACCAAACAAACCTTGAACAACGGGGAAGACGTAGCGACCCGCCGGATCGTTCAAACATTTCGGCCCGGAAATCCGAGTTCACCAAACTGTAACAATAACTCCGACTCAGCCCGCGCCGACTGCGCGGCCCAACGCCCCGACGGCCGGGGATCGAACCGCCGATCTCCGCCCTCATGATGCGGTCCGGGTAAGCCGTGCCGCGATCCAGTCCGGCCCGCACCAGCCGGAAAATTTATCTCCTTGCGGCGCCCGGCGCCCGGGCGATGAATTTTGCCTCATGAACCCCCGTGCGCTGCTGGCTGGAATCGCCCTGTTCACAGGCGCCAGTTTCGGCGCGGAGCCCGACCTGAAAATCGGCATCATCGGCCTGGATTCATCCCACTGCGTACGATTCGCCCGCCTGTTCAACGACACCACGGATAAGGAACACCTGCCCGGCGCGCGGATCGTCTGGGCCTACCGGGGCGGCAGCCCGGACGTCGATCTCAGCCGGTCGCGCGTCGAGGGGTTCACCGCCGAGATGCGGGACAAATACGGGGTCACGCTCCTCGACTCGATCGCGGATCTGAGTGCGCGCAGCGATGCCATCCTGATGTTGAGCCTCGACGGCCGCGTCCATCTGGCGGAGGCGCGCATCGTCTTCCCGACGGGCAAGCCCGTCTTCATCGACAAGCCGCTGGCCGGTTCCTACGCCGACAGCGTTGCCATCGCGCGGCTCGCCCGCGAACTGAACGTGCCCCTTTTCAGCTCGTCGCCCCGTCGCTTCGCGCCGGGCATCGCGAAACTGCGCGCGGCCAAAATCGGTGCGCTGCGCGGGGTCATCTCGTACGGCCCGGCACCGATCGAGCCGCACGTCCCGGATTTGTTCTACTACGGCGTGCATGCCACCGAGACGCTCTTCACCGTGATCGGCCCCGGCTGCGAAACGGTCGCCAACACCCACACGCCGGACACCGACGTGGTGACCGGCACGTGGTCCGGCGGCCGGACGGGCGTCGTCTACGCGTTGCGCAACGGCCGGCAGGGCTATGGGGTGACGGCGTTCGGCACCACCGGGATCGTCGACGACCGCGAGGAGCGGGACTACCTCGGACTGACGCGGCAGATCCTCCAGTTTTTCCGAACCCGCCAGGCGCCCTTCCCCATCCAGGAGACGCTTGAGATCATGGCCTTCATGGAAGCCGCGGAAGAGAGTAAGCGGCAGGGCGGCGCACCGGTGGACCTGAAGGCTTTCATGGCCCGGCACGGCGGACCGCTTTAGACGCGACCCGGCTCGTCCGCCGCCAGCGGAATCCTTTTGCCGCCACCTGCACCCGTGCCTACCGGCGCCTCACGATCGACGGCTGGCTGCACGAGGGTGTGCCCTTGCAGTACGGCTTCGACGGGAGCGAATCCGTCCGCGCCCTCGTGGCCGAGGGCGCGCGGACTCGCGAAGTCATGGACGAACTCGAAACCGTCGGCCGCGGCGACATCGACCGGCTGCTCACCGAATGGCGCAGCCTGCTGCGCCAAGTCGCCGGCGCCGGCCCCCTCCTTGGTGACGGCGGCCCGATGTCCGGCCGCGATCATTTCATCGCGGAGCGCTGGGATAATTTCCGTGCGCTCTCCCTCGTCTGGTTGCGCGATTCCAAGATGGACGCACTGCCCGAGTTGCCGCCCCTGACGGTGGACCAGCGCCGTCCGATCCATCACAGCGTGCTGCGCAAAGCCCGGCCGATGCGCCCGGCCGGACTCGCGTCCAAGGTGGTCTGCCGCAGGCGGTCAGCGGCGTCTCCTGATGTCCCGCCACCGGGTGGCCCCCGGCAACAGGCGCGCGGCTATTTAGCCGGCAGCCACCGGAACACGCCGGGCCCCACCGCCTGGGCCGCCACCGGACCGACCACCGCCGTCAGACGCTCACGCGCCCCTGCCGCCGTGGCCGCGCGCGACGCTGCGACCGCCTCGGGGTTGGTGTTGGGCTGCAGCGTCGCCGCGAGATTGCGCCGGGCGACCTCGTTTCTTATCCGCCAGACTTCCAGCGCCGTTTCCCGGCCGAGATTTTGCTGCCCGACAAAAGTTGCGATCTCCGAAAAATCCGGGCCTTCCTCCCTGAGCCAGGCGAAAGACAGCTCCGGGCCGAGGACCGCGAGAATTTTTTCCTGCGCAGCCTGCCGCTCCGTTTCCCGCGCGAGGAGGGCCGCCGGACTCAGGTCGAAAATCAGCGCATACTTGTCATCGAACTCCTTCCGGATGCGAAACACGGCGTGCTTCAATTCGTCGCCCGCCGCCGTGGTACCGAGCGCCTTCTGCACAGCCTTGCCGGAAAATGTTTCGCGCAGTTCAAGCTCCTCGAGTTCCGCGGCGCCCAGCACGGCGCCGAGATCGTTGTGCTTCTCACGCTCCAGCAAGGCCAGCTGGCGCAGGTAGCCGTTGAGCCCGCCGGGAAAATTGGCCCCCGCCGCGGTGAACTCCGCCGCAAAGCGCGCGGTCATCTCCTCGTAGTCGCGCCGGATTTTTTCCACCCGCGCGGCTTTTTCCGCCCCCGACAACCCCGGCGCACTCGGCCGCTCTGCCGCAGCCGGCGGTGGCGCGGGAATTTCCCGGACCGGCGGTGTGACCACCGGCGACGTACTCCTCTTCGGCAGCGTAGTCGGGCCCGGACGCCGTTCCCCGCCGGCCCGCCACCACCACGCCCCGAGGCCGATCACCCCGAGCACGACCACGATCACGGGGAGGGACGGTTTTCTCATGAAGCAATGCACGGCGCAGCCGTCATCGCCGGCAATCTCACGCTTCCCGGGGGCAACCGCGAACCAGAAATCACCCCCGCGCTTTTCGGCGTGCGCGGCCCGGGCCGCTCCCCCAGACATGGGGCTCTTTTCCGGAGTCCGCTCCGCTGTCACCGCTCCCCTCACTCCCCTGCTCCATCCGACTCACATGAATTCCACCAACGGCTTTGATCTCACCGGCCGGATTGCCCTCGTCACCGGAGCGAGCCGCGGTCTCGGCCGCCATTTCGCCCTCGCGCTCGCCCGCGCCGGCGCCGATGTGGCGATCACGAGCCGCACCCTCGCCTCACTCGGGGGCACGCAACAAGCCATCGCGGCACTCGGCCGCCGCGTGCTGCCCGTCGCCCTCGACGTGCGCGATCATGCGAGCATCACCGCCGCCGTCGCCGCGGCCCACGCCCACTTCGGGCGGATCGACATCCTCGTCAACAATGCCGGCTGCAACATCCGCAAGCCGGCCGTCGATGTCACGTGGGAGGATTGGAACACGATCCTCGACACCAATCTCCGCGGGCCGTTCTTCGTCGCCCAGGCCGTCGCCCGTCACATGCTCGCGGCGCGCCAGGGCCGGATCATCAACATCGGCTCCGTCACGAGTGTTGCCGGGTTCGCCGGCCTCGGGCCCTACGGGGCAAGCCGCGGTGGCATCAAGCAGCTCACGATGAGTCTCGCCGCCGACTGGGGCCCGCACGGCATCACGGTCAATTGCCTCGCCCCCGGCTGGTTCAAAACCGCCCAGAACGCCGTGCTCTACGAAAACCCCGGCTGGGTCGAGTATCTCACCGAGCGAATTCCCCTGCGTCGGCCCGGCCAGGTCGACGATCTCACGGGCGCCCTCGTTTTCCTCGCCAGCGATGCCAGTGCCTACGTGACCGGCCAGACACTGCTCGTCGATGGCGGCGTCTCGGTCAACGACACGCGAGCCCTGGCCCGGCCGGCCACCCCGCCCTCCTGAGGCCGGGTTTTCCCGGCGGGGATTTGAGTTTGCGGCGGGCGCCGGGACGAAGCAATCCAGCTGGTTCCACTCGTGAACGTCGCCCACACCCGCTCCGTCCTGCTCCTCATCGCCGCCGCGCTGTGCTGGAGCATGGGCGGGCTCCTCATCAAATCCATCGCCTGGCCGGCGCTGGCCGTGGCGGGTGGCCGCGGCATCATCGCCGCGCTCTTCCTCATGGCGACCAGCCGCCCGCTGCGGTTTCATTTTTCGCGCCCGCAGATCGTCGGCGCGATCGCCTACGCGGGTTGCACGGTCACGTTCTGCATGGCCACCAAGCTCACCACCGCGGCCAACGCCATCCTCCTCCAATACACCGCACCCGTCTGGGTCGCGCTGTTCGGCGCCTGGTTTCTCCACGAGCGCGCGACACGGGCCGACTGGATCACGATCGCCGTCGTCACGGCCGGCATGGCGCTCTTTTTCGCCGACGGTCTCGAGCTGGCGAACCTGCTGGGCAACACCCTCGCGATCGTCAGCGGCGTCTGTTTTGCGATCATGGCCATCGCGCTGCGCCAGCAGAAGGACGGCTCACCCGTGGAATCGATCATTCTCGGCAATCTCCTCGCGTTCTGCATCGGGCTGCCGTGGATCCTGCGCGCCCCCGCCCTGCCGCCCGTCGGTTGGGCGGCGCTCGCGGTGCTCGGCACGGTGCAACTTGGCGTCTCCTACTGGCTCTTCTCGCGCGCGATCAAGCACGTCACCGCGCTCGAATCCCTCATCATTCCCGTGATCGAGCCAATCCTGAATCCGCTGTGGGTGCTAATCGTGCTGCACGAAAAACCCGCGCCCCTCGCCCTCGGCGGCGGCACCATCGTCCTCGCCGCCGTCACACTGCGGGCCATCGCCTCCGTTCGCGCCGGCCGGGCGGCCGCCCCGGCATGAAATTTCGCTGCTGCTCGCGTGGTGCGCCGGCCCGGACGACGGCAAGGTCGCGGTCACGTCGACGCATCTCCCGGGCGAAAGCGACCACGTCGTAGTGCATCATTCGCCTACCTGGCTCGCCTGGCATGGTGACACCGCCGTTTACGTGCGGCGATTTCTGCGGACCGGGACGTTCCGGTGATCAACCCGCTGCAGCCCGGCCTGTGCCTTCGAGCGGCCCATTCTGTTCCGGACCGGATTTAGGCACGCGAGACTGGAGCAGGCCGTTGGCGAGCGTGATCAATCCGCCGCCGACCAGCAGTGTCCACGTCGCCCGCTCGTTGGCATAATCGATGCCGGCCCAGGCCGAAAACCAGCCGGGCAGGAAAAGCGCGAGGCACGACGCGAAAATCGGTTCCACGCAATAGATCAGCCCGGCCTCGGTCGCGGTGATTCTCGGCTGCCAGATATTCATGAGCCAGTAGGCGCCGACCGTGCAGAAGAGCGTCAGCAGCAGCGTGAAAACGACCCACGTTCCCGATGTCCACGGCCGCAACACGCTTTGGACGTCCGGCGCCGCCAGCCCGGTCAACGTGCCCAGCACGACGGCCTGCACCACAAACGTGACCAGTGTCAGCCGATCGGACCGGTTGCCCGCGAACTCCTTCTTTTCCAGCCAGAGGATCTGGCCCATGAAGAACACCGAGCAGAGCAGCGTCTCCCATTCGCCGCGGCCAAGCCTGAGTTCACGCCAGTCGAAGCCCCCGAGGATCGCCCCGCCCGTGAGCACAAGGGCGCAGCACATCCAGACCAGCCCGCCCGGGTTGCGCCGCATCCGCAGCGCCAGCCAGAGCGGAATCAGGATCGCGTAGAACTGCGTGAGGAAAGCCGACGTGCTCGCCGACGTGTACTGCAGCCCGTCGTTCTGCAGGAGCATGCCGGCGGTCGCGAAGAGGCCCATGATCCCGCCCTGTTTCAACTCGCCCCGTGACACGCGCCAGAGGTCGCGCCCCCGGAGGGCAGTCAGGACAACGACCGCCAACGCGAACCGGGGGGCAACCAGATAGAGCGAAGAAAACCACGTGCCCGCCTCCGGCAGCAACTGCGCCTGCAGGGCCCCCATCGACTTGATGAGGGGAAAGCTCAGCCCCCAAAACGCCGTGGCCAGCAGCAGCAGCCACAGGGCGCGTGCACGGAGAGAGGTGGGAGGGACAGTCATCGGATCCGGAAGGCGGCCACCGTGCCGCGAGCTCCTTCACCCGCCAAGCGAATTGACCGGATACGCGTTTCCTGTGGCAGAACGAAAGATTGCCGGACCGCGCTCCCGCACTGCTCATCCGGAGCGGAAGCCCCTGGCACCCGACGCCTCACCCCGCCCAACCTCAATCCGATTTGTCACCTATTCGTTGACAACTGGGATTGGGCGTCTCCCGGCCGTAGGGCCGTAATACGGGAGCGTCACGAACCCATGGCGTGATCGGGCCCGCAGGAACTCACGCCTGCTGTTTTGCTTCGCGGGCGGCGACCAGCCAGGCGAGGAGTTTCAGGGTGCGCTCCGCATCGGGCATGCGCGTGCGCAAGGTAAAGTAGGCGTTGACCTGCTGGCGCGGCACACCGAGCAGGCGCGCGAGATTGGCCTGCGCGCCGCGTTGCTTCAGATGCGGGCGGATCTCCGTGACGAGCGCGTTCCAGAGCGGCGTGTCGGCACCAGGGCGCGTGGTCGCACCGCGGCGTCCCCGGCGGGGCGCCTTGAAGGCGGCTGCGCCTTTTTCGGCAATCGCCTGGGCGGCATCCAAGATGGCTTCCCCGACATCCGACGACAAGTAGGCGGGCACGCCCGCGCGACGAATTAAGCTCATGACCCTTACGTCAACCATTAGTTGACAAGATGACAAGGGCAAACTTCGCCCTGGTGGACGAAGTCATCGTGGAGCGCGGCCGCGGACGAGTGACGACAGCGCCAAGGACAATACCTGCCGACCGGGTCGCGCGGGACCGGCCGGAAAAGCGCCGGACCTGCCACGTGCCCGGCGGCGCGCGATGGGGCGGGGCCGGCTTCAATCGCCGATGCGCTCGAAGCGCGGGCCGCGGGTGCCGCCATCCCGCGCGATCGCCTCCGTAAACATCGTCGCCGGCCGCACCCACAATCCGCGTTCGCCATACAACGCTTCGTAGACAACCAACGGCTCCAGCGTCTCCGAATGCCGGGCAAGGCCCAGCACACGGTATTCGTTTCCCTTGTAATGCCGGTAGCGACCGGGACGCGGTTCAGCGGGCAGCGCGGGGAGAGGATCGCCTTTCATCGGATGCGCGAAATTCTGCGGCGGGCCGGCCAGCGGCCGCGAGATGTTTCAGCGCGGTCTCTCGTGTCCGTGCCACGCTCGGCCGAAGGATCACTTCGCCCCGACCCGGAGAATGCCCTTCATCGACAGCGCGTGTCCGGGAAAGCTGCAGATAAAATCGTAATCCCCGGCCACCGCAGGCGCGGTGAAGAAAATCGTGTCGCTCGCGCCCGGCAGCGTGAGCGCGGTGTGGGCCAGCACATCGCCGCTGTCGGGCACGTAGTTTTTCGCCGCACCCTCGAGGCCGAGGGCGGTGGCGGCGGCGCCGACCGCCTGCCCGCGGCCGGGCGCGCACAGCACGAAGTTGTGCAGCATGTCGTCGGCATTGCGGAAAATGAGGCGCACCCGCGCGCCGGCCCGCACCGTGAGCAGCGCCGTGTCGAATTTCATGCCGGGTTCTGTGCCCAGCACGATGGTCTGGTCCCCGTCCGCGTCCGTCCAGTCGGGCGGCGGCTTGGTCGCGTGTTTGGCCGAGGCGGCCGTGGCCGCGGCCGGCACGGGCGCGACGCACAACTCGGCCTCATTCGCCTCCACGGGAATGATCCGCGGACCATCGGGAATCCGGTTCAGCGTGTAGTAAGCCACCGGGTGCAGCAACGCGCCTCCACCCTGCGCGGCGCGCACGCCGTTCGCCTTCAGTTCGTGAATATAGCCCTCGCGAAGACAGACGTTCGCCAGCCGCACGCTCAGGCCGTCCGGCGCCACCACCACCCGGCGCACGGGACAACCCATCCGGTTTACCGGCGCGCTGCCGTAGGTCTGATGATACAGATACGTGAAACCGGCGACGCTGTAGCTCGCGGGGTTTTCCGCCGTCGCCCGATCGACCGGCTGCGTGAACGTGAGCAGAAATCCATCCGGCTGCGCCTTCACTTCCTTGATTTCAAACGGCGTCTCGCCGGTCCACACGAGCCGCTCCAGCCCCTGCTGCCCGGGTCCGACGGAACCCCACCCGCGCGCGGTCTCACCGGCGAACAGCGCCCCGTCCTCGCCGTAGCCGAGCCGGATGATGCCCGAGTCGAAGCCTTCGCGAAAGGGATAGCCCGCGCCCTGCCACACGCCTTTCACCTGCTCGAGGGTCAGGCGCATGATTTTGCTCTGCCCCTGGTCGGCCACGAAAAACTGTCCGGCAAACGGTCCGAACTTCCCACCGGTCGTATCCTCCACCATGCCGGAGTTCGAGATGCCAAACACCGTGTGCGGCAGCCAGATCGCCGGCAACTTCAGGCCCGGCAGTTTTTTCGCGACGTCCGGCATCGGTTGCTCGAAATCCGTGATATCCTCCGGACGCAGTTTGACGGTCGAGCCTGGCAGGCGGCTCCACGCCAGCGAGGCGGGATGCCCCGCAAAATCGCCCGGCACGAGATGCGTCACGCGACCGGAGCCCACCCATTCGCCCTGATTTTCCGAGTAAAACCACTCGCCCTTCGACGTCACCATGAAACCGCAGGGCGAGCGCAGGCCCGCGGCGATCGGGATCATCTGACCGTCGGGCGTGATCTCGACCATCCAGCCGCGCCACGGCGCCGGCGCCTGCGTGGCGCCGCCAAAAGCGACGTTCAGGGTGACGCGCAGATTGCCGTTGGGCGCGAGCACGGGGCCGAATGCGTATTCGTGATAGCTGCCCGAGATCGGCAGCTTGCAGACCGTTTCAAAAACATCGGCGCGGCCATCCTGATCGGTATCGACGAGTCGCGTGAGTTCCTGCCGCTGCGCCACGTAGTAGCCGCCCTGGGGCGCCGCTACGATGCCGAGGGGCTCGTGCAGCCCGGAGGCGAAGAGCGTGAACTTCGGCGGCGCATCTTCCCCGTAGGCGCCATCGATCCACCAGATTTCGCCGCGGCGCGTGGTCACGAGGAGACGTTTGCCCGGCTGGGCCAGGATGCCGCTCACCTCGAGCACGATGTCGGCCGGCACCGTCAGCGGCGTGCGCTTCCAATAACGATTTTCGCGGGTGACGAGTTCGCCGGACGGTTTCGCGAAACGTTCCGCGGCGGAGGGATTCTGTACCTGGTCCGATGCGGCGACCAGTCGGCCCGCGGTCAGCAGCAGCAGGGCCGCAGCCGCCGCGTGCGCACGGCGGGGGTTCCAGCGACCGAAAAACGTTTCTGTGAAATTCATGAAGGCGGTCACCAGATCATCGAGTACCGGATCGGCAGCTCCAGCGTCGTGCGCTTCAGCGGCACCGCGAGTTGTTGCCGACCGCCGTGGCGGCGCAGCACGGGCACCACACGCGCGTCCGCGGGCCAGTCGAGATACCACTCGCGGTCGCCCACAATCCAGCCTGCGCCGCCGGGCTGCGACGTGATCGTCTCGGCCTCGGCAAGCAGTACCCAGGCGGACCAGTCGGGCAGTTTACCCTGGGCCTCCAGCGTGCGCGTCAGCCCGCGGCCGTCGGCGGTCGGAGCGATGCGGTCGCGCAGTTTGATCCCCGCCAGCGTCGACGAAAAGACCGGGAGCCCGTCGGGTTCGAGGGTGTAGCCCTGCGACGACCACAACGCCTCCGGCTGGTCGGGCCAGCCGCCGTTTTGCGCAAACTCGATGAGGGCCACGGTGGGCTTGCCCGGCAGCGTGAGCGCGGGGCCGACGGGTTTGCCGACCTGATTGTTGCCGCGCGCGTCCCACATCTCGGCGGCGTCGAGAAACGCCCCGCGCCAAGCCCGCAAGACGGCGCCGGTTTCGAAGTCGTAGGAGAAATGCACTCCGGCCGGCGTACCGACATTGAGTGCGTAAAGCCGCTTGCGCGGTTCGAACGGCACGAAGCTGCGCTGGGCGATCACCCGGTCCTTGGGCTCAACGAGCACCTGGCGCGGCGGCGCGCTGCCGCGGGTTTTTTCGTCGCGTACCGTCAGGGCGTGCGCGGCGAGGCCGGGACCCTCCGCGATCAACTCGAGCGCGGGCCGGCCCGCGCGCTGCACGAGATCGAGTCGGAATGCATGGCGGCCGGCGGTGAGTTCAACGGCGCCGGGGTGGCTCCCTTTTTCGAGCGGGAGCACGGCCGGACGATCATCGATGAGCAGCCGCACCTCGCCGCCGGATTCGATCGTGAACGCATAACGGCCGTCCCGCGGCACGACGAGCGAACCGGTGAACACGAGGGCAAACTTGCCGCTCTTCTCCACCGCGGTGTGGGCAAACCGCGCCGGCACGCCCTCGCTTTTCGGGGCCTGCGCATCGTAATCGCCGAGGCGCTTGAATTCGCCGGGATAAAGCTTGTAGCGCAGGTCCTCGACGCCAATCCGCTCGGGGCCAAAACGCTTCACGGTAAGCGCGCGCAACGCGAGCGAACCGTGATCGCCCTGGATCATGAGCGGCCCCATCGCGCGTTCGTCCTCAAACGCGGGGCTGCGCGTCGGTCCCGTTACCTCGACGTTCTCGTGAATGACAAACCCGTTGAGCGCGACCCGCACAAAGCGCGCATTTTTCGTTTTCTTCCCGGCGGCATCGAACCGCGGGGCTTCGAACGTGACCTGCAAATGCTGCCAGAGGCCGGGCGCCCGGCACGCATTGGCGCGGGGCGCATGCCCCTCGTAGCCTTCCTGTCCCTTGCCGCGCGCGGGATCCCAGCGCTGGTAGATACCACCGCAATCGCCAGCCTTCGGCGTGCGCACGCCCCAGCTGTCGAAAAGCTGCACCTCATAGCGACCCTGCAGGTAGACACCCGAGTTGGAACCCGGCGGCAGCAGAAAATCGACGTCCAGCTCGATGTCCCCGTGCTCCCAGGCACTGAAAAGATTATCCCGCGCGCCGTCACGCGGCGTGTTGACGAGCACGCCGGTGCCCGCGATCGGCGTCAGATTTTTTTCGCGCCGCGGATCGCCGCCGAGTCCGCCGCCAACCTGCCAGTTGGCCGCGACGGGGCGAAATTCGGCCAGCGAATCCATCCGCACGGACACCGGCGCGAGCAGCGGCTGGGCGAACGCGCGCGCCGAAAACGCGACGAGCGCGACCGAAAAACAAAGGCGGCGGGGTAGGCGAACCATGAAGCGATCCACGCAGGATCAACGGACGGACCCACCGGCGGCAAACAGCATTTTGGACCCGGCGCGTCGCTCCGGCCCAAAATCCGGGTTGAAGCGGCTCCGACGATGATGCACCAAGAGACACCCCCATGCCTCGTATGCCCCAGTCAGGCCGCGCCACGGTTTCGGTCGGCACCGCCGGCGAAATTGCCGAACCCGCCGTACTTTCGCGCCGCCAGTTTCTCGGCAGCGCGGCCCTCCTCGCCGCGGCCACCACCCTCCCGGCGCACGGCGACCGTTACATCGATGCGCATTCCCACGTTTGGTCCGGCGACACCGTCCGCTGGCCGCGCGTGCCCATCCCGAACACAAACGACGGCACGCCGATGGAATTCAGCGCCGAAGAGCTTCTGGCGCATGGGCGACCGTGCGGTGTGGCCCGCGTCGTGTTAATTCAGCGGGGATTCTATCTCTACGACAACCGCAACATGCTCGATGTCATGGCGCGTTACCCCGGTAAGTTTTCCGGCGTCGCGCGCGTGGACCACACCAAGCCCGGCCCGGTGGAGGAAATGGAGCGACTCGCGGGGCTGGGCGTGCGCGGTTTCCGCATCCTGCCCAACGGTGAGCCGGCCACCTGGCTCGACTCGCCCGCCATGGCCGCCATGTGGGCCTGCGCAGGGCGCCGGCGGTTGGCAATGTGTCCGCTGGTCGAACCCGACGCCATTCCGTCCATCGACCGGATGGCGCGCCGGCATCCCGACACCCCGGTGGTCATCGACCATCTCTGCCGCATCGGTTTTGACGGACAGTTCCACGAGGCCGACCTCAAGGCCCTCTGCGGTCTCGCCCGCCAGCGCCAGATCAAGGTCAAGGTCTCCGCCTTTCACGCCCTCGGCCGCAAACAGCCGCCCTACCTTGACCTCGCCCCGCTGATCCGCCGCGTCTTCGAGGCCTTCGGCCCGCAACGGCTGATGTGGGGCACCGATTCGCCCTTCCAAGTGGTCAAGGGCAACACCTACGCCGCCTCGTTCGGCCTCGTCCACGACCGCCTCGACTTCCTGTCCGACTCCGACCGCGATTGGATGCTGCGCCGGAGCGCGGAGGAAACCTTCTTCCAATAAATTTTTTCCATGAATTTTTCCCTGCGCGTCCTCGTGCTTTCCGCGTTCGCCGTTGTTTTTTCCGAAGCCGCCGAGCCCGGCCCGCGGGAGATCTCCGACGTGATGTTTCTGACGCCGGACCGCGCGGAAAAACTGGACCTCTATCTGCCCGCCCCGCCGTCTGCCGGAAAATTGTCGCCCGCCGTCGTCTGGATCCATGGCGGCGGCTGGACCGGCGGCACCAAAACCGAGCCGCGCGGCAAGACGATCTGCCGCACCCTCGCCAGCGCCGGCTATGTGGCGGTCAGCATCGACTACAAGCTCGGCCCGGGCTCGTGGCCGCTCAATCTCCTCGATTGCAAAAACGCGGTGCGCTTTCTCCGCGCCCATGCCGCCGAGTACCGCCTCGATCCGGATCGCATCGCCGTCGCCGGCGGTTCGGCGGGCGGTCATCTCGCGCTGATGGTCGGACTGACGGCACAGAAAAAACTCCACGAGCCCGAGGCCCCGTATCCGGGGGTGTCGAGCACCGTACGCTGCGTCATCGACATGTACGGACCCGCCAACCTGCGCACGCGCCCCACAGACAAGACTCCGATGCGCACGCTGATGACCGGCCCCTCGCGGGCTGCGTTTGGCGCCGCTTCGGACGATGCCAGCGTGTGGCGGGTGGCGTCGCCGGTCTTCCAGGTGACCGAGGATTCGCCCCCGGTGCTTATTCTCCACGGCCGGGCGGACTCGACCGTGGACTATCAGCAGTCGGACGAGATGGCCGCGGCCTTGAAGGCCGGCGGCGGCGCCCACGAGTACCTGCTGCTCGACGGGGTCGGGCACTCGTTCGACTGGGAGACCTGGAATAAAAAGCCGCTCCCGCGCGACGTGAAGTCGGCCGCCCTCACGTTTCTCGAGCGCCATCTGGCGCCGCGGAAATAAGCCGCGCGGCGCGGCTCAGAACGCAGAACCGTCGGCCTTCGTGCCGCAGGTACTGACTTCCAGCCCGAGCGCGGCGGCCAGCGCCGCCTTGGTGTAGAACGCCAGATCGGCCTCCCGCGCCGAATTCGCATAGGCGACCTGGATGTGGTTCGCCTTGTGGCGCGCCATCATCTGGTCGCGCGTCACCCCGTAGGTGACGGCGTGCATGATCGGCCACTGCGGGGTGGTTTCCTTCCAGCGGCGCTCGGTCTCGGCGCGCGGCAACGCGAGCACGCGAGCGCGACCGAGATCCATTTTGAGCCGGCCGTGTTCGACGAACACGCGGCTCCACACGATTTCGCCGGGCTTCGCGATGCCGCGGACGGTGCCGCCGCCGAGCCGGAAATACATCGGCGGCTGGCGCAGCGAATCGGTACCGCGATAGCCGCCGACATGGTGCGCGGGGGGAGCGCTGCCGGAGATCAGGAAGACCCACACGTACTGATCGGTCGTGCCGCTGCGATCCCAATCGCCCCAGCGCAAGTCGTGCAACGTGTTCTCGACCGGCTGACGCAGCGCGGTGTGCACGCGCTGGGTGAACAGCCCGTCGAGGCCGGCGCATTCGTCGACCTCGTTGAAATGCGCCAGCGGCTGGCCGCGGCGGATGACTTTGCCCGCGGCGTTTTTCACCGGCGGCCGGTCGCGGTTGTTGAGCAGGCCCTCGGCCAGATCGCTCGCGGGCAGCAGGTCCTTGAGGCCTTGTTGGTACTGGATGCCGATGCTCTCGCAGCCGAACTCGTCCGCGAGCCGCAGCGCCGCGACGTAGGTTTTGCACTGCAACAACACCTGCGCCTCGGTGAGTTCGGTCGCCTCGTCGGTTCCGAGGTGAAACGTCATGCCCTTCTTCAAGAGCCATTGATAAACGCCACGGGCCTCGGCGTCGGTGACCTGGGTCGTCGCGTAGTAGAGCGCGGATTGCGAGAGCCGCTCCTTGTAGACACCGGTGGAGAAAAGCAATTCGTCGGGAATGATCGCGTTGAACATGCCCATGCAACCCTCGTCAAAAACCCCCATGATGGATTTCCGGCGGCGCAGATCCGCGGCAAGGCGTTCTGCGATCGACTTCGCCTTCGCGGGAATCGCGGCCCGGGCGAGCGGCTGCACATGCGTCGTACGGTGCCGGACCGAACCGGTTTTCAACCAGGTCGCGAGCCCCCGGGTGAAAAACGCGTCCGTAAAATCCCCGCTCCACAGCGTGGAGTATTTCACCCCCGCCTTCGTCAGCGAGCCGTTGAGGTTCAACATGCCGACGAGGCCCGGCCAGGTGCCGCTCCAATTCGCCACCGTGAGGATCGGCCCCTGATGCGAGATGAGTCCGGCCAGCACGTGGTGCGAGTACTGCCACACCGCCTCGGCCACGATCAGCGGCGCCCGCGGATCGATCCGCGAAAAAATTTCCATGCCTTCTTTCTGCGAACCGATGAAGCCGTGCTTCTGCTTCGGCTTGTAGGGATGCGCCCGCACCAGTTTGCCACCGGCCCGGGCGACGGCGGCGGCCAGCGTCTGCTCCATCGCACGCTGGGCGGACCAGCACACCTCGTTCGCCGAGGCTCGGAGGTCGCCATTCGCGACCAGCAGGACGGTTTTCAATTTGGCCATGGTGCAGTGAGTTGGGGCAGAACGAGAGACGCGGATTGTCGGGACGACCGGTATCGCGCCCCGGACCGGCAAAGTAAAGGCGCGCCCGCCCCCCGCCCAATCCCGGCGGACAGGCCGCTTGACCGGGCTCCCGGAACGCGGGCAGGATCCGACCTCCCTATCCGGCGGACCACAGTATCGGAACACCGGAGACCAACCACCCGCGCATGAAGGCCTCCCCTCAAATCACCGCGCTGCACGCCGTGCCGCTGGATATTCCCCTGTTTGTACCGTTCGGCATTTCCGGCGGGGCCCAGGCGGTGGCGAACAACGTGCTGGTCACGCTGGAACTGGCCGACGGCACCCGGGGCTATGGCGAGGCGGCCCCGCTGCCGCCCTACAACGGCGAAACTCAGGCGGGCGCGCTCGCTGTCCTGCATGCCGCCGGCGCCGCCTTCATTGGCCGCACGGTGGAGGACTGGCGAACCGTCGCATTGGAATTTCGGGCGCGCGGCGGCGCTGGTTGCGGCTCGGCCCAGTGCGCCTTCGAGATGGCGCTGCTCGACGCCCTGACCCGGCGCGACGGCGTGCCGCTTTGGAAATTTTTTGGCGGCGCCGGTACGGAACTGGAAACGGACATGACCGTGACCACCGGCACGGCGGCGGAAGCCGCGACCGCGGCCCGCGACATCCGCGCGCGGGGCATCCGCATGATCAAGGTGAAGATCGGAGGCAAGGAGGGACCCGCCCACGATCTCGCCCGCCTGACGGCGATTCACGAGACCGCGCCCGACTCTCCGTTGATCCTCGACGGCAACGCCGGGGTTTCGCGCGAGGCCGCCCGCGAACTCGTGCGCGGCTTGAAGGCTCGCGGCATTGCGCCGGCGCTGCTCGAGCAGTGGCTGCCCAAAACGGATTTGGAAGGGATGCGCGCCCTGCATCTGGAGTCCGGCTGGCTCGTCGCCGCGGACGAAAGCGTCACCACCGCGGAGGACGCGCGGCGGGTCGTCGCCGCGGAGGCAGGCCAGGTGATTAACATCAAGCTGATGAAGGCCGGGCTGCTGGCCGCGCTCGAAATCGCGGCGGTGGCGCGCGCCGCCGGCCTCGCGCTGATGATCGGCGGCAACGTGGAGTCGATCCTCGCCATGACCACCTCGGCCTGCTTCGCCGCCGGACAGGGCGGCTTCCGTTTCGCGGACCTCGATACGCCGTTTTTCCTCGCGGCGAATCCTTTCGACGGCGGCTATGCGGTCGACGGCGGCCGGCTGTCCGTCGCCCACATCACGGCCGGCCACGGCGTCACGCCGAAAGGGTCATCCAAGGGATGACGCTTCGGGAAACGGGATCTTGGGCCGGTGATTTCGGAATCGATAAGGAATAGCCTATAAAGTAGGATAAAATAGAAATATCTTACTTTTAATATTTGACGGACTCCGGACGATAATTCCTCTTTCAGGCCATGAGCACGCCATCCGTCTCCGAGAGTGTCTGGTTCACCACCAAGGGTCAGGTGGTCATTCCGCGCCGGCTGCGGAAAGAGTTTCACATTGAAGATGGCACGCGCGCGGTGGTGACGGCCACACCCGAAGGCATTCTCCTCCGGCCGGTCACCAAGCAGGCGATTGGCCGGCTGCACGGCATCCTCAAGCGCAAGCCGGGCGACAAGCCGTTTGCCGAGGAGTGGGCCGAGCATAAGAAGAGCGAGCGAGAGTTGGAGGACCGGCATGTCCACTAAAGTTTTAGACAGCTACGCGCTGCTCGCCCTGTTGCGCGGCGAGCCGGGTTCGGAAAGTGTCCGCCAGATTTTGGAAAAAGCGGCGGATCGAGATGCCCCGGTCCACATGAGCGAAGTGAACTACGCCGAGGTGCAATACATCATCCGCCGCAAGGATGGCGCCGCGACCTGGAAGGCCATCGCCGCGGAGTTGGTCGCCGCCCCCATCGAATTTCATCCGGCCGACCGCCGTCTCGCCGATTCCGCCGCCGAATTCAAGTCACGCTTTAAGATCAGCCTGGCCGACGCGTTTGCCGCCGCGCTGGCGAGAGAAAGGAAGGCGGAACTGGTGACAGGCGATTCGGAATTCGAGGCGCTGGAAAAGGAAATCAAAGTCACGTGGCTCTGATGAACCAGATACTTGCGAACCCTTTGCTCGAAAAATCATAATTCTCCAATCGGCATGACTCCCCCGAAAACCGCCCTCGTCACCGGCGCATCCCGAGGCATCGGCCGCGGCATCGCGCTCGAACTGGCCCGCGGCGGCTGCCGGGTGGCGATCAACTACGCCGCCAACGCGGAGGCCGCCGCCGAGGCGCTCGCCCTCGTCCGCGCGGCCGGGGGCGACGGCTTTGTCGTGCAGGGCGACGTCGCCGTCGCGGCCGACCGGGAGCGCCTCGTCGCGGAAACCGTCGCGCGCTTCGGCCGGATCGATCTCCTCGTCAACAATGCCGGGGTCGCCCCCAGGGTCCGCGCCGATCTCCTCGACGCCGGCGAGGAAAGCTTCGACCGGCTTTTCGCCATCAACCTCAAGGGACCGTTCTTCCTCTCGCAATCGGTCGCGAAGCAGATGCTGCAACAGGAGCGCGACGCGGAGGGCTTTCGCGGCCGCATCGTCAACATCACCTCCATCTCGGCGTACACCGCGTCGATCAATCGCGGGGACTACTGCATGGTGAAAGCGGGCCTCGCGATGATGACGAAGCTGTTTGCCGACCGCCTCGGCCAGGAGGGCATTAACGTCTATGAAATCCGCCCCGGCGTCATCGCCACCGACATGACCAGCGGCGTGAAGGAGAAATACGACAAGCTCATCCTCGAGCAGGGCATCACGCCGATCCGCCGGTGGGGCAAACCCGAGGACATCGGGCGCGCCGTGCGGGCCATCGCCGAGGATCGCTTTCCTTTTTCCACCGGCGCCGTGTTCGACGTCGACGGCGGCTTCCATCTCCACCGGCTCTGACGCACACGACGTTGTCCGGGATTCCCGCCCGGCAGCCGGACGCTTTTTTATCGCCGCTTGACCGCGGCCCGCCACGTTCCGAGCCGTGTTGATTACCTGCCAGGCCGGTTTCGAAATGCTGCTCGCCCGCGAGCTGGAGGAATTGCACGGTCTGACGCCCGCGGAAAAAGGACCGGGCTGGGTGCGAATCACCCCGGCCGCAACCGTTTCCCGCCCCGCCCTCACCGACCTCGCGTTTGCGCACCTCACGCTCGTCGAGCCCGTCGAGCTCCGGGGCGAATCGGTCAATGCCCTCGCCACCGGCGTCGCGGATTTCTTTCTCAGCGGGCTGCGGGGTGAGCGCATCGACGCCCCGTGGCCCAACCTCTGGCAGGGGCCGCACGAATTGGTGGGCCTGGGCCGCCGGCTGGCGGCAGTGGAAGAGGCCTGCGGCGCGCAGGTGAAAAAGAAACTGGCCCGCGTCGCCCGGCTCGCGACCTCCGACGTGGCGCGCGGCGTCGGCCCCGCCCGGGGACTCTTCGTGTTCTTCGCCGATTTCGGCCGCATGTTCGTGGCCCGCGACGCATTCGTCCATGGTGCGCGGCGCATGGCCAACGATCCGCTCGCGCCGTCGCGCTCCTATCTCAAGGTGGAGGAAGCCTACTCCGTGCTCGGCCGGGAGCCCCAGGCCGGCGAGACGGTATGCGACCTTGGCGCGGCGCCCGGCGGCTGGAGCTACAGCGCGGCGAAACGCGGGGCGCAAGTTGTGGCGATCGACAACGGCCCGCTGAAAGGCGGCGCGCTCGATCACCCGCGGATCGACCATCGCCGGGAGGACGCCTTCAAATTCGCCCCGGGCGAAACCACCGTCTTCGACTGGCTGTTCTGCGACCTCGTGGAGGAACCGCACCACGTATTGCGGCACCTCGTGGAGCCCTGGCTGGCGCAGGCGTGGTGCCGGCGCTTCGTCATCAATCTGAAATTCGGCCGCGTCGACGCCGTCGCGCTGCTCCGCGAACTCCGGGCGCCGGATTCGCCGTTCACCCGGCATGCCCCCGGCACGCGCATCCGGCACCTTTACCATGATCGCGAGGAGCTCACGCTCACCGGCGAGCTAAGTTCACCGGCTGGGCGGTAATAAGTCCGGCGCGCTTTTGTTTGGTTTCACCCGCGCGGCGCGTCAGCCTCGCCCCATGCCTCCTTTTCCGAAGCGCCCCATTCCGTCCGCACCCGCGCCGTCCGCCGGGGAATTCCGCGCGCCCGCCGGGCCCGCCCGCCTGCGGGGAGCCGTCTCCGGCCCGCGCGATCCCGCTCCAGTACCGGTCCCGCCGCCTCCCGGCACTGTGCCTGGTTCCCGCAGCGGCCCGGCCCGCGACGAATTGAAATTGTGCGGCCTGGCCGCGGTGCAGGCCCGCTTCGCGCGCGACCCGGGTTCCATCCAGCGATTGTTCTTCGACTACGCGGCCGGGCGCAAAATCGGGATCATGTGCAAGGTGCTCGCCCAGGCGAAAAAGGTTTATCGCTGCGTCGAGCCGCCGGAACTCGAGAAGATCGCCGGCTCGGTGCACCACGGTGGCATCGTCGCCGTGGTGGCGCCGCCGGCGTTGCGCGAAGCGAAGGCCGACGACGTGCGCCGGTGGGCGAAGAACCGCGAAGCCGTGCTGGTGCTCGACCGCATCGGCAACGCGCACAACCTGGGCGCCATCACCCGCACCGCGGCGTATTTTGGCGTGCCGCGCATCGTCATTCCCGCCGATGCCGGCGCGGCGCGGCCGACGGATGCAGCGCACCGCGTGGCCGAGGGCGGTTTTGAGCATCTCGAAGTCTGGCAAACGAAGGCCCTCATCGATTTTGTCCGCGAACTCGCCGCCGCGGGCTACGACGTGATCGGCGGTGCCACGCGCGGCGGCCGGCCGGAAATGCGCCCCGGACCCGGCAAACCCGTTGCCCTCGTGCTCGGCAACGAGGAGCAGGGCCTGGCGCCCGAGGTAGCGGCCGCCTGCACGCGGCTCGTCACCATTCCCGGCCGCGGCAAGATCGAGTCGCTCAACGTGTCGGTCGCCGCCGCCGTGTTGATGTGGGAGCTGTTCGCACGCCGCGCCTAATAGTCTTCCATGATCTGCCACATTACCCACCAAAGCCCGAGATTGAAGATCACCAGCCCCGCGATGCCGTAAACGAACGTGACCGGATACTTCGGCCCACTGGCGAGGGTGAGCGTCAGCAGTCCGGCATTCACGAGCAGCATCAACGCCCAATAGTGCCGCTTTCGGCGGGACGCCCGCCGCGGCTTGGGCGCGAGTTCGTTGAGGCCCGCGGCGTTGGCCCGGGCAAGATTATCACGCAGGATCGCATGCACGTCGTTCCCCGCGGTGGGAACCGCTTTCGGCGCCAACCCGGCACGGGCGGAATTTGCGCTCCGAATGAGATCGTTGACGTCGATCGCTTCCGGGCGCGCGCCAGCAACGGCCGACGCCGGCGGACGCTCGCCCGGTTGGCGCGGCAATGCGTTCACGACTTCGAACTCCCGTGGCTTCAGGTCGTAGAATTTCCGCGGCGGATCCGAGTCCTCGGGCATGCCGCACCGTAGCAACGCCAGCCCCGAGGTAAAGCGCCCGCTCCCCTTGCCTCCTCCGCCACCGGGTCGAGATTACCCATTGCATGACGCCGGGCGCCACCGTTGATTAGGAAGCGCCGACCCGGTCGCGCCATGTCGCAGCATTTCGTCCGTAACCCCAAAATCCTAGCGGCGTGGAGCCTTATTCTGCTCGCCGGCATGGCGGTGGGCTGGAAGGGCGCTCAAAGCCACCGGGCCGAGCTGCGATCCCGCTTGATTGAGGACACGAAGCGCTCCGCCGTCGCGTTCGATGCCTTGGAATTGCGCGGGCTCGCGGGCTCGCCCGCGGATCTCCCGACGACCCTTTATGCGCACGTAAAGGGCCGGCTGCGCGCCCTCCACAACGTCACCGAACACGCGCGCTCGATTTTTCTGCTCCGCCCACAGCCGGAAACCGGCAAGACGATCCTGCTGGCCGACTCGTCCCCCGCCGGGGCCCCGGACGCGCCCCCGCCCGGCCGGGAATTTCCAGCGGCGGAATCCCCCGGTCTGCACGGGGTGATTAGCCTTGGCGGAGCCGCGACCGACGGACCTCCGGACGACCGGTCCGGTCCATGGGTGACCGGCTACGCAGCGATCGAAACCGCGACGGCATCCCCAGCCGCTGCGCCGGGGCGGGAGATTCTCGGCGTCGAAATCGACGCGGCGGAATGGGGAGCCCAACTGTGGAACGTGGGTGTCCAGCGCGCGCTGCTCGCCTGGATCGTGGCGGGTCTGCCACTCCTGGCCTGGCTCGTGAGGCAGCGGCAGGCCGAGCAACGCGAGGTCATCCGCAATTTTTCCGAGGCGATGGAGCAGAGCCGGTCGGCGTTGCTGATCGTCGATCTCGCCGGTCGGATCGAGTACGCCAATCGCGGGCTCTGCCAGCAAACCGGCTACCAACGGCGCGAGTTGCTCGGCCGGTCCTGGCGCGACGGGCAGATGCCATCCCCGACCGGCGAAGTCCTGACCGATATTTTCGCCTCGGTGCGGGCCGGCCGTTCCTGGGAGGGGGAATGGCTGAATCGGCGCAAGGACGGCACGGTCTATCCCGCCCGCGGCATCGTCACCCCCGTGCGGCATCGCGACGGCTCGATCTCCTGTTTCGTCGCCGTGTTCGACGACGTGACCGAGAGCAAACGGCGGGAAGCCGAACTGCGCGACGCACGGGATCTGGCCCAGGCGGGAGACCGGGCCAAGAGCCAGTTTCTGGCGACGATGAGCCACGAGGTGCGCACGCCCCTCAACGGCATTGTCGGCTTCACGAGCCTCCTGCTGGAGACGCCCCTCGCGGCGGAACAACGGGAGTTTGTGCAGACCATCCGCGCCAGCGGGGAGTCCCTCATCCAGCTCACGGGCGACATTCTCGACTTTGCCCGCATCGAATCGGGCAAATTCAAACTCGACCCCGTGCCCTGCGATCCCCGCGAATGCATCGAGGACGCGCTCGACCTCCTGGCCGCGAAGGCCGCCCAGAAAAAAATCGAGCTCGTGCATCACATCGCCGACGACGTGCCGGCGGCGATCGTCGCCGATGCCGGCCGGTTGCGCCAGATCCTGCTCAACCTCGTGGGCAACGCGGTGAAATTCACCGCCACGGGCGAAGTCGAAGTCAGCGTACGGCGGACGGCCAAATCCGGACCCGCCGTCCCGGCCCCGGCCACCGGGTCCACCGCCCTCCCGGACGACTGTGTCCTGGAATTCTCCGTGCGCGACACCGGCATCGGTATCGCCCCCGACCACCACGAAAAGCTCTTCAAGCCGTTCAGCCAGGTCGACGATTCCTCCACCCGCCGCTACGGGGGGACCGGCCTCGGCCTCGCGATTTGCCGCAGCCTGGTGCAAATGCTCGGTGGCGAAATCGCCTGCACCAGCACCCCCGGGCAGGGTTCGACGTTCACGTTCACCGTGCGCACCCCCATCGCGATGCTCTCCCTGCCCCGCCGCGACCTGGGAAACCTGCGGATCGGGCTCGCCATCCAGCCGGGCTCCCTGCGCCAGGAACTGGCGGAGCTCGCCACCCGCTGGGGCAGTCCGGTGGTCGAAGCCGACTCGCCGGCGGAACTGGGCGCCAAGGCCTGGGACGTCGCCCTCGTCGACACGCCCGAGCCCCTCGCGATGGCCCTCGCCGAGGCGACGGAACCGCTCCCCGGTCTGGCGCCCGAGCGGACGTTCGGGCTTGTACCGATTTCGTTGTCCACCGAACTGCGGGCGAAGCTACGAACCCATTTCCGACTGCTCATCAACAAGCCGATCCACCACGAATCGCTCTTCGCCGTCGTATCGGGCGCCATTCCGGTTGCGAAGATTGCCCCCCCCTCCACTCAGTTCGGACTGCACGTGCTGGTCGCCGAGGACAATGTCGTCAACCAACGTCTGATGCAGCGGGTGCTGACCAAATTGGGCTGTACTTCGACCCTAGTCGAAAACGGCCGGCAGGCCGTGGAAAAGCTCGTCCTGCCGGTGGCGCCCTACGACGTGATGTTGCTCGACATGCATATGCCGGAAATGGACGGGCTCACCGCCCTGCGGGCGATCCGGGCCGGCACCGCGGGCACCCAAGCGCAAAAACTTTGGATCATCGCCCTGACGGCCGACGCCCGGCAACCGCAGCGGGCGCAAGCGCTCGAGGCCGGCTTGAACGACTACCTCACGAAGCCGCTCGACCTCGCCCAACTCGAAGCCGCACTCCGGCGTTTTTGCATGCAACGGGAACGCCGCCCGACGACGTCTTGAAGGGGGGCGGACCGCAGGATCGCACCGGGATAAGGCGCCAGGCCGCAGAGGGGATCGCCGCCTCGCGGGCGTTCCCGGGCGTTCGCGCGCTTTTCGCCTTTTAACCGCGACGCTCCGCAGACACGTTGCCCCGGCCATGCGCGTCCTTCTCGCCTTCGACAAATTCAAGGACTCCCTCACCGCGCGCGAGGCGGGTGAACTCGCCAGGCAGGCGTTGCGCGACCGGCACGGCGACTGGTCGTTCGACGTCTGCCCGCTCGCGGATGGCGGCGAGGGTTTTGGCGAAATCCTCACGGCCGCCGCCGGTGGCACGGCGCGCCAGTTTACCGTGGAGGGGCCGCGGGGCCGCCGCGCCGCATCCTCCGTCGGCTTCGTTCCGCTCGAGCATATTCCCGCCGGCGCCCGCGAGTTGCTCGGTCTCGGCGGCGGACGACCGTCCTCATCTCCGCCGGACCAGGTCGCCCTCATCGAAATGGCTTCCGCGTCGGGCCTGGCCCTGCTGGCTCCCGAAGAGCGGGACCCCTGGCACACCACGACGTTCGGCACCGGGCAGCTCATCCGACACGCGGCCGATGAGGGTGCATCGCTCATCCTGCTGGGCGTCGGAGGCAGCGCGACCCACGACCTCGGCCTCGGCGCACTCGCGGCCCTCGGCCTCGGCTTCAGCACGGGCGACAGCCGCGACGTTCATCCGCCGGTGCCCGAACAATGGCGGCACATCACCCGGCTGACGGGCCGCGTTCCCGCCGCCCTGCCACCCATCCGGATCGCCTGCGATGTCACCAATCCGCTGCTCGGGTCGCGCGGCGCCGCGGCGGTGTATGGCCCGCAAAAGGGATTGCGCGCAGCCGACTTCGCCCGGCTGGAACATGCCAGCGCGCGCATGGCCATGCTCCTTTGTCATCACTGCAACCAGCCGGATGCGCTGATGGACACCCCGGGCGCCGGCGCGGCGGGCGGCATCTCGTTTGGGCTGATGGCCGCCGCCGGAGCGCAACTGTTGCCCGGCTTCGAACTCGTTTCGGCCTGGCTCGATCTTGAGCGGCGCCTCGCCGCGGCGGATCTGATCATCACCGGCGAAGGCCGTTTCGACGACAGCTCGCTCAGCGGCAAGGGGCCCGGCGCCGTCGCCGCCCGCGCCCTCGCCCTCGGAAAACGCGTGCACGTTTTTGCCGGAGCGGTCAGCACCGGCGCGGAACACCCCGGCCTGACGCTCCACGCAATCACCCCGCCGGACATGCCCTTGGAACGCGCCCTGCGCGAAGCGGCGGACAATCTGCGCCAGGCGGTTCACCGCGCATTCTGAATCGGGTGGCGCCCGGATTCGACGTCCACGCCCGGATTTTTCCGCTTCCGACTCGACGGACCCCGGGCGCCCTTCAACCATGGGTTTTCATGGCTGGATTGAAGCCCCTGCTCACTATCAAAAAACTGCTGCTCGCTCCGATGGCGGCGCTCGCGCTTTTCGGCTGCAGCGGCGCGCAGGCCCCCGCCCAAAAAGTCGCCCCCGTGGCCGCCGCACCGGCCGGGCCCAAACCCGCTGCGCCACCCGCGCGCACCTCTCCGGTGATGCTGGGCATCGACACCCTGGAGGCCGAAGGCTTTGCCGCGGTGAAGGGCAAACGCATCGGGCTGCTCACCCATCCCGCGGGGGTCAACCGTCGCGGCGTCTCAACCGTCGAAGTCCTGCGGCGCGCCCCCGGGGTGAAGCTCGTGGCGCTCTACGCCGTCGAGCACGGCATCTACAACGACCAGCCCGCGGAGAAATATTTTCCCGACACGGTCGATGCCCGGACCGGGCTGCCCGTGTTTTCCCTCTACAACGGCAAATCGAAAAGCTTCCGCCCCACGCCCGCGCAGCTGAAGACCATCGATGCGCTCGTGATCGACCTGCAGGACATCGGCACCCGCAGCTACACGTTCAGCGGTGCGATGAAGACCGCGATGGAAGCCTGTTTCGAGGCGGACAAGGAGGTCATCGTGCTCGACCGGCCCAATCCGCTCGGCGGGCTCAAGGTCGGCGGCCCGCCACTCGACCCGGAATGGATGAGCGACGTCGGAAAGTTCCGCGTGCCCTACGTCCACGGCCTGACGATGGGCGAACTGGCCAACATGGTGCGAAACGCGCGGCCACCCGGCGGTCTGGTCATTTCCGAGGCCGCCCGCGCGCGCGGCAAGCTCACCATCGTCCCCCTGCGCGGCTGGACGCGCGCCATGCGTTGGACCGAGACCGGCCTCACCTGGGTGCCGACGTCGACGCTCATCCAGGATTTCGCCGCCGTGCAGGGTTATCCGATGACCGGCCTCGGTTGCATCCTCGGCGGATTCCGGCACGGCGTGGGCGCGCAGTACGCCTTCCGCGGCGTCCTCCACCTCACCGTGAAACCGGAGGTCGTGGAAAAGGAGCTGCGCACGCTCAACCTTCCCGGCGTCCAGCTCCGGCGCGTGAGCGCGCCCAACGTGAAAACCGGCCAGCCGGCGATCGGGCTCTACACCGAAATCAACGACTACGACGCGTGGGACGCGACGTCGTTGAATTTTCACCTGATGCGGCTGGCCTGCAAACTGGAGCCGAAGAATCCGTTCGCCACCGCCACCGCCGCCCAGCGGCGGACGTTCCTCGTGCATGTGGGCTCGACCGCGCTGTTTAACGACCTGATGGCCAAGGGCGCCCGCACCGACATCGACGGATGGCTGCGCACCTGGAGCGGACAGGCGAAGATCTACCAGGAGCAGAGCAAGAAATTCTGGCTGTATCGCTGAGGCGGATCACCTCCGCCGCGACGCCGGATCAACGCACGGCCTCGACCCAAACGGTGTGCGGAAAAGGCGCCGAGCCGAGCGTGACCACGTGGGCATCCAGGGAGCGATAACGCACCTTTCCACCGGAAGAGATCCGTACATCCACGTTGAGGCCGTGGCGCAGCATGGTATCGTCCGCGCGGTAATCGACCTGAAACGCCACCGGTTGCACCCCGGGCGCCTTGATGATCTGCTCGCCGAGCACCCGCTCCTTTTTATCGATGCCCCCGCGGTCCCCCAGCGGCACGTCGGTCGCGGCCAGGCCGCGCGGCCGCTCCGTGGTCGTCGTCTCAACCACGCGCACCACGACCTCGGTATCCGGCGGAAACAAGACTTCGCCGCGCAAATTGACGGTGCCGCTCAGCGTGCGCTGCGGATCGCCTTCCTTCGCGAGGTCGAGCTGCTGGCAGCCGAGGCTCGCCGCCAGCAGGCCCGCGGCGGCGATAAAAACGAAAGTGGCGGATTTCATGATGATGAAGCGGGCGGCGCGGCCGACCGTCGGACGGTTTCCGCCCGGTGGTTGAACTCGGCGAGCAATTCCGTGTGCTCGCGGGCCTCGGCACCGTCGCGGTGCACCAGACCACGGGCAAACGGCGGCTGCTCGCCTGGTTCGTCCTGCCACTGCCGCCAAACATAACCGACGATCGCCCGGTGTCGAGCGGCGCGGTCCAGCGCAAGCCGAGCCCGTCGCAACATCCATTCCACCGTGGTCAGCCGCCGCCCGCGCACCGTGTCAGGCGCCCGCAGGAATTCCGGTTCCGTCCAGCAGACATCGCCCGCCAGCACCGGATTCGCCGGGTAGGCGTCCGGCGGCGTGGCCATCTCCCGCCAGTCTGGCATCGCGAGGTCGACCGCCGGGTAGGCACATTCCGCCAGAATCTGCGCGCCGACCTTCCCGCCGAACCGGCAGCCCAGCACCAGATGATGCGGATCGGCGGCGCGGATCGCCGCCGCCGTCGACGTAAAATAGCGGCGGGCAAATTCGCGCGACCAGCGGGCCTCATCGCGCCAATACCCGCGGGTGGCGATGCCCGTCTCGGCGCGAGTGAGGGCCCGCACACCCTCCCGGTTCGCCAGCGCCACGCCCCAGGCCCGCGCCAGCGCGTCGAGTTTTCCGCCGTGCAGCGCGAGCGCAAATTCCCAGGCCGCATGATACGCCGCGAAGTTCGGCTCAAGACTGAGGCAGAGCTGGAGCAACGAGGGCCGGCCGTCACCCCCGGGCTGCGCCCAACCCGGCCGGTCGTCCGTCACCCAGCCGATCAATCTCCGCTCGTGCCCCAGCGGCACGCAGACCTCGACCGCGCGGAGTTGGGCGCGCACCGGCCATTGCGGATCGAACACGTCCGGCAGCCGCAGCCTCGGTCCCACCAGCGCCGGACCCGCCCCGCAAAAATCGACTGTCGCGAGGAACGGCAACCCGTCGTCCCGCCCCGCACCGTCCTCGCCCAGCCCCACCGCATCGAACCCCCAGGCACGCAGCCGCGCCGCCGAATCCGGCACGAGCACCCCGTCGCCCGGTCCGGCCGCGGTCCGTACGCCGTGCACCCCCTTGCACCAACCGGGCCGCCCCGCGGGATCGAGAAGCCACCACTGGCCGGCGAGCGTTTGCGCGACCTGGAAAAAATTTTCCGCGCCCCGCCGGGATTCCGGCCGGAACGGACCGGGCGCCGCCCCGGATCCTTCAACCCGTTGCGCGATCCCGCCCAATTAGCGGTCCCTCGCGCCGCCGTTCTTTTTCCCACCGCCACGACCGGCGCCCACCGTCAGGATCGTCCCGGCGAGCACCCCCACCGCAAACACTCCGAAATAAATCAGCGCCGCCAGCGCGTGGATTGGAGTCTTGGCCGTCGTGCCCGCGATGGGAAAATGAAAATCGATCGCATGCGTGTTGTTCATGCCCACATAGAGCATCACGAAAAGGATCGCGAGAAGGGCGATGGTTTTGACGACGGCTTTGAGCATGGCGGGTGGGGGGCGGCGGTTCCGGCAGAGGTGCTAACCAAGGCCTCCCGGCTCGGCAATTGGAATTCGGACCGGCCAGCGCCCGCCGGATCCGGCGAAAGGTTCCCATAAGCCCGGACAGGCCGGCCTCCCGTCGCAGCTGCTAAGGACCTCCCACCCGATTCCCTTTTCCAAAAAACTCTCTATGTTGAACCGTTCGATACCGATCTGCTCCTCCCACGCCCATGTTGCCAGCCTTCGTAGTTCTCGTTCTTCTCACCGCCTTGGTTGCCACGGACTCACCGTCCGAAAACGGCAAGGGCTGATGGTGGCGCGGGCTGGCCGGGCGGGGCGCCACCATCGCGGTCAGGCCCTATTTTCTCCCGTCGGTTCGAAAAGCTCCCAAATTAGCCTGAAATCTTGAGTTTTGCGGCAAAATGGGGGCATTTCCCCTCGCCGCTTTGGAAAGCCGAGGGGGATTTTCCTGTAAACGCAGCTTGCACGTACCGGCGGCGGCGGCTTGCTTCCAAGCCCTCAAATAATGACGCCTGTCTCCGCCCAGCAACGGCCTTTGTCGCCACTCCACCGCGTGCGTGCGGCACTCGTGCAATGGTTCGATTCCGACTACACGCCGATCGCTCCCGAGTTGATGCGCGCCGAACCGGACCGGGTCGACTGGATGCGCTGCATTCCGTTCATTATCCTCCACGCCGGCTGTCTCGGCGTGATCTGGGTGGGAGCGAGCGCCTTCGCCGTGTGGATGGCGGTGGCGCTATACTTTGTTCGGATGTTCGCAGTCACGGGCATTTATCACCGGTACTTTTCGCATAAAACCTACAGCACGTCGCGCTTCGGTCAGTTTCTCCTCGCGCTCTGGGGCGCAACGACCGTGCAACGCGGCGCGCTCTGGTGGGCCTATCATCATCGCCATCATCACCAGCATTCCGACGATCCCGAGGACGCCCACTCGCCGCACGTGCACGGTTTCCTCTGGTCCCACATCGGCTGGATCACCAGCCGGCGCAATTTTCCCACCGACTACTCCAAGGTGAAGGATCTCGCGAAATATCCCGAACTCGTCCTCCTCAATCGTTTCGACACGGTCATTCCGATCCTCCTCGCGATCGGCATCTATGCCTTCGGTGAAGGCCTCGCCTATTTCACCCCAAGCCTGCACACCAACGGGGCGCAGCTCCTCGTCTGGGGCTTCTTCGTCAGCACCACCGCGCTGTTTCACGGCACCGCCTGCATCAATTCCATGGCTCACCTCATGGGCCGCCGCCGTTTCAACACCTCGGACGATTCGCGCAACAGCTTCATCCTCGCCCTCATCTGCCTCGGCGAAGGCTGGCACAACAATCACCACCGTTACCAGTCCTGCACGCGCAACGGTTTCTACTGGTGGGAAATCGACCTCACCTACTACGGCCTCAAGGCGCTGTCCTACACGGGCCTGATCTGGGGCCTCAAGCCGGTGCCGGCCTCGGTACTGGAGGAAGCCGCCCACGCCGACCATGTCGCCACCATCGCCGCCGCCCAGCGGGCGCCGCATGTCCACCCCGAGTTCTCCTCGTTAAAGAAGGTTGTGCCCGCGGCCGCCGCGTTCGCCGTCGCCACCGCCAGCGCCGCCCAGACCACGATGCCGAAAAAGGCCGAGCGGCCGGCGATCCGCAAGGATGTCACCGAACAAACCCACGACGTGGCGCAGCGACCTGCTCCGCCCGCGCCGGCCGAGTAATACCGGACCGGGGACGCCCGCCGAATTGACCCGGGAAAATCCGTTCGGCGGGACACGGGCAACTAATTTTGAGGCGAAGGCCGCGTGATACCGCCGGGGGCTGGATTGCATCCGCACGCCTGATTCGCACGTAACCCAATCTCATGCCTTCCCTTGCGATCATCGGCACCGGCATCGCCGGCCTCGGCTGCGCCCACTTTCTGCACCGCGACTTCGACGTCACGCTCTTCGAGCAGAACGCCTACACCGGCGGGCACACCAACACCGTCGAGGTCTATGAAACCGCCGATCCCGCGGCGCCCGAACGCCGCTCGCGCCTGGTGCCGCTCGATACGGGGTTCATGGTGTTCAACAAGGTCACCTACCCGCACCTCACGCGCCTGTTCACCGGGCTGAAAGTCCCGATCAAGCCGACCGAGATGTCGTTCAGCGTCCGCCACGCCACGACCGGACTGGAATTCGCCGGCTCCTCGCTCAATCACCTCTTCGCCCAGCGCAAGAACCTCCTCCGTCCGCGTTTTTGGAAACTGCTGGGCGCGATCAACCGTTTCAATGCCGAAGCCGTCGCCGCCCTCGACGATCCTGCCGTCCAGGAGGAAACGCTCGGCGACTACGTGAAACGCCGCGGTTACGGCACGGATTTCTTCGATCTGTACCTCGTGCCGATGAGTTCCGCGGTCTGGAGCACGCCGCCGGAACTCATGCTGGCGTTTCCCGCCACGGCCCTGCTGCGTTTCTTTCACAACCACGGTTTTCTCGGCCTGAGCACGCAGCATCCGTGGTGGACCGTCGACGGGGGCGCGAAAACCTATGTGCAAAAAATCACCGCGCCGTGGCGCGACCGTATCCGCCTCAACGAGCGCGCCACCCGCATCATTCGCACCCCGCTCGGCGTCACGGTGATGACGTCCACCGGCCACGCCCACCGCTTCGACAAGGTCATCCTCGCCTGCCACGGCGACCAGGCGCTCCACCTGCTGGTCAATCCCACCGCCGACGAAGCCCGGCTCCTCGCCGAATTTCGCTACCAGCCCAATGTCGCGACGGTGCACACCGATGCCGCCGTGATGCCGCGCACCCGCCTGGCGTGGTCGAGCTGGAACTACGAGATCAACCGCGACGAAGCCGGCCGCGTCTCGACCGCCACGCACTACTGGATGAACTCCCTGCAGGGGGTGTCGGATCGCGAAAACTATTTCGTCTCGATCAACCGCCCCGAGGCGATCGCGCCGGAAAAGGTTCTCCGCCGCATCAAGTACGAGCATCCGCTTTTCAGCCTCGGAGCCGTGCGCGCCCAAGCCGGGATCCCGGCCCTTAACCAGGCGGCCGCCCGCGGCACGGAAACCTATTTCGCCGGCGCCTGGCAGCGCTACGGCTTCCATGAGGACGGCCTGCTCAGCGCCGTCCGCCTCAGCGAACAACTCCTCGGCCGCGACCCCTGGGTGGCAACGCCCGCGACGGCGACAGCGGCGCCGCTGATTTCCGCCGGATAGCCCAGGGCTGCCGGTGGGAAAAATCGCCGGCAAAAGGCATCCGAGCTTTCGCTTGGTTCGTAGCAGCCTTCGACCAAGATCAAACCGCGCATGAATTCCTGCCTCTACGAGTGCCAAGTCATGCACGCGCGCTTTTCGCCCAAGGCGCATCGATTGCTCTATCGTATCTTTCTTTTCGCGATCGATCTCGACGAACTGGACCAGCTGCAGCGGCGACTGACTTTTTTTTCCGTCAATCGCACCAACCTCTACTCCTTCCGCGAACACGACTATCTCCCGACCGGCGAGCCGCTGCACCCTCCGCCACGCAGCGGCGAAAGCCCCCTCGCCCCAACCGAAGGCCTGAAAGCGCGCGTGGTGGCGTTCCTCGCGGAACGCGGCGTCGAGCTGGACGGCGGCCGCGTCGTCCTGGTCACGTTGCCGCGGATCTTCGGCTACGGCTTCAATCCGGTTTCGTTTTATTTCTGTTTCGACCGCGCCGGCCGGCCGGTCGCGAGCCTGGCCGAGGTGACCAATACGTTTCGCGAGGTAAAGCCGTTCTTCCTCGGACCCGAAACGCAGGCCGCGGCGGAGGGCACCTTTCGACTGCGCTTGCCCAAACATTTCTACGTCTCGCCTTATTCCGACGTCGACGTCGCCTTCGACTTCACGCTGCGCCCGCCCGGCGAACGACTGTCCGTCCAGATCGACGACTACGTCGGCCCCGAGCGCACGCTCACCAGCACGGTCACCGGTCCGCGCCGCCCGCTGACGAATGCCCGCCTTGCCTGGTTCACGCTGAAATATCCCTTGCTCACCCTGCGGGTCATCGGGCTCATTCATTGGCACGCGCTGCGGCTCTGGCTGAAACGGGTGCCGTGGTTCGCCAAGGCGGCGCGACCCCTCGACCAGCGCGGCCTCTACCGGCCCCACCACTCGATCGCTCCCACCCCCACGGCTCCCCTGCTCCGTCCTCAAAACCCAGTATGAACGCCCGTTCCGACGCCTCCGCCTCCGACCTTGCCACGTTCGCCCATGGCGCCAAACCCTCGGCGTTTCGCGCGCCGGTGCTCCGCGCCTTCGGGGCCATGAACGCGGGCCATCTGCGCATCGAGCTGCCCAACGGCAGCACCCACGAACTCGGCACCCATGCGGACGCCACGCGCCGGACCCTTCCGCTCGGCCTGCCCGCGGAGGCGCACATCACCGTGCGCCGCGAGGCCTTTTTCAAAAAGTGCTTCTGGTCGGGCGACATCGGGTTCGCCGAGGCGTTCATCGACGGGGACTGGGAGACTCCTAATCTCACCGCGGTCGTCGCCTGGTTCATCCTCAACCTGGAAAACGCGCCGACCCTGTCCGGTTCGCAGCGCACGCGGTCGCTCGCGCTCAACCTGCTGCGCTTCGCCAATCGCGCCGGCCACCTGTTCCGTCCCAACACCCGCACCACCGCCCGCCGCAACATCCGCGAGCACTACGATCTCTCGAACGATTTCTTCTCCCTCTTTCTCGATCCCTCGCTGATGTATTCCGCCGCGAAGTGGCCCGCCGCCACGCCGGATCTCTCCCTCGAGGCGGCGCAACGGGAGAAGAACGACGCCCTGTGCCGCAAGCTCCGCCTCACCGCCGGCGATCGCGTGCTCGAGATCGGTACCGGCTGGGGCGGCTGGTCGCTCCACGCCGCCCGCACCTACGGCTGCCACGTGACCACCGTCACGATCTCCCGCGAGCAATTCGACCTCGCCCGCCGGCGCGTCGCCGCCGCCGGCCTCACGGACCGCATCGACGTGCAGCTCTGCGACTACCGCGACCTCGCCGGCCAGTTCGACAAGATCGTGTCGATCGAGATGATGGAGGCGATCGGCCATCGCTACCTTCCCGCCTTCACCGCGGCGATCGACCGCCTGCTGAAACGCGACGGCCTGCTCGCCCTGCAATTCATCACGTGTCCCGACGCCCGCTACGACCACTTTCGCCGCGGCATCGATTTTATCCAGAAACACATTTTTCCGGGCTCGCTGCTGCTCTCGCTCAACCGCGTCAACGACCTGCTGTCGCGCCACGGCGGCTTCATCGCCCATCACGTGGAGGACTTCGGTCCCGATTACGCGCGCACGCTGCGGCTGTGGCACGAGAACTTCCGCGCGCGCATCGACCAGGTGCGGGCCCTCGGTTTCGACGATCGGTTCATTCGCAAATGGACCTACTACCTCGGCTACTGCGAGGCGGCTTTCGCGATGCGAAACATCTCGGTCGTCCACACCTTGCACACGCGGTCCAACAACGTGAGCTTCGCGTAGCGCCCGCCCGTCCATTTCCGGTGCGATGATCCTTTTTCTCCGCGTATTTTTTATCGTCGTCCTCGCGTCGATGCTGAGCGTCACCACGTGGGCAAGCCTGCGCTGCCCGCTCTTCGGCGTGCCGCGCGAGGTCGCCACACATCCGTGGTTCATCGCCACGCTCTTCGACGCCTACTGGGGCTTCCTCACCTTTTATCTCTGGACCTGCTACCAACACCCGCGCTGGCTCGCACGGCTCGGCTGGTTCATTGCCATCATGCTGCTCGGTAATATCGCGATGGCCATCTACTGCCTCGCGCTCCTCTTCCGGGCGCCGCGCGATACCGCGCCCGCCGGTCTCCTGACGCAACGCCAGGACGGCGCGAGCCCCCTCGCGTGGATCCTCGCGGCGGCCGGCGGAACCGTGATCGCATTGGCGTGACGAAGTCCGCCCGCCTCCGATGTCCGCACCTGTCCTCGCCCTTTCCGCTTTGGCCGCGCTGTGCGGTGCATTCGCCGTGCTCTATCTCGTCGCCCGCCGGATCGAGAACTACGGCATCGTCGACCTCGCGTGGTCGTATGCGTTTGGCGCCCTGGCGCTTTTTTACGCCTGGGCCGGACCCGGCTGGGCCGTCCGCAGAGCGCTGATCGCGACGCTCGCGCTGGCGTGGAGCGTGCGGCTGGGCACCCACCTTGCGATCCGCGTGATCGGCCACCACCCGACCGAGGATACCCGCTACCGCCAGCTGCGCATCGACTGGGCCGCCCACTTCACCGCCAAGATGTTCGCCTTTTTCCAAATGCAGGCGCTCTCGGTCGTCGTGCTCGGCGCCGCATTTCTGCTCGTCGCGCTCAATCGCGCGCCCGCCCTGCACCCGTTCGAATACGCCGGCGCCACCCTCTGGCTGCTCGCCCTGGCGGGCGAATCCCTGGCCGACGCGCAACTCGCCGCCTTCAAACGCGACCCCGCCAACCGCGGCCGCGTCTGCGCTACCGGGCTCTGGCGCTACAGCCGGCATCCGAACTATTTTTTCGAGTGGCTGATCTGGGTGGCATTCTTCGTTTTCGCCCTCGGCTCCCCGTGGGGCTGGGTCGCGATCGTCGGTCCCGCGAGCATGCTCTGGCTCCTGCTGCGCGTGACCGGCATCCCGATGACCGAGGAGCAAAGCGTCCGCAGCCGCGGCGACGCCTACCGCCGTTATCAGCAAACCACGAGCGCCTTCATCCCGTGGTTCCCCAAGGCACCGCGCTGAGCGGTTTGTTGGCGCGAAAACGTCTCCCCTCCGTCCGTCCTCTGGCGCTCACGCTCGGGATCGCAATCGCGATCTTGATCGGGTCTGAACGACGGTTTCCGGCGCTGGCGGCGGCACGATCAAGAGCACGATTGCGACCATCGTCGCGACAACACCCGCCCGCGCTCACACCCGATAAAACGACTCCGCGTTGCGGACGTAGACCCGGTGGCGCTCGTCGGGCGAGCTGCCGTGCAACAGCTCGTCGAGGGTCGTCACCCAGTGGGGATAATCCGTCGCCTGCGTGCTCACCGGCCAGTCGCCCCCGAACATCACGCGGCTCAGGCCGAAGCAGTCGACAACATGATCAAAATACGGCCGGAGATCCGCCGTCGTCCATTTCGCGAAATCCGCCTCGGTGACGAGCCCGCTCAGCTTGCACACCACATTGTCTGCCCGCGCGAGTTCCCGCAGCTCCGCGCGCCACGGATCGAGCCGCCCGACCTTGATGTCGGGCTTGCCGATGTGATCGAGAATGAAGCGTACGTTCGGACACTGCCGCACGAGCTCGAGCGTGTTCGCGAGCTGCCGGTGATTGATGCAGAGGTCGAAACTCAGGCCGTGCCGCGCCAGCCGCTGCACCCCGCGCACGAAATCCGGCCGCAGGCAAAACTCCATGTCGGGCTCGAACTGAATGATCCGCCGGATGCCTTTCACGAGCGGATTGGCCGCCAGCCGGGCGACGTCGGCCTCGGCGGCGTCACCTTTTTCGAGCGGGGCCCACGCCACGATGCCCCGGATCCGCGGATCGGTCCGCGCCACCTCCGTCACCCAGTCCGCCTCCTCCTGAAACTGCGCGAAATCGCACTCGCATTGGACGAACACCATCTTCGCCACCGCGATCGAACCGCACGCGTGACGATAGTCCTCGATCGAATGATTCCGGTTCAGCAACGGCACATTCGCCAGCCACGGGTAGCGCAACCGGCCGGTATCCCAGATGTGCAGGTGCGTATCGACGATGGGAAAGTTCGGCATGGGGATGGGGCAAACGGTTGAATGTGGAAATCAGGAAGCAAACCGGAAATAGGCATTCGCCCGTGGATTGGTTCCGGATCGCTTCCTGATTTTCACATTTAAAATCTCCGGTTCAGAAAGCGGGCTGTAAGCTGGAGCTCAAGAAATAGAACCGCAGGCAGTCCGTTCCGGCTCGTTTCCTGATTTTCACATTCCATATTCCGCCATCAAATCGCCGGTCACGATCAGCGGCGAATATCCGGCGGCCGTAAAGGCCGCGCGGCCTTCCTCCGCATCGGCCGGCAGACCGCTTGCCACGACCGCCGCCCCTTCGCGCAGGAGTTCGAGCGCGATCGCAAAACCGATTCCGTGCGTGCCGCCCGGGACCGGCCAACGCGTGGGGGTAATCACGCGGCAAGCAGGGCGGGTTTCCTCCCGTCCTCAAGCCCCGGCTGCCCGGCCCGCGCTCCTTCCGGCCACTACGGGCACACCACCATCTTGATGTCGGTGCCCTTCGCCGCGAGCGCGCGGCGAAACGCACTTTCGGCGTCATCCAGCGAAAAGCGCGTGGTCCAGGTCCGGGCGTCCACCTTGCCCTCGGCCATCAACTGGAGGGAGAGCCGGAGCTCGTCCATCGTCGCGGCGTAACTGCCGAAAACTTTTTTCTCCGGAAGCGTGACCCCAAACGAATCGAGCGAAATCGAGTTCTCATGCAGCCCAATCCATACCACTCCGCCGCCGGGCCGCACGGCGTCGACCGCCGCGCGTTTCGTCACTGCGCCGCCAACGGCATCGACCGCGAGGTCGGCCCCTTCCCCGCCCGTCAGTTCCCGCATGATCGCCCCGACATCGGCCGTGCGCGGATTCACCGTGCGCACCGCACCGAGCCGTTTGGCCACGGCTAGACGGTCCTCGTTCAGATCGGCCACGACCACTTTCGCGCCGCGCAACACCTGCAGCGCCTGCTGGCAGAATAACCCGATCGGACCCGCGCCCATCACGAGAGCCCACTCCACCGGCAAATGTTGCGTGAGGCGGGCGACATGGACGCCATTGGCCAGCGGCTCCGCGAGACACGCCTCCTCGGCCGAAAGATTTTCCGGCCAGTGCAACAGGCAGCGCGCCGGCACGTTGACGCGCTCGGTAAACGCGCCGGGCCGGTTCATCCCGAAAATCTGCCGCGTCGCGCAGAGGTGCGAATCGCCACGGGTGCAACGGACGCAACGTCCGCACGGCACGAGCGAATTACTCACCACCTTCGCCCCCCGGGCCCAACCCCGCACGTCCGCCCCGACGACATCGATCACGCCGCAGAATTCGTGTCCCATCACGAGCGGCGGAACGCGGCGGGGGCTGCGATTCTTGAACGCCTCGAGTTCGCTGCCGCAGATGCCGCAGGCGGCCACGCGGAGCGTGACTTCGTCGGCTTGCGGAGCGGGAGCGTCCGCGACCGTGGCGTTTTCGATCCGTTCAAATTCAGGGTAGAGCAGGGCGCGCATCCCCCCATGCGATGCCAGCCGGCGCGGCGAGGCAAGTCTGCGCGCACCGCCCGGAATCCGGCACTAAGCCCGTTTGAGCGTCCGGGGCCTTCGCCGGATTTCTCCATTCGCGTTTATCCGCGTCCCTCCGCGGGGAACCCTCGCGTCGCGTCTCAGGCGATCTCCCAACCGGGGCGATACGATTCACGGATGATGGCATCGGCCTCGGGCAGGTTCTTTGCCTTCATCGCCACGGCGTCCCACTCGATCGTCTTGCCGGTGCGCAACGAGAGCACGCCCAGCAGCGCGATCTCGGTGAGCCGCGAGCCGTAGGCAAAATTGCTGCTGGCGGGCTCGCCGCCTTTGCAGGCGTCGATCCAGTCGCGATGATGGCCGTTCGACCGCTTCAGGGTGGCGGCCGGCTTGCCCGCGCTCGTGCGCAGGGACTCGGGGAAAATGCGGGGCTGGCCGCCCGCGCCGTCGCACTGGATCACGCCCTTCTCGCCGACGAAGAGCACGCCGCGCTTGGGCAGCGGGAATTTGCCCATGGCGGCCGGCGCCGGCGGACGCCCACCGCCGTCGTACCACGTGATACGGATCGGCGGCCGGCCGCCTTCGGCCGGGAAATCGTAGTAGATGATGCTGCCGTGCGGCGCGATCTCCGCATCGGACGGCCCGATCGCCAGCGCTTCCACCCGGGACGGGACCGGGAGGTCGAAAGCCCACGTCGCCGAGTCGAGATCGTGACAGCCGAAATCGCCCATCGCGGAACCGCCGAACGCCCAGAAATCGCGCCATGCCACGGGGAAGTACGCCGGGTTGAAAGCCCGCGGCTCGCGCGGCCCGATCCAGAGATCCCAATTCACGCCGGCCGGCACCGCCACGGACTCGGCCGGCTTGCTGAGGAGCGTCGGATTCCAGCGCTTGGTCCCCACCCACGCATGGACTTCCTTCACCGCGCCGATCGTGCCGGCGCGAATGTGCTCCACCGTCTCGCGAATACCGACGGTCGAGTGCCCCTGATTGCCCATCTGCGTGGCGAGACCGGTCTCCTTCGCAATGCGGGCGACTTCGCGCGCTTCCCAGATGTTGTGCGTCAGCGGCTTCTCGCAATACACGTGCTTTCCCGCGCGCATCGCCCGGGTCGAAACGTAGGCGTGCAGATGGTCGGGCGTCGCGCAGAGAATCGCGTCGAGGGCGGCCTCCTTGTCGAGCATCACCCGAAAATCCTCGTACTCGGCGCAGCGGAAATTCGGCGTCTTCGCGGCGTAGTGCATCTCGACTTCCCTCTTCGCCGTCTTCCGGCCGCCGGAGCCCTTATAATAAAACGCCTCAAGGCTGAAGGACTCGGCGGGATCGGCCACGGCGATGACCTGCACGTCCGCGAGGTTCAGGAGTTCCCGCATGTTCTGCAGCCCGCGCCCGCCCGCGCCCACGAGGGCGACGTTGACCTTCTCGCTCGGCGGCACGAAACGCGGTCCGCCCAGCACGTGGCGGGGCAGGATGTTGAACGCGGTGACAGCGGTCGCCGCGGTCTTGATGAAGGAGCGACGCGTGGAGGGAGTGATCTTCATGGGGAGGGAAACGGAAAGGAAACCGGCCGCCGGCCTTCGGCGCCGGTTCTGGAAAGAGAATCCGTTTTTGGGCGCGGGGAAAGGGTTTATTGTCCGGAAAGCCTTTCGGCGCGAACCGCCCGCCGCGGCCGGGGGTATTTTTCGGGCTGGAACAATCGCGGATTTGCGGAGGCGCGAAAGCCCGGAAGTAAATCGGCCTTTTTCGCGTTTCCGCTCTTCCGCGTTTTCGCGATCCGGTTCAAGGCAGGCGTCACGACGACCTTGCGTCCTCCGCGATCATGACAGCAATCCCACATTGCTTGCGACGTCCGCCGCTTCTGATGTTCGCGCCAAAATATTTCGCGATCACGGCCGGAACAATTTTCTGCCTCAGATCCGCAGAAAAATCTTCCGGCGATACATCCAGTAAAGCAGCAGCCACATCACGAACAACGCGGCCGCCCCGTGCACGAACGGCTGGTAGGCCGCGCCGAGGAACTGAAAAACGCGCGGGCCGAGGTGGGTCACCAGATTCTTCGTGATGAAGGACTCGAAGAGATGCGCGACGAGATAGGCGGCGATGGAGTTCGCACCGACCACCACCAGCGGAACCGCCCAGCGCCGGCGGCCGAGCAGATCGATCAGACCGTAGAAGCCGGCGAGCAGCAGGAAACACCAGCCGCCGCTGAAGATCGTCCAGCCCGGCGTCCAGATCCGTTTCACAATCGGCGAAACGCCGAGCCAGCCCAGCGTCGCCCCGACGGCGAGGGCCATGAGGCCGGCGCCGGCGAGCCAGCGGATTTTCCCCGCGGCCGGACGCTCGCTGCGCAGCACGTTGCCGGCGATCAAGCCGAGGATCATCGTGCCGAGCGTCGGAATGAAACTCAGCGTGGAGTAGCCGCCCGCGTTGAAGAGAAACGGTTTCTCCCGCGGGAAAAGATTCATGAACCACGTGTCGAAAACCCACGCCAGATTGCTGTTTTTCTGCCAGTGCGCCGCAAAGCCCGTCAGCCCGTTGGCCGCCAGCCATTCCTTCGTCACGCCCACGCCGGCATAGTCGAAATCCGCCCCCGGCAGCGGCCAGAGCGCGAACGCCGCCCAATAACCCGCGAGGATCGCCCCGAGCGCGATCCAGTGATCGCGCGCCGGCCTCATCCCGAGCACGAAAAGGAAACCGTAGCCCAGCCCGATCTGCGACAGCGTGTCCTCGAAGGTCCAGTACGTCATGCCGCGGCTGGTCGACCGGAGGAACACGCCGAGCAGGATCAACAGCAGGGCGCGCCCGAACGCATGCAGCGCCATCGCCGGGCGGTCCTGCCCGCGAGCGGCCCGGCTCGCGATGGAAAATGGCAGCGCCACGCCGACGAGAAATGAAAAGGACGGCTGGATCAGATCGTGGAGCGAGGCGCCGACCCAGTTCACGTGGCTTTGATGCCAGTTGAGAAATTTCCAAACCCCGCTGTCGGGCAGGGCTTGCGCCACCCGGCGAAAACTCAGCACCTCGCCCATCATGAGGAGCATCACGAAGCCGCGATAGGCGTCGATGGAGGTGAGCCGCGCCGGCGCGAGGCCGGCGGCGGGTGGCGAGGAAGAGCCGGGCGGGCCGGAGGCAGTTGAGGGGTTCATGCCGGCCACCTTCCTGCGCGTTTCCGGGAACAGTGGAAAGAGGAAAGGCGGCGCGGTCGAAACCGAACAAAGATTCGTGTCGACCAGACCGGGCGCCCCCCACCGCAATCCCGCGCACCAGCCTCCCGGCACTTTGTTGTCGACCATTCGTTGACCATTGGGGATTGGCGTTCGCGATTGTGTCCGGCGTGAAATCACGCGACTCAGGGATGTGGCGGGTTGGCACGGTCATCGGCCGCCCGCCGGAAATCTTTCACCTTTGCCCGCCATGCTTTCGCCGTCGTTCACCGTTCATTCGCCCCAGACCGGCACCGACTACTCCGTCTTCGTCGCGGCGCCGGCAGGACCCCCCGCCGCCACACCGGTTCCGGCCGTGCTCTTCCTGGACGGCGACGACCAGTTTCGCTTCGCGCTCGAAGCCTATCGCGCGGCTCGGACGGCCGGTGAAGTCCCACCGCTGCTGCTTGCCGGCATAGGCTACGGGGCGAGCTACATGAAGCCGGCCAACAAACGGCTCCGCGATTACACCCCCACCGCGCTGGCCACCGAGCCGGAGAGCGGTGGCGCCGATGCGTTTCTCGCCTTTCTCACGGACACGTTCTGGCCGGAGCTGGCCCGGCGCCATCCGCTGCACAGCGATCTGCGCGGCCTCGCCGGGCACTCGCTCGGCTCCCTGCTGGTCGTGCACGCGCTGTTTCAACGCCGGCCGTTTTTCAACCGCCTGCTCGCCAGCGCGCCGTCGCTCTGGTGGGACGACCGCACGGTTCTGTGCGCCGCGCAGAACCTCCAACGCACCGGCGTCGCCTTGCCGGCGCGCCTGTTTCTGTCGAGCGGCGAGGAGGATACTCCCTCGATGCTCGGCGACCTCGAACTGCTCGAAGACCAGCTCGCCGCCCTGCCCTTTCCGCAACTCGAAGTCGTCTCGCGCCGATTCCCGCAACGCGATCACTACAACGTGCTGCCGGATGCCTTTCGCGCCGGGTTGCGGGAACTCTTCGGCTAACGCCCAAACGGCCGGGCGGGGTTTCCCGCGGTGGCACGATTCGGCTCGCGTGGGCCGCCCCGGCGCCGTTACGCCTCGGCGCATGGCTTCCGCGCCCATCGCCCTCGCCCCACCGCAACCCGGTCAACCCTGCCCTTGTGGCAGTGGCAAAACCTTCGACGCGTGTTGCGGCCCGCTGCTCGCGGGCCAGCGCAAACCCGCCACGGCCGAGGAGCTGATGCGTTCGCGGTTCACCGCCCACGTGGCACGTGATTTCGCCTACCTGCACCGCACCCACCGGCCGACCGCCGCGCTGCCGTTCAAGGGCGAGGAAGACCCCTCCACGCTCGGCTGGAGCCGGCTGGTGATTCACGCGCACGAACCAGGCAGCACTCCCGACACGGCCTACGTGGATTTCTCGGCGCACTTCGTCGACGAGTCGGGCGAGCATCCGCTGCAGGAAAAGTCCGAGTTTCACCGGGTCGACGGCCAGTGGCTCTACACCCGCACCGTTCGCATGGGTCCCGCGCCCGTCAAATCGGCCGCGCCCAAAGTCGGCCGCAACGACCCCTGTCCCTGCGGCAGCGGCAAGAAATACAAGCACTGCTGCCTCGGGAAGGCCTAGCAGCGCCTTGCCCCGACCCTAGCTCCCGGCACACTCGGCGCGCCCTCCCCATGCGTCTGCTTTCCTCGGCCCTCGTCGTTGCCTCGTTTGGTTTCGGTTCCGCCGCGGCCGGAGCCCAGGAAGCTGCGCCCGCCCTTGCGGAGATTCGGAAGATCGACGTGCACTCGCACTTCTTCGAGGACATCCCGCAGCTCAACGCCATGCTGCGCCGGCTGAACTTCCGGACCATCCTCGTCTGCAACGTCGGCACCCAGCCCCATGTCGAGACCCAGCTGCGGATCGCCACGGAGCTGACGCGCAAATACCCGGATCTCTACGCGTTCACCTCCACGTTCGACCTGACGCGGCGGAACGAGCCGGACTATGTAGCCGGGGCAATCTCCCGTCTGGGCCGAACGTTCGCCGACGGGGCGGTCGCGGTGAAAATCTGGAAGGAAATCGGGATGGAGATCAAACGGCCTGACGGCCGCTTCATCCTGCCCGACGACCCCCTCTTCGATCCGATCTACGCCTTCATCGCGCAACGCGGCAAACTCCTGCACACCCACCTCGCCGAACCGCTCGCCGCCTGGCTGCCGCTGGACAAGGAAAGCCCCTACTACGGCTATTATTCGCAGCACCCCGAGTGGCATCTCCACGGCAAACCCGAATTCCCCAGCCATGCGGCCCTCATCGCGGCGCGCGACAACATCCTCAAAAAGCATCCCGATCTCATCGTGCTGGGCGCCCACCTCGGCAGTCTCGAGCATGATCTCGACGGCATCGCGGAGCGGCTCGACCGTTATCCGAATTTTTATATCGAGTGCGCCGCGCGCACCCGCCACCTCGTTCGCCACCCCAGCGGAAAAGTGCGCGCCTTCTTCCTGAAATACCAGGACCGCATCCTCTACGGCGTGGATGCCGGCTGGCGGCCCTATCTCGGCGGCAAGTCAACCGACGCCATGCGAAAGTCGTTCGTGGACGGACTTGAAAAGCGGTATCGCACCGATTTTGCCTACTATGCCGGCCAAGGCAAAGTAGACTACGACGGCCGCACGGTCGAGGGGCTGAACCTGCCGCGCCGCGTTCTGGAGAAATTCTACCACGAAAACGCCGAACGCCTGTACCAGTTGAACGAAACGAAGAAGTAGCATTCGCGGTGGGCCAGCCCGCCCTTCGCCCCGTTTTCGGTTCAAAAAATTCTGACGGGGGAAAATCGGGGCATGCGCATGAAAGCAGATGGTTCGAATTTTTGTTCCTGATTTCCTGAGTTCCAGATAAACGGTCTTATATTCGCCGCGCCATCCCGGCGCCCGTTCTCAACGCAACCGCCACGCCCTTTCCCCTACGCCCATGCCCCTCTCCCGCCGCAATTTTCTCGCGCTGTCCGGCGTCGTCCCGGCCGGCTTGCTTGCCTCGTCCCTCGCGCCCCGGGCCCTTGCCGCCGCGGCCACCGCCGTTTCCCCGGCGCCCGTGCCGGGCAGGAAAACACCCGCCATCGGCCTCGAACTCTACTCGGTGCGCAACGAGCTCATGCGCAACCTGCCCGACACGCTCCGCTCCGTCGCCAAGATGGGCTACGAGGTCGTGGAGTTTTATTCGCCCTACTCCAACTGGACGTTCCCGTTCGCCAAGGGCGTGCGCACCCTCATCGACGACCTCGGCCTGCGCTGTTATTCGACGCACAACAGTTACGTTTCGCTCACGCCCGGCGAGACGATGGCGAAGGCGATCGAACTCAACCAGATCCTCGGCTCACGGCACATCGTGCTCGCCAGCCCGCCGCGCGACGCCACCGGCCTCGAAGGCTGGAAACGCGTGTGCGGACAACTCAGCGCCGCCGTGGACGTGCTGAAGCCGCACGGCCTGTCCGCCGGCTACCACAATCACGCGTCGGAGTGGAAAACGCTGGAGAACGGCGCGCGCATCATGGAGGTGATCGCCGCCCACACGCCCGCCGAGTTCGGGCTCCAGCTCGACGTCGGCACCGCCTTGGAATCTGGCGTGGACCCCGTGGCGTGGATCAAGGCCAACCCCGGCCGCATCCGGAGCATTCACCTGAAGGACTGGGCGCCGGGCGCCCGCACCGAGGAGAAAAGCTATCGCGTGCTCTTCACGGAGGGCGTCGCCCCGTGGAAGGAACTCCTCGCCGCGGCGGAATCCGTCGGCGGCGTGGAATTTTACCTGATCGAGCAGGAAGGCAGCCGCTTCCCGGAACTGGAAACGGCCGAACGCTGCCTCGCGACCTGGAAGGCGCTGCGGCGCGGCGCGTAGCTGCGCGCGAACCCGGTTACTTGGCGGACTTCATCGCCGCGCCGATCGCCTGCAGCTGGGCGAAAAATTCCGGCCGGATGCGACCGTCGGACTGCACCGGCGCCTCCCAGGTGATCACGCCGCCCAGCTTGGCGACCTTGCGGCTGAACGCGACGACCTCCTCGATGGAAAACCGCGGCGGGCCCTTGCCGTGCGCCGGGCCGAGATCGATCACCACGTGCAACTGCGCGCCATCGTTTTTGCCGTCGATCACCTGCGGCGCGGTCCACTGCTCGGGCCGGATGATCTCGCCGCCGATGAAGTCCTCCACCGGCGTGAGCGAAAGCGCGCGATGCACGACGCCGGGGTTGAACGCGACGATGGCGTCGGGATTGCCGGAACGGGCGGCGGCGGCGAAGCTCTCGAAATTCGGCGCGTCCGCGTGCCGGTACATCGAGTTAGGCCAGTTGCAGCTTTCGAACCACCAGCCCGACACCAACGGGCCCCAGCGCTGCGACCATTCGCGGACGACGCTTTCCCACTTTAGTTGGAATTCCCGGTTGCGATACGGCCCGAGGCGCCACTCCAACGCCTTCACCGCCGCCGGGTCTTTTGTCGGCGCCCGCGAGGAGAAGTTGACCATCAGCCGGATTCCGCGCCGCTTGAGCGCCGTGCCCAGATCGGCCACGAGGTCGCGGCGGGCAGTCTTGCCGGGCTGGTTGCCGACGATGCGGTCGTAGGTGGCGTTGGTCGCCAGGTAATAGCCGGAGGCCTGTCCCAGCGTGGTCATGTAGTAACCCGCGCCCACGGCCTCGAGCTGGGTCGCGACGGCTTCGACGTCGAAGTGATCCACGAGATGATTCCAGCGTTCGCCGTTGATCGGCACCTGGTCGACCTCCGCCCGGATCTCCGCGAGATAATAACTCATCACGCCCCAACGGGCGTCTCGCAGCCAACCCGTGCGATCGGGGCGATCCGCCCCGGAGCACGCGGCGGCGAAGCAAACCAGCAAGGTGAAAACCGACAGGGGGCGGAGCATTCGTTTCATGAGGACTGGGGTGGAGAGGGGCGCGAAGGCGGGCTCCGAACTCTGCCTGAGGCCGGTCCGCCCGCACGGTCGCGCGAAGGATGCTTTGGGCGATTGCGCGACATTGTGCAAGACGCCGGGCACGCAACGAATGGAATTGGCGCGCAACCGGTCCCGGCCAGCATCGGGACCATGAAATCGCCCGCTTGGAAATGGGTTTTCTCCACTCTGGCCGTCCTCGCCGGCACGTTTTCCGCCTCCGCCGCCGAATCGGTGGCGCGGGGCTTTCAGAACCGGGTGTTCACGGATGCCACGGGAGCGAAGCATCCGTTCGTGGTGTTTGTGCCGGCCGGTTACCAGCGGGGCAGCCATCCGCCGGTCATGCTTTTCCTGCACGGCAGCGGGGAGCGCGGGAGCAACCACCTCGACCAGTTGCTGGAGGGCATCGGTCCGGCCGTGTGGAAGCGGCGGTCGAAATTCCCGTTCGTCGTCGTCCTGCCGCAATGCGCCGCGGGTTCAAACTGGCTGGTCGACGGCCCGGATGGGCAGCGCGCCCTGGGCATGCTGCGGCAAATCCAAACCGAGTTTGCCACCGACCCCGACCGCGTCGTTCTCACGGGACTTTCGATGGGGGGCAACGGCACGTGGAGCATCGCGGCGCAGGAACCCGGGGCGTGGTCGGCCATCGTACCGATGTGTTCGCGACCCGATGCCGCGGAGGCGGAGAAATTCGCCCGGGCGCGGCTGCCCATCTGGAATTTTTGCGGCGACAAGGATCGCCCGGAAACGGTGCAGGCGAACCGCGACATGCACGCCGCGCTGCTCCAAGCCGGCGCCCGGTGCGCCTACACCGAGTATCCCGGCGTCGGGCACAATTGCTGGGACAACGCCTACGCCACGGAGGAACTCTACGCGTGGATGCTGGAGCAGGCGCGGAGCAAGAACCGGCCGTAATCAGGCCCGGCGGAGGCGAGGTCCGCTCACCGGACCTCGCTCATCAGCCCGATCACATTGCCCTCGGGATCGCGCACTGCGGAGATCCACAACTCGTGATCGGCGAGCTTCGTGATCAGCCGCGGGCCGGCTTCTTCCCTTGCTCCCCGGGCCATGATCGCGGCGTGGGTCGCCGCGATGTCGGTCACCTTGAAATACAGGATCGAATTCTTTCCCACCTCGCCCCCACCCTGCGGCGTCGTGAGCATGATGCACACGCTGCCGGCGGCGAGGAAAGCGAGGTTGGGTCCCGCGGAAAAAAGAAACGTCAAACCCAGCACGTCGCGATAAAACGCCGTGGCCGCCGCCACGTCACCGACGGTAAGCGCGATCTGGCCGATCTCCGAGACTGCGGTCCGTGGGGACGGCGTCATGGGCGGAGAATGCAGGTACGACGAACGTCCGTCCAGCCGGCGATGCAGTCCGGCCGGTCCGGCTTTCTTTGTCGTTGCCGCGCTTGCGCCGGTCGTCACCACGCTGCCCTTTGTGCCCATGATCCAGCACCTGCAGCGCGAACAACTTGTGAAGCGCACTCCCGCGGAAATTTGGGAATTCTTCGCGACGCCGCGCAACCTCGACACGCTCACGCCGCCCACCGTCTCGTTCGAGGTCGTCGGCGAACCGCCGGAGCGGATGTACCCCGGCCAGATGATCGAATACCGGATCGGCGTGCTACCGGGCGTCCGCGTGCGCTGGCTGACGGAGATCACGCACGTGCGCGAGGGCGAGTTCTTCGTCGATGAACAGCGGATCGGCCCCTACAAACTCTGGCACCACGAGCATCGTTTCACGCCGACTCCGGACGGGCGGGGAGTGCGGATGACCGACCGCGTCACCTACGACGTGGGCTGGGGCCCGGTCGGCGACCTGCTCCACGCGCTCTGGATCCGGCGCCAGCTCGCGACGATTTTCGATTACCGTGCCCGGCGGGTCGCCGAGCTGTTTCCCGGCTAGGCGCGGCGAGGGCTATTTGAATTGTGCGTCGTGGAGCACGATCGGACGCAGATCGAAACCCGCGAAGCACGAACGCTCCGGCCACGGGTCGCCCGACGCCTCAATGCGGCTGCGAGAGCAGGTGCTGGCGCAGGAGGTCCTTGCCGTAGTCGTTGCCGTTGGGCGTGCGCACGACCACGTGCACGTGCTGCCGGTTGGGCGCGCGGGCATCCAGCCCGGGCGGTCGGTAGTTCGCCGGCCGCTGGTGATCGAATTCGATCAGGATCACCGGACTGTGAATCCGGTAATAGAACACGCCGTCCGGCGCGCTGCCGCCGATCCAGGCAAAGCACGTCGCATCGAGGTGGGCTTCCACTTCGCTCATTTTCACCTTCGCGTGGCCGTCGTCCATGTTGCCGACATAGAGGCCGATGAGGGCGAGCAAGTCGCGGCGCTGCGCGGCGTTGAGCGCGGAGCCGCGGACGCCCGCGGAGTCGAGCACGACGTTGTCCTTGAACGCTTCGGTCAGGTTGTTGTTACCGGCCTTCGCCGTTTCGAGCACGGCCTGCCGGCGCTGCGCCTCGTCGAGTGAGAGCAGGAAATCGCGCCCGCGGTTTTGCTCCTCCTGCAAGATCGTCAGCCCTTGATATTTTCCCGACGGCGCGACCACGGGCTCGGACCCGACGAAGAGCGGCGTCATCACCACCTGCTCGCCGAGCACGAAATAGTTGATGATGAGATGATGCCCGTCGAGCTGCCACCCCCACGGCTGCGTGGCCGAGGGCTCGCCCATCACGGTGAGGTGGTAAAGCCACTCGCCGTATTGGACAAAATCGTCGCGGTTCAACTCCCCGAGCGTGTGGTTCAGCCTCATGATATCGCGCGAGAGCTGCAGACCCCTCGCGCTGAGCGACGCCCGCAGCAGCCCAAACGCCGCGTCGCGCTGCGCCTCGGTCAGGTCGCGAAAACTCACGCCCTGCCGGATGTAGAAGTGCTGGTTCATCCATTTCCGCCACTCGGAATCGGTGACGGGAAACTTCGTTTGCTTCCGCTGCTCCGCGGTGAGCGCGCCGAGAAAGGCCGCCGCCGCCGCGCGCACCGGCTCGGTCGAGACTCCGGTCGACTTGATTTTAAAAAGCCCCGGCTCCGCCTGACCTTTGGCCGTGATGCCGCGGAACGGTTCGGCGAGTCCGCGCGCCTCGGCCTCGCGTGACATGCGCTGGAAACGCTGCGCCTGTGTTTCGCCGGCCGGCGGTTGGGCAAGCGCGGGCTGCCCGCAGAGCGGAAGCAGCGCAAAAAGGAGGACCGATTTTTGCATGGGGATCAGTGGGGTGCGCCGGCAACTTCGCGCGGGCGGCCGGTGCCGGCAATCCGCAATTCCCCGACCGGATCTCGCGCAATTTTCCGCGTCGCGTTGCGGTCGTTTCGGGTGCTCGCTTTTCACCCAACGTCGCCCGTGAAACTCTTTCTGCCCCTTCTGCTCCTCCTGCCGGCGATATACGCTGCCGACCGGCCGAACATCGTTCTGATCAACATCGATGATCTCGGCTATTCCGACATCGGTCCCTACGGCTCCACCAACGCCACGCCCCACCTCGACCGGATGGCCCGCGAGGGCCGCAAGCTGACGTCGCACTACGCCGCCCCCGTCTGCACGCCCTCCCGCGCCGCGCTGCTGACCGGCTCCTACCCCAGGCGGGCGCTGCCGATCCCGCACGTGCTGTTTCCCGCCAGCGCGATCGGGCTGAATCCGGCCGAGGTGACGGTGGCCGAGGTGCTCCGGGCAGCCGGTTACGCCACGGCGGCGATCGGCAAATGGCACCTGGGTGACCAGCGCGAATTCCTGCCCACGCGGCAGGGCTTCGATGCCTATTTTGGCATTCCGTATTCGAACGACATGGGCACGGCGGAGGACGGGGCGAAGAGCAGCGCGGGCCAGCCGCTGCCCAAGGCCAAGGCGCGGCCGCCTGCCAACGACGAATACGGTCTGCGCGGCGACGACCAGACCCCGCTGCCATTGTTGGAAAACGAAACGGTCGTCGAACGGGTCCGCGCCGAGGAGCAGCATGCCATCACGCGGCGCTACACGGAAAAGGCCGTGGCGTTCCTGCGCGCGCAGCAGCAACGGCCTTTCTTCCTGTACCTCGCCCACACCGCCGTGCATTTCCCGCATTATCCGGGAAAAGATTTCATGGGAAAATCGCCCAACGGGTTACTGGGCGACTGGGTGCAGGAGGTTGATTGGAGCGTCGGCCAGGTGTTCGACACGCTGCGGGCGCTGCAACTCGACCGCACGACGCTGGTCATTTTTACGAGCGACAACGGCGGGCCCACCGCCCAGGGCGCCACCAACCGTCCCCTGCGCGGCACGAAGAACACGACGTGGGAGGGAGGCATCCGCGTCTGCACGATCGTGTGGTGGCCCGGAAAGATTCCCGCCGGCACCGCGACGGATGCCATCACCACCATGATGGACATCATGCCCACCCTCGCGAAGCTCGCGGGCGGGAAGATGCCGGCCGACCGCGTGATCGACGGCGTCGACATCTGGCCCGTGCTGGCGGACACCGCCGGCGACACGCCGCCGCGAAACTTCTTCCACTACTTTTCGGGTGCGAACCTGGAGGCCGTGCGCCTCGGTCCGTGGAAGCTGCACCTGCAGCGAAAAGAATTATACCATCTCGCCGACGATATCGGCGAAAGCCGCAACGTCTATGCCACGCACGCGAAAACGGTCGCCGAGCTGCAGGCGTTTGCTGACTTGATGAAAACCGACCTCGGCGTGGACACGTTCGGTCCCGGCTGCCGGCCGGCAGGAAGGGTGGCCGCCCCGGCACCGCTCATCGCCGCCGATGGCACGATCCGTGCCGGGTCCGAAGTTCCGGCGGGGCGCGGTCAGACGCGGGGCCGTTGAACATCCCGGGGCCCACGGCGAACCGCGTTAAATTCCCCGCGACTTCAGGAATGCGAGCAGGTCCGCCAGTTCCTGTTTCGTCAGTACCGCCTCGAGGCCGGGCGGCATGGGTGAGACCGCACCGGGACGAAGATCGGCGATGTCGGCCCGCGCGACGCGCTGCTCGGTCTGCGGCCCCGTGGCCAGCACCACCTCCTGCGCCGTCTCCTGGCGCACGATGCCGCTGAGCGCCTCGCCGCCCTTCGTGGTGACCACGAACGGCTCGTAGCCGCGAACCAACGTCGCACTCGGATACACCACCGCCTCGAGCAATTCGCGCTCGTTGCGGATCCGGCCGATGCTCGTGAGGTCCGGACCGAGCCGGCCGCCGAGGTAGCCGATGACGTGACACATCGAGCACGCGGTCTTCTCGCTGTTGAACACCGCCTGGCCGCGGCGGATGTCGCCGTTCTTCGCATTCGCGAGCAATTCGTCGACGTGCGCGTTCTGGCGGGCCGCATCCGCATCGATAAGGGCAATCAATTCCTGCCCCGGTCCCTGTACCGTCGCCGGATATTTGGCGAACAGGGCTTTGAGCGCGCCGACCCGCAGACCCGGCAAACCGGGGGAGTTCTTGAGCGCTGCGACGAGTTTCAGCCCGAGCGCTTCACCGGGCGATTTCTCAAACGCCGGCAGGAGCTTGGGGGCTTCGAGCGCGCCGACGGATTTCATCGTTTCGGCCAGCGCGAGCTGCTGGTCCGGCGTGAGCGCCGCCCGGGCCAGCACACTCGCGGCGGCGCTCCGCACGAGCATCGGTTCCCGACCGTCGAGATGAGCACGGACAAAATCGAACAATGCGGGCTCGATCGCCCCGGGCCCGCCGGGGATCGCGGCGAGTGCGTCCACCCGCACGTCGGCCGGCGCCGCGCTTTCGCGACCGAGACGACCGAGGGCCGCCGCCAGCTCCGCATGGCCCGGGCGGGGCAGCGGCAAAACCCGGACCGTGGCAACGGCCTGCCGGCCGAGCGCGGGATCGCCCACCGGACCCCCGAGCACCGCGGCGAGATCGGACAGCCAGCGCGCCGGCGCCTCCTTCAATCCGGCCGCCGCCATCGCGCGCAAAGCGAGGAGCCGCGCATCGAGTGCCGCACTCGCGTCGCGAGCCGTGGCCGCGAGCAAATCCTGAATGGCGGCGGCCGTGGCGAGTTGCGCGAGCTGGAGCTGCAGTTCGCCGCGTTCCGCCGCGGCGGGAAAGTTTGTCGTCAGGCGGGTCTGGAAAAAGCTCGCGAGCGCGCCGCCCCATTCGGCGTGATGGCCAACGACCCAGCCGGCGGTTCGCTTCAGCACCGGCACATTGGAATCGAGCCGGCCGATGACATCGCCGGGCTGCAATCCACCGCCCTCCATCTGATCGAGGGCCACCAGCGCGACCCGGATGACACGCGGATCGGTCGAGGATTGCAGCAGCGCCCGCACCTCGTCGCGCGCGCCGATCTCGACGAGGGCGTAGGTCAGCGAGTGTTCGAGCACCTGCCCGGCCTGATCCTCGGGCGTGCCGGAGGCGGTGAACGTTTTGCTGTTCAATGTGCGCGCCGCGGTGAGGAGCGCTCCGACCGCCCGGCGGTCGCCGATGCGGCCCAGCGCTTCCGCCGCCATGCGGACCTGCGCCGGCTTTTCACCGGCGACGAGACTTTGCAGCCGTTCGAACGCCCCGGCATCGCGCCAGAGGCTGACCACCTGCATCGCCGCGTAAACGACCGAGGCGTCGGCGTCGGCCAGCGCAGAGCGCACTGCCGCGCGCGCGGCCGGCCCATCGACGCGCGCGAGCGCCCACACCGCGTTGCGCCGCGCCGCCACCGACGCCGCCTTGGTCACACCGGTCGCGAGCGCCGGGACGACGGCCGCGCCCTGCTTGCCGAGGAGGTGCACGGCGCGCTGCTGCACGTCGGGCCGCGCGTCGGCGAGCAGTTTCACCAAATCCTCCGGCTGGCGCGTGGCCCACGCGACGGCGAGTCCGCGCGGATCGTCGAGTTTCGGCGCGCCGACTTTGCGAATGCGATAGATGCCACCGAGGACATCGGGCTTGGCGAGCTGCGACGTGGGGCAACAGATCTTGTACCAACCGCCGGTGTCGACGACGAGCAGGCTGCCGTCGGCGTCCTCCAGCACATCCGTCGGATGGAAATCCTGGCTGTCGGAGGTGACGAAGTCCGTGTCCTTCGTGGTAAACGTGGCGCCATCCGGCACGAGTTCGTGGCGCACGACCTTGTGCAGGTTGAAATAGCAGACGAAGAGATTGTCCTGATAACCGGCGCCGAAGCGTTGCGAGCGATACGTGGTCGTGCCGCACGGTGCCGCGGCGCCCATGTGCGTCATGATCGGCATGAGGTCGCCCGTGCGGATGTGACCGGCCACGGCGGGCTGGTCCTTGCCGTAGACGCCGCCGTAGACCGAGTGAATCACCCCGTCGCGTTTGCCCGCCACGCCGACCTGAAAAAACGTACCGCTCAGGAAGCGTTCGCCCGCGGACGAAAACGCGACGCCGACCGGATTGTCCATCCCGCCCGTGAGCACCGATTCCAGGCCCGTGCCATCCGGCCGCGAGCGAAAGATGTGCGACGCCCGCGTGACGAGTTCCTTCCCGTTGGCCAGCGTGTGCTTCTGCTCGGCGAACGCGCCCTTGGTCCAATACATCCACCCGTCGGGGCCGAGATAGGGGCCGTGAATGTCGTTCGCGCACCCGGTGAGCGTCTTGCCGTCGAACCAGATTTCGCGCTGCTCGGCGACGCCGTCGCCGTTGGCATCGGTCAGTTTCCAAATCTGCGGCGGCGCGGCGACGTAGAGCGAGCCTTCGAAAAATTGCGCGCCCTGCGGAAACATCATGTGCTCGGCGAACACCGTGGACCGCTCGAAACGGCCGTCGCCGTCGGCATCCTCGAGCCGCACGACGCGATGCGGTTTCAACTCCTGCTGCTTGTCCGCGCGTTCGCTGAGTCCCGAGGAGTCGGTGGCGTAGAGCCGCCCCTGCTCGTCGAACGCGATCGAGATCGGCCGGTTCACCGCCGGCGGACCCGCGACGAGTTCGACGGTGAAGCCGGTCGGGACGGTCAGCGTCTGGGTTTCGAACTTGAATCGGTTGGGTTTGGCGGAGGCGGCGGCCGGCGCCGCGGGAACGGAAGCCGATGACGCGGTCTCGCGCGAACAGGCGGCAAACGCCAGCGTGAGGAGCGAAAGGGCGAACGCGCGGCAAGCGACCGGCGGGCGTTTGGGGATGAGCCGCGCCAAACGGGGAACGAGGGGAGTTTTCACGGTAAGCCAACGTGAAATCCTCATCGGACCCGGGTGGCAACGAACAAGCATACGGCAACGCGGCCGAACGCCCCGGACCCGCCGGTCAGTCAGGTGCGATCCGCGGCGAAGCCGGCCCGCGCCAGCAGCATGCCCACGGCCATCGCTGGCACGAAGACCAGCGCCTCGGTCCGCAGCGCGGCGAGATTCGCAAAGCCCGGACCCGGACAAAATCCGCCGAAGCCCCAACCGATCCCGAAGATCAACGCGCCCACGACCAGCCGGCGATCGACGGGCTCGTGGTCGCGGCCCGGCAGCATCGTGCCGAACCAGCCCCGGCCGCCCGTGCGTTTGCGCCAGACGAGGAGGCCGAGCCCGAAAGTCGTCACCGCCCCGCCCATCACGAAGACGAGCGAAGGATCCCATGTCCCCGTGACGTCGAGAAATCCAACGACGCGGGTGGGGTCGTTCATGCCCGACAAAGCCAGACCCGCACCGAAGAGCGCCCCGGCGACGAACAGCGTGAGGAATCGCGGATTCATCGCAGTACGGCCAGGCCGGTGTGGTTGACGACAAAGACCGTCGCCATGCCCGCCCCCATGAAAACGAGGGTGGCAACGAGGGCGTTCTTCGAGCCGAGTCCAAGCCCGCAGACCCCGTGACCGCTGGTGCAGCCCCGGCCCAGCCGGGTGCCGAAGCCAACGAGCACGCCGGCGACGGCGAAACCGGGAAGAGAACGCAACGGGCGGTAGATCGCAGCGGCATCAATCGTCGCGAACGCAACGGCGGCCCCGGCGATCAGGCCCAGAAAAAACACCATGCGCCAGGCGGCATCGCCCTTCCGGGGTCGGATGAGCCGGCTGAACATGCCCGAGATGCCGGGAATTTCGCCCGTCGCGAGCACGGCGAGCAGACTCGCGAGCCCGATCAGCACGCCACCGGCCAGCGCGTGGAGAAAGGTGTAGTTCGAATCCAACATGGGTAGGGACTGGCTATATGTCCGAAGTGCGGCGCGTCAAATGATGTCTACGTCACATCGTGCGCGCATCTGTCCCGGCGCTTTGCGGCGAGGCGTGAGACCACCGGGGCGGCTACGGATTGCCGTGGTGCGTCGCCCGTCCGCCGGCGTGGCGGCCGGCGTGTACGCGGGCGCGACGCCAGGCCTCCCACGCGTTGCCGACGAGCAGGCCGGCGAGCAGGAAGTAAGCGGCCCCGACGAGTTGAAAGACCGCATAACTCACCGCCGCCACGATCACGCCAAACACGATCTGGTCGCGATGCCGCGGCGGCGACGTTGGCGGATCGGTCACCATGACAAAGCCGAAGAACAGCACGGCGTGAAGATCGGGCGGTCGGTAAAGTTCGGCCACGCGCGCCGGATCGCCCAAAAACGCCGTCACCGTGAAAAGAAGGAAATAGCTGCCGAGAAACGCGAGCAGGGCCGGCAGTTTGTTCACGCGGTGGGTGACGAACGCGCCGGCCGCGATGAGTACGACCAGCGCCAGCGGAGTAATCTCGGGCAACGCGCCCCACCAATCCTGGCCGGAGTGGAAGACCAGGAACGCCATGACCAGCGCCAGGGCCGCCGGATTGAAGATGTTCGCGGTGCGGGTGCGGAGGGCGTACTTGCTCAGCACGGCAAAGACGGAGGTGACCGCCACGACCCACCACGGCACCTGCACACTGAGGATCATCGCCACAATCATCCCGGTGAGCAGCGCCCCGTCGGGAAATTCCCACCTACCCTTCCGACCCCGCAGCACCGGCGCATCGACCAGCATCGCGACCCCCATCGCGACGGCCAGGCTCCGCGCCATCAGCCAAGCCCCGGGCCCGGTTGCCGCCAGCAGCACGAGTCCAAGGAGCATGAGGATGAGCAGCCCTTTCGGTTTCCGAAAATACTGCCGTGCACTCGCCAGCGGCGACCGCACGGTGATGGTCGCGGCGTCAGTCATGGCGCATCCCCGGGGTGCTGAACCGTTCCAGCGCCGGTGTCACGATCAGCCCGTCCACGCCGTGGCGTTCCAGCAAGCGGAGTCCATCTGTCGGGCCGAGCACGAAGGCCGCGGTCGCGAGCACATCGGCCACCATCGCCGAGGGCGCGAGCACGGTCACGCTTGCCGCCGCCGCGGCCGGGCGACCGGAGCGCGGATCGAGCAGGTGATGCCCGGCGTCGACCGGGCTGCGGCGCTCGTAATCGCCCGAGGTGCACACCGCCATGTCGGCGACGCGGACCGTGTCGATCAGCTCGTCCGGCCCACGGGGATGACGGATGCCGACGGACCACGGCCGGCCGCCGGCGTTGTTGCCACCGAGGTAAAGATCGCCACCGGCATCGATCGAAAAATTACGGAAGGGCTGCAGCTCGCGGGCCGCGAGATCGATCGCGAGGCCCTTGGCCACCGCACCGAGGTCGAGCACCAGGGGACGCTGCAGCGTGATGGTCCGCCGCTCCGGATCGAGGCGGACGTCGCGGTAGCTCGCGACCTCGTCCAAGGCGACGGTCGACGCGACGGCCTGCCGGCTGCGATCGTGGCGATTGAAGCCACGGGCCTCCATCCGCCGGCCGACGGTGGGATCGAAAGCCCCGTCGGTTTCCTCCGCCACGGCCAGGGCGAATTGCACCGCTTCATAAAGCAGATCGCCGACCGGCACCGGGGTCCCGATTTGGGCCGATACCTGCCGGAGTTCCGCGCCGGCATCGAAGCGGGAGCAGTCTGCCTCGACGCGCGCGAACCAGGCCAGGGCGCGCTCGATCGCCTCTTCCCTGGCGGCTTTCTCCGCTCGGGTCGCCGCGGCGTCGACAAGCCGAAGGGCGATAATCGTTCCCATCCCGGCGACAGTGCGGACACCCGGGGTACTCATAGAGCCGCTTGTTTCAGCGCCGCGACCAATGCGTCGTAGAAGGCATCGGAGCTCTGCGTGGATCCCGTCACGATATCGACCTCGGGGCTCTGGCGCGCGACCGCCTGCCCGGGAAGCATGTCGATCACATCGCACGAGTAGCGGGTCAGGCACTGGGAAATGGACGTGGAATAAATGCGTCCGCCCCTGATCTCGACCGTGGCCTCAAGATCGCCGTGACGGCAATGGCCCCAGGCGCGATAGGTGCCGTCCTTCCACTTGGCGGCGGGTTGGGCGGCGGCGCTTGACGCGGCGGTGGCCGAGGCCGGCGCGTTGCCGGCGGGCAAAGGCGAAGGCGAAGGCGGAGCGACGGCGGCCGCGGCCGGCGCGCTCGCAGGTGCAGCCGTCGTTGTTGCGGGAGTCGGAACCGCCGCGGGGGCCGGGTTCACGCCAACCGCCATCGCCGGCGAAGGCGGGGGCGTCGCCGCGGGGGCCGGGGCGCTATTCACCACCGGGGTGACGGGTGGAAGCGCAACCGGCAGGGGTGCGATCGGCGTTGCGGTCACCGCCGTCGCGGTCGGCGGTGGAGCGACCGTCCCCGGGGTTTCGGACGACTTGCCCGCCGGTTCAGCCGGCGCGGGCACCGCCGGCTGCGCGGCCGGCGGATTTGCCGCCCGGTCGGGCGCCACCGGCCGCCGGTGCTCCTGCTCCGCCAAGCGCTGGGCCGCGTTGCGCGTGCGGATATACCCCGCCGCATAGATGGCGAGCACCGCGGCGGAACCGAGCGCGACCAGATTATTTTTCGATCGCCGGCCGCCGCCACTCGCGCCCTTCGTCGCCGGGGCGTGGCGGCCCTTGCCCGGGGCGGGATCGTGGTTCGGTTGGCCTGAGGGTTTCACGGGGGATTGCCTGGTGGCCGCGAGGGAGGCGCGACAGAATCGTCCCACCCGAATTCGCGGACGGAAGGAAGGTCGTTTCGGAGGGTCAAGGGTTGCGAGAAGTTTCCTCGGCCGAACCGCCACTTCGCCGACCACACCCCGGGAGCGAACGACGCGGGGCCCGTTGAGGATGGAGTATTACGAACGAGGGCCCAGAAAAAGATGACATGGGGCGCGCAAGCTGCGCCTGGAATATGCCGGGGCCTGTTACCACGTGTTGAACCGGAGGGGGAACTATCGGCGGGAGTTGTTCACGGGCAAGGGAGCGGCGGAGTCGTTCCAAGCCTGCCTGTTGAAGACGGCGGCCCGGTGTGGGTGGCGGGTGCATGCGTTTGTGGTGATGTCCAACCACTATCATCTGGCCGTGGAGACGCCCGGGCCGAACCTGAGCGAGGGCAGGCTGCAGGGCACCTGGGCTACGCGATTCAACCGGTTCCGCGGCGAGAGCGGCCGGGCCCCGGCCGGCCCGGAGGGAGCGACCGTGCTGGCGAAGGCGGGCGGGCGCGCGGAACTGTGGGAAGAGACGTTGCAGGCCGGGGCAAAAAGCCTGGGCCTCGCGCTGGGGAAATTGCCGGCGCAACGGTCGGCCGCGGAAAAGGTGCTCCTGGCCGCGCTGATGAAAACGGCGACGTCGGTTTCGAACGGCTGGCGGGCGGAACGGCTCGGCGGGATTTCAAGTGCGCTTTGTCAAGAGTCACGACATGACCCCGTTTTCTCCCGCCAAGCCGGTCCAGCACCTCGCCTTCATCACGAAGATCAACGGCCCGTAGCCCTCGGACGCGGACCTCCAGCGGTTTTTGCCTCAGCCCTTGCCGCCAAAACTGACGTGGTCGTCGAGATCGAGACGGTCGAAGAAGGTTGTGATGTCCGTCCGTTTCGGCGCGAACTTCGCGATCATTTCTTGGAACCGACCATGGGCTTGGGCGCTGCCGGCGCCCCGGTTCTCCATCCAAGTCGACCATTGCACAATTTCCAAGGGCCGGCGCTTCGTATGGGCGCTGACCCAAGCCAGCATATCGGAATCAGACTTCCCGGACTTCACCGCGGCGAGAAACGCCTTCGGGCGGATGCCGGTGAACTCGAAGAACTGCTCGTCGAGCGGACAATTATATTCGTATTCCCCGTGCTTGCCGACGGCGAAGGCCCTCGCCTTGTCGAGGAGCCGGGGTAGGTGCACGTAGCCACCTAAGCGGACCCGGGGGCCGCGGGGCGGACGTTGCGTGAGATCGGGTGCAGTGATTTTGGTCATAATGAAACGGGTTATCTGCAAACCCTTTCACCTGGCGGGAGGATTGGCAAACCGCCGCCGTTCAAGGTGGGCCACTGAAGACAACCTAAACCTGATCACCCACCCCCACGGGGTTCGTCTCCCACCCGTGGCCACTCCCGGCGTTGATGGAAACTATGCGGCCAGCCATGGAGGAACGCCTGGAAGTGCAAGAGCACGTAGAGCAGGAAAAGAAACGTGCCTGGTTGGAGCATGGCAACTTCACTTCACGAACCGCCGCGAACGGCTGAGCCGATACTGGATTTCAGCGGGCGGGGTTTAAGCCGGGGCACCGATCACACCCGCACGGCCCAGCGGAGTTTGGCCGAGGAACTGCGCGGGTTGGCCCGCCGTTCCTCCGGCCCGGCCCGGACGATTTCTTCGCTGGCCGCGGAATAAATGCCCGCGCGCACGCCTTCGCGGAAGGCATGTTTCACCCGGCCGTCCTCGCCGGAATGAAAAGTGAGGATCGCCACGCGTCCGCCGGCTTTCAGGCAGGAGGGCAGCTGGCGCAGGAACATCTCGAGCGCACCGAATTCATCGTTCACCGCGATGCGGATCGCCTGAAACACGCGGCGCACGCAGTCATCGTCGGTCGCCGGGTCGTGGTAGGGCCTATGCTGGTGCAGGATTGCCCGGATCGCCTCGGCGAGCTGCAGCGTCCGCGTGAACGGCGTTTTGCTTCTGCGGGCGGTGAGCTCGCGGGCCAGCACCTCGGCGTGGGGTTCGTCGGAGTTTTCGGCAAGCGCGGACGCCAGATTGGCGGCGGACACCCGCGCGAGCCAGTCGGCGGCGGACGGCGGGCGCGACGGGTTCAGGCGCAGGTCGAGCGGGCTGTCGGTCTTGAAAGTGAAACCGCGCGCCGGGTCGTCGAGTTGCATCGAGAAAACGCCGAGATCGGCGAGGACGGCATCGACGCCGTCGAGTCCGAGTTCCGCCAGCACCTTGGGCAGACCAGCGAAATTCGAGCGGACCGCGGTGAAAACCTCCTCCCCCCAGCCAGCGGAGCGCAGTCGGGCGGTCGTTTTGGGATGTTCGATTGGATCGACATCCAGCCCGATGAGCCGGCCGCCCGGGGCAATGCGCGCCAGCAATTCCCGGGTGTGCCCGCCGAAGCCGAGTGTGCAATCCGCGACGTGTTCGCCGGGTTGGAGGGCGAGCACCTTGAGAATCTCGGCCACCATGATGGGCCGGTGGCTGCCGGCGGGCGTCCTGCCCGCGGCGAGCACTTTGGCCACGTCGGCGGCGTAACGCTCAGGGTTGAGTTCCTTGTATTTATCCGCGAAGCGCCGGGGATTCTTGCCCGCGTAGCGCGGGCGCCGCTGGTGCGGGGCCGGCGCTCTCGCTTGAGGCGGCGTGGGTTCGGGGTCAGACATCGAGGGATTGTTTACACCCACGAAACAGCGGCTGTCTGGAAAGGCTACACCGGATGAAAAAATGAGTGGGTTCCCGCTGGATCCGCGGACCCGGGCTGCGGGCGTCACCATGAACGCCGGCGGATTCGCGACTGCCACCAGCATGGCCATCTCGATGCGGGCTGGCGCGCCTATACCAGAGGTGATCCGGGCACATCGGTAACCGTTTGTCCGGAGACATGGGTTACCCATCCGGGGCTATGCCCCGGAACCAAGCAACCCCCAGGGAAGAGAGGCAACGCTTCGTCAGTCTCGCGGCCAGGGGTCGCTTCACGCTTACGGAGTCGTGCCCGGATCATACCGGGTTGAGTCGCTGAGATTTATACTGTGAGCGGCGCTTCGCCGCCCGGCCGCATCTTCGTCTTTGTCATTGCCCACCCGTTCGGTTTGGCCCCACGTCCGTAAGCACAATGGAATACAGACAGCTGGGGGGTTCCGGATTCAAGGTGCCGGTGCTGAGCTTGGGCACCGCTACGTTCGGGAGCGGGCCCGGATTTGCCCAGTGGGGCGCCAACGGGGTTCAACAAGCCACGCGCTTGGTTGACCTGTGCCTGGAGGCGGGCGCCGTGATGTTCGACTCGGCCGACATGTATTCGCGCGGCGAGGCCGAGGAAATTCTCGGACAGGCGATCAAGGGGCGACGCGATCGGGTGATGATTTCCACCAAGGCGACGCACCGTGTCGGCCCGGGGCCGAACGACGTGGGCTCCTCGCGTTTTCATTTAATCCGGGCCTGCGAGGGCAGCCTGCGCCGCCTGGGCACGGACTACATCGACCTGTACCAACTGCACAACTTCGATGCGCTCACCCCGGTGGAGGAGGCCCTCGGGGCGCTCGATCACCTCGTCGGCAGCGGAAAGGTGCGCTACATCGGCTGCTCGAGTTTCTCCGGCTGGCAGCTCATGAAATCCCTCGCGATTTCGGACCAGCGCGGTTTCGCCCGCTACGTGGCTCACCAAGCCTACTATTCGCTGATCGGCCGCGAGTACGAATGGGAGCTGATGCCCCTCGCGCTCGACCAGAAGGTCGGCACTTTCGTCTGGAGTCCGCTCGGCATGGGCCGGCTCGGGGGAAAATTCCGTCGCGGCCAGCCGCCGCCAGCCGTCAGCCGGCTCAACGACCCCGCGACCGTGAACGTGGCGCCGCCGGCGGATGACGCGCTGGTCCATCGGGTCGTCGATGCGCTCGATGAATCGGCGCGGGAAACCGGCAAGACGATCGCCCAGGTCGCGATCAATTGGGTGCTGAGCCGGCCGAGCGTGGCCAGCGTGATCATCGGCGCGCGCGACGAGGCGCAGTTGCGGGAAAATCTCGGCGCCGTCGGCTGGAGCCTGCCCCCGGAGCTTGTCGCCCGGTTGGATGCGGCCAGCGCCAAACCACGAATCTACCCCTACTGGCAGCACGCGCATTTCGCGGAACGTAATCCATTCCCGACCTCCTGACCGCGGCAGCCGGGAAGATCCCGGCTTCAACGCACCGTTCGTGCTGCGCAGATCGGCGATGAGATCGGCCATGCGCGGCGCGGTGCCGGTGGCGTTGCGCACGACCACCGCGTCGGCCGTCCCGGCGACGATCATGCCGACGACGTTGCGACGGCCCTCGACCGCGAACGAGCACGCCTCCCAGCGCGGATCATACCGCCGAGACCGCCGCAGCCACTTGTGGCCGGTCTTGCGGCTGACCTGAAAATCCGCGCACCGCCCGGCAAGCGTGAAGCGACCGCGGATGAGTTCGCGGGCGGGTCGCGGACCGCCTCGCTCGCCCACGCCCTCAATCGGGTGTTCCCTTCAGCTGAGAGGGCCGGGCTCCTTATTCAAAGCTCCGACGTGTGACCCGAGAAGAAGTTTCCCGGGTCACAATCATCCACCAGCAACGGCGGCCGCAGCGGGATTACGGCAGCTCGTAGATTTCAACCAAGGCGGCGCCCGAGCTGATACCGTCGCTCGAGGCGACCTGCGCCGTGTAGGCGCCGGGGGCGAGCATGAGGATCAGGGCGGCGTCCTTGCTGGCGTGGCCGAGGGTGAAGGCTCCCGTGGCACGGGCGGCCAAGGCCACCGCGGTCGCGCCCGTGGCGACGGCGCTCCAGTTGTCGTTGTCGCCGATGAGTTGGTTGTCTTGGTAAACGCGCAGTCGGGGATCAACCAACACGCCGGAGACCCCGAAGGCCGCAAGCGCGGGCCCGATACCGCGGATAAGAACGCATTTCGGGGCGTTACCGGTCACGACGAAGCCGGCGATCAGCACGTTTTCGCCGCTGCCGGCTTCGCCGCGCGCCGAGATATTAACGAGGCGCTGGAACTCGCCGTTGGGGTACACGCTAGCGTCGTAGATTTCAGCTAGGCCAATGCCAGCCCCGGTGCTGTCGACGACGTGCATCGTGTAGGTATCAGGCGCCAGCGTGGTGACCAGCGCGGCGTCTTTCGAACCAGCGACGAGCGCGAAGGCTCCGACGCGCGCAGCGGCCTCGACCGTTTCGGCGCCGGACCAATCATCGTTCTCCAGAATAAGTTTACCCTTGCCATCGTAGAGTTGGAGCCGGGGATTCGGCAGGGCGCCGGTCACGTCGAAGCGAGTGAGCGCAGGGCCGGTGGCGCGCAGAAGTACGCGTTTCGGGGCCGAGCCACCAATGACGAAGCCGGTGATAAGCGTGCGCGGCGAGGGACCAACGCGGCCGCGAGACGACAGGTTAATCAGGCGGTCGGTCCGGGCCGTCGTGCTGGCGAGACCTTGAAAGATCACATCCGCTGAGCCGGCCTGGCTGAGGGATCCGTGGGTCACGGTGGTGCTCGGATCAATACTGCCACGCAAAGTTAAGTTAGCTCCCCCGGCGGTGGTTGCCGCATTAACACTAAAGGCGTTGTCGGAGCCAAGCGTGGTCAACGCGCCGGTGTTCATCTCGGCGTTGGTGACGATGACCAAGACTTCGCTGTTCGTGCCGACGATGAAGGCCTGCGTACCCGGAATCGCGCCCAAGGCATTCGCCGTGTAGAAACCGGCGATATCGGCCGTCGCCCCTTCGAGCGGACTCACGTTCGCATTGAAGATCAGACCCAGGGGCTCGATCGCACCTTGGAGTCGACCGTTAACCAACGTGCCGCGGATCGTTACCGCCACGGACGCGGCTGTGAGGATCGATTGGCTGAAGGTGCCATCGGCATTAAGCGTAAAATCAAAGAACGTGTTCACGCCCGATCCGGGAATCGAAAAGAGCAGTGACCCACGCGTGGCGCCGGGAGCGAGCGCACCCGCTACATCGCCCAATTTAGCACGGCCATCGGTACCAGCAGTGAGATAGCCAGCTTGGACTGGGCCGTTGTAGACGTTGACCAAGCTCCTCGTAACGTAGAAATGATTAAAGGCAAAGGCGGGTTCGTACGTCGCATCGCCAAGCTGTTGGGCCAAAAGGAACACAGTGCCACTGGCTCCGGTGAGGCTGATTACGTTGCCCGACAACATCGCGGGACCGCTCGTGATCTCAAAATTAACCGGGAGGCCGCTGGAAGAGGTGGCCTCGAGCGTGAAATTACCGCTATTGCTCATTCGAGCGGGGATGTCGGCCCAGGTGATCGTTTGCGCGAGTTTCCCGACTGTGATTGCAGCCGAGGGGCTCGAGGAACTACTGGAGCCTACGCTGTTCGTCGCGGTCACGGTGAACGTGTAAGTGGTGCCGTTGATCAGACCCGTCACAGTGATCGGGGATCCGGTGCCCGTCGCCGTCACGATCGTTCCGCCGCCGACCGGCGTCGCGGTCACGGTGTAACTGCTAATCAGACCCCCGCCCGTGTTCGCCGGTGCGGTGAAGCTGACCACGGCTTGCGCGTTGCCGCGGACCGCCGAGACCGAAGTCGGCGCGCCGGGTGCCGTCGCAGGCGTCGCGGGCGTCACGGCGGTGGACGCGCTCGAAGCGGCGCCCGTGCCTGCGATGTTCGTCGCGGTCACGGTGAACGTATAAGCGGTGCCGTTGGTCAAACCGGTCACCGTGATCGGCGAAGCGGTGCCGGTCGCCGTAAGACCACCGGGACTCGAGGTCACGGTGTACCGCGTGATCGGCGCGCCGCCCGGACTCGCCGGTGCGGTGAAGCTCACCACGGCTTGCGCGTTACCAGCGACCGCCGAGACCGAGGTCGGCGCGCCAGGAGCAGCGAGTGAGGTCGCCGTGACTTGGGCTGAGCCACTGGCACACCCACTCTTCGCTGTCGTAATCGTCGCCGTTGAACTTGTCCCCGGTTTCACGCCGGTCACCATGACCAAGCCCGTGCGATCAACCTGTACCTCGCCAGACGCGGTAGCCGTGCCATCCCAAAGGTAGCGCGCGTCGTAATTACTGATCTGCACGGTGAAACCATTGGCCGTTGCGATCGGAGTGCCAAACTCGGGAGTTACCGCCTGAGTCACGCCCATAACCCTAAGGGTAACATCATTTGCATTCGTTCCGCCCACATAGCTGATTTTAAAAAATACGGTATTCCCAAAGGCATCCGGCAACCCTGACATTAATGTCCCTTCGGGGAGGCTGGCAAAAGTTCCGACGATTGGGACGACACTGGTAGCAGTATTGTCGATGATGGTAAATGTGTTACCAGTTGCAAGGCCGCCAGCCACGGAAGGCACGGTCAGCGTTGCGCCACCCAGGTTAATGGCGGAGGCAGTCTTCAAATTGGCAGCCGTGGTCGCGGTCAATATAGGAGCGAGATAGGTGGTGGCAGCATTCAGGGTTACAGCACCCGTATTCAAAGTACCACCAGGGGAAACGGTACCTCCAAAGCCTGAGCCAATGCCCAAAACTCCAATTCCATAACTGCCACTGGGACTAGGGCCGGTTAAAGTGCCACCGGCCAGCGTAACGATCGAGTTGCTACTCAGTCTCCCAGTTACATTCAAGGCGCCATCTCCGGCCGCTATGATTGTGTCACCTGTAGTCATGGTGGAGCTGGAATCTGCTGAAAGAGTAAGCCCACCAGCCCCCCCATTCAGGGTAAATGTCGAGGCACTCCCACCGTTGATGGATAAAGCACTCGCAAACGTGCTGCCTGCGGTTGACGAATTTAGGTTCAATATCGTATTGTCATAAATATTAATATTGCCCCCGCTCACAATATTGAATGCGCCACCCGAAGTGATGGTGCCGGCTAGCGTAACAGTACTGCCGGAGTTACCCGTGATGGTCGCTCCAGAGGATAGCGTTGTGGTGCCTTGAAACGCCACCCCTCCCGTATTCAAAAATACCGGAGCGCCAGCTATAACGGTGGTGTCAGCACTAGAATTTGCGAAAGAAACACTATAGCCCTTAGCGGCAGTGACAAGTTGTTGGGTAATGTTAGTATTCCCGTCAAAGCGGATGTCACCGGTGGTGTCCGTAAGGATCAACTTTGCAGCAGTGAAATTACTGTTAAAAATTGCCCCCCCGGAATTGGTAGTAGTAATTGTCCCCAACGCAGTAGTCTGGCCTACACTGGCCACATTGATCACATCCGCAGCCTCCAGCGTGAGATTCTGCGCTCCATCAATAGTACCACCCAGGGTAATATCACCCACCGAGGGCCCGACTGCTTTAAGTGAAACTGGAGCGGAAAGAACAATTCCGCCTACTGGGGCCAAATTAATTTCCCCAAGAGTCGTAGTGAGATTGGCGGCCAGGTCGATCCGGCCGGCACTAATAAGACTTCTCCCCGAGGAAGTATCACGAATATCTGCACCTGCGTTAATGGCAGCTTTGATAACAATAGTGCCCGTTGATTGCGCGGTCGGCAAGAAAACCGTTCCGCCAGTCCCAGCCGTGATAGCTCCATTTAATGTAATCGTGCCAGATTCAGCTTCTACGATGATCGATCCGGCAGATGCTCCGGTCGTGGTGATCGGGCCATTAAGAACCGCCGTGCTTCCCGCTGAACCCGTCGCATTTACTGTAATATCCCCACCCCCAGAGCTAATTAAATCGCCAGCGGAGGTTATAGTAGTGCCGGTGATAGTCACCGACCCGGCAGTCGCGGTGATATCGCCTGCCGCAGCGATCGTAACCGTGGTGGCATTTATTACAACCGTGCCCGCATTTTTAGGCAGAATAGGACCATTGATATTCAAGGTCCCCGTGCCGCTATTAGCAGAAAGATCTATAGATAAGGTTTGATTTGTGTTGGCCGTGGCGCTTGATGTTAGGTTAAGCCCTGTAATACCAACTGTAACTACATTGGTTGTAGTACCACCAAGGACGCTAAACCCTGTAAAGGTGGAAAATGCAACTGTATCAATCACCACGGTATTATTTGTAACGGTCACACCTGTAGGTGTCCCCACTAATGTATTATTCGCACTGCCAACGGTGTTAAGCGTAATAACAGCAGTAGCGGTACTGGTGTTTAAGTCGGAAATGTTTTCCCCGCTCCCCAAGGTGATTAACACGTTGGTCCCAGAAACCGAAACGGTCGCTGCTTGAACAAGGCCGCCTCCAGCGGCCCAGATCAGTGCAATGGCTAAGAATTTTAAACAGGACGGATAACGGCGCATAGAGACGTCGATTTTATTCACACCGATATTTGAAAGTCTAGCCAAATATATAGCTGGAGGACGATTAGTACATAAGGTGAAAAACGATTCGAATGGGGGTTAACCCCTGCAAGGCGAATTGCCGCGCGTTCCCCAACAACCTCCAGTGAAGCTGTCTAGGCCAATCGCCTCAGCGATAGAAGGTCGCTACGGTTCGGCCCGCACCCAGCCCGGTCTGGCCCTTGGGGAAGATCAAGCGGCCCCAGCCGAGGCAGGTCTGGTCCACGACGGCCAACGAGCCCGCGGGCAACGGCGAGGCCTAGGGGGCGTTCGTGCGCTGCCTTCGGCACCGAGGCGCACCCACGTCGTCTGCACCTCCATCACAGGCCTCTTGTCTCGCCAACCAGACCACGGGCGCCGCGACCGGCAACGATATGGACGCCATGGTCGATGGCGACTTCGCTGTACTCGAAGACGAACGCCAGCACGTGCTCAAATCCTTCCGTGCCGCCAGCATCAACATCGTTGCGATCCACCACTATATGACAAACGAGATACCCCGAATCCTCTTTTTGTATTGTTGGGGCCGCGGCCCGGTCACCGATCTGGCTGGGGCTTGGTTCTACGAGAAGTAACGCGCCCGAGTGCAAACCCGGGCTAACCAGTAGAAATGAAGGCGGAGAGCCGTGAAGCGCGACTGAGCGCGATGCGGCCGACTACGTCTTATGAACCCCGCCGAAATATCACGATCGGACTGGACTTGTTCGTCGTGCCGCCCGCGTCGCGGGCACCCGCTCGACTCACCCTTCACTGCGCTCCGGGCCGCGCCGGACGCCGCGACCAACGTCGCCACACGGGGGGTGTCCTCGCAGCCACGAGCGAGATCCTGGCCACGGAAATGATCGTCAACCCGCGCCTCCCTCCGGTAAACCCACGTGATCGCGTCGTCCGGCCCGCCCCACTTCGCGCCGCAGCCCGGACCCCGCGGAATCCCCCCCTTTTTTACCCGATGAAAAAACACTGCTTGATGGGATTTTGGGCCGCCTGCCTGCCGTGGAGTTTGCCGGCAGCCGGAGCCCTTCCGCCCAAGGAGGCGCCGCCGGCTTGGAAGGCCGGGGCGGCCTCGCTCGACATCACGCCCACCGGGCCCAGCTGGATGGCCGGCTACGGCGGGCGGAAAAAACCGAGCGAGGGCGTCGCGCAGCATGTCTTTGCGAAGGCGCTGGCGATCGAGGATTCCGCCGGCACGCGCATGGTTTTCGTCACCCTCGACCTCGTTGGCATTCCCCAAGCAGTGCGCGAAGGCGTCGAGCGGCTGGCCCGCGAGCGCCACGGCCTGCCGCCCGAATCGATTCTGCTCAACGCGTCCCACACCCATTCCGGTCCCGCGCTGAACCGCAGCGATGTCGGCGACTATCGCGGCGGCGTGGCCGATGCGACCTACGCGGCCAAGGCCGACGCCTACGGCGAGGCCCTGCCGGAAAAAATCACCCGCTTGATCGGCGACGCGCTGGCGCACAGCGGACCCGCCAACCTGCACTACACGCACGCGCGGGCCGGTTTTGCGATGAACCGCCGGCTGCGGGTGGGAAACGAATTCCAGATTCGCAACAGCCCCAACCCCGACGGCCCCGTCGATCACGACGTGCCGGTGCTGCGCGTGACCGGCGCCGACGGCAACCTGAAGGCGATTCTCTTCGGCTATGCCTGTCACAACACGACGTCGGCCACCTACATGATCAACGGCGACTACGCGGGCCACGCGCAGGCGCTGCTCGAGGAAACGCGGCCGGGCGTGGTGGCGCTTTTCATGGAGGGCTGCGGGGGAGACCAGAATCCGTACCCCCGAGGCACGCTGGAACAGGCCGCCCAACACGGACGCACGCTCGCCAACGCCGTCGAGGCGGCCCTGTCGGTGGTGACCCAGCGAGCCCTGGACGGTCCGCTGCGCAGCTCTTACGGCTACGCCGATCTGGACTATGCGGACATCACCCCGGCGGATCTGGAGCGCCGAGCCCGTTCGCGTTCCAAGGCGGAAAAGACCTGGGCCGAGGACCTGATCAAGCAGGCGGCGGAAAAAGGCACGCTGCCCCAGAGCTATCCCTGCCCGGTGCAAGTCGTGCAATTTGGGACGGACCTGACCCTGGTCGCCATCGGTGGCGAGACGACCGTCGACTACTCCCTGCGCCTGAAACGGGAAATGGCGTCGCTCCCCTCCGCCCTGTGGGTCGCCGGTTACTCGAACGACGTGTTCGGATACCTCGGCAGCCGCCGCGTCATCGTCGAGGGCGGCTACGAGGGCTACTCGGCCAACATGTGGGATTTCCCGGGACCCTGGGCCACCCACTCGGAGGAGCGGGTGATCGGCAAGGCCTACGAGCTCATCCGTTCGATCAATCACTAGACTCATGATTTCCCCGAAGACCCCCCGGCGCTGGCTGGGAATCCTGCTCAGTTGCCTGTCGTTGCCCGCACTGGCCGCCAACGCGCCCCAATCCAAGGAAGCCCCCGCGTGGAAAGCCGGCGCCGCAGCGATCGACCTGACCCCGGATGAGCCGCTGTGGATGGCCGGCTACACTCGCAAGAGCCCGAACGAAGGTGTCGCCCAGCACATCTTTGCCAAGGCCCTCGCGCTGGAGGATTCCGCCGGCACGCGCATGGTCATGGTCACGCTCGACCTGTGCGCGATGAACCGGACGATCCGCGACGCGGTCGAGCGCCAGGCGAAGGACCGCTACGGGCTCCAACCCGAATCGCTCCTGCTCAATGCCTCGCACACGCATTCCGCTCCGTCGCCCTACCCCTGGGGCGTGCCCGATCCCGCCTACGCGGAGAAGGCCAGAGTTTATCAGCAGCAGGTCATCGACAAAATCGTGAAGGTCATCGGCGACGCGCTGGCGCACAGCGGACCGGCCAACCTGCACTACACGCATGCGCGGGCCGGTTTTGCGATGAACCGCCGGCTGCGGGTGGGGAATGAATTCCAGATTCGCAACAGCCCCAACCCCGACGGCCCCGTCGATCACGACGTGCCGGTGCTGCGCGTGACCGGCGCCGACGGCAACCTGAAGGCGATTCTCTTCGGCTATGCCTGTCACAACACCACCTCGGGCACCTACATGATCAACGGCGACTACGCCGGCCATGCCCAGGCCATCCTGGAGGAAACGCGGCCCGGGGTGGTTGCGCTCTTCATGCTCGGCTGCGGCGGCGACCAGAACCCCTACCCCCGAGGCACGCTGGAACAGGCCGCCCAACACGGCCGCACGCTCGCCAACGCCGTCGAGGCGGCGCTGGCCGTGGTGACGCAGCGGCCGCTCCACGGTCCGCTGCGGAGCGCCTTCGGCCACGCCGAGCTGGACATCGCCGACGCCAGCCGCGCCGATCTGGAACGCCGGGCACGGTCGCGCTCGAAGGATGAAAAGTCCCGCGCCGAGGATCTGCTCAGGCAACTCGAGACCAAGGGCACGCTGCCCCAGAGCTATCCCTGCCCGGTGCAAGTCGTGCAATTTGGGACGGACCTGACCCTGGTCGCCATCGGTGGCGAGACGACCGTCGACTACTCCCTGCGCCTGAAACGGGAAATGGCGTCGGCCCCCCATGCGCTGTGGGTCGCGGGCTATTCCAACGACGTGTTCGTCGGCTACCTCGGCAGCCGGCGGGTGATCATCGAGGGCGGTTACGAGGGTTATGGCACGACGTCCGCCATCGGGCATCCCGGCCCTTGGGCCACCACGACGGAAGACCGCGTCATCGACAAGGCCTACGAACTGATCCGCTCCATCAACCACTGAGCCGCGCGGCGATCAGACCGACGGCCAGATCGCAGCCCGCCAAGATCAGACCTGGCAAACCTTCAGCGGGATGGGGTCGATCACTTTGGTCCCGGGGAGCTGTTGCGCCAATTGCTCGGCAAACCACGCACGCGCCCCCGGGTCGCCGTGGGTCAGGACGATGCTGCGGGCCTGCGTTTGCACGGCGAACTCGAGCAATTCATCGCGCTCGGCGTGGCCGCTGAGTTCGAAGCGCTCGACGCGGGCGAGGACCTTCGCCTTCACATCGATGGCGGAGAAGGTGAACGTCTTGCCCGGCGCAGTCGCCAGCAACTTTCCGCCAGGCGTGTCGGGATCGCAGAAGCCCACAAAGCCAATCGTGTTGCGGGCATGGCCGAGCAAACCGGACGCGAGCGTGTAACTCGGCGTGCGCTCGACCAGCATGCCCGAACTCACCACGTAGAGCGCGTTCTGCCTCGGATCGACGCCCGGCGTCAGCTTGCGCGGCATCGGCTTGAGCTGAAGATCCTTCATGATCCGGCGGTCGAACTGCACGTCCTTCGTCTTGCGCGAAACCTCGTCGAAGAGTTCCGCAATGCCCATGCCGAGGCCGGCGGCGTAGATCGGGCAGTCGATGAGGCGGCCGAACCGGCGGGCATCGTGAAAAACCGAAAGCAGCTCCTGCATCCGGCCGAGCGCGAACACCGGCAGCAGGAAGGATCCCCCGCTGGCAATCGTCGCGTTGATGGAGGCGACGAGCCGCGCGATCTCATGCACCCGCTCCTTGCCGAAAGCGCGCTCGGTCGTGCCGCGGGTGGTCTCGATGATCAACGTGTCGAAATGCCCCATGGGAAACTGCGCGCCCTTCAACGTGCGCTGGTCCTCGAACATGACGTCGCCGGTGATGAAAATCTGCCGCTCCTTGTGATGAATTTCGACCGCCGTCGCGCCCGCGACATGGCCCGAGCGATGAAACGTGATCTCGACCTGGTCTTTCCGGCCGCGAAACACCTTCGGAGTTCTGAAGGGTAACCCGACAAACCGGCCGACGAGACGGTCCACCTCGTCATGCGTGAACAACGGGTAGCCCGGAACGTTGTCCTCCTCTTTCTGCTTCTTCATCACGTTCGCGGAATTGTGCAGCATCTTCTCGATCAACATGCGGCTCGACTGGGTGAGCAGCACCGGCGTCTTCGGGTGCTGGCGCATCACGACGGGCAACCCGCCGATGTGATCGAGATGGCAGTGCGTGATGATGATGAGATCGAGCTCGACGCCCCGCAGCAGGTCGAAATCCGGCAGGGCGCCCAATCCGGGCGTCTTGGGGTTCAAGCCGGCGTCGACGAGGATATTCAGCGTCCCGATTTGCAGGAAGAGCGAGTTCGCGCCGATGCCGCCCTGGCGGTTGAGGTCGGTTAATTTCATGGAAGATGGGAGAGGACGTGACAAACCGGCGGCTCGCAAGAGCCGCGAGCCGGCAAGCGGTAAGAGTCGGCGCCATCGTTTCCGGGCCAGGCCGGAGATGCAAGTAACTGCATCGGTTTGATTTTTCAGGCACGTCTCCCCTCAACGCTCGCCCTGGAGCCGACCCCGCTCACGGCGGAGTCCGCGGCGCGGCCACCGGCACTTCAGGCCGCCGGAGCCGTCTTTCCGGACGTTTCCCGGATATCACCGGCCATGAATTACCGCGCTCTTGCCAGCCTCATGACCGCATGGGCGGCGCCCATGCTCCACGCCGGTCCCGCCGAGACGGCCATCGTCGACGCGATGAAACGGCCGGCCGCGTTCAACGGGCGGAAGCCCGGTTGCCCTCCGGGTCGAGCGGCTCGACGAGCGTGACCGCGGTGCCGGGCCGCGACGCCACCAAGTCGGGCAGGTCGTAGGCGCGCAACGCCCCGAAGACCGTGTTGACGTTCTGGTTTTTGGCCAGGGGCGTGCGCACGACCTCGGACCAGGAGGTGAGGGAACGCTCGAGGCGGAGCGAAGCAAGGAGCTGCGGCTCCAGCGCGGCCGCGTGCAGGGCGGCCACGCCCGTTTCGCCGTTCGCGACCACGGCGACGCGGGCCGGGGCGTTGAGGCCGGCCGAAGTGCCGGCCAGATACCGAGCGCACACCAGCATGTCCTCGGCCCGCATCGCGACGAACGATTTGGCGAGGAGCCCGGCCAGCGAAACATCGGCCGAATTGCCGCCGATCAGTTTTTGGTAGGCGTTGCGGCCGGGGGCCGGCGCCGTCTCGCCGATGCCGCGCACATCCACGGCGAGCACCGTGCGGCCGGAGAGCACGAGCTTTTCAATCGGTCCGCCCGGGCTCGCGTCCTCCTGCTTGCCGTCGCCGTGCACGTAAAGCACCGGTTCGCCCGCCGCCGCACGGGACGGGGTGAATTTCAAGGCCGGCAGGCGGATGCCCGGCTCGGGTTCGATCACGAGTTGCTGAATGGAATACCCGTCGCGCGACAAGATCCTCCCCGATTCGACTTTGGGCTGGGGCAGGTCCGCCAGCGGACGGATGCCGCTCACCCGCCGCACCTCGGCCAGCGCCGCCGCCGGGTTCTGCCAGAGCTTCCGGCGTTCGCCGGCGAGGCGCTGGTCCCATTCACGATTGAGGTCGAAGAGCGAACGCGCGCCGGGCAAATCCGACACCCTGCCCTCCGGCGTGCATTGGAGCTGCGCATCCGTCATGACCGGGAAGGGCGACTCGGTGACGGGCTCGTTGCTGCCGAAGAACCAGCGCCGCATCCAGCGCGCGGCGCCGACCCGCATCTCCGTGGGAAAGCCGTGGGTCGTGTCGGGCTCGATGAGATCGACCCGCTCGGCAAAACCGAGGCGGGTGTAGAAGCGCTTCGACTGGCGGAAGAGATTCCACGCGCCAGTGATGTCGAAATAATCCCTCGTCGCCGCCATGATGAGAGTCGGCCGCGGCGCCCGGAGCATCACGTAATCGCCGTGGTCGAGGCCAAAGGCGATCTGGCCATGGATGTTCTGCTCGGCGTCCTGCGGACCGAGGGTTTCGAGCAGCCGCCGGAACCCGGTGAGGTAACAACCCGGGGCGGACACGGTGATGCGGTCGTCCAGCGCGCCCAGATAGCTCGACATCGTGCCGCCGCCGGAAATGCCCATCGCACCGATGCGGGCCGGATCGAGGTCCTTGCGGCTTTGCAGATAATCCACGGCGCGCATCCCGTCCCAGATCATGTAACGCGCCACGCTGGTGCCGAGCAGGGCGGAGCTGACGCCCATCAAGCTGTGCTCCTGGGTGGTGCTACCGAACTGGAGTTTGCCATCCGCGGCGAAGAAATGCCGGCGCTCCCCCTGCCCCACCGGATCGTAGCACAGGCAAGCCACGCCGTTTTTCGCGAGCACGATGGACGCCTGCTGGTAGAGATCGCGCGCCTTGGCGTTCACGCTGTGCCCGGTGGGATGCACCACCGACGGATGCGGCCCCGGCGTGAGCGGCAGATACAGCGTCGCGGTCACAAAAAAGCCCGGCTGGCTTTCGAAGATAATTTTTTCGACCCGGTAGTCGTCGAACTTCAGCTCGCCCGTGACCCGCGCGTTGAGCGGCGTGCGCTCGGGAAACCCGCCGAGCGCCGTCAGGAACGCCGCGCGGCGGCTGCGCTGCCAGGCCTCTAGTTGCGCGACGGTCTGGAGCTTCTCGTAGTCCGCATCGCGCCGGTCGAGCGCGGCATAGGCCGCGCGCTTCAGGTAAGCGTTCATCATCGCTTCGGGCGCAGGACCACCCGCCGCCCGGGGGAGCACGGTCAAATCATCATCCGCCGCCGCGGCGGGCAAAACGGGAAGCAACAGCGCGCAGACCAGCGCGCCAAAAAAAATCGCAGGGGACAGTACGCGGAAGGGCATGGGCAGGAGATGGAACCGATGTGAACAAGAAACCCGGACACCAATCCGGGCGGGGAAGAGAGGGGAGCTACCGCCTCACCCCGCGATTATCGAGCGTAAACCGACCGCGAGGCCGGCCAGGTCGTTGAGCCCTGCTTCCGCCGGCATGAAAACCAGACCGGGCCACGGCGAAACCGCGGGCGGCCCATTGACACTCGACTTCCCCGCCCGCGTGCGGGAAAAAATTCCTCCCGCTTTGCACTGCGATTGCCGGACGACCCGGTCAACCGCCCCGTCCCTCCACGCCTCTCTTCCCATGAATCTGTCCCGCCGTTCGAACTGGCTTGGTCTTGCAACACTCGCCGCCGCCGTGCTGCCCGCCCTGCCGGGCCGCGCGCAGATCGGCGATATCGGCGCCGATTCCAAGCGGCCGCCGAGCACGGAGATTGAAGTCCCCGCCGCCCCGGTCCTGACCCCCGCGGAGGCCGTCCAATCCTTTGTCCTGCCGCCGCATTTTCGCATCGAGCTGGTCGCCGCCGAGCCGCTCGTGCAAGACCCGGTGATGATGGCCTTCGATTCGCGTGGCCGGCTGTGGGTCGCCGAACTCTCCGCCTACAACGTCGCGGAAATCGTCGAGCATCTGCCGGTCTATCTGGATAAAACCCAGCCGGCCCCCAAGACGCCGACGGGCCGCGTGGTCGTGCTGGAAGACACGAATGGCGACGGGAAAATGGACAAGCGCACCGTCTATGCGGACAACCTGAACGCCCCGCGGGCGATCGGCTTCGTGGGCGACCAGGTGTTGATCGGCGATCCGCCCAACCTCTGGGTGACCCGCGATCGCAATGGCGACGGCGTCATGGACGAAAAAATCTCCCTCGACGATAATTTCGGCACCATACCGAACGTCGAGGCCAGCCCCAACGGGTTGCTCTGGGGCAGGGACAACTGGCTCTACAACGCCAGTTATGTCTGGCGGTGGCGCATGAATGCCGGCGGTGAGTGGCGCCGCGAGCCGGTGCCCAGCGTCGGGCAATGGGGGCTGACCCAGGACGATTTCGGCCGGCGGTTCTATAACTCGAACAGCGACCAGCTGCGGGGCGATTTCATTTCTTCCCATTTCGTCGGCGGCCTGGATCGGCGGCTGCCGCTTTATGGGGTGAACTTTCAGGTCGCGACCGACCAGTCGACGTTCCCCATCCGGCCCAACACGGGCGTCAACCGGGGTTACAGCGGCGGAAAAGACCAACTGCGCGAGACCGGCACACTCAACACCTTCACCGCGGCCTCGGCGCCGGTGATCTACCGCGGCACCAATTTTCCGGCGGCGTTCACCGGCAACGCCTTCGTGCCCGAACCCATCGGCAATCTGGTGAAGCGCAATCTCCTCCTCGAAACCGAAGGCCGGCTTACCGCCCAGAACGCCTACCTCCAAGCGGAGTTCCTCACGTCGAAGGATGAGCGCTTCCGGCCCGTCTTTGTCACGAACGCCCCCGACGGCACCCTTTACATCGCCGACTATTACCGCGGGATCCTCGAGGGCTACGACTTCATCACGACCTTTCTCCGCGACCAGATTTTACAGCGGGGCCTGAACAAGCCGCTCTGGGGCATGGGTCGGATTTACCGTGTCGTCTACGAGGGCGGACCGCTCGCGAAGGTGCCTGATTTTGCCCGCGCGGATCCGGCGGCGCTGGTCAAACTTCTGACGGACGAGAATGGCTGGACGCGCGACACGGCGCAGCGCCGGATCGTCGAGTCGGGCTCGCCGGCCCTGGCTCCCGCGCTGCGGGATCTGCTCGCCCGCGCCCCGAAGGCCCGCGACCGCGTCTCCGCCCTCTGGTGCCTCGAAGGGCTGCAGGTGCTCACGTCCGCCGACGTGGAACGCGCCCTGGCCGACGCGGACTCGCATGTGCGCATCGCGGCCCTCCAGGCCGCGACATCGATGCTGCGCGAACCGGCGGGCGAAAAGCTGCTCGCCGTCCTTGCCGCAAAGGCCGCGACCGAGGAACCGATGGTACTCGCCCACGTCGCCCTGGCGCTCGCTAAACTCGAGAGCCCCGCCGCGCGCGACCTGCTGTGGAATCTCCTCCCCCGCGCCGCGGAACACCCCTCGCTCTCCGACAGCCTGCTGATCGCCCTGCGCGGTCACGAGGTGGAGATCCTGCAAAAATTGCAGGCGCGTATTGTCTCGGGCCGTGACTTTCCGTTCGGCGCCGAGGGCTTGCTGGAAAGCCTGGCCGGCCATCTCGGGCTGGCGGGCGGAGCCGCCGGCGACGCGCTGACCGCGGCGATCACCGACCGGCGTATCCCGCAACTGCACCGCCTCGCGCTGATGCGGGGTGCGACGAAAATCCGCGGTCTGTCGCTGTCGGAAACCCAACTCAAGCAACTGGCCGCCGCCGCGCCCGACGCGTGGGTGCGCCGCACGGCCGCCGAGGCCGCCGCGGCCCTCAGCCAGCGCGCCGCCCGGACCGCCCGCCGCCCGGCCAGCCGGCCCCTGAAGCCGGGGCAGCAGGCGATGTTCGAAGCCGGCAGGACCACCTACGGCCTGTGCGCCGCCTGCCATCAGCCCGACGGCCTCGGCCGGCCCGATCTGGCCCCGTCGCTGCAGGACGGACGCTGGGCCAACGCCGTTTCGCCGGATGCGGCGATCCGCATCGTGTTGCACGGCAAACAGGGCACGCCTGGTTTCCCCGCGCCCATGGTGCCGCTGGCCAACATGAACGACGAACAACTCGCCAGCGTGCTCACCTTCGTCCGCCGCTCCTTTGGCAACAGCGCGCCGTTTGTGGAGCCAGCCGATATTGCGCGGGTGCGCAGCGAGACCCTCAACCGGACCCAACCGTGGACGGATGCGGAACTCGCCGCGGCCACCGGCGAGGCGAATTGACCGCGGCCGCGGAGCCCCAACCCGACGGGCGCGACCGGTGGAATCCCCGGTTCGCTCGCGCCCGGCCTCCGGCGCGGAGGCCGGGCGGGCGCAGGCGCCCGCCGCGCCCGGAGCGTCCCGATTGACACTCGACTTCACCCGCGGCGTGCGCGAAAAAAATCCCCTCTACCATCACGCGGGCGCGCATCGCCTCCGCGTGCATCGCACCAATCCTGGAAAACTACCTGTCGTATGAATCCGCACCGCCGTTCCAAATGGTTTTGGGTCGCAACTGTCGTCGCCGCCGAGCTGCTGCTTGTCCTCCCGGGCCGCGCCCAACTCGGCGATCACGGCACCGACGCCCTGCAGTCGCCGAATCCGGAAATCGAGATTCCGCCCGCTCCGCCCCTTTCGCCCGCGGAAGCCCTGCGCACCTTCGTGCTGCCCCCGCATTTTCGGATCGAGCTGGTCGCCGCCGAGCCGCTGGTGCGCGACCCCGTGATGATGGCCTTCGACCCGCGCGGTCGGGTGTGGGTCGCCGAACTCTCCGCCTATAATATTTCCGAGATCATCGACCAGCTGCCGATCTACCTCGAAAAGGACAAGCCGGCGCCCGAGCGCCCCAAGGGCCGCGTCGTCATGCTCGAAGACACCGACGGCGACGGCAAAATGGACAAGCGCACCGTCTACTGGGACAACATGGACGTCCCCCGGGCGATCGGCTTCGTGCGCGACCAGGTGTTGATCGGCGATCCGCCCAACCTGTGGCTGACCCGCGACACCAACGGGGACGGCGTGATGGATGAGAAAAAATCGCTGGACGATCATTTCGGCACGATCCCGAACGTCGAAGGCAGCCCGAACGGTCTTCTCTGGGGCAAGGACAACTGGCTCTACAACGCGAGCTACGGCTGGCGCTGGCGGATGAACGCCCGTGGTGAATGGCGCCGCGAGCCAGTCCCGCAGGTCGGCCAATGGGGCCTCACCCAGGACGATTTCGGCCGGCGTTTCTACACCTCCAACAGCGATCAGCTCCGCGGCGATTTCGTCCCGTCCCACTATATCGGCGGACTCGACCAACGCGTGACGCAACACGGCGTGCGCTTCCAGGTCGCGACCGACCAATCCACGTTCCCGATCCGGCCCAACACGGGTGTCAATCGCGGCTACATGAAGAACCAGTTGAAAGAAAATGGCTCCCTGAACACGTTCTCCGCGGCATCGGCTTCGCTGATTTACCGCGGCACCAACTTCCCGGCCGCGTTCAACGGCAACGCTTTTGTGCCGGCCCCCGAAGGCAACATGGTGAAGCGCAATCTCCTCCTTGAGGCCGAGGGGCGGCTCACCGCGCAGAACGCCTACCTCAACACGGAGTTCCTCGCCTCGACCGACGAGCGCTTCCGGCCCGTGTATCTCGCCAACGCCCCCGATGGGGCCCTCTACGTGGTCGACTACTACCGCGGCATGCTCGAGGGCTACGAGTTCATCACGACGTGGCTCCGCGACCAGTATTTGAAACGCGGCCTGAACAAGCCCCTGTGGGGCATGGGCCGCATCTATCGTGTGGTGTATGAGGGCGGACCGCTCGCGAAGACGCCCGATTTCGCCAAGGCGGATGGAGCGGCGCTGATCAAACTCCTCACCGACGAGAACGGCTGGACGCGCGACACCGCGCAGCGCCGCATCGTCGACTCGGGCTCGGCCGCCCTCGCTCCGGCCCTGCGGGATCTCCTCGCCAAGGCTCAAAAGCCGCGGGACCGGGTCTCCGCCCTCTGGTGTCTCGAGGGGCTGGACGTGCTCACGCCCGCCGACTTGGAGCGCGCTTTCGCCGACCCGGACTCGCATGTGCGGATCGCGGCCATTCAGGCCGCGGCACCGACGCTCCGCCAACCGGCCGGCGAAAAGTTGCTCGCCGTCCTCGCCGCCCGGGCTCCGACCGAGGAGCCGATGGTGCTCGCCAACCTGGCGCTGGCCGTGGGTGGAGTCGATCGTGCCTCCGTGCGCAGCCTGCTCTGGAGCCTGCTGCCCCGCGCCGCCGAACATCCCTCGCTCACCGACGGCCTGCTGATCGCCCTGCGCGGTCACGAGGTCGAAGTCCTGCAGAACCTGCAAAACCGCATTGTTTCCGGCCGCGACTTCCCCTTCGGCGCGGAAGGCCTGCTCGAAAGCACGGCCTCCCACATCGTCCTCGCCCGCGGACCGGGCGGCGACGCCCTGGTCGCGGCGATCAAGGACAAACGCATTCCGCAGCTATGCCGGCTCGCCCTGATGCGGGGTGCCACCAAAGTCCGGGGAACCGGGCTGTCCGAGGCCCAGCTGAAGCAATTGGCCGCCGACGCGCCCGACGCCTGGGTACGCCGCACCGCGACCACGGCGGTTGCCAACATCGGGCAGCGCGCGGCGGCTGCCGCCCGCCGGCCGCGGGCCCAGCCCCTCACGTCGGCCCAGCAAGCGCTGTTCGAGTCCGGCAAGACCACCTACGGACTCTGCGCCGCGTGCCATCAACCCGACGGCCTCGGCCGGCCCGATCTGGCGCCTTCGCTCAAGGAAGGCCGCTGGGCCAACGCCGTTTCTCCCGACGCCACGATCCGCATCGTGCTGCACGGCAAACAGGGCACGCCCGGCTTCCCCGCCCCGATGGTGCCGCTCGCCAACATGAACGACGAACAACTCGCCGGCGTGATCACCTTTGTCCGTCGCTCTTTCGGCAACACGGCCTCCGCAGTCGAACCGGCCGATGTGGCGCGCGTGCGCCGTGAAGCCGGCGACCGTGCCACCCCGTGGACGGACGCCGAACTCGCCAAGGCCGCCGGCGAAGTGAACCAGCCCTGATCATTCACCCCGCTCCGAACGCGGAGCGGGGTTTTATTTTACCGACCCCGGTGCCCCCCTGCGGACATCGGGGTTTTTGCTTTCGAATCATCGCCATCGTGCACCCGGCGCGCTGAATGGCCCGGGCCTCCGTCAAATGAATTGAAGGCGGCCTCGAGATGGGATGCATTTCCCCGCCCCATGAACGTTCGCCCGGAGCCGGATCCCTCCCGCACGCCACCGCCCCTTGTCCGCGGCCTCGGCCTGCTCCAGGCCACCGCCCTGAACATCGCGAACATGGTCGGGATCGGTCCGTTCATCACGATCCCGCTGTTCATCGCCACGATGAACGGTCCGCAGGCGATGATCGCGTGGGTGGTCGCGGCGGTGCTGGTGCTCTGCGACGGCCTGGTGTGGGCGGAACTCGGCGCCGCGCTGCCCGGCAGCGGCGGGAGCTACCATTTTCTGCGCGAGATCTTCGGCCGTTATCGCTGGGGCCGGCTCGTGCCGTTCCTGTTCATATGGCAATTCCTCGTCAGCGGCACGCTCGAGGTCGCGTCGGGCTACATCGGCACGATCGAGTACTTGAAATATGCGCTGCCTGGCTTGGAGCCCGCCCTCGCCGGCTGGGGCGTGCCGGGCGGCATGAAAACGGTCGCCGCCCTCGGCTGTGTCGGCGTCACGCTGATGCTCTGCCGAAAAATCGACGTGCTGGGCTGGGTCGGCGTCGCATTTTGCGCGGGCACCCTCGTCACGGTGCTCATCGTCATCGTCGCCGGCCTGTGCCACTTCGACGCCTCGCTCCTGACCTTCCCACCCCATGCCTTCGAGGTGAACACCGCGTGGCTCATCGCGATGGGCGGGGCCATGCGCATCGCGGTCTACGACTACCTCGGCTACTATAACATCTGCCATCTCGGCGACGAGGTCCGCGAACCGGCCCGGACCATTCCGCGCGCGATCCTGATCTCGGTCCTCGCGATCGCCGCGATCTACCTGACGATGAATCTCTCCATCATCGCCGTCGTGCCGTGGCAGGAGGCGATGAAGTCGGAGAACATCGCGGCGCTGTTCATGGAAAAACTGTTCGGGCGCGGGGTGGCGGTGGCGTTCACCTGGCTCGTAATCTGGACGGCGGCGGCCTCCCTGTTTGCGATCACGCTCGGTTACTCGCGCATCCCCTACGCCGCGGCGCGCCAGGGCGATTTCTTCCGGATCTTCGCCTACGTGCACCCCGAAGGTCGCTACCCGCTCGTGTCGCTGCTGGCCATCGGCGCGTTGACGGCCGTGTTCTGCTACGTCCCGTTGCAAACGGTCATCGAGGGCGCCGTCACGGTGCGCATCGCCGTACAATTCATCGGCCAGATTGCAGCCCTGCACATTTTGCGGACCCGGCGGCCCGACGTGCCGCTGCCTTTCCGGATGTGGCTCTATCCGATGCCGGCGTTGCTCGCGCTCATCGGCTGGATTTTTCTCTGGGCCACATCGGGCCTGACGCTGCTGCTGATCGGCCTCGGCGTGCTCGCGTCCGGAGCCATCGTTTTCGCTCTCTGGCAAAAACGATCCGGTGCAACGGCCTCCCCGTTGGGGTAATCCTTTCCCGGGACAGAAACCGGCGCGCCCGGCCAACCGGGCGCGCCGCGGGAATTTATGCCAGGGTCCAACCCGGCCGGTAGCTCCGCCGCAAGAATCGCTCGGCGTCGGGCGCGTTGCGGATGCGCATCGTCTTCGTGTCCCACTCGATCTTCCGGCCCGCGCGATAGGCGACATTGCCCAGATGGTTGGCCTCGGTGAGCAGCCCGCTGTAGCCGAAGTGGCAGGTCGTGGGCGCGCCGGTCTTGCAGGCGTGAATCCATTCCTGGTGGTGGCCGAGCGAATCCGGAATCGTTTTCGGCGGCGGGATGAAGCCCTTGAATTTTTCCTCCGGCAGCAGCACGTGCTTGGAGTAGTTGGAGAGCAGCATCCCCTTGTCGCCGATGAACAGGTGGCCGTCCGGCCATTGCGGGATTTCACGGGCCATCCATGCCGGCGGCTTCATCTGGCCCTGATACCATACGACCTTCACCGGCGGCCGCGAGCCGCGGGCTCCGTAATGATAGGTGGCGCTCATCGTCGCCGGCGCGATTTCCGGATGCGGCGGCGGACCGTCGGCCTCGATCGTGAGCGGCGCATCGAGATTGAGCGCCCAGAAGGGCAGGTCGTTGTAGTGCGACCCGAGGTCGCTCATCGTCCCGTTGCCGAAATCCCACCAGCGATACCACTTGTTGCCGGGAATGTAGACGCTGTTGAACGGCCGCCACGGCGCGGGCCCGATCCACAAATCCCAGTCGAGCCCCGGCGGAACCGGGTCCGCCTCCTTGGGCCGCTCCTGCGTGCTCACCCGGTCGTATTTCTTCGCGTCATCGGGCGACTGCCAACCCCACGTGCGATTGACCCAGACGTGCACTTCGCGGACCGGCCCGATGGCGCCGCTCTGCACGAGCTCGACGACGCGGCGGTAATTCGTCCCGGCGTGAATCTGCGTGCCCATCTGCGTGGCGACCCCGGCGGCGAGCGCCGCCTCCCGCACCACCCGGGCTTCGTGGACGTCGCGCGTGATCGGTTTCTCGCAGTAAACGTGTTTCTTCCGCTTGAGCGCCGGCAGTGTCGCGAATGCGTGGGTGTGCTCGGTGGTCGACACGACGACCGCGTCGAACTCGGAATCCCGCAGCGAGTCGTACATCTTCCGGAAGTCGCGAAATTGTTTCGCTCCCGGGGCCTTCGCGGCTCCGGCGAGCAGGTTCACCTCGTTCACATCGCAGAGGGCAACAATGTTTTCGCCGAGCACGCCCGCAAAATTCGACGCGCCCCGGCCGCCGCAGCCGATGACCGCCACATTGAGCCGGCTGTTGGGCGACTGGCTGCGCAGGATCGCCGGGAAGCCGAGCACGCCAGCGCCGGCGGCCCCCGCGAGTTGGATAAAATTGCGACGCGTCACGCGCCGTGGGGTCGGGGTCGAGGACATGGGGAGGATGGATTGTCTGAGGATTTCTGCGCAGTAACTCTGGCCTACCGGTGAAGGCTGGCGCCCGCCCGGTCAACGTTGAAGCCAACGGCCCGCCGGCCCCATGCCCGCGCACTCTCGCCGATCCCGCGCACCGTCTCCGCTCCGCCCTTCCCCTGCCACCCCTGCCCTCGTTTCGTTTTGCAACCAGAGTTTCCCGCTCACCACCTCCGCTCATCCGCCTCACTCAGTCCCCTATTAGTCAACTCATGGTCTACAAATAGAAATCGAGCCGTCGTTCCCCGCTTCCACTGCCGTGCGGCTGGCTTCGCGCCCTCACGGATTCGAAGCGCCCTTCGCGGGGTTGGGTATCATCGCAAATAAAAAAGGCCGTCGCATGACGGCCTCGGGAATTTGAAACCACGGCGCGAAGCCGCCAGGTTTTCGTGATTTTCCGACCGGCCGGACGATCCTTGATCGGACCCTTGCCGCCGGCTGACCCTTCCCGATAAATCCAGTTTCCTATCGCCGAAAAGCTGGTTAATGATTTTCCCGTTTTCTCCCTGCCCCCGCCGCAGCGGTGGCCTCCCTCGAAACTCCAAATTTACCACCATGATCCTCCACCACCGCCTTGTCCTTGGCCTCGGGCTGGTTCTCGGCACGTCCCTGCCGCTGGCCGCCTACGAACAGATCGCCCCGCCGCCCAACGTGGTACTGCCCGCCGCCCGGACGCCGGCGGAGTCCCTGGCCGCGATCACCGTGCCGGCCGAAATGCGCGTCGAGCTGGTCGTCGCCGAGCCGCTCGTCATGGACCCGATCGATATCGCCTGGGGCGCCGACGGCCGCCTGTGGGTGGTGGAGATGACCGACTATCCGAACGGCGTTGACGGCAAACCCGGCGGCCGCGTCCGCTTCCTCGAATCGACCCGCAACGACGGGCGCTATGACAAGTCGACGGTCTTCGCGGAAGGCCTCAATTTCCCCTCATCCGTCATGCCGTGGCGCAAAGGCGTGCTCGTGACCGCCGCCCCCAACATCCTCTACCTCGAGGACACCGACGGCGACGGCAAGGCCGACCTGATCGAGAAACGCTTCACCGGCCTCGGCGAAGGCAACCAGCAGCACCGGGTCAACAGCCTGCAATGGGGCCTCGATGGCTGGGTCTACCATGCCAACGGCGACAGCGGCGGCACCGTGGTTTCGGTCAGGACGGGGCAGACCCTCGTCCTCGGTCAGCGCGATCTGCGCACGAATCCCGACACCGGCGAATTCGACCCGCTCGCGGGCCGGACCCAATACGGGCGCAACCGCGACGATTGGGGCAACTGGTTTGGCGGCAACAATTCCAACCCCCTCTGGCACTACGCCCTCGAAGACCGCTATCTCCGTCGCAACCGCTTCCTCGCGCCGCCCAACTCGACCATCACGGTCTCGAAGATCCCCGGCGCGGCCCCGATCTACCCGACGAGCCAGACCATCGCTCGCTTCAACGATGCCTTCGGCGCCAACCGGTTCACCTCCGCCTGCGGCACGATGATCTACCGGGATGACCTGCTCGGCTCGGGGTACGCCGGCAACGCGTTCATCTGCGAGCCGGTCCACAATCTGGTGCATCGCGAAATCGTCCAGCCCTCCGGCGTCACCTTCACCAGCCAGCGGGCGCCGCAGGAGCAGACCTCGGAATTTTTCGCCTCGTCGGACAACTGGTCGCGCTTCACCAACGCCCGCACCGGCCCCGACGGCGCCCTCTATCTGGTCGACATGTACCGGCTGGTCATCGAACACCCGACTTGGATTCCGGAGCAATGGCAGAAGACGCTGGGCGACCTGCGAGCGGGTTCCGACAAGGGCCGCATCTACCGGGTCTACCCAAAAACCGCGACCCTGCGCAGCGTCCCCCGTCTCGACCGGGCCGACGCCGCCGGTTTGGTTGAAGCGCTCAAGAGCCCCAACGGCACCGTGCGCGACCTCGCCCAGCAGCAGTTGACCTGGCGCCAGGAAAAGTCGGCCACCGCCGCGCTGGAAAGCCTTTCCCGCGAAGCCGCGCTGCCGCAAACGCGCGCGCAGGCGCTGTGGAGCCTCGAGACGACCGGCGCGTTGACGCCAGCGGCCGTGGCGAGCGCCCTGAAGGACCGGCACGCCGGCGTGCGCCGGCAGGCCGTGCAGCTCAGTGAAAAGTTTGCCGCCTCGAACCCGGAGCTCCTTTCCGGTCTGACCGCGCTGGTCGACGATCCCGACGCCGCCGTGCGGCAGCAGGTCGCCTACAGCCTCGGCGAATGGAAGAGCCCCGCCGCCGGCCGGGCCCTCGCCCAATTGGTCCGCAAGGCCGAGGATCCCCTGATCCTCGCCGCGGCGATGAGTTCCGCGCTGCCGCACGCCGACACGATGCTCTCGCAGATGAATGCGGACGGCGGGGCCAACCGCACGCTCATCGAAATCGCCATCGCGACCCAGAACAACAAGGCCCTGGCCGATGTGCTCACGACGATCAGCGCGCCGCGCACTCCGGCATATCCCGCCAGCCAGTTTGCGGACATGGCCCAGCTGCTCGACACCCTCGGCCGCAATCGGAAGACACTCGCCCAGCTGCGATCCAACGCGGACGGACCGATGACGGCGGCGCTCAACGCCGCGGCCGCGCTTATCGATGCCGCCCGGAAGATCGCGCCCGACGCGCAGGCGGCGCTCCAACAGCGGAATGCCGCCGTTGCGCTCCTCGGCCGCGGTTTCGACCGGCAGGAGGATGACTTCGCTGCGCTCGCGGGATTGATCGCCCCGCCGTCGCCCGAAGCGCTGCAACTCGCCGCGGTCAGGGCCGTCGGCAACCTGAATCTCCCCGCGATTCCCCAGCGCCTGATCGCCAGTTGGGACAATTACGCGCCGGGAGTCCGCGCCGCGGTGCTCGATTTGCTGACCAGCCGCGCCCAGTGGGCCACGCCGCTCCTGAATCGCATCGATGCCAATCGCGGCATGATCGCCGGCATCGACACCAGCCGCCGGGCCGCGCTCACGCAGCACGCCGATCCGCGGATTGCCACGCGGGCACTCGCCATCTTCGGTTCGACCGACCTCGACCGGCAAAAGGTCATTGATCGCTACCTGGCCGCGATGACCAACCTGCAGGGCGACGAGGCCCGGGGCAAAAAAGTGTTCAGCAACACCTGCAGCATCTGCCACCAACTGCCCGAAACCGGCGGCCGCGCCGTCGGCCCGGATCTCGGCGCCCTCAGCGATCACAGCCGCCCCTATCTGGTCACCCACATCCTCGATCCCAATCGCGCGCTCGAAGACAAATATCTCCTCTATACCGCCTCAACGACCGATGGACGGACGCTGGCCGGGATGCTCGCGGGCGAGGCCGGCGACAGCGTGACGCTGATGGGCATCGACGGCACGGAGCAAGTCATCCTGCGCAGCGGCTTGAAATCGATCACCAGCACGCGCCGTTCCCTGATGCCGGACGGCCTGGAGGGAGCCATCGATCCCCAAGCCATGGCCGACCTCGTGGCTTTCGTGGCCACCGCCGGCGGCCGGCGCGCCGCCGCCAAGCCCGCAACCCGCGTGGCGGGCAATGAACCGCGGCTGGTTGTTCCCTCGGCCGATGGCACGCTCGTGCTGCCCGCCGCCGCCGCGACGCCCTACGGCCCGAAAATCAAATACATGCCCGAATTCAAGGCCTTCGGCTGGTGGACCAGCGCCGATCATGTGGCGTGGGAGGTCAACGTGACCGCCGCCGGCGACTACGACGTGCAGATGGAATGGTCCGTCAGCGACAAATCGGCCAACGGTCCGTACACCCTGAGCGCGGGTGCGCACACGCTTTCCGGTCGCGTGGCGCCGAGCGGCGGCTGGGAATCCTTCAAGGCCGCGAATATCGGCCGCATCCGCCTGGAGACCGGCCGTCAGGAACTCGCGCTCAAACCGTCCGGTAAGCTCGGCGAAGCGTTGATGGACCTGCGCGAGCTGCGTCTGACGCCGGTTTCCGGCCGGCCGTAACGCGTTCCGCGCGGAACTGCGATTCCATCCCCGCAATCGGAGTCACCCACGGAATCCACTCAGCTCGCGGCCACGGTTTTCGTGTCGTTTTGTGTTTTTCGCCGGGCTACGGTCAGCCTAGGTTTTTTCGCCGTCCCTTCGGCATCTGCTTCCCTCTTCGTTTTCTCCACCCATGAAGTTCCTCCGCTCCCGCATTATCTCCCTTGCCTCCGTCGTCGCCGGATTGGTTCTCGGCGTTTACTCGCCGGCCGCCGCCGCCGATGCCCGGCTCGCCGGCCACTGGCCGTTGCTCGAAAACGCCCAGGATGTTTCCGGCGCCGGCAATCACGGCGCTGCCCATGGCGTGCGCTTCAGCCGCGATGGCGCGCTCTTCGACGGCCGCGCGAGCCGCATCGAGATCCCCTCCGCCCCGGCCCTCGATGTCGGCGCGGGCAACTTCACCCTCGCCCTCTGGGTGCGCACGGAAAAGGACCTCGACGACACGCTGGGCGACCTGCTCAACAAATACGACCCCGAGCGCCGCACCGGCATCAACCTCACGATCCAGCACAACGCCGGCACGGGCAGCCAGGCCAACTACCGCAACCTTCATTTCGGGATCGATCATGCCCAGCAGGACGCGGCGTGGACCGACCGCGGCCGGCTCGGCAAGGCGATCTTCGTCCACTCGCTGGCGGTGCATCAGGGCAATCTCTACGCCGGCACGGTCGAAGGCCGCACGAACGACGACCACGGTCACGTGTTCCGCTATGCCGGCGGCGAAAAATGGGACGACCTCGGCGAGCCGTGGAAGAGCAACGGCGTCACCGCCATGGCGAGCTACAACGGCCACCTCTACGTCGGCGTCTCGCGCGTGCTGCTGCACTACTCCGCGCTGGAGCCGACGCTCGCGCACCACATCGGCGGCAAGGTGTTTCGCTATGAAAACGGCAAGTGGGTCGACCTCGGGCAAATTCTCGGGATCGACGGCGTGAACGGCATGGCCGTGTTTCGCGGCAAGTTGTACGTCACCGGTTTTTATCAACCCGGCCTCTTCCGCTACGAGGGCGGCACGCAGTGGACCTCGCTCGGCTCCCCGGGCGGCATGCGCCCCGAGGGATTGATCGTGCGCGATGGTGCCATCTACGCGTCCGGCTACGACGAGGGCGCGGTCTATCGTTTCGATGGCGAGAAATGGACGCACACCGGCCGCCTCGGCAACTCGACGCAGGTTTACGGCCAGGGCATTTATCAGGGCAAACATTTCGCCGGCACCTGGGAGTTCGGCACCGTCTACCGGCACGAGGGCGACAATCACTGGGTCAGCACCGGCCGGCTCGGCAACGCCGAGGAGGTCATGGGGCCCAATGGGTACAACGGAAAACTCTACGTCGGCACCCTGCCGCTGGCGGAAATCTACCGCTACGATGGGGACAACCGCTGGACGTCCATGGGCCGCGTCGACACCTCGCCCAACGTCCAGTACCGCCGCGCCTGGTCGATGGCGGTTTTCGACGGCAAGCTCTTCACCGGCACGCTGCCGTCAGGTCACGTCCGCTCGTTCGAGGCCGGCAAAAGCGCGACCTACGATCAGGAATTGCCGTCCGGCTGGCGCCACATCGCCGCCGTGCGCGATGGCAACCGGCTCAGCCTCTATGTCGATGGCAAGGTCGTGGCCCGTTCCACCGAGTTCGATCCGGCGAAGTACAACCTGTCGAACAACGTTCCGCTGCTGATCGGTTTTGGCCAGCACGACTATTTCAACGGCACCGCCAGGGACGTTCGCGTCTACAAAGCGGCGCTGACGCCGGCCGAGGTGGCGGCGCTGGCCCGCGCCCAATGAAGCCGCGCGGCGCCGGGCTGGCGTTGGTTTTCTTCCAACTCGGCCTCGCGGCCGCCGCGGCACCGGTTTACGATCTCGTCATCCGAAACGGTACCGTCGTCGACGGTACCGGCCAATACCGCTACCGCGCCGACATCGGGATCATCGGCGATACGATCGCCGCTGTCGGTCGTCTCGACGCCCCCGATCTGGCGGCGCGAACGGTCGATGCCACCGGTCTGATCGTCACCCCGGGTTTCATCGACCTGCACGGGCATCTGGCCGACACGAAGGGCGTCGACAACCCGCTGGTCGGCCCGGGCCTGTTTTCGCCGGACGTCCGCTACCGGGCCGCCCAAAACTACGTCACGCAGGGCATCACCACGGCGGTGATCAACCCGGACGGAATGCAATTTGTGCCCCTGGCCCAACAGCGCACCGAATTCACCCGGCTGGGCATCGGCCTGAACGTCGCGCTCATGACGGGACACATGGGTCTCCGGCCGGCCGTGCTGGGCAACGATCAAAATCGCCCCGCTACGCCCGAAGAAATCACCCGCATGCAGGCGCTGTTGCTGCGGGATCTGGAGGAGAATGGTTCCTTTGGCCTTTCGCTCGGGCTGGAGTACAGCAGTGGACGTTATGCCAGCACGACCGAGCTCGTGGGCCTGGCCAAAATCCTGGCCGCGCACAACGGCCTCTATCACGCGCACCAGCGGAGCCAGGGCTCCGCTCCGATGTGGTATCAGCCGAGCGTCGATGTCGGCGTGAAACCACCCACGCTCAGCGAGGCGCTGGATGAAAGCCTCGCCGTGGCGGAACAAACCGGCGTCAAGATCCTCATCACCCACATGAAGGGCTGGGGCCCGGGCTATCGGGGACACGCGGCCGAATATGTCGCCCGGATCGACGCCGCCCACGCGCGGGGCCTGCGCATCTACATCGACAGCTACTCCTATGTCAGCGCGGGTTCCGACGGCGACTTCGTGCCCCTGCCCGCGTGGGCGGTCGGCAAGGACAAGATGCCGTGGAACGACCCGCGCGACACCTTCGACTACGTCACCGCACTCAAGCAGACGCTGACGAAGGACGATGCCCGCTCCCGGCTGGAACGCGACATCGCCAACAGCGTCGCGCTCAAGGGCGGCGCGGAAAACATCCACGTGTTGGAATATCCGGATCCCACGTACGTCGGCCAAACCCTGGCCCAGCTCATGGCGAAGCGCCTGCTGGGGCTGACCAACCTGATCATCGCGCTGCAACTCGAAGGGAACCCCCACAAGGCCGGCGGGGCCAAGCTCCGGGCGGTGAGCATGGACGAGCGCGATGTGATGACCTATTTCGCGCAGCCGTGGTGCGCCGTCGGCACCGACGGGCGGATCGTGCTGCCGGAGGACGCGCAGGGCATCGCGAAATTCCTCGGTACGAACCAGCGCTTTTTCGGCACGTTCCCGCGCCGTCTCGCCTATTTCAGCGGGGTCTTGAAAATCGATTCGTTCGAGGAAGCCGTCCGCAAATGCAGCAGCCTGCCGGCCGGCATCCTCGGTCTGCTGGACCGCGGCCGGATCGCCCCGGGCATGAAGGCCGACATCGCGGTGATCGATCTGGCGAACTTACGCGACAACACGACGCTCATGGAGCCCAGTGTCTACGCGACAGGCCTCCGATACGTGCTCGTAAACGGTCAGGCGGTCATCGACGGCGACCGCCGCACCCTCGCCTTACCGGGTCGGGTCCTCGATCCCACGAAACCACGCCGCTGATTTTTCCGGCTTCAAAATTTAACTCGGGCCGCCTGGCCAGGCCTTTTCACTCCGATGCCGCCCTTCACCCCACCCGTTCCTCTCCTGCTCAATCGCAGCGACATCGGATCGTTGCTCTCCCTTGAAACCAGCATCACGTCCGTCGAGGCGGCGTTCGCCGCCCATGCGCGCGGCGAATCGTTGCCCCCCGCCTTGATGCACGTGGACGCCGACGGCGGCGAGTTTCACGTCAAGGCAGGTGGACTGCGCGCCGGTGGCCGCACCTATTTCACCCTCAAGGCCAACGGCGGCTTTTTTCAAAACCGGGCGCGGCACGGCCTGCCGAATATCCAGGGGCTGATCTATCTCGCGGACGGGGCGAACGGATGCCCGCTCGCCGTGCTCGACTCGCGCGATGTCACGATTCTCCGCACGGGCGCGGCCACTGCGGTCGCCGTCCGCCATCTGGCGCGACCCGGCGCGAAAGTCGCCACCGTCTGCGGATGCGGCGTGCAGGGGCGCATCCAGGTGCGCGCCCTGGCGGCCGTGCTCCCGCTGGAGCAGATTTACGTGTGGAGCCGTGACGCGGCGAGGGCCGCGGACTTTGCCGCGACGATGAGCCGTGAATTCGGCCTGCCGGTGAAGCCCGCCGAATCCCTGCCCGCCGCGCTGGCCGCAAGCGACGTCGTGGTCACCTGCACGCCGGCGAAAAAATATTTCATCGAAGCGGGCTGGGTGAAACCGGGCACGTTGGTCGCCGCGATCGGCAGCGACAGCCCGGACAAACAGGAAGTCGATCCCCGCCTGCTCGCCCAAAATGCCGTGGTCTGCGATCTGGTCGCACAGTGCGCCGAGGTCGGCGATCTCCACCACGCGCTGACGGCGGGTTTGATGCGCGTCGATCAGGTGCGGGCGGAACTGGGCCAGGTCATCGCGGGATTGAAGCCCGGCCGAATTTCCGCCGACGAGATCATCGTTTTCGATTCGACGGGCACCGCCCTGCAGGACGCGGCGGTCGCCGTTGCCGCCTATCAGCGGGCGCTCGCCAGCGGACGCGGCACCCCGTTCGCGTTCACCGCATGATCGTCGGAGCAACCGTTGATCCTCTCGGGCTCGCTCCTGCTGCATCGATTGGAAAATGCGGGGCAACGCTCAACCATCGCGAGTGCGGCTTACTTTTCTAGGCGATTCATGCCAGATGAAATCTCGCCTCCGGTGAAGGTCAGGCCGGTCCGCCGGGCGGGCGCCCGCGACCCCGCCAGCCGGAAAAGGTTTCGGCGGGTTTGGCGGCGCGCCTTCCTTGAAACCGGGGCGGCCGCGGAGCTGCGTTCCGCCCTATCTATAGGCAATTTCGATCCGGCGATATTCCGGTGAAGGGAAGACCACTGCCGGCACCGTCACGACGCCGTTCTCATCGGGAAAAACTTCCCGGGCGGGTTCCTGGTCAATGACCACCGTGACCGCTTGATTCGCACCCGGTTTGAACCTCTGCCGACTACGCAGCGTAACATTCGCGGTGACGGGATATTTCACGTCGGAATGGGTCATCTGAATCGAAATGGCGTAACGCCGTTCGGTATCGACAATCTCCTTCCATTTGAAGCCGCGGTTCATCCAGCCGACGATGTCCCCTTCTGCCGGATTGCCGTGACCCGGATCCTTGTTGTCCGAGCAGTTGCTGAACGCCGGGAAACTCGTGGCCTTGGAAAATTGCAGCAGGTAGTCGACGGTCATCTTCTGCCGGACGTCTTCCGGCGCGCCCTTGCCGGCCGTGGCGTGCTCGCCATCGTCCCACCAGGCAACAAAGCCCGCCTTGTGCTCGTCCAGCGCGCGGTAAAACGCGGGCGTCTTGGACCACGGCGTGGGACGGTCCTTTCGACCATGGTCGACCACGAGGAACGGCAGTTCGCGATTTCGCTTCACACCGGAAACACCGTCGAGATACGCGAAGCCGCCCAGGTCCGCCGCGTAAGGAACGCCGCCGTCGTAGTCGCCACCCAGCAGCCTGAGCACCTTGGTGTAGGCATCATTCGCCGCCATGTCCGGATCGGTTGAGGTGACATAGGAGACGCACGGCACCATCGCACACACCGAGGCGAAGACCGAGGGATGGTGCAACGCCAGCATCAGGCCCGCCCCACCGCCCGAGGAACCAATCACGTGAACCCGGTTCGGGTCGGTTTTGAACGCGCGATGAACCCAGTCCAATGTCCACAACAGGCGCCGTTCGTTATAATTGACGATCGTACCGTCCTTCATGGCGGCCTCATCGTATATCTTGGAATTGTACCCGAAATGCAGCGCGATGCCCGCCGGGGTTTGAAAATGAGCGACCGGCCCGCCCAAGCTGCGATTGTACCACACCCGGTCGGAAGGATACAGATTGAGGCAATTGTTCGCGTAGATGATCTTGAATTTGAACGAGAGGCTTTCCCGCCATCCCATGGTGGCATCCCCGAACGCCAGATAGTTATAATTCGGATCGTTGGGCCCGGCTCCGCCGGCAAGGCGGACGACAATCGGCAGATTGGCGGGAACCACCGGCGGCGCGCCCGGCCCCACCCAGATCGCCTGAACCGGCATTTTAAGCAGACTGACGGGCTGCAACAAACTGCTCTGCCCCTGCAACACCTTCCGACTCTCCACTCCCTTCGGATCCGAAACCGTAACGGCAAAGTACTGTTTGTCGCCCTCCTCGGCGGTGGCGGTATGAACAAACAATCCGGCCGACGGATCCAGCGGGGGAAGTCCGTCGCCGATGACGAACCCGACCGGCGTTCCCGGTGCGTCACCGAGCTTGAAAGCAGACGGATCTTTCCACCAGTCCCGCGCGCTGCCCGGTTGGACGTGATGGCCGATGAGGACGGCATCGGCCAGGGTCCCGGTGGTGATGGGCCGGAAATGCCTGTAGACATTCAGTACGGTCCCCGCGGGCAGCGGGCTCTCCTTCCAAACCAGGAACACCTGGCCATCGCGAAATGTCGCCGACAGCCCGGAGACCGAAGGCTCCATGGCGCTCCGGCCGGCCGGCTTCGCATTTTCAGCGCCCCTTGCAATCAAAGCGGTCGAACCGAGATCGCAGAAGAAGGCGCCAACGACAACGGCGAGCGCACAAGAAAAGCCTTTGAACTGCTTTGGGGTCTTCATTTTCGAGCAAAAAAACCGGGGCGGACGGGAGGGGAAGGGCCGGCAATCTCGCCGCCAGCGCCCGGCGGAAATCGTGGCGGAGGAATAGATGCGCTTGCCGGCAAACGATGGGAAGCCGGATCTGCATGCGACGGATCCGGGAGGGGATCTTTGCAAGTCGTGGCGCGCAGCTGCCGCTCGCAACCCACGGTCTGCGGCTGACGAAGCCCATCCCACCCTTGCGGCGGAACCGGGCCAAGGTCATCGCCGGCCCGGAGCCAATTCCGGCTCCCCAATCTCGATAGATTGTGACAGGTAGAAAGGCGCATGATCGAGCCACGCGATCTCACCGCCGTCCGTCCCCGTCCCCGCCCCCGGCGCTGGCTGCCGTTGCTGCGTGTTGCACTGCTGCTGACGGTCGTTCGCTTCGTTCCGGCGCAGGAGGTGCAGCAGCACGGGCTCGTGTTTGAAAGTTGGGTGCGCGACACGTTTTTCGCCGGCTACCAACCGCCCAGCTACACGCAGCCGTGGGATATTCCCGCCGCGACGAACACCGCCCACGGCCGGGTGCCCGTCAATCCCAAGGCGGTGAAATATGGCACGCCCGTCGACCTCGGCGATGCCCTGCGCCAGTTCGAAATCGACGAGCCCTTCGTCCTTATCATCGGATTCTGGCGACAGGAGGGCCCGGCCAAACGTTTCGTGAAGATCGTCGCCCCGCGCATCGAAGCCGCGGCGTGGAAAAAGCTCTGGGGGCCCGTCACCCTGGCCGACCTCGAGCGGCTCGACGCCGTCATCAAGGACCGTTCGCTCAGCCCGGAGCAGGCCCGCGTCGCCGCCGCGAAGATCAAGAATGCCCCGCCCTTCACGCAGGCGACGATGGTGGTGAATCCCAAGATCGATTCCAAAACGCAGCGCCGGCTGCAGTGCAGCCTCCGCTTCGATGACGTGTTTCAGCACCTGGCCGTTGGCGTCGATTCCCAACCGGAGGAGCACCCTGCGCTCTGGGGCATCGAGTTTCCCGCGCCGATCGCCTCCGCCCCGCGCAGGTTCACGAAATAGGGTGATGCAACCGGCACCCGCCGCGGAACGCACTTCCCCGGGAGGCCGGCTTTCCCGCCCGATCCGCTCATCGATTTTCTCTGGGCCTTAAACCGTCCGCCGGGTTCGTCCGGGCAAACCGCAGCGGAGCGGCCGCGCCGCAAAAAGGATCGCCGATCCCGGGGGGATCGACGATGAATCGAACTCCGGAACTTGTCTTCAACCCGCCTGACCCCGCCCATGCTACTCTCGGAGGCCAACTCCCCTTCGATCCTCTTACCGCCATGAAAATCCCCGTCATCGCCTCCCTTGCCCTGCTGTGGTCAGCCAGTCTGTTCGCCGCCGACCCAAAAGCCGCGCCGCTGCCGTTGCGCTGGAAGGCCGCCGCGGCCTCTATCGTCATCACGCCCACGAAAAATTTGATGATGGCGGGATACGCCGGCCGCAACCGGCCCGCGGAGGGCAAGTATCAGGAACTGTTCGCCAAGGCCCTCGCGCTGCAGGACGAGCAGGGACAAAAATTCGTCATCGTGACGATGGACCTGATCGGGGTAACCCAGCCGATCCACCACCACATCGCGGAGCGCGCCCAGAAAGAGCTGGGGCTGCCCGTGCACAGTCTCCTGCTTAACGCCTCGCACACGCATTCCGGTCCGTCGACCCGCACGCTCCCGGTGGAAGGCAACGACCTCGACAACCAGCGGCGGCGCGACTCTTACGTCTATACTCAGGAACTGCAGGAGAAAATTTTCCGCGTGATCGGCGAGGCGCTGGGAAAACTCGAGCCGGCCCGCCTGACATGGAACCGGGCGCGGAGCGGCTTCGCCATGAATCGCCGCCTGCCCACTCCGAAAGGGTACCAGAACAGCCCGAATCCCGACGGCCCGGTCGACCACGAGGTGCCGGTGCTGCGCATCGAAGCGGCCAATGGCGAACTGCGCGCGATGCTGTTTGGCTACGCGTGCCACAACACCTGCCTCGGCACCTACAACTACTGCGGCGACTATGCGGGGTACGCCCAGGAATATCTGCAGGCCCACCGCACCAATTTCACCGCGATGTTTTTGATGGGCTGCGCCGGCGATCAAAACCCCTATCCGCGTGGCACCGCCGTCGTCCCGGGCCTGACCGACCTCGATCTCGCGCGGGCCCACGGGCGCGCCCTCGCGAACTCCGCCGAGATGGCCAACCTCACCCCGAAGCGGGAAGTGCGGGGCCCGATCCGCGCCGCCTACGAGGAAGTGATGCTCGATTACGCGCCGGAGAAGGCCAAGCCGTCGCACTCCTATCCCGTACAGGTGATCGCGTTTGGCAACGATCTCACGCTCGTCGCCCTCGGGAGCGAGGTGGTCGTCGACTACTCGCTGCGGTTGAAACGCGAACTCGCCGGGGAAGCAGCCGTGTGGGTCGCGGGCTACTCGAACGACTACACGGGTTATATGCCGAGCGTGCGCGTGTTGAAGGAAGGCGGTTACGAGGCCAACGCCGGTTGGGCGGAGTCTGTTGAGGAACGCATCGTCGGCAAGGTGCACGAGTTGCACCGGCGCGTGGGCCGGCCGGGCGCCGCCCGGCCGTGAAACGCGGGTTGGATTCGGCTCGGGCGTGCCGCTCGACTCCCCGCCGCCGCCCGACTTAATCCATCCGCACCTGAATGATCGTCCGGTTGAAATTATTCGGCACCCTGCTGCTCGGCCCCGCGGTGTCCATCGCGGCGGTGGACTATCTCCGCGACATCAAGCCGATCCTCACGCAGCAGTGCGTGCGCTGCCACGGCGCCGACGATCCCAAATCCGGTTTCCGGGCCGACACAGCGGAGGCCCTGCGCGAAGGTGGCGACAGCGGCATCGCGCCGCTGAAAGCGCGCGCCGGCGAGGACAGTCTTTTCATGCAAGTCGTGCGCGGCGTGCACGAGGACATCCCGCGGATGCCGTACAAGAAGCCGGAATTGGACGAGGCCCAGCTTGCGCTGCTACAGGCGTGGGTGGCCGCCGGGGCGCCGGCGCCGGATGATGAGGAGCCGGGCAAGTTCGAACACTGGGCCTTCCGCCCGCCCGCCCGCGTGGCCGCTCCGGCGGTAAAGCGTACCGACTGGCCGCGAAATCCCATCGACGCTTTCATTCTCGCGCGCCTCGAGGAAGACCACATCGCCCCGTCGCCCGAGGCGGATCGCCTCGCGCTGCTGCGCCGCGTCAGCCTCGACGTGATCGGACTGCCGCCCACGCCGGCGGAGATCGATGCCTTCCGGCAGGATCGCCGCGCGGACGCCTACGAACGGCTGGTCGACCGACTCCTCGCTTCGCCGCACTTCGGCGAACGCTGGGCCCGACCGTGGCTCGATGTCGCGCGTTACGCGGATTCCAACGGTTACAGCATCGATGCGCCGCGGCAGATCTGGAAATACCGCGACTGGGTCGTCGCCGCGCTCAACCGCGACCTGCCGTTTGATCAATTCGTGGTCGAACAACTCGCCGGCGACCTCCTCCCGAATCCCACGGTGGAGCAAAAGATCGCCACGGGCTTCAACCGCAACACCCAGATCAACCAGGAGGGCGGCATCGATCTCGAGCAGTTTCGCATCGAAGCCGTCCTGGACCGCGTCAACACGCTCGGCACCGCCTTGCTCGGCCTCACCGTCGGCTGCGCGCAGTGCCACGACCACAAATTCGATCCGATCAAGCAGCGCGAATACTACCAGCTCCTTGCGTTCTTCAACAACACGGTCGACGACGGCCATGGCCTCAGCCGCGGGGCCGGCGGGACCCTCGAATTTCCCGACGAGATCGAGGCCAAACCGGAGCTGACCCGCGAGATCGCGGAGTTAAGCGCGGAGCTCACCCGCTACCTGGACCCGCACGGCGAGGCCATCATGGCCTGGGCACAATCGCGCTCCGCCGAGGAACGCGGCCGGCTGAAGCAAAGCGTGCGCGACGCCTTGGAAGCGCCATGGGAGCGCGAGACCCTGGCCCAGAGACGCGTCGTTTACCTGGCGTTCCGCGCGGACGATCCCGAGTTCCTCTCCCGGAACAAGAAGCTGACGCAGCTCGAACGCGACGTGGTGAAACCGCCCTCGACCCTCGTGATGGCCGAACTCCCGGCGCCGCGTGAAAGCTTCGTCTTCATCAACGGCGACTTTACGCGCCGCGGCGACAAAGTCGCACCGGGCACGCCGGCCATTCTGCCTCCGCTGAAGGCCGCGAAGCCCAACCGGCTCGACCTCGCGCGGTGGATCGTCGATCCGGCCAATCCCCTCCCCGCGCGCGTGCTCGTGAATCGCATCTGGCAGCAGTATTTCGGCCGCGGTCTCGTCGAAACCGAGAATGACTTCGGCACGCAGGGTTCGCCGCCCACGCATCCCGAGCTACTCGACTGGCTCGCCACCGAACTCGTCGCGCAGCAGTGGAGCATGAAGGCCATGCACCGCCTGATCCTCACGTCCGCGACCTACCGGCAGGCCTCACGCGCCCGGCCCGATCTCGAACTCCAGGATCCGACGAACAAGCTGCTCGCCCGCCAGCCCCGCCTGCGGCTCGATGCCGAAATCGTCCGCGATGCCGCGCTGGTCGCGAGCGGACTCTTCTCGCCCCGCCTCGGCGGCCCACCGGTTTTCCCTCCGCAACCGGACGGCGTGATGGTCCTCGGCCAGGGCAAACGCGAATGGCGTGCCAGCACCGGCGACGACCGCCATCGTCGCGGCCTCTACACGCATCTCTGGCGCTCGACCCCGCATCCGGCGATCGCCGTGTTCGACGGGCCCGACGGCTTCAGCGCCTGCACGCGCCGGCTGCGTTCGAACACGCCGTTGCAGGCGCTCACGCTCCTCAACGACCAGCAGTTCGTGGAGTTCGCCGAGGCGCTCGCGCAACGGGTGCAGCGGGAAGCCCCGGCGGCACTGCCGGCCCAGATCGATTTTGCCTTCCGCGCCTGCGTGGCCCGGGCGCCACGGCCGGCCGAGCGCCAAAGACTTGTGGACCTCTTCCAGCAGCAGGTGGCCGCCGCCAACGGCGACGACGACGCCCGCCGGAGCGCCGCGTGGATGACCGTGGCCCGGGTGCTCCTCAATCTCGACGAAACCATCACACGCGAATGACCGTGCCCCGTCCCGCCGCCATGTATCCGCTTTCCCCCGCCGAGCACCTGAGCCAGCTCACCCGGCGCCATTTCCTGAGCCGCTGCGCGATGGGCCTCGGGGGCATCGCACTGGCCTCGCTCGAAAAGCAGAGCGCGGGAGCGACCGCCGTACCCCTTGTCAACCCGCTCGCGCCCAAACCCAGTCATTTCGCACCGCGGGCGAAGAACATCATTTATCTCTTCATGGCCGGCGGCCCGAGCCAGCTCGAACTCCTCGACTACAAGCCGCGGTTGATCGAACTGAACGGGCAACCCGTGCCCGAATCCCTGATCGCGGGCAAGCGGTTCGCGTTCATGGACAGCAGCCACGGCACCAAGCTGCTGGGCACGCGCCGCAAATTCGCCCGGCACGGGCAGAGCGGGGCGTGGGTGTCGGAACTGTTTCCGCACACCGCCGGCATCGTCGACGACATCTCGATCGTCAACTCGTGCGCCGCCACGCTGTTCAACCATGCGCCGGCCAAACTCTTCATGAACACGGGCTCCGGCCAGTTTGGCCGACCGAGCATGGGCTCGTGGATCAACTACGGCCTCGGCAGCGAGTGTCAGGATTTGCCCGGGTTCGTGGTGCTGCAGTCCGGCCCGCGCGGGCCGCGCGGCGGCGCCGTCAACTGGGGTTCCGGCTTCCTGCCGACGACGTATCAAGGCGTGCCGTTTCGCGGCAACGGCGAGCCAATCCTCAATCTCACGACCCCGGCGGGCATCACCGCCGGACGCCAGCGCCAGACGATCGACGCGATCCGCGACCTGAACCTGCAGCACGCCGTCGAAACCGGGGATCCGGAAATCAACACCCGCATCGCCGCCTATGAAATGGCCTCGCGCATGCAATCCAGCGCGCCGGACTTGATCGACCTCTCCACCGAAAGCGCCGCCACGCTCAAGCTCTACGGCGTCGACCGCGACACCCCGTCCTTCGGCCGCAACTGTCTCCTCGCCCGCCGGCTGGTCGAGCGCGGCGTGCGTTTCGTCCAGTTATACCATACGAACTGGGACAGCCACGGCGGCCCCGGTGAAAACCTCGAGGGCGATTTCGAAAAAGTCTGCCGCGAGGTCGACCAGGCCCAGGCCGCGCTCGTGCAAGACTTGAAGGCGCGAGGATTGTTGCAGGACACGCTGGTCGTCTGGGGCGGAGAATTCGGCCGGACGCCGATGGGCGAGAATCGCGACACGATGGGCCGCAACCACCACGTCGACGCGTTCACGATGTGGTTCGCCGGGGCCGGCGTGAAAGCGGGGGCCGTCATCGGGCAGACCGACGAGTTGGGCTTCAATCCCGTGGAAGACCGCGCACATGTGCACGACATCCATGCGACCCTGCTACACCTGCTGGGGATGGATCACACCAAGCTCACGTTCCGCTTCCAAGGCCGTGATTTCCGGCTCACCGACGTCCACGGCAACGTGATGACGAAGCTGCTGGCGTGATGGCGCACCGGGAGCTCCACGCGGCACCGCCGCCTCAAAGCGGCGTGAGCTTCACCTGGAGCGACTCATATCCGAGGGCCCGATCGTAGGCGGCCTCGTGTTCGACGCGTTCCTCGGCGCGGAGGATGGCGATGCTTTTCACCCGTTCGACGCAAAGGCGCAGCAGCGTGCGGAGAATGAGGCGTGCATGCGGCGCCCCGATGCAGAGATGCGTGCCGAAGCCGAAGGAGAGGTGCGGGTTCGGCTTCCGGTCGAGGCGCACTTCGTGTGCCGCCGGGAAAACGGTTTCGTCAAAGTTGGCCGAGGCCCAGCAGAGGGAGATGCGGTGATCGGCCGGGACCGTGACGCCATTCACCTCCGTGTCCGCCGGACAGACCCGCCCGATGTGCGTGAGCGGCATGAAGACGCGGAAAAACTCCTCGCTCGCGAGGGTGATGCGCTTGGGATCGGCGCGCAGGTATTCCAGCGCCTCGGGATGAGCGGCGAAATGGCCGAGGGCGCACGCGATGGTGTGGATGATCGTGTCGCGCCCGCCGGCGAACGCGAGGTTGGCAAAACCCATCATCTCGTCGCGGGTGAGCTGGCGGCCGCGGAACGTCCCGTGCGCCAGGGCGCTGAAAAAATCCTCGCCGGGCTTCGCTTCGGCCCGGTCGAACTGCGCGTGCAGATACTCCTCGAGTTCGACCCCCTTCTTCAATCCGCCGGTGACTTTGAAGACATGGATGCCCCAGCCGATCCAGGTTTCCGCCTCGGACTCGGGCACGTTGAGCAGATAGGTCAGCGCGCGGGACTGAATCGGCAGGGCGAACTCGTGCACGATCTCGATGGACTCGCGGCCCAGCGCCCGCGTGAGCAGGCCTTCGATCAGAGCCTCAACCTGCGCGATCATGGCCGGGTCCTTGGGGCGCTGGAAAAACGGCTCAATGATGGCCCGGTACTCGGTGTGCTCCGGGGGATTGGTCTCGATGGGCAGCTGCCGCATCGTCCGCACATCCTCCTCCGAGGGGATCGGCACGCGGAAAGGCACGTCGGAGCTGAAGGTCTGCCAGTCCTTCGCCGCCCGGCGCACATCCTCGTGGCGCAGGAGCATCACGATGTCTTCGCCGTGAAACGGGCATTTGAGTACGCCGGATTTTTCGCGGGCGTCGCGGAAGGGGTCGGAAGCGGGATTCATGGGAGGGCGGGAGAAAAAGCGTTGGCCGTGAACGGGCTTGAGCAGGGCGCGGGTCGCAAGGGTAATCAAGCCGCGCTTCTTTGTCCGCCGCCGTACGCTGCGGTGTTGACCCGGTGCGCCACACGTATCGCTTTCAGGGACGCTTTCTTCATCCCGCCCGCCGTTCCCCGTCACCCCATGCTCCGTCGCGCGTTTCCCGTCCTCGGCCTGCTCGCCCTGCTGCCGCCGGCCACTGCCGCTGAGCCGGCCAGGGTCTCGTTCAACCGCGACATCCGGCCGATCATGTCGGACACCTGTTTTCACTGCCACGGGTTTGACGCCAAGGCCCGTGAGGCGGGCATGCGGCTCGACCTGCGGGAGGAAGCCCTCAAGCCCACCGAGACCGACGCGCGACCCATCGTGCCCGGCAAGCCCGACGAGAGTGAAATCATCGCCCGCATCTTCGACCCGGTCGAACCGATGCCACCCGAGGACTCCCACAAGCTGCTCACGCCCGCACAGCAGGAGCTGTTCCGCCGCTGGGTCGCAGAGGGCGCCGTCTACGAATCGCACTGGGCCTACGCCCCGCTCGTGCGTCCCGCCGTTCCGGTCATCCAGAGCCGGGAACTGCGGACGGATAATCCGATCGACGCCTTCATCCGGGCCCGGCTCGCCGAGGAGAACATCCCCCCGGCCCCCGCGGCGGACAAGGCCCGGCTCCTGCGGCGTGTCTCGCTCGACCTGACGGGCCTGCCGCCCACGCCCGCCCAGACGGCCGCCTTCCTCGCCGACCCTTCGCGCGACGCCTACGAGCAACAAGTCGACCGGCTGCTCGCGTCGCGGCGTCACGGTGAGCGCATGGCCGTCTGGTGGCTCGATATCGCCCGCTTCACCGACACCGTCGGTTTTCACGGCGACCAAAACCAGCGGATATTTCCCTATCGCGACTACGTCATCAACGCCTTCAACGCCAACAAGCGCTTCGACCAGTTCACCCTCGAGCAACTCGCCGGCGACCTGCTCCCGAATCCCACGACGGAACAACGCATCGCCACCGGTTACAACCGGCTGAACATGATGACGCGCGAGGGCGGCGCCCAGCCGAAGGAATACCTCGCCAAGTACGGCGCCGAACGCGTGCGCAGCGTGGCAGCCGCGTGGTTCGGGAGCACCTTCGGCTGCGCCGAGTGCCACGACCACAAGTTCGATCCGATCAAGACCCGCGACTTCTACGAACTCCTGTCGTTCTTCGCGGACGTGAAGCAATGGGGTGTCTACCAAGACTACGGATACTCGAAAAATCCCGACCTCGTCGGCTTCACCAACGATCATCCGTTTCCGCCCGAGATCGAAGTGGAGAGTCCCTACCTGCGTCTCCGGCACGAGCGGGCCACCGCGGAACTCCAAGCGCACGTTGGCGCGCTGCGCCGCCACGCCCAAGAGCCGGCGGCGGCGGCGCGTTTCACCGCCTGGCTCGCCACGGCGCGGGACCACCTCGCCCGCGTGCCCGCCGGTTGGGAGTACCCCATCCCCGCCGCCGCTGTGATGAAAGTGACCAAACCCGTCGAGGGTCGCGCGATCACCGTCGACGCCGACGGCACCGTGCGGGTGCCCCAGACATTGCCACGCAACGAAAACCTGCAGCTCACCCTCCGGCCCGGTACCGATCGCGTCGCTGCCATTCGGATTGACCTGGCGGCCGGGAAATCCGTCGACGTTACCGTCCCCACCTCCGGCGGACGCACCGGCGCGAGCCTCACGCTCGCCGCCAGCGTGCGCGAGTCCGACGGCACCCTCCGCAAGCTCACCTTTGCCTTCGCCGAGGCCACCGCCAAGGCTCCGCGCTATAGCGACGGTTATGAACTCCACGGGATCGTCGCCAGCTGGAAACTGCCCGTCGATCCTTCGGCCGAAACCCTCACCGGCGTCTGGACGCTCGCGACGCCCTTGATTCTCTCCCCCGGCGAATCGGTCGTGCTCACGTTCTCGGGCGATGCCAGGCTCCCGCTCCGCGTCGCCACGAGCCCGTTCGGAGCCGGCCAGCCGCTCGACACCGCTTCAGCGGCCGTGGTGGCCGCGCTCGCCGCACCACAGCCCGATCAAGCCCGGCGGGATCTGCAATTGGATACGTGGTTGATGAGCACGGCCGACGACCGTGCGGGGTTTGATCGCTACCACACGCTTGCCGCGGCCCTCCGCGACATCCGCGGCGGCAAGACGTGGTCGATGATCACCGAGGCCGTCGAACCCATCCCGATTCGCGTGCTACCGCGCGGCAACTGGCAGGACGAATCCGGGGCGGTCGTGCTGCCCGCGACTCCGAGTTTCCTGCCCGGTCGAATTGAAAGCACTCCGGAGAAACGACTCACGCGTCTCGATCTCGCCCGCTGGATCGTCTCGCGCGACAATCCCATCACCGCCCGCACGGTCATGAACCGCCTCTGGGCGATCTATTTTGGCACCGGCCTGAGCGCGAGCGTCGACGATCTCGGTTCGCAGGGCGAATTGCCGTCGCATCCGGCGCTGCTCGAGTGGCTGGCGAGCGAGTTTCGCGGCGGCGGTTGGGATCTCCGGCACATGATCCGGCTCATCGTGACGAGCGGGACCTACCGCCAAAGCAGCATCGCCCGCCCGGAGCTCCGTGAAGCCGATCCCGCCAACCGCCGGCTGGCCTTCCAAAATCCCCGCCGCCTTGAGGCGGAATTCGTGCGCGACAACGCGCTTTTCATCGCCGGCGCACTCGATCTCCGCGATGTGGGTGGCCCGAGCACGCGGCCCTATCAGCCGCCCGGCTACTACGCCGCGCTCCAGTTCCCCGACCGCGACTACGTGGTCAGCGATGCCGACGCGCAATGGCGCCGCGGGGTTTACATGCACTGGCAGCGGACGTTTCTGCACCCGATGCTGGCCAACTTTGACGCGCCCGCGCGCGACGAATGCGCCGCCGCGCGCGTCCTCAGCAACACCCCGCAACAGGCGCTGACACTCCTCAACGACCCGACCTTCGTCGAAGCCGCGCGACTCTTCGCCGCTCGCGTCATCTCAACCGGTGGCGCCGACGATGCGGCGCGACTGCACACCGCGTTCCAGCTTGCCCTCGCCCGGGAGCCCAAGCCCGCCGAGCAGAAATCGCTCGCCGCTTTCCTCGCCACCCAGCGCGAGTACTACCGCGCCCATCCCAACGACGCCGGGAAGCTCCTCCGCATCGGTCTCCGGCCGCCCCCGACCGGCGAGCCCGCCGAACTCGCCGCCTGGACGAGCCTCACCCGTGTGCTGCTCAATTCCCAGGAAGCCATCACCCGCTACTGACCATGCCTTTCCTCGACCCCGCCGGCCACGCCCTCAGCGTCAACCGCCGCACGTTTCTCACCCAGAGCGCCTACGGCCTCGGTGGCCTGGCGTACGCGCTGCTGCAAAACAAACTTGCCGCGGCCGCGCCCGGCGCCGCGAAACTTCCGCCCGGCTGGAGCGGCGCGCTGCGCGAGGCGCACCTGCCCGTCCGCGCCAAGCGCGTGATTTTTCTTTGCATGGCCGGGGGCCCGTCGCAGGTGGAGACCTTCGACTGGAAACCCCGGCTGAAGGAGCTCGACGGCCAGCCGTTTCCCGAGTCGTTCACCCGGGGCCAGCAACTCGCGCAACTGCAGAACATGGTCCTCAAGGCGCGGGGTCCGTTCACGGAATTTCACCGGCATGGAAAGTCCGGGGTCGAGATGAGTGATTTGTTTCCGCACCTGGCGGGCGTCGCCGACGACCTGTGCGTGATCCGCTCGATGCAGACGGAGCAGATCAACCATGACACTGCGCACGCGTTCATGAACACCGGCTCCATCATCAAGGGCCGGCCGAGCATGGGTTCGTGGCTGCTCTACGGACTCGGCGCGGAGTCGCAGGATCTGCCCGGCTTCATCGTGCTCAACTCGCAGGGCAAATACGGTCTCCAGCCCATTTCCGCGCGCCAGTGGTCGAGCGGTGTGCTGCCCAGCCGGTTTCAAGGCATCCAGTTTCAGTCCCGGGGCGACGCCGTACACTACCTCGGCAACCCTGAGGGCGTTTGCCAGAGCACGCAGCGACAGGTGATCGACGAGGTCCGGCGGATGAACGGCCTCCTCGCCGAGGAGACGCACGATCCCGAGATCGCGACCCGCATCGCACAGTACGAGATGGCGTTCAAGATGCAGAGCAGCGTGCCCGAGCTCACCGATTTCAAGAACGAGCCGCGGGCGATGCTCGATCTCTACGGCATCAAGGAGCCCGGCGACGGCAGCTTCGCCTCAAATTGCCTCCTCGCGCGCCGCCTGGCCGAACGCGGCGTGCGCATGATCCAGCTCTACCATCGCGCGTGGGATCATCACGGCGAGATCGAGACCGGTATGAAGGCGGGCGCGAAGGAGGTCGATCAGGGGACGGCCGCGCTCATCCGGGATCTCAAGCAGCGCGGCATGCTCGACGACACGCTCATCCTGTGGGGCGGAGAATTCGGGCGCACGCCGATGAGCCAGGGCAGCGGACGCGATCATCACATTCTGGGCTTCAGCGTATTCATGGCCGGAGGCGGGGTGAAAGCGGGCACGATGTACGGTGCCACCGACGAACTCGGTTATCGCGCCGTGGAAAATCCCGTCGGCGTCCACGATCTGCACGCCACGATGCTCGCGCTGATGGGGATCGACCACCAGCGGTTGAACACGAAATTCCAGGGTCTCGATGTTCGCCTGACCGGAATCGCGGGCGAGGTCGTGAAGGGCATCATGGCGTGAGGGCCGCCGGCGGGTTCGCCGGGCCTGACCCGCATCCCGCGTTCACTCCCCGGGGCGGCATGGCTCAACGCAGCTGCACCGCGCGCACGGCGGCGCGGTCCGAGGGCAAATCGATGGTTTTCGGCGCCGGCAGGGTCACGCGGCCGGTCGCAGCCCACTCTGTGCCGCGGAGCAAGGTCGTTTGAAATCCGAGGCCGCTGACGGCTTCGACGCCGTGGCCCAGCGCGGTGTGGAATACGCGACCCCTGCCGTACCCCACGGCCAGCAGCAGCGGCTCGTGCTCGTGCGTGCGGTCGGACATCGCCGAGGCGAGAACGGTGAGATTTTTGGCCGGACCGCGGAGTCCATGGTAGAGTTCGTCCTTGGGGTGCATCCACGCCGGTGGCAGGCCGCGCATGATGGCGTGCGCTGGATCGCGGGTCTCAACGAGAAATTCATGCTGGGCCCCGTGACCGCCGCCGGGCCCGGGCGACGTGTCCCGGATCCATTTGTTCTCACGCCACCGCAGATAAGGGCCGGCCTTCTCCGTGCGTCCGCCCCACCCGCCGAGGCCGATCATCTCGTTGTATTCCGGCCATTCGGGGAAAGCGTTGTTGGCGGCGTGGTAGGAAACAAAGCCGCCGCCAGCGTTCACGAAATCGACGAAGGCCGCGCGCACCACCTCGGGCCAGAGGTCGCCGTTGTAGTTGGAGATAACCACGGCGTAGCCCGTGAAGTTCGGCCGCCACGCCGCCCACGCCGCCCCACTGCGCGATTGGTAGTCAGCGGCTGCGGCCGCGAACGCCTTCATGCTCTCCGTCTGCGCCGCCTGTTGGGCGGGCGTGGCGTTTTTTGGCAACGCGGGGCGGACGGGCGCGGCCGGCGGCGAGGTGGACACGTCGACCGTAAACCGGCCCGAATCTTCGAGGATTTTCTTGAGCAAGGGCGTGGTGGTCGCCCAAGCGTGGTTGTTCTGTCCATCGACGATCAGGACCTTGATCGTCGGCTGTGCCGCGGCCCGGGCCGGAACCATCGCGCCAAAGACCACGGCGCCGGCAAGGAGCGGTGAGACCAGACGGGCGAAGCGAAGAGATGTTTTCATAAGAAATGCCGGTGCGGCCGGCCGTAAATTGTCGCGGGTGGGGAACGGTACATGTCTCTCCCGGCCCCGGTTGTCACGCGGGATGGGAGGGCTGGCGGTCGGAGGCACGCGACGCGGAGGACGCTTCACTTTTCAGCCAAAGTGCGGCAGGTAACTCATCCCTCCCGGCGTGATCACTCCGTTCCCCTCATCCCTCGCCCGTTCGCATCCGGCCGCCGCCGACCCGAAACTCCGCTCATGAACGAATCCTTCCGCCTGCGCGCGGTGCAGGCTCCCATCATTCCCGTCATCGCCGATCTGATCCGGAGTTGTCCGGGCACGATTTCCCTCGGCCAAGGTGTGGTGAACTACGGACCGCCCCAAGCGGCACTGGATCAGATCGCGGTGTTTCTCGCCGACGCGGCCAATCACAAATACCAGTCCGTCGCCGGGATCCCCGCGCTCCTCGCCGCCATCGAGGAAAAGCTGGCACTGGAAAATGACCTGCGAGTTGGCTCTGGGTCCCGGGTAATCGTGACCGCGGGGGGCAACATGGCCTTCATCAATGCGCTGCTCGCCATCGCGGATCCGGGCGACGAGATCATCCTGCCCACGCCGTACTACTTCAACCAAGAGATGGCCATCACCATGGCAGGCTGCCGCGCGGTGCTGGTGCCGACGGACGAAAACTACCAGCTCCAGCCGGAGGCGATCCGCGCGGCGATCACGCCCCGCACGCGGGCCGTCGTGACCGTTTCGCCCAACAATCCCACCGGCGCCGTCTATTCCGCCGACGCCCTGCGCGCCGTGAACCGCCTTTGCGCCGAGCGCGGGATTTTTCACATCAGCGACGAAGCCTACGAGTATTTCACCTACGACGGCGTCCCGCATTTCTCCCCGGGATCGCTCGCCGGCAGCGCGGAACACACGATCTCCCTGTTTTCGCTTTCCAAGGCCTACGGTTTCGCGAGCTGGCGTATCGGCTGGATGGTGATCCCGGCGCGACTCGAAGCGGCCGTGCGCAAAATTCAGGACACGATCCTGATCTGTCCGCCGGTTATTTCCCAATTCGCCGCCATCGGGGCGCTGCGGACCGGCCGCGCCTACGCGGAGGAAAAGCTCGGCGCGATCGCCGAAATGCGCGAGCTCGCGCGGCGGACACTGTCGCGGGTCGACGGGTGTGCGGTGCCGTCGGTTCAGGGCGCATTCTATCTTCTCCTGCGCATCGCGACCGATCTGCCGGCGCTGGAGGTGGCCACGCGCCTGATCCGCGAACACGGCGTGGCGGTGATCCCCGGCAACGCGTTCGGCCTCACGCACGGTTGTTACCTGCGGGTGGCCTACGGCGCCCTGCCCAAGGCGGCGACAATGGAGGGCCTCGACCGGCTCGACCGCGGTTTGCGCACCCTGCTTCAAACGTGAGCGGCACACTCCTGGCCCGCGACGGCACCGCCCTGACCTTTGCCCGCATCGCGGCAACGGACAGGGCGGCGCTTCAGCGTTTCCACGCCGGGCTCTCCGCCGCCACCCGCGCCGTCTTCCTGCCCCACGCCTACGACGATGCCACGCTCGCCCGCGCGGTGGAGCGTGACCGGCGCGGCCACGACCGGACGTACGCGCTCCGCTCCGGCGGGAAGATTGTGGGTTATTTTTTCCTCTGGGAATTTGACCAGCCCGTGCCGCTCCTCGGCCTCGGCCTGGCCGATGCCTGGCAGGGACAGGGATTGGGGGCACCGATGCTGCGCCGGTTGATCGACGACGCCCGTGCGGCGGGATGCGATGCCGTGGAGTTGACGACGGTCCTCACCAACGAACGCGCCGCGCGGCTCTACGCCCGCGCCGGCTTCGAACCCGCCGGCATCGTGGAAAATATTGCCGGCGACGGCCGGGTGGTGCGCGAGCAGCGGATGTTCCTCGGTCTCAAACCGGGCGCGCGCCCGATGGATCGCACCTTCAAGCCACCGGAATAAGTCCGACGCCCGCGAGTCCGAAGCGTTCAACCACCCTCGGACCGACGGCGGCGAAACGGATCCCGCTTGATCTCCACGTGCAGCACGGCCTCGGCGTCCTGTCCGAAAGGTCCGCGCAACGCAGGCTGCCCGTCCGGTCCGACGACGAGAGAGTTGCCAATGCAGACCCGGCCACGCCACGGCCCGTCATCGATCGATCCCACGTTGCTGCAACCGGCGATCCAAAGCCCGTGGTCGCGCGCCACCGGACCGTAGTTGTCGAGCCAGAGCCGGCCGTAGGGCTCGTTATCGTTGTCGTGGTCTGCCGGGACGACCCACGCACACGGGGAAAGAATTACCTCCGCGCCCATCAGGCCCAACGCCCGGCTGATGCTTTGCCCGTGCGCGAAGCCGTCGGCGCAGATCATCACTCCAAAAACACCCAGGGGCGTCCGCGCGACCGCGAGCCGGTCGCCCAGGGCGTAAAGATCGTGCGCGATCGCGAGCTCATTGATCTTGCGGTGGTGCAGGATCACTTCGCCGTGTGGATCGATCAGCACGGCCGCATTGAAGACGAGCGGACCAGCTCGCTCGATCAAACCGGCACACACGTAAACGCCGTGCTGACGTGCCGCCGCGCGCAAACGCGTGCAGGACTCGCCGCCCGGAATCTCCCCCGCCGCGGATCGCGCCGAGCGGTGCGTCCAGCCCAAGTCCAGCGCCTCCGGCAACAATGCCACGTTCGCTCCCGCCGCCGCGGCTTCCGCGATCGCCGCTTCTGCACGCGCCAAATTAAGGGGCGGCGCACCGCCGGTCACGCGCAGCTGGAGCAGGGCAAGTTTCACGGCCCACCACAGAGCCATAAAATACAGGCGGCCCGCAAGGGCGATGTCCGGCAAACCCCGCCCCGAAGAATCGCGAACCCCAGCGCTCCCGTACTGACAACCTAGCTTTTGGCGGAATTTTCGGGCACCTCGCGGACGGTAACATCGATCACGCCGTCATCTCCGATCGTTCCCGCGGGAGCGGCGCGGTGCGGCGGGAGGGGAGCTTTCCCGAAGTGGCGACCGAGCGAGCGGCTCATCCGCGTGACCGCCACGAGCGCCGCCACGAAGACGCCCAGCATAAGCGCGCCGACGACCACTAATCCCGTCAGGAGTGCTTTCACGAGACCCCTAAGGCTAAAACACACTGAGGGAGGCCTAAGTTGCAAAAAAGGAACGCCCATTTGCCCCGGGTTCGTTCATGGCCCCGTTGCAGCCCTCGGGCTCCGGATGGGCGTGTCGGCTCTCCCAGCCAGCGACCTGACCACGCGCGCGGGCCACCGCTGGCGCCGAACTCGTCACCGCTTTTTCTTCCCCTTGCGGTGCAAGGGAAATTCCGGCGAATCGACGTGAGCCGATTCGAGCAACTTGGTCATGCGCGCGGTAATTTCCGGACGGGCCGCGGCAAGATCCTTCGTTTCGCCGATATCGTTCGCGAGATTATAGAGCTCCAATGGCTGATTTGGGGCGGGCCGATATGCTTTCCAATCGCCGGCTCGCGCGGCCTGTTGCGGGGCGGCCTCCCAATACAGCAACTCCCGCCGGACCTGTTTCTCCGGCTGTCCCAATAGCGTCGGCGCGAGCGACACGCCATCGAGACCGGCCGGAGTTTTTCCGCGCGCCAATTCCACTAACGTTGGAAACAGATCGTCAAACCCCGCCACGAGCGGCGACTCGGTGCCGGCGACAATGCAGCCCGGCCAGCGCGCGATAAACGGCACCCGAATGCCGCCTTCGTACAACGTGAATTTCAATCCGCGCAAGGGACCGGCGCTCGCAAAGAACTCCGGGTCCTGCCCGCCCGCGGTGATCGGACCGTTGTCGCTGGTGAAGATCACCAGGGTGTTGTCCGTGAGTTTCAGCTCCTCCACCAGATCGAGGATCCGCCCCACATCGCGATCCAGCCGCGAAATCATCGCGGCGCGCACTGCTCGCGGCTGATCCTGCGCGCAATACGTGGCGCTGCCGGGGAACGCGACCGGCTCCGGCCACTTCCCGCGATACTCGGCCAGGGAATCATCCGGCACGGCGACTTCGGCATGCGGCAACGTGTACGCGCCATAGAGAAAGAACGGCTGATCCTTGTGTTGCCGGATAAAATCCAGCGCGGTCGTCGTGAAAAGGTCATGCGAGTAAACGCGGCGCTGCTTGTCGCGATTCTCCGGGATCTCCACGCGCGTGTCGTTGCGCCAGAGATGATCGGGATAATGCGTGTGCGCCTGCGTCTGATCGAGGTAGCCGAAGAAAAGATCGAACCCTTTCTTCCACGGCGCTCCCGTCGTGCCGCGATCACCCTGGCCCCATTTGCCCACCCCGCCCGTCGCGTAGCCTGCCCGCTGCAGCAGTTCCACAAACGTCGTGTCCTCGGGGCGGAGGCTCGATTTCGCATTGGACCGGATGCGCGCATGGCCGCTGTGCAGTCCCGTCAATAACACGCAACGCGCGGGCGCGCAGGAGGCCGACGCATAAAACTGGGTGAAGCGCAGGCCCTCCTTTGCCATCCGGTCGGTCCGCGGCGTATGGATCAGTTTCTGCCCGTAGCTCCCGAGATCGCCGTAACCAAGATCGTCGGCGATGATGAAAATTATATTCGGCGGACGCGTCACCGTCGCGGCTGGCGCCAGCGATACCAGCAGGGCGGCAACAAGAATGCAGAAAAAAGGGAGACGAAACATGCCAAAAAAGGCGGGGCCTCAGGGACGCGCCGCTTTGGCTCCCTTCTTTTTCGGGGCTCGTGCCGCTTCCTCCGGCAACGGCTTATCCTGCGTCGCGAGCCAGGTGTCGTACGCTTTCCCACGGGCGCCGGTATACTTGTAGGTGTCGAAGATATCTCCGTGACCCAGCGCTCGCGGATCCTGCTCCTCGCGGAGAGCCTTCATCATGCGATTGCGCATCTCCTCCAGGACCGGCGCGAACGCGAGGTCATGCGCGAGATTGCGCACATTTTCCGCGTCGTCCGACAGCCGGTAGAGCTCGTCCGGCAGTCGTTTGCCGAAAGAAAGATCGTAATACGATCCGCCGAGGCGCTTGAGATACTCCTTCGTGGGACTGCCATCCACGTTGCCGAAATCGGTCTCGGGATTTCCCGCCGGCCAGCGATCCGGGAAAAAATTGTGGACGTAAAGATACTCGCGCGTCCGCAGCGCACGCACGGGATAGCCGAGATCGTTCGGCCGGCCGAGATCGTGCCGCTCCTTGCCGATCAACATGGTGTCGCGGTTTTCCACGTAGCCCGATTTTTCCGAGCGCAAAATATTTACGAGACTGGAACCGGTGATTTGGGGATGCTTGGGCAGTCCGGCCAGTTCCAGATACGTCGGCGCGAAGTCGCGCACATTGATAAAGTCCTCCACCACGCGACCCGGTTTGATCCCCTTTCCCCAGCGCATCGCCAGCGGCAGGTGAAAGGCATCTTCGTGAATCTGTCCCTTCACGTACGGGAACGGCATGCCGTGATCGGAGGTGACGACGACCAGCGTGTTCTCGAGTTCGCCCGCTGCCTCGAGCAGCGCGAGCGCCCGGCCGACCTGCGCATCGCCCCACTCCACCTCCACCGCGTAGTCGAGCAGGTCGCTGCGCACGACCTTTGTATCGGGCAGGTAGGCCGGGACTTTCACATCCTCGAGCCGCTTGCCGAGGCGCAAACCGGAGCCCGGTTCATAGACGCGATGCGGCTCGAAGAAACCCATCCAGAAACAAAACGGCTGGCCGGCGGGTTTCTGCTTCAGGAACGCCTCGAAGTTCGCGGGGTAATCCGTGGGATTTATTCCCGTCGCCAGTGGCACCAGCTTCTTCGCATCGAACGCGGGACCCGCGGGATTGCGCGTGCGACCGGTGAGCGTCTTGAAATCGCCGGGGCCCCAGCCCTTGCCCGTCAGCCCGATCGCGTAACCGGCCCGTTCCAACAAATCGGGGTAGACCTCGAACCCCGCCGGGAACATGCCGCCATGCGACACGCCCTCCTTGAGCTGCCAGGTGTTGCGGCCCGTGAGAATGCTCGCCCGGCACGGACTGCATTTGGGGTTCGAGGTGAACGTGTTCTTGAACAGGACGCCTTCCCGGGCGACGCGGTCGAAGTTCGGCGTGCGGATCCAGGTGTTGCCGCTGATGCCGGCATGCGTGCTCCCGCCCCAGTCGTCGAAGATGATGAAAAGGATGTTCGGCTGGCGCGGAGTCGCCTGCGGGCCGGCAGCAGCCACACGAGGCCTAAGCGTCAGAAAGATGGCGCAAGCCATCGTCGTCAGCAGAAACTCGGCAAGCCGGGATTTTTTCATGGCTCAACCTGAACTCGCAAATGTTGCGTCGCCGTCCACCCGTTGGCGGGATTCTGGCGGGTCACCCGCACCAAGTAGACACCGGGCTTTTGATAGTGGTGGATCACCATGCCGTAACCATTCGCCGCGTGCTCGGCTGAATCCACATTCGAAGCGGCGGTGACCGCCGGCGTGCCGTCGCCGAAATCGAAGGTGTCCGCGCCGCTGGGAAAATTGAAGGCGCGGGAGCGAAACACCACCGGGTCGCCGGGCTTGATGCCAAAGGTCGGCGCATAAGTGGCGTGCACCCACCACGCGAGCAGCCCAACATTTTCAACCGGGGCCCCGGCAAAAGCAAAAACCGTGGCGAAGTCATAGTCGAAGTTGCCGGCGGTATCCGTGACTTTCACCACTTCACTGTAGAATCCAGGCCGGTCGTACACCCGCGTGACCGTTGGTCCTTCCGCCTTGGTGCCATTCGAGAGGATCCACTCGAAACTGCGCACGCCCTGCCGCGCCCAAGAGCGCGAGGCGTCGAGCGTCACCGGCTTGTGGATGAGAACTTTCTGGTGGGGGCGCGCCACCGCCATCACGGCGGGATTGTACTGCTCGCGATAGGCCTGCCACAGGAAAGAGTAGGAATCCTCGACGCCCCATTTGCCTGACGGCTGCAGGCTTTCGACGTGAAAGTGGAGATGGGTCCAACCGCCGCTCGAGCCTTCTTTCCCAATGTATCCGAGCCGCTGTCCCTGCTTCACGCGGCCGCCGACGCGCACAGCCGGGTCGATGGACATCAGATGCGAATAGCGATAAACCCAGTCGCGACTGTCACGCAAGTAAACCACGTCGTAACGAGGCTTGACCGCCGGATGGGGCGCGCCGGGCGCGGCTTCGGTGCCGCGGGACATCACGACCGCATCCGTTGCCGCCACCACTTCGATCATGCCCTCGGCGCCGCTGATATCCATCCCGGCATGGTAATATACCTTGGCCGCTGGCGGACGATTGCGCCAGACGGGTTCGCTCGAATACCAAGTCATCGACGCGAACCAGCGCTGTTTCGCCGGATAGAGAAACGAACCGGGTTGCACCCACGGCGAACCAGCCGGCCAGACGCGGACCCGCGCGTCTTTTTCCAACACCCACCAATCAAATCCACTATCCTTCATGTAAGCGCGGACGGCCGGGGTATCCACCTGCACGCCGCCGATCACCACCGGCAGGCGATAATTGCCACAAGTCAGCTGGCCCCGTTCGCCGTTAATTTCCACCGTCACCACGGCGGCCGCGAGTGTGTTGATCACCGCATCGCGCTGCTCGTCCACCTTGAGCAGCTTCACCTGCGCTTTCGTGCCGTCGGCAAAGGTGACCTGCTGGGTCTCGCCGATATTCAGGTCGATCGTCCGGTGCAAAACGGCGTCAGCGGCGTTAAGGCCGGTGGTCAGCAGGGACAGAAGCAGCCACGGGCGCAGCATCGAAGGGGTTTTCAAGAACAGGGAAATCATGGTGTCAGAGGAAAATCTTATCCGTAGAGAGGAACAGGATGCCGGGCGAGGTCAGAGGAAACGCTCAAGCCATTCATAGGCTTCTTCGCGAACTTCGATGGGAAAAGCGTGCTCAATGTCGGGATGCACCACCTTCACGACGCCGGGAACGCCATAGAGACGATAGATCTGTCCGGCCGTCGCCATGATCCGATCCACGCTCTGCCAGTGGTAATTTGCGTCCCGCAGCGGGGCGTTCACAAAAATCGCGCGCGGGGCGAGTGCCCCGATCAGCTCATAAAAATCGAAGGGAATCTCTTCACGCGGATAATCGAGGATGTGCGGCATGTAGAGTTCCTGGCTCCAGCCGGTGCCGGGTTTCCAGTGGGTCGAACGGTAGTCGAGGTAGGAATCGAAGCCGCAGCTCGCCGCGATCACCTTGATGCGTTCGTCGAAGACCGCGGTGTAAATGCCGTTGTGACCGCCCAGCGAAGTGCCGATGACGCCATACCCGCCCCGTTTCACGTACGGCAGCGTATCCAGCACATCGAGCGCCCGCATGTTGTCCCAGATGGCCTTCATCGTGCCGCTGCGATACCCCAGCGCGCGCAGATCCGGCTTCGGCTCCTCCTTCAATCCCGACCGGCCGCCGAAACCGAGCATCGGGTAGGGCGTGGCGATCCCGATGAACCCGCGTTCGGCGAGCACCTCGCCATCGTGGAAGTTGGTCGAGATGTTCGGTCCCGCCGGCATGTCGGCCAGCTTGTAACCGCTGGTGCCCATCAGACAGAGCACCCCCGGTCGCGGCGCACCGCCGTTGAGCGCCGCCTTCGGCACGAAGAGGTAGGCGGGAACCCGCGAGCCCGGCTCGGACATGAAGCTGATCCGCCGCCGCACATAGGTGCCAAAATCCTTTTCCTCCTCCACTCGGACGTCCAGCGGCACGCGCTTTTCCATTCCGGGCAACGGCCCCATGACCGCTTGGGCGCCCGCGAGGATTTCCGCCCGCCGGGCCTGCCAGTCGCGGATGGATTGCACCGGCGCCACCGCGCCGTCCGCTTTGCGATATTCCAGCAGGTTGCGCCGGTCCAGCCGTGCCGGGGCGGCCGGCGCCGCCGGCGCGAAGCCCGGCGAAGCCACAATCGCGCCAACAAGCAGGCAGTAAACTGGGTTCATCCATGATTGAGTGATCATTTAATAATTGGATTTCAGGGTCCTCTAAATTTTGGATCGGAATGCAGGCCACGCGCCTGCCAGAGGCACGGTTTTCGGTTTCAAGAGGAGTTTCGGCCCAACGGCTCGCGGAGAGAGCACCGCGGAAGTGCAACGATATCAACGACCGGTCGCGAGCCCTCGTCTACGGGATCGCACTCTTCGGCGTCGCCGCCGTGACCATCCGAACGACGTGATACGTGGCGCTCGACGATCCGACGTTGCGCAGACCGTGCTCGTCGTTGGACGCGATAAAGAAAATCGAACCCGGGCCGGCGCGCTGCACCCGGCCGTTGATCGTCGCCTCGATCAGGCCCTCCTTCACGACGATCAGTTCCTCATCGGGGTGACGGTGGGAGGCGTGCGGCGCCTCACCCGGGCGCAACGTGGTGACATGCGCCTCGAGGTTGAGCAGCGTGACGGTCGCGCCATTGCAGATGCCGCGGCGTTCCCCGGTCTTCGTGGCGGTGGCCGCCAGTTTCTCCCAATCGAATACGCTCGACCGAAGCGTGCCCGGCGCGGCGGACTCGGCGGCGCTGCGCTCCGGCGCCGCCGCCGTCGCAACCGTCCGATAGTTAAAAACGAGATACGTCGCCGGAATCTTCCCGATATTCCGCACGTGGTGAAAATCGTTGGAGGCGTAGAACAGGAGCGAACCCGGGCCGGCCACCTGCGACCGCCCGTTGATGGTCACTTCGAGCGTGCCCTCCCGCAGAATGATGAACTCCTCCTGCGCGTGACGGTGCGGTGAGTGCGACGGCACGCCGGGGTTCAGCGAGGTGACATGACTTTCGAAAATGTCCAGTGTCGCTGTCGGACGATTGACGATACTTCGGCCCGCCTTGGTCGCGCCGGGTTTGATCGCGACGTCCTCCCAAGCGAAAACGGTGGAACCCAGTTTTGATCTGAGTGCAGGGTCCGACGGAGCCTGAGCACGGAGCGATAAGGCCGCGGCCATCGGCAAAAGGAACGAAACCACCCAACGTCGATGCAGGAAGTTCATGGGGAATCCGGCGCGTGAAGGACAACCTCGGGGTAAACCGCCGGTACGCCATCAATCGGACAGATCACTCCGCGAAAGTCTAGGCCGATTGGAACGCGCGAGGACGGCTCACTCCACCAATCCCGAGCGAGATCCGCCCCGCCCGGATTCGGGCGCGATGGCGTGCTCCAAAAACAGTTGGGGCCGTGGGCTCGTTGGAGGTCACGAAGACCTGCCAACGAATCCCACGGCCCCAAGTCAAACGCAGTTACCGTAAGGGTTGCCTACGATTACAGGCGGGCGTTGACGCCCATGAGGACCTGGCGGGTCAGGTGACCGATAGAGTTCGGGCGGCCGCCACTGAACTCGGTCCAGCGGTCGGGAGTCTCGAACAGATTCACGACGTCGAGGTAAGCGCTGTACCGCTTCGAAAAGAAGTAAACGGTCTTGATGTCGAGCGTGTCGCGGGCCTTCAGATAGACCTGACGGGACTCGTTCGTGCTGTAAGTGCCAAGATAGCGGCCGCGCATGTTGTATTGGAAGCGGATGCTGACCTTGTCCTTGATGTAGGAGATACCGACGTTGGCGACGAACGGGTTGAAGCCGGCGATCTTGGCCGTCGGAGCCAAAGCGATGGCATTGCCGTTGCCGTAGTTGCCTTCCGCCTTCATGTGCGTGCTGTTGGCGAAGGCGCCGAAGCCGCTCCAGAAGCCGGGCAGGAAGGCAAACTGCTGACTGTAGCTCAGCTCGATGCCCTTGACCTTGGCGGCGCCACCGTTGCGCTGCGACGTCAGGGTGTAGCCGGCGTATTCGCCGCCGAAACCGTTGTCGACGCCGGCCGGAACGATCTGTCCGCCCAAGGTGTAGATGAAGTTGTTCATTTCCTTCAGGAACACTCCCACCGAAACCACACCGGACGGTTCGAAGTAATACTCCGCCGTCGCGTCAAAGTTGTTCGCGGTTTGCGGCTTGAGACTGGGGTTGCTGGTCGAAACCGTCAGGCTGTCGATGTTCGCCGTGGTCCGGGGAATGAGCTGTCCGATGGCCGGGCGGCCAATATTGGTGGCGTAGCTCAGACGGGTCACCAGCTTCGGAATCGGCTCATACTTGAAGTGCAGGCCGGGGAACACAGTGCGGTACTGGCCAGTCGCCACCTGCCGACGATTATATTCGTCGAAGGTCCGACGGTACTGTTCTGCATCGGTAACGGTGCCGACCCACGCTGCACGCCGCGCCTTTTCCTCGGGCGTGATGATTTGCAGAGCGCCCTCGCCCTTGGTTTTCGTGGTTTCGACCCGGACGCCGCCAGTGATGCTCAGCTTGCCGAGGTCGACGCTCCCCATGAAGTAGTAACCATTGATTTTCTCGTTGAAGCTCTGGTTGCCGGCCAGTTCGCCGGAAACGTCGTTGGCGATTTGCTGACGGAAATTCTGCGGCTGCACGGCGAGGGCCTTCTCAACACGCAAGTTGTTCTGGCCCTCGTTGGGTTTTACCGGGAAGGGCAGATTGGTGGGATAGCCACCGAGCGCCCGGTCGTCCGACCATTTGGCATAGGCGACGCCGAATTGTCCGAGATTGTCGTCGCTCAGGCCGTTGGCCGGATTGCGGCCCATGACGCCGTCGGGGCCAACATAGGAGTAGCGGCGAGTCGTGTTGCGCAACTCACGAACCTGATCACGCAGACGGAAGCCCGTCTTGATGTAAGTCGGAACCACGGTCTGGAATTGCTTTTTCAGGTTGAGTGCGACGCCGTCGTATTGATCCCACCCGGCACTGCGCGACTTGGTGTACACATTCTGGTCGTAATTATCGAGATTGGTGACGTCCGGACCGCCGGTCTGCGTGATGGTCGGATTGTCCGTGTCGGCACGGGTCACTCTGAACCCAATGCCACGCATCGACCAGTTCATCGTGGCGTTGTTGGCATAGTTCGACTTCGATTTCGACTGATAGATGTCGTAGTCGATATCCCAGGTGGGATAGCGATGCTTGCCACCCGCGCTGACGGTTTGAGTCTGGCCTTCCTTGTAGGCCTCGGTGCTGGCAAGGGTCAGGGAGCTGGCGGTAACCGCACGAATGTCGGTGATCTGGTCGGTATAGCCCGGGGTGATGCCGCCGGTGCCGGTGAGATTCCCGGCCGCATCCCGCGTGGCGACGATTTGGTTGGTTTGCCAGGTCGCGGCGAAGGTGTTGCCGTCAAAGAGGCCGTGCTCAAGGTGCTTGTTGAAGGTGCCGTTGACGTAGAACCGGGTGCGGTCGCTCAGTTTGTAGTCCACCTTGAGTCCGCCGCCCTCGCGCGTGCGCGAGAAGGTCTGGTCGCTGGGCCCCACCGAGTAGATGTAAGCCGGACCCGCCGTGCCGCTGGCCAGTTGCTCGCGACCGAAGCCATTGGCGCTATATTGCACTTCGTGGATGCGGTAGCCGAGATTCAGGGAAACGGCGATTTTCTTGGCGAAGACTTCCGAGTAGCTGAAGGAGTAGCTCGGCACGGGTTTGGCGTCGCGCGGGTCAAACGCCCGCCAGATCACGCCCGCGGAGGCCGCGATGCGGCGCTCGCCGGAGCTGTCAAACGCGCTCTTCGAGACCAAGTTGACGTTGCCGCCGATGGAGTCGCCGTCCATGTCCGGCGTGGGCGACTTGACGACTTCGATCCGTTCCACGGAATCGGAACCGACCGTCTGGAACTGGAACTCGCGGCTCGAGCCCGCCGAAGCCGCATCTGCGATGCGATTGCCGTCCTGGCTGATCGTGCTCAGGTTCTGGCTCATGCCGCGGATGCGGATGTAGCGGAAGTCGCCACCCACCGCTTCGCCCTCGACGCCCGGGAGACGGACCGCGAGGTCGGCGGGATTACCGGCGAGACCACCGAAAGCGTCAGCGGACACGATGCTCTTCACGCCCGTGGAAAGGCGCTGCAACGTGATCGCTTGGGCATTACCTTCGCGTTCGCCGGAAACGACGAACTTGTTCAGGGTGTAAATATCGGAAGTCAGACCAACGTCCTGACGACTGCTGCTGGCACCGACCTGAACGGGAACCTGTACGGTGTTCAAACCCGTGTAGGACACCGACAAGGTCGCGCTGCCGGGGGCAACGTTATCGAAACGGTAGGTCCCGGTGATGTCCGTGGCGACTTCGCGGCCGGTGCCAACTAATACAACGCGCGCGCCTTCTAAGGTGCGCGAGGTGGCGGAATTGATGACCGTACCGATCAGGGTGGAGGTGCCGGATTGGGCGGAGCTACTGTCCGCAGCGTGCACCGCAAGAGGCGGGGCTACAACCGCGACAAGCGAGGCGATGAGCAATGCTAGGGTTTTCTGACGTTTCATGGTTTTTTGGTGGGTTCTATTCGCTGGAAATTGGGAAAATTGACGCTGACGGAGGAATCGTCCTGGCAGACTTTGAAGTGGGCGGCCGTTTCGGGAAGACGGGAGGAATTCGTCGTGAAGCCCACACAGGGGGGGCAATTATTAGAAAAATCTCAACCTAAAATTGAACGCGCTTTTGCGTCCCCTGTTCACTCCCGGAAGTTCCCACTTTCGTTTCGGTCCGGCGAAACCGGACCCGCCTGACGCACATAAAGCAATTTCAGTGAGTGAATATAACTTCAAAGCTTGTTCATTAGTGAGTTACATCTTCTTCTGGCGATGAACCTCAGCTAAGATACGCGCCCCAGACTCCGGGCTCCAACCCCTGCAATAGGGGTAAAATGGCCGTCCCCGCGAGTCGCGAGAGCCTACCGGAACAGGGTCGAATAAGGGCTCTTTCGTGATCGGAGAGAGGACTCGACCGAGCGCCGAATGGGTGGAAATCCGCACCAGCAGCGCGCCTTCAAATTTCATCGGCAATTCGACCCGCAACGGACTAACCGAACCCAACCCGTTCTGACCTATTCGCCCGTTGACGGATGAAGGCACTGCGCTTTGCGTTCTGAGAACGCCGAAAGTGACTCCTTGATCATCCCCCGGCGCATCCCCCCAAGTTCCGCTTCGATCGGACAATCGCCCGATCACCGTTTCGCCTCAACACGCTTTCTGCGCAGATTCACCCCCTGAACCCTACCCGCTATGCAAACTGACATGCCCCGCCTCGGGCCACGTGTTTCAAATTGCCAAACCCCGCATCGCGCAGTGGCACAACTGCTACTCCTCACGTCGATCGCGGCGTTTCATTTTCCCGGCCACAGCGGTCATGCCGCCCAACCGAAGCCGAATGCTCCGTTCCAAAACAGCCTCGGGATGAAATTTGTGCCCGTCACCGGCACGAGTGTCCTGGTGAGTATATTTGAAACCCGGGTGAAGGACTTCGAAGCCTTCGCCAGCGCCGTCGGCTACAAGGCGGAGCGCAAGATGTACACGTGGATCGACAAGGTCGGGAAGCAGCGCGAAGGATATGACTGGCGCGAACCGGGCTATGCCCAGGGACCAAACCACCCGGTGGGCGGTGTTTCGTGGAACGATGCCCAGGAGTTCTGCCGCTGGCTCACCCAGAAGGAACAGTCCGCTGGAGCGATCGGGCGCAACCAGCGGTATCGATTGCCCACCGACCAGGAATGGAGTGCGACCGTCGGACTGACGACCGAGGCCGGGACGACGCCGTCGGAAAAGGATAAAAAAATCAAGGATGTCTACCCCTGGGGTGCACCGTGGCCGCCGCGTTTCGGCAATTATGGCGACGTCAATTACGCCCTCGCCCCCGGAGATACCCATTACAAGAAAGAGGGCAGCCCGCTGAAGGACTACAATGACGGGTTCCAGTATTCGGCGCCGGTCGGAAGCTTTCAGCCCAACGCGTTCGGCATCTACGATCTCGGCGGCAATGTCTACGAGTGGGTGGAGGACGAGTACGGCGGCCAGGGCAAGACGGCCCGCAATCGCGTCATGCGTGGAGGCGGCTTCAACAGCAATGGACAGGCCATGCTGCTGTCGTCGAACCGCATCACGTTCGACGCGACCGATCGCAGCGGCAACCATGGCTTCCGTTGCGTGCTGGAAGTGGTCACGCCCGCGAAATAATCCCATCAGCTTGGGTCGATCCCCGACCGGCCAGCCGGAGAAAGACAGACCGCGCGCAGGCGGAGCATGATTCCCTCCGAAAAGGGATGCGACACCGCGGTACTCCGCAACCGGCCAGCGGCGTCTGGCGTCAGCACACCCCACATGAACCCCGCCGCCACAACCCCGTCTCCGTCCACCCTGCTGCATCTCCCCAGGTGGGTCGCACCCGCCAGTGCCGGGGCCCTCGCGCTCCTGATGTTCGCGTGGCTCGTGGCCCATCTCGCCCCCGCGACGATGAGCCCCGACTCCAACGGCTATGTGGTGCAGGCACGGCTGCTCGCGACCACGGGCACGACTCATCTCACCACCGGCTCGCCCGCGCAATTCGTCGGGATGCACTGGCTGGAGACGAAGGACGGCGTATTTCACAGCCGTTATCCAGCGGGACTCCCCATCCTTTTTGCCGGCGCGTGGAAACTCGGCGGGTTGCCCGCGGCGCTGCTCGTCAATCCGCTGCTCGCCAGCGCGACCGTCTTCCTGGTTTTCCTGCTCGCGCGACGCTTCGCCGGCGATGGGTCCGCGCTGCTCGCCGCGGCGGTCTTCGCCACCAACGCCACGGTGCAACAGCATGCGTTTGACGCCGACGCCCACGTCGCCACGGCGTTTTTCCTCACGGCGGGAATCCTCGCGCTCCTGCGCTTCGCGGAAAATCTCGCCCCCGCCCGCGGACTGCTCGCGGGGCTGTTGCTCGGCATCGTGCCCACCATCCGCTATCCGGAGGCGCTCGCCGGGCTCGCAATCGGCGCGTGGCTGCTCTGGCGCGTGCGACCGGTCTGGCGGGTGTGGCCGACGGTGCTGGGTGCGGCGGGTCCGTTCGGCGCCCTGCTGATTCACAATGCCTCCGCCTACGGCGCGTTCTGGCGAACGGGCTACGCCCTCACCAACGAACAAACCGGGTTCGGCTGGAACTATTTTGCCGCCCATTGGCTGGGCTACCTGCACAGCCTTGGCGGAGCCGGGCTCGGGGTGTTTTTCGCGTTCGGCGCGGCCGGTCTCGCCGGGCTAGTGGCCGATGTGCGGCACCGCGCGGCGGGCGCGCTGCTGGCGGGCATCGCCGTGCCCCTCGTGCTGCTCTACATGGCGTACTATTTCGGCACCGGCAACGGCAACCTGCGGTTTCTCGTCCCCACGTTTCCCTTACTGGCCGTGGCGGGCGCGTGGCTGCTCACCCGCGTGACAGCTGCGGCCGGCGATGCGGGTCGCGCCGTCTGGATCACGGTGGCGGTACTCCAGTTGCTGCCGGCCGGCGCCGCGGCCGGACAAATGGCCACGCGCATGCAAACCACCCTGCGCGCCGCCGCCCAGGCACGCACCACCCTTGAGAAACAGGTGCCCGCCGGCAGCGTCGTCGTGGTCGAGCGCCAGCTCGGCGAAAGCCTCGACGCCACGGGCCAATGGCGCCTGGTCGACGAATCCATCGCCGGCTCGATCGGACCGCGCAACGGCCCGGCAGGCCCGCTGGCCCCCGGCGGACGACGCGGCGCGCCTGGCCCCGGTGCCGGTCGGCGCGGCGGACAGAGACCGGCCAACTTCGATCCGGATCAGCCCAATCCACAGCAAGTCGACAAGAACCGCGCGCAACGGGCCCGCTACGACGGCGTGCCGCCGCGCGAACGCCAGGCACGCGCCTGGGCCGACCTCCGCGCGTGGTCTGGTGGCAAACCAATCTACTGGTACGCGCGCTCACTCGAGGCCGTGGAAAACGCGCTACCCGACGATGCCAACTACGAATCCATCGCGGAAATCGACGCGCCTCTAATGATGGGACCCGGCGGCGCCGGCCGTGGCGGCATGGCCGGCCGCGGTCCCACCGGAACGGGTGGGCGCGGCCCCATGATGGGGGGCGGGTTTAACCCAAACGCAGGCGGCATGGGTCCACCGATGATGAATAGTCCCCCCGACGGCGGCGCCGACATGAATTTACCGGCCTTCCCGGGCGGACGGGGCGGGATGCAGGGAATCCCTCAGAATCAAAAGCTGCGGCTCGTGAAGATCACGTTCGCCCAGACAGGCGGCGGTGGCAAAGCGCCACCCTAAGGAGCGGGGCACGCGGCGAGATCACGCGGTAAAATCCCGCAACGGAGTTTTGTTTTCCTTGATCGTGCCACTGGAGCGCGGGCACAGTCGGAGCGTCACGTTAACCCCCTGCCTCATGCTCGACCCCGCCGCCTTCCGGAATCGCTCACGCACCCTCGCCGCCACCCTTTGGGTCAGCGCCGCCACCTTCACGTTTTTCGGCGTGATCGCGCACGCGGCGAATGCGGCCAAAGCGCCACCGGCGCCCACCCCGAAGCCGGCCGAAAACTATCCGCTCAAGGAGTACCTTACCGGCCTCGCCGAGCAGCAGTGGCAGGCACGCGCGACCACGCTGGCCGGCATCAAGACCGCCGCCGACGTCGAAGCCCGGGGCCGCTACATCCGGACGACATTCCTCGAGGGCATCGGCGGCCTGCCGCAGACCCGCACTCCGCTCAACGCCCGCATCACCGGGCGGTTCGACCGCAAGGGCTATCGCGTTGAAAACCTGATCTACGAAAGCGTGCCCGGCTGCTTCGTCACCGCGAACGTCTACATTCCCACCACCGGCCGCGGCCCGTTCCCCGCCATCGTCGGCGCGGCGGGACATGCCATGCCGGACGGCAAGGCGAATACCACCTACCAGCGCGCGTTCATCTCCCTCGCCCAGCGCGGATTCATCGTGCTGGCGTACGACCCGCCGGCCCAGGGCGAACGCTTCGAGTTGCAGGATCCGAAGACCGGCGCGATGAAGTCGCTGGGCCACATCAGCCCGGGCCTGCAATGCCTGCTGACCGGCCGGCCACTCGCCCGCCACTTCATCTGGGATGGGATTCGCGCCGTCGACTATCTGCTGACGCGCGACGACGTGGATCCGAAGCGCCTCGGCGCCACCGGAAATTCCGGCGGCGGCACGCAGTCCGCCTACCTCGCCGTCGCCGAGCCGCGCCTGGCCGCCGCCGCGCCGTCCTGTTACTGGACTTCGTGGGAGCAGCTCTGGAACAGTAACGGGCCCCAGGATTCCGAACAGATCATCCCGGGCTTCATCCAGCACGGTTTAAATTTTTCCGACTACGCCGTCGCCATGGCCCCGCGGCCGATCACGATGCTCACGGCCACCCGCGATATGTTTCCGATCGAGGGCGCCCGCGCCCAGCATGCGGAGGCCCAGAAGCTTTTTGCCCTGCTGGGTGTGAAGGAAAAAGCCGGCTTCTTCGAATACGACGACGGTCACGGCTGGTCGCAGCCCCGCCGGGACGCCGCCTGTGCCTGGTTCGAAAAATGGCTCTACGATCGCCCCACCTCGGCTCCGGAGCCGGCCGACCTGCAGCCCGAAGCCCAGAAAACGCTGACCTGCACGGAAACCGGTTTCACCGTCACGGCGCTCAATTCAAAAACCTCCCAGCGCCTCAATCAGGACTGGGCCGAGGAAATTTATCCCAAGCGCAAGCTCGGCAACGTCACCAACGCGGAAAAAGCCCGCGACACGATCGCTGCCCGCCTCGCCATTCCCCGCGCCCGCCGCCAGCCGACCGCCCTCTCCGCCGGCCGGCAGACCCGCAGTGGCCTCGTCGACGACGAGGTGATCGTCACGTCGGTCACCGGAGCCCAAATCCAAGTCATCCTGCACTTCCCGTCCGGCTCGGGCGCCCGCCAGCCCGCTGTCATCATTCTGCGCGACGACGCAGCGGCCGGCCCGGCGGGTTCCGATCCCGAGGTGGTGGCATGGCGGAAGGCGGGCTACGTTGTCGCCGTCGCCCAATTGCCCGGCGTCGATCGCACGCCGACCAAGCCCAACAACTACTATTCGATGCGCTATCGCACCGCGATGCGCGCGATCCTCGTCGGCCAGACCATGGCGGGCATCCACACCAACGACCTGCTCGCCGTGTTCGACGTGATTTCCGCCCGGCCCGAAGTCGACTCCGGCAAGGTGTCGATCCTCGGCCATGGCAACCTCGGCGCTATCGCCCAATTCGCCGCCGCGCTCGAACCCAAAATCGCCCGCACCATCTCCAGCGGAGCGCTCGTTTCCTACATGGATTTGGTGCGCGCCCCGGAATGCCCGGAAACGTTCTGCGATCTCATCGTGCCCGGCGTGCTGCAGGACCTCGACCTGTCCGACCTCGCAGCCGTGGCCGGCAAGGGCAAGGTGATCGTGGTCAATCCGCGGTCCTCCACCGGCCAGCCCGTGTCCGAAGCCGCCGCCGGCGCCTACCGTCAGCAGGCTCGCGTTGTGGTCGCGACCGGGCCCGTCACACCCGCGCTCCTCGAAACGCGCTGAGGCCCGGACGGCCTTCACCCCGCCGGAGCCGCCATCACCCGCGAGCTGGGTTTATCGCGTCGGCTTGAGCCAGCGCTCAAACCACGCGAGCATCTCGGCGCGCATCTCGGGCGTGTAGGTGTGGCCCACGTCGGGGTAGATCACATTCCGGAAGGATTCGGGAGCACCGACGGTCCGATAGACTTCGCCGACCTTCTTTTCGATCACACGGATCCCGTCGACAGGCGAACCGTAGTCGAGGTCACCGGTGAGCGCGAGATAGGGCCGCGGGGCAATCAGGGCGAGCACGCCCTCGGTGTCGAAATGCCGCAACAGGCCGTACGTGAAATAATACAGGCCGTGGGCGCGCAGATTACCGTGCTCGATCAGGTTCTGGTAGCGCGTCAGGCAGGCCACACCGACCGTCGCGGCAACGCGCTCGTCGACCGCGGCCAGCCACCAGGCGCGGGTGCTCCCCATGCTCATGCCCGTGACCCCGATGCGCTTGGGGTCCACGAAGGGCAGGCTGCTGAGATAATCGAGGGCGATCTGATCGTCGCGTACGAAACGCCCCCACAGCGTGCGGCCCAGCCAGAGGTCGAGCTTGTGCAGGCTTTTTTGCGACAGTTCAACCGACGCGCGATTCTCCCGATCATAGGCCTCGGGGCGGCCGCTGGGCGTATCCTCCGCCCGGTCGCCGTACCAGCACGCGTCGGGCGCGAGCACCACATAACCGGCGCGGATGTAAACCTCGCCGAGCGAATCGGGCCCGCCGTTGGAGTTCGGCGTGATGAGCTGGTTCTTGTCCGGCGTGGAGGAATGCAGCCAAAGGATCGCCGGGCCGCCAGGCGCGCGATTTTCCGGCACCAGCAGGAGTGCGCTGATCTCCTGGCCTTCGCCGTTGTCCAGCGCCACGCGGTCGAGCGTGTAGCCCGGCCGCAATTCCCGGCTGACGACGCGGCTGACCGCCGGTGACGGCCGCGATGGGAATTCACCGAGCGATTGTACGACGGTGCGCAGGACGGACGGACGCTGCTGCTGCCACGCGGCGGCATCCGCGGGCATGGGAAACCTTCCGATGGGCAGCCGCTTGTAGGCCGGCGGTACTGCCGCATCGCGCGCGGCTTCGTCGGTGCGGTAACGCCGGGCGACCTCGGGACCCGAAACGGGCGCGGCGGCCGCGGGCGTGGCGTAACGCCGCACGAGGATATGGCGCCGCATGCAGTCCGCCACGGCCTCCGCCAGCCGCTCGTATCCGGCGGGCGTGTAGTGCGTGCCGTCCGCCGCCATGACGCGCTCCGCTCCGGCTTGCGTGACCATCGCGTGCAGATCGTCGACCGGAATGCCGGCCGCCCGCATGGCCTGGGCTGCCGCGGCGTTGTAACGCCGGACATCCGCCTCGCTCCGGTCGAAATCCGCGCCGCGGCGCGCGTGCCGCTCGTCGATGATCGGCGTGGTATTCGCGAAAATCAGCGTGGCCTTGGTCTCGCGCTGCAAGCGGGTCACGAGCTGCCGGAGATTCGCCTCATAGTCGGCGAGTTCCACCTGATGACGCCCGGTGGCGCGCAACCGCTTCAGGTCGTGCAACCCGCAGTTGAAATGCACGATGTCGGGCTGTTCGCGGATGATCCATTCCTCGAGGTGCTTGAGCACATTCGCACTGTCGCCGCCGTTCGCCGGCGCGCTGACGACGTGGGCCTTGCCCTTGAGCAACTGCGCGACGCCGGGGGCATAGCCCAGGCGGATGGAATCGCCGACGAGCACCACCTTGGGCAGTGCCGGCGGCGGAGTAGTTTGGGCCGCGGGCAGCGCGGACCCGGCGAAATAGAGACCAAGGAGTACGATCGGAAAAAATTTCATGGGGAAGAGCTCGGGGTTGCGTCGACGATCAGTCCAAAGCGGACCGAATGAAAAAGAAATAAGTCCGGTGAACCGGAATCATCCCGGTCAACCGTTATTGAAAATGGAGGCGCGCCGCTACGCCGCGAAAAATCTCCCGCCGCCATCAGACGCCGATTTCTTTTTCCGTCGGCAGCACAAAGGGCTTCCGGTACTCACGCGCCAGCAGGGCGTTCGCGGCGGGGTTGTTGACGAACCGTTCCTGACCCGGATCGACGCGCAGCAGCTGGCCGAGCGTCAATGGCGACTTCTCCACACTCACGTCGTTGTCGGCGAGGTGCCGGCGGGTGCGCGCGAAGGTGGCGGCGACATCGTCGTGCACCTTGAGCTGGCCGAGCTCGCGCTCGATCCCGGCGGGCGACGCCGGCTGCCCGAGACGCCACGAGATGTTGGCGGCATGGATGAGCGCCGTGGATTGGTGGCCCTCAAGAATGTCCGCATTCAAATCGGAGACTTTGCGCGAGCGCACCGCCTTGAAGAAATTGGCGAAGTGATTCTCGTTCCTGCCGTCGAACGCCCGGACCAGATTGCCCTTCAAATCGAACAGCGACGTGTCGGCGATGATGCCCTCGGTGCCGTAGAAAAACCAACCGTTCTTCACCTGCGGATGAAACGGCTCCGTTTTCAACCCGCGCGTTTCCGTCACGATCGTCTTGCCGCCGAAATCGAGGATCGCCACCTGCGTGTTCGGCGTTTCGGCCGCGTCGGCGTAACCGACCCGGCCGCCGTAGCTGAGCACCGTGCGGGCCAGGCCCGTGACGCCGAGGCCCCAACGGCAGATGTCGAGCCCGTGGATGTTGTTGTTGCCGATCTCACCGTCACCGGTGTTCCAAACCCAGTGCCAGTCGTAGTGAAAATTCGGTCGGGTGAGCGGACCCATCGCGGCCGGGCCCGCCCAGAGGTTGTAATCGACGCTCGGCGGAATCTTTCCCTCCGTCGGCCCGCCGATCGATTTGCGGAGGCCATACATGATGCTGCGCGCGAGCTTCACCTCGCCGAGCTTGCCGTCCCGCATGTACTGCACGGCCGTGGCCAGCGGCCCCCGGGAACGATTCTGCGTGCCGGCCTGACAGATGCGCCCGAGCTGGCGCGCCGCCTGCACCATCCGTCGGCCCTCCACGATCGTATGGCTGACGGGTTTCTCCACGTAGACATCCTTGCCCGCCTGCATCGCCCAGATCGCCGCCAGCGCGTGCCAGTGATTCGGCGCCGCGATGAAAACGGCCGCCACCGACTTGTCGCCGAGCACGACACGCAAGTCCTGCACGGCCTGCGGCGTCCGGCCGCGTTTCGCGCCCACCGTCGCCGCCAGTTCCGTGGCGCGATCGAGGTCCGGATCGCACACGTAGGCAATTTCGCACTCCGGCAGCGCGGCGAGTGCGCTGGCGTGCTGCTTGCCACGAATGCCGCAACCGATGATGGCGACGGTAATCCGGTCGTTGGCACTCACCGGGCGCGGTTCCGCCGCCCCGAGCCGGGGGGCAAGTTTCGCCGCGGCTGCCGCGGCGGCGGTCAGCATGGAGTTTTCAAGAAAGCGCCGGCGAGTGAGAGTTGGCATGGGAATGGAGAGTAAGATTTGGGAGGTGAAGGGATCGAACCGAGGCGATCAACGAGGGAGCTTCCCGGCGGCTTCCGTCCGGGCTTTCGCCAGCACGCTGGCGATGGTCACCGGCCGGCCGCCCTGGCGCTTGCTTTCGTCGGCGGCCTCCATGAACGCGAGAACCTCGAGGGTCTCCTCGGCGGTGACGGGCACCTTGCGGGTCTTGAAGAAACGAGCGATCTCAACGCAAAGATCCCGATAGCCGCCAAGGCTGCCGGCCGGCGCCTCGGCAAACGCCTGCGTGCCGAATGCGACGAGACCGAAACCGCCCTTCGCATTGCGAAATCCGCGATAGCTGGCGACCCGGCCGTCCCGCCAGACCCCCGACACGAGATCGACGTCCTTCGTCTGCAGACGGGTGACGGATTCGCAACCCATTCCCATGAGCGCAAACAACGGCTCGACGCCGTGGATCCCGTAGAAAAATAGATCGGGTGTGCCCGGCTCGTAGTCGCAAGGGCCCCATGAAACGGCCCCCACGAGCTTGCCGAGAGCCGTCTTCTGCGAGAGCTCAACCACCCCCTTCGTGAACCGCAGCGCCGAGCTGGAGAAACACGGGGTGCCGTGTTTCTTCGCCAGCTCATAGATGGCGACGGCGTCGGCCAGCGTTCCACCCGCAGGTTTGTCGATGAATAGTGGCTTGCCCGCCAGGATCACCGGTGTCGCCTCCTGCAAATGAATGCGGCCATCGACGCTTTCGAGGAAAACCACGTCCACCTTCTCCAGCAACTTCGGGATCGAATCGACAATCTCCACGCCGGCGGCACGCACCGTCTCGGTGAACTTGGCAACGCGATTGCGACTCGCCGGCATGTCGGTGCCGCCGGGATAGCCTGCGACGATTTTGATGCCGGCGATGTCACCCGCCGCCTTCGGATCGTTGAAGAGTTTGACGAAGGCCGGCACGTGCGACGTATCCAGGCCGATGATGCCGGCCCGCAACGGCGCGGCGGCGGCGGCGGCAGCGCCAGTCCAGGCGAGGGCCAGACAGCAGATGACGGCCCGGCGCCACCATGCCCGCAGGAGAGATTTAGCCGTAGGCTGGACGGGGGCGAAGACAGGGCAATTCATGGATTTGATTCGATTGGAGGAAGGCTGGAAATTTCCGGGGATAACCGGCCGCCGTGCGACCTATTTTTTCGTTAAAGATCTGCGCCGGTTTTCAGGTAGGCGATCAAGTCCGCCATTTCCGGTTTGGTCATCGTCTGCTCCAGGCCGTCGGGCATCAGCGAGAGACCGAGAGCGGAAAGCAAGGCGACGTTGCTGCGCAGCACGGATTCGTCGGTGCCAGCCGCCGTGCGCAAGGTGAGGCCGCTGTCGGTTTCGCCCACGAGGTTTCCGGAAATGGACCGGCCGTCAGTCGTGGTGACCGAAACGGCCGAATAACCGGGGGCAATTTCCAGGTTGGGCACGATGATGTGCAGGAGCAGCGCGTCGGCCGGCTGATTGCGGATGCCGGTCAGATCGGGTCCCACTTTCCCGCCGGTGCCGTTGTAGGAGTGGCACGCGGAGCAGGCGCGTTCAAAGACCTTGCCGCCGCGGGCCACGTCCGCCGTCAGGCCGAGGACTTCGCGATACCCCTTGTAGACCTGCATCCGGTCGCCGCCATCCAGACCCTGGAAGAGCTTCTCCGCCGCTTGGCGGATCGCGGGATCCGTGTGCTTGAGCAGGCGCGTTCGCCGCGACGAGGAAATTTCCGACGGCTTGATCGCCCCGCCTTGGATGGCGGTGAACAATATCTCGGTCATTTTCGGCCGGGCCACGAGGGCCGAAATCACCGCTTCCCGTACCCGGGGGGTGTAGCGTGACCAATTCTGCGGTTGAATCAACATTTCGGCGCCACGCGGATCGCCGAAGCGTTCGAGCGCCTTGATCGCCTGCAATTGCAGATCCAGCGGCTGCCCGCCTCCGAGCAGGTCGCCCAGCGGCGCGCCGCCCCGGGAGAACTCGGTGTAGCTTAGCAACGCGATTGCGCTGCCGCGCTGCCGGGTCGATGCCTCGGCGTCCGCCGCGACTTTGGCGGCGCGGCTGAAGAAATCGTCCAGCCCGACCGGCGCAGCTGAATCCGTGCCCTCGGCCAGGAGGGCGATCAGGGGATTGCCACCCGCTTTCACCTTAAGATCGCGCCGTCCCCGCAGGCCGTCCGCCAGGCCGACCACGGACGGAACCCGCCACGCGAGATCGCCGTCCCCGTTCAGCATCTGGGCGAGGAACCGCCGGCACGAATCCAACGGTGCGCCGGCCCCCATGGTTCGGCCCAAGTCCTCCATCACCGCGGCAAAAGCAGGGGAACTGTTCTGACGCGATTTTCCCATGGCCTCGAGAAACTCCGGCATGCGCGTCCCGATGCCGCTCAACACGGCGGCGCGCGCCCAGCGGTCCTCACCGTCGCGCGCGGCAATGGTGGCGAGGGCCGGCACCGCCGCGGCATCGGTCATCGAACCAAGGGCCAGCGCGGCGACAAAGCGGACGCGCGGGTCGGGATCATCGGCCAATGCGATCAGGCGCGGACGGAACTCAGGAGATTGGTCGAGCGCGGCGACGGCGAGGGCGACGGCCTGTTCCCTGACTCCGGCCGCCGAATCGCGCAGCGCCAGGGCGATGGTCGCGGGGGAAAGCCGGCGGAGATTCTGCAGCGTCCACAGGGCGCGGGTCCGGGACTCCGGCAGGCGGGCTTGAGCCGCGCATTTCTCCAGCAGCGGAACGGCGGCGGGATCCGGTTTTTCGATGAGCAGTCGTTGCGCAGTTTCACGCGACCATGAGTTGGGCGACTCCAAGTCGCGGCAGAGCGCGGCGGTGGTGCGGCCAGCGACGGTCGCCTTCACCTTTAGGTCCGCCTTCACGATGCGATAAATTCGGCCGGTGCCTTCTCCGCTGTTGAAATCCAGCCGGCCGCGCGCCTCCTCCGGAACATACGACGGATGATCGATCTCGCGCCGGTGCATGTCGGCGACGTAGAACGCGCCGTCCGGACCGCTGGCGACGAAGACCGGACGAAACCAGCTGTCGGTGGAGGCCAGGAACTCCCGCCCGGTATAGGGTGGATCGGAGCGAAACGAAGCGCCCTCCAGCCGGAAGACCTGGCGCTGCACCAGATTTTGCGCGGGCTCGCAGATGAAGACATTGCCGACGTGCTCGGGCGAGAGCCCGGCGCCCCCGAAAACCATCACCCCGCACGCGGACGTGAACGATCCGGCGTGCGGCGTGCTCATCAGATTGGGCGCGAAATCCGCGGTCACACTGACGTGGCTGATCGGGAACACTTTCGCGGCCGCCTGCACCTTGGACACTTCCTGGGAGGTTTCCGCGAACGCCAGGTGCGGGTTGCGCTTGAGCTGCCATGGTTCAAGCACGGTCTGCAACACGGGATGCCGGTTGGTGCAATCGAAGCGCCGGCCGTAGGCATCGATCGCGAGCCCGAACTGGCCGCGTCCGCCGATGGTTTCATACACGAACGTCTCCGGATCAAAGCGGCCGTCCGTCGGCGTGAAAACCACCGCGGGCCGCTCGGGATGCTCTGGCGAGGTGATGGTGCCACCATTGGAGCCGCAGGCGACGTAGACCTTTCCGTCCAGCCCCAGCGTGGGAAAACTGACGCGAATCTGGGAGGTCTTGGTCTTGTCAAAGCCCGTCAGGACCACGCGGCGCTCGTCTGCAATCCCGTCGCCGTTGGTGTCCTTCAGGTAGAAAATGTCCGGCGCGCACGTGACGAAGACGCCGCCCTTCCACACCATGATGCCGTTGGGATTGGTGAAGCCCGTGGCAAACTCGGTGCGCCGATCATAACGTCCGTCACCGTCCGTGTCCTCCAGCCGCGCGATCCGTCCCTCCGTGGTTGGGGGATTGGCGCCCAGTGTTTCAGGATAACCCCGCGCTTCGGCGACATACAGCCGGCCTTGTTCGTCGAAAGCGAAGGCCACCGGATCGACGACCAGCGGTTCCGCGGCGACGAGTTCGATGCGCAGACCGGGCTCCAGCTGGAACGCGGCCAACGCAGCCTCGGGCGTAAGCGCCACGTCGCGATCGACCGCGCGCGGTTGGCCGGTCTTCGCGGCGGCGGCGTGGTTCGGGGCAGATGCCACCGCGCAAAAGACCAGTGCGGCCACACTGGCAGCAGGAATTCTGAGAACGGAATGTAGAGGCGTTTTTTTCATTATGCGCGCATCGCAAAACGATGGGTTCGAAGGTAGCCGCCGACGTAAAGCGGCGGTAAGTGAAGTGAACCGGTTACGACTGCATCGTCAGGTTGTCAGGGCTTCACCTCGTTGAAGAGTTCCATGAGTTTTACCATGATCTTACGCGAGGCTTCCTGCTCCACCCGGTTAGTGCCGAGCCACGTTTCGTAGCCGCCGAGCTCGTGCTGCTCTGGGGTCGGGAGATATCCGTAACTGCCGTTGGCCAGTTCGATCGTGAACGTGTCCTTGAACGGACTCTTGGCTTTGATCTCAAGGCCGGTCTCGGTGAACGTCTCGAACGGCACCGCCGCGACGCCGAGTCCGCCGATGCGGAAGGTCTGCATCACGATGCTGGTCGTTTCGGGCCAGTTCTTCGCGTCCATCGTGCGCTGCGCATAGATGATTTCGCGCTGGTGGATGGGAGAAGCGGTGGCCGGACGCGCGAGCACTTGTTGGGCGCGGGCCACCAGCTCGGGTGTCGGCCGGCGCATCTTCAATTCAAGCTCGGCCTTGGCGGCCTTCAGCTCCACCCAATCTTGGAAACGGAGCGTGCGGTGCACGCGCGCGACTTCGAGCGCGACGTCGTCGGCCACGAGGCGCATCCGCTCGCCCGGGGCGTATTTCACGCCCGGCGTGCCGCCGCCGATGTTGTTCACGTCCCCACACGGACCGTTTGCCAGAATTCCGACGAACGCCGGGCTCTGCACCTCGGCGCCGAGCAGCTGTTGGATCCGATCGCAAAACATGGCGAAGTAGTCGGCCGATATCTGTGCCCCGGTCAGGCCGCCCACGTAATGCAGCCAGTAGTTCGCCATCACCGCAATGGGCCGGCCGTTCGTGGATTGCACCGAGATGAAATAAACCTCCGGGTTGGTCGGGCCGGCCGCCTTCAGCCGATCGGGATGGCTCCCCTTGTTAGTCACGACGCGATCCTGGCCGCCAAACGGGTTGATTTCGGTCTTCCCCTCCTTGAGCAGGGTCCGGCGATTGAAAACATGCTGCGGCACGCGGCCCGATCCCCAGCCGATGCGCGCGGGTTCCAGATTGTTCAACGCCCGGCGCACGCCGTCCGCGATGCGGCGCACGAGGAATTTCTGGTAGTCGTCAAACGGCGCGCCGAACACCAGCGAGTTGGCACCCCGCGCGCTCACCGCCGAGTGGGAGTGCGTGGCCGACATCATCATGTTGTCGGGCGAGAGTCCGGTCTCCTGTTGCACCAGGAGCTTGGCCGCGTCGAAGACCTCGCGCGGCACGCCGACGTTGTCCACCACCGCAAACACGAGGCGCGTCGTGCCGTCGTCGAGCGCGAGGCAGCGCACGTGCAGATCGTCGTGCACATGGGTGGAAGGCACCGGCGCCCAGCCGCCGACGGTGGGCGTGCCGATCGGGGGCGTGATGTTGCTCGTGGCGGCGCCCGCCTTGAAAATCTTTTCTGTACCGGAGGCTTTGGGTGCGACCGAGGGCTTGGTCTCACGGGCGGCGAGGGCAGCCGACATGCCGACGAGGAGGATGACGAGGGTGGGGAGTTTCATGGAAAGCCGATCAAGGCGGCGCGGGCTGGAGTTTCCCGGCGGGAATGAGGCAGATCAATTCGGGCAAGTCGTAAGTCTTCAGCGCCGCCGCCACCACCTCGCCCGGCGCGAGGGTGAGTTGCGGCGTGCACACGAACTCCGCCCATCCGGTCGGCGGCAGCGGTAATTCGATCGCCGAGAATAGTTCCGGTTCGAGCGCGGCCGTGTGCAGCGCGGCGACCGCCGCGTCCTTGCCGCAGACGAGCCGGACCCACCCGACGCGCCGAGAAAACGAACGCCGACCAGGCTGGACTCCGCTCGCAGCGCCACGAGGCTCTTGCCGACGAGCAGCGCCCCTACATTGCAGACCCTGCGTCGCACGGTTAAGCTCAAGTTGAACGTGAATTGGAATCAGAACGTGCCCTTGACGCCAAAGACCCAACTCGCGCCCTGAATCTCCATGCCGCTGCGCAGACCTCGCTGGGTCCGAAGGTACAGCCAGCGCGCTTGATTGGTGATATTTCGTCCCGTCAGGCTGAGCGAAGTTCTCTCCGTCAACCGATAACTGAGGCTCGTCCCCAGGAAGAGATAAGTCGGAGTGTACTGCGTCGCATTGTCGGCCACCTCGTTTTGCCATGCCCCGCGCAGCGCCACATTGAGGCGACGGTAGCGGAAAGTGATTCCGGCCGAAGCCGTCTTCGGCGACGCGCGATAAGCCAGCTCGGGATCGCTTTTCCGAAACTGATTGTAGTTCGCGAAGACACCCAGGCCATTGAACACACCCGGCAGGAACGTCAGCTGCTGGCTGTACGCCAGTTCGATGCCCTTGTTCGTGAAATCGCCGACGTTGGAGAGCGCCGTGAAGGTATAACCGGGATAATCGCCGCCCAACCCGATGTCCTCGGCGCGCAGGCCGGTGAGCGACCGCTGGAGATCGGTGATGTCGAACTGGAATGCTCCGATGGAGAACGTCCCGACGGGTTCGAAGTATTGCTCCACGCGGATCGAGTAGTTGTTGCCGTGCTCGGGCTTGAGTTCGGGATTCGGCAGCGTGCCGGTGCGGTTCGTGTCGTTGATCGAAAGGGCGCCCGACATGGTGTTGAGATTGGCGCGCTGGATCGATTGGCTGAACGAGGCGATGGCCATGAGTTTGTCGGTAAATCGATAGCGGGCCGAGCCGCTGAAAAACATGTCGTTGTAGTCACCCTGGCGGGCTTTCAGAAGTCCGCGCTCGTACGTCTTGCCCTGGTTTTTCGTCTGTTCGTAACGCATGCCGGCCTGCACCATCAACCGGCCGAACTGGCTCGTCCCCATGAAATATCCCGCGTCGATCCATTCGCGGGCCGAGCGCTCCGGTTGGAGGTTGCCGGCGCTCGTGGCATCGGCCGGATTCTGAACGAAATACTCCGGGTGCAACCGCTGGATGACCCCGATGGCATGCCGGTCCGGGAAGGGGATCGCTCGGTCGAAAATACTGCCGCCCGAATGCGGATCGAACGGCGCGACGGTCACGGGGTAGTCCGCCGTGGTTCGATCATTGTTCGGTCCGACGTAGGTCCAGGAATAACTGCCGGTGATGCTATAAAAGGAGGCGGCGGTGCTCTTCAGTCCGGCCTTGAAGTACGTCGGATAACTCCAATCCGTCACGTACTTGGCGTTGAGTTGCCCGAGGTAATTCTTCGTCGTCGGCTCGTTCGGTGCGCGCACAATATTGTTGGTCAGGCTGGTCGCCCGCCAGTTGTTCAAGACGTAGAGATCCGGCCCGGCGGTCTGCTGGAAATCGAACTCGGTCGAGCCCATGTCGCTGCGCCGGGCCGTCCAGCCCACGCCGAACAACTGCATGTTGGCCGAGCCGACCTCGTCGTGCATCGGGCCTTTCGCGCGCAGGTTCTCCCGATGCTCCCCGAGCCGGGTGTAGGCGATGGTCCCGTCGAGGGACAGCTTCTGGCCGGTGTAGAAAAACTGCGGCGAGAAGGAATGGGTGTTCCGGATGCGATGGGTGAGACCACCGGCCAGGTTGAACCGGTTGGTGTTGGTGGCCGTCGGCGTGCCGATGAACACGAGGTCGTTCGATCCCGCGCCGAGGGTGGGGCGAGTCCCGGTGATCGCGAAGTTCTTGTTGTAGTTTCGCGCGTCTTCCCAGTTCGCCTGGCCGCGCAGGGCCAGCGTGAGGCTGGGCGTGAGTTTGTATTCGAGATTCAAGCCGCCGCCCCGCCGCTTCTGGATGATGGCGCCCTTGCCGAACTGCAGCGCCGTGATCACGTTCGGCGCCGGGCTCGCCGCGGTCGGCACCGAATTATAGGTGAGATTCAGGAAACCCGAGCCACTGGTGGAATTGGTCTCGGCCAGGTTCGCCACCACGCCGAGTTTTCCATCCAGATAGACATCGGAGAAATCCAGCACGAGGGAGGGATTCAGCGGGCGGCTTTGGCCGTCGTTCGGTCCGTTGACTTTGCCCAGGGTGAGCGGGTTGTAGGTATTATAGATCGAGTACGTCTCCCAGGAGAAGAACCGGCCTTTGCGTTGAAACGCGCTCTTGCTGCGCATGTTGATCGAGCCGGCGGGAGCATCGGCATCCATTTCGGCGCTGTTGGTCTTGTTGATCTCGATCGTGTCCGTGGCGGACGTGGAATAGGAGCTGAGCGCCGGCGCGCGCGTGGCGCCGCTCGTGCGCACGCCATCGACCATGAGCGCGCCATATTTGGAATCCATGCCCGCCATGTTGACGGTGGATGGAACGTCGCCCGAGTAGATCACCTGCATGCCCGGCACATATTGCAGCACGTCGCCGATATTCCCCTCGACGATGGTCCCGAAGGTATCCGTCGCGACGACGTTCTTCACCGTCATGGCCGAGCGCTGCTCCATGATCGCCTTCGCGGTGCCTTCGCGGCTGGATGAGACCGTGAATTTCTCGAGCTCCACGACCTCCTTGCCCGCCCGCTGCAAGGTACTCTGCAGATCGAAGTCGCGCGTGACCACACCGCCATCCGCCAAGGTGAGCGTGGCCGAGGCAGGGCGATAGCCGGTATAGCTGACGGACACCGTCACCTTGCCCGCCGGCACGTTCATGATCCGGTAGCGTCCGTCGCGGGCCGAAATGGCGATGATGTCGGTGCCTTCGACGCGCACCTCGGCGTTGCGCAAATATTCCCCGCTTGAGGGATTGAACACCCGCCCTTCGATCACGCCGCCTTGCGCCACGGCGGCGGACGGAGCACCGACGTCAGATGCGCCGCTGACCGCGTGATTTGGCGCGATCGCAAGGGCGATCCAACCGATTAAGAAGGCAATGGGGTTCTTTGTTTTCATAGGTTGTGGGGATTTTTCCAGGGCTTTGGATTGCTTCGGCCTATCGGGCGGGGTTTGCGTCCCGGGCGGCACCGTATTCGGTGCCGCGAAATCGAAGCAGGCAGCATCACACGGGAAATGGGGTTTGCGGCAGGGGCCGGGGTTCGCCTCTGACGCGGGGGTGGAACATACTGGGCAGGAGCAGAACCGAACCGTCAACGAATTTACCCCCGGGCTCTCCGCCGGGATGCAATTCGAAGCGATGGTGGTGCGATCCGCCAAGAGCGCAGCGTGAAACATCCGGGAATCAGCCCACGGATGAGTTAATCTCGGAGGTAAAGATGGCCAGCGGCAAAAACCCAATGCCTCACCTTTGCTTTGTGACCCTTGTGTTCTTTGCGGTTGATCCGAATGCGGGACGCAGGTTGAAACAGATCGGGTAAAGTCACCGCGTCACCGGCCGAATTTTTCCGGCGGGGATCAGCCGGATTAGATCGGACAGATCGTAGGTCTTCAAGGCTCCCGGCACGACATCGCCGGCCGCGAGCGCGAGTGGCGCGGTGCGTACGAATTCCGCCCAGGCCGCCGGCGGGAGCGGAAGTTCGAGCGAAGCGAAGAGCCCCGGTTCGAGCACGGCCGCATGCAGGGCCGCGATCGCCGCTTCCTTGCCGCATACGAGATGAACTCCACCCCGCACCCCGAGAAATCGCGCCGCGACGAGAATCGCCTCGGCCCGCAGGGCCACGAGGTTCCGCGCCACCAGCAGGGCTTTTTGCGCCTGCTTCGTTTCGATTGCGCTCATCGCCGCGGCGGTGCGGGTCGGTGGCGCCGCGCGCATTTCGCCCAGACCCGGCAAGTCGAGCGCGAGCACGCGGGCACCGCGGCCGAGCACTTTCTCAAGACCACCGTTTTCGACCGCGGCTTTCTTGCCGCCATCCGGCAGGTAAACGATCGCATCGGCGGAACCGGCCGCACCCACTGCGGGAAAATGCAACGCGGCCAGCCACAGCCCGGCCTCGTAGTTCAAGATCACGCTTTCACCCGTGCGGCCCTGCCACGTCACGTCCGCCCGCTTCTCGGGCAGGGCCGGCGGCAGAGCGGCTAGCGAACGGATGCCGGCAGCGGTTCGGATCGCGGCGGGCTGCGGCTGCCGGGGTTGGTAGCGCGCCTCCTGCTCGCCGAGCAGGTCGAACAGCGACCGCGCCCCGGCCACGCGCAACACCTGGCCCTCGGGCGTACAATACAGGCTCTTTTCCTCGGGCAGCTTGATCGCTTTTTCCCGCACGGGCGCGTCGATTCCAAGCAGCCAGCGCCGCAGCCAGCGGGTGGCCCCTTCGCGCAGGCGAATGGAGAAACCATGTTTCTCATCCGTCTCGACGAGGTCGACCGACTCGGGCGCATCCAACCGGGCGTAGATCCGCTTGGACTGACGGAAAACATCCCAGGCGCCCTGAATGTCGAAGAAATCCTGGGTCGCCACACACATAAGGGTGGGTTTCGGCGCGCGCAGGAGCACGTAATCCGCATGATCCAGCCCGCCCTCGATCTGTCCGTAGATGTTCTGTTCGTAGTCCTGTGGCCCGATCGTCTGATAGAGCCGGCGGAATCCGGTGAGATAACAGCTGGGTGCCGCGCAGACGATCCGGTCATCCAGGGCCATCAGGTACGACGTGAGCGTGCCGCCGCCGGAGTTGCCCGTAGCCCCGATGCGATCGCCGATGATGTCCGGGCGGCTCTGGAGATAATCGATGCCGCGCATGCCATCCCAAACGAAAAAGCGCGCGAGCTCGACGCCCGCGAGCCGGCAGCGCAGGCCGAGCAGATGATGCTCCTGGGTCGGGCCATAGGTGGGCTTCGTCTCGCCTGAGAGATACTGCCGGCGTTCGCCCTGCCCCACCGGGTCGTAGCTGAGAACCGCGAGGCCATTCCGGGCCATCAACGCGCACGCCAGCTGGTAGGTTTCGATCGCTTTCCCGCTTTCGCTGTGACCACAGGAAAAAAGCACGCCGGGATAGGGCCCCGGCGTGGAGGGCAGGTAGAGGTTGGCCGTGACCAAATATCCGGGCAGGCTCTCGTAGATCACCTTCTCGATCCGATAGCCATCGGCCTGGACCTGGCCCACGACCCGCGCGTTCAACGGCGTCCGTTCGGGAAAACCGCCGAGCTGTTGCACAAAGAAACTCCGGAGGCGCTTCTGATAAGTCCGGATGTCCTCCGGAGTTTTCAACGCCTCATACGCCGCCTGGCGCCGGTCCAACGCCGCGAACGCCAGCCCGTCCAAATATTTTTCGAGCATGGCCTCGGGCCTCACGCCGCCGACGGATCCGCCGTGCGTCACCAGGGTGGAGTTGGCGGCGAACAACTGCGGCCCGCAGGCCAGCGTCGCCGTGCCGACGCCGACCGTTTTCAGAAAGCCGCGCCGCGTGGAAGGGGTAATTTTGTCCATGGTCGTGGCGTAGCCGATCTCCCGCCCGGTTCCGAGGCGTATTTTCAAAACGATTTCATGCCGCGCGGCGGACTGGCCGGTCCGGGCCCCGCGCCCCGGCTATTTTTTCAACGGATGCAGTTCGATGCGGCGGAAAAAAATCTCCGCGCATTCCGAGGGAAACATGAGGCGGCCCTCCTTGAACGTGCCGTTCTTCCCCTCGTTCACCTTCACGCCGTTGACGAAATACGTCACATCGCCGCCGGCGCAGATCGCCTCGATGCGGTTCCATTCTCCGGTGGGCTTTTCCACGTCGTTCCGCCCGCGAAACCCCAGCACGTCCTTCCATTCCGGATCACGGCCCCACCAGTGGATCCGGCCTTTCTTCAATTCGGTGGGCGGGCCTTTCGGGTCCCAGATCCGGGTCCCCGGCTGCAACGTCGCCGTGAGGGCGGGCGTGATCGGCTCGTCCAGGCCGCGCGCGTAACCGCCCAGCAGGACGAGGTCGCCCACGGCCCCTTCTCCCATGAAAAACTCGACCGCGCGCATCCACGAACCGCGGAAATCCTTGCGGTAGTTTCCGTCCTCGCCCTGGGCATGCAGCGAGATCGCGGCCGCGCGCGTCCGGTTCTTGCGCGGATCCCAGGTCGCGAGGCCCCAGCGATATTCCACGACGAGCCGGTAGTTGGCATACCGGTCCTTCGTGACGAATCCGCCGATGTGCTGGCCGCTGCACCGAATCGCCGGAGCACCGTCCACCTGGTCGACCACGGTGAAAACACGATCGGGGTCCTCGCGGCCGTGCACCGATTCCCACGTGTAGAAGCCGGACAGATCCTTGCCGTTGAACAGCATGATCGGCTCGCGCGGCACGATCGCCGGCGGCTCGGCCGGCGCCGCCCCAAGTCGATGCGTCGCCGCACCGATCATCAGCAACACGATCGCCAGGGGGAGAGAGGACTTCATCGGAATGATTATCTCGTTGTTTTCAGGAGCACGCCAGAACCGGAACGCCGCGAGCGTTACTGGCCGAGGTCGATACCCTTCTTAATGTAGGAAATCAGGTTCGCCATCTCGTCCTTGGACATCGTCTGTTCAAGTCCGTCCGGCATCAGCGAAACCGGCGTGGCGGCAAGTGAGGCGATATTGGCGCGCAACACGGTTTCATCGGTCCCGCCCACGGTGCGCAGGGTGACGCTGTTGTCGCCCTCCGCCACGAGCCAGCCCGAGAGGTTACGCCCATCCTGCAGGGTGGCGGAAAACGCCTGATACCCCGGCGTGATTTCGAAATTCGGCACCATGATGTGCAACAGCAGCGTCTCCGCCGGCTGGTTGCGCAGGCCGGTCAGATCCGGGCCCACTTTCCCGCCGGCGCCGTTGTAGGTGTGACAGGCGGAGCAGGCCCGCACGAACACCGGGCGGCCCGCCGCGGCGTCGGCCTCGTTTTTGACGACGTCACGATACGTGCGATACACCTGCATCCGGTCGCCGCTCTCGAACTCCCGGAAGGCCGTCTCGGCTTCCTTGCGCAGCGCCGGGTCGTTTTGCTGCAGCAACCGCGCCCGCTGCGTCGAGGGGATTTCCAGCGGCTTGATCACCCCGCCGCGGATCGCGCCAAATAGTACGGTTATCATCTGCGGCCGGGAACCCAGCGTCGAGATGACTGCCTGCCGGACCTGCGGGGTGTAGCCGGTCCAGTTCTGCGGCTGCACGAGCAGTTCGGCGCCACGCGGATCCTGCAGGCGCTCCAGGGAACGTACCGCCTGCAACTGCAGCTCCGGGGCATGCCGCGTGCCGAGCAGGGTGCCGAGCACCGGACCGCCCGAAGCAAAATCACCATAGCCCAGCAACGTGACGGCACTGGTCCGTTGCGCCATGGGCGTCCGCTCGTTTTTCGCCACCTCCGCCGCCTGACGGAAGAATCCGTCCAAGGCCGTCTTGGTCGGGGACTGGGCCTCGTTGGCGAGCAGCGCGGCAAACGGACCGACGGGCTTCGCGGCCCGGGCCGCCCCACCCTTCCCACCGCGCCGGCCCTGGAGCGCCACCGCCGGAGCCCCGCGCGGGGGCGGCGGAGGCGCCGTATCATTAAAGTCAGTCCGGCCGTTCAGGCCCTCGGCCAGACCGAGCACGGCCGGCAACCGCCAGGCCAGATCGCCGTCTCCGGCCATCATTTGCGTGAGAAATTTCCGGCACGTTTCCGCCGGGGCGCCCGCTCCGAAAAGCCGGCCCAGATCCTCGACCAACGCCGCGTAACCCGCCGGATTTTCTCCGCGCAACCGGTCGGTCGCCTCGAAAAACGCCGTCAACCGCGACCCGATGCCGCTCAGGACCGCGGCACGGGCCCAGCGGTCTTCGCCGTCGCGGATCGCGATCTTCGCCAGCACCGGCACGACCGCCGGATCGTCGATCGAGCCGAGCGCGAGGGCGCACTCTAAGCGCACGCGCGCGTCCGCATCGCCGCCCATGGCCATCAGCGCGGCGCGCACGTCCGGCGCCTTCGCGAGCAATTCGGCCGCCAGTTTCACGCCCTGCTCCCGGACGTTCGAATCGCGGTCGCGCAGCGCCGTGGCGACGGTGGCGGACGACAGCCGGCCCAGCCCGCGCAAAATCCAGAGCGCCAGCGTGCGGGTCTCGGCCAGTTTCGCCCCCCTCGCCAATTGCTCCAGCAAGGGCGCCGCGGCCGGATCCGCGCGCTCCACCAGCAATCGGTGCGCGCGATCGCGCCACCAGACGTTGGGGGAATCCAGTCCGCGACAAAGGTCGGCGACGGTCGTGCCGGCCGATTCCAGCGGGCTCGCCTCGCGCACAATGCGATAAATGCGGCCGATCCCCCGGCCGCTTTCGAAGTCGAGTTTGGGCCGCATTTCCTCGGGCACATATTGTGGATGATCGAGTTCGCGCCGGTGAAAATCGGCGAGGTACAAGGCCCCGTCGGGACCGCTGGCGAGAAACACCGGCCGGAACCAGCTGTCGCTGGAGGCCAGGAATTCCTTGCCCGGATTCGGCGGCGAGGACCGGAAGGCGACGCCCTCGCGCCGCAGGACCTGGCGCTGGATCAGATTTTGCGCCGGTTCACAGATGAACGCGTTGCCCACATGCTCGGGCAGCATGCCCGTCCCGCCGAAAATCAACAGCCCGCACGCCGCCGTGAACGTGCCGTTGTGGGGCGCGGACATCAGGCTCGGCGCGTACTCGGCGGAAACCGTCGCCCGGCTGATGGGAAACACCTTGGCCTTCCCTTGGACTTCGGAAACCTCCTGATCCGTGTCGGCGAAGGAGAGATACGGGTTGCGCGCCAGTTGCGCCGGCGACAGCACGACCTGCAGCACGGGCGCACGATTCCAGTTCACAAATTTCCGGCCGAAGCCGTCGAAGGCCAGGCCGAACTGCCCCTTCCCGCCCACCGTTTCATAAACGAGCGTCTCGGGATCGAAACGTCCGTCCACGGGCGGAGTCGGAAACGGCACCGGCGGCAGGTCGGGACGCTCCGGCGAGGTGACCTTCCCGCCGCCGACGCTTTGCAGGCCGGAGGTGAGATAGATTTTTCCGTCGAGGCCCAGCGTCGGATAACTGACGCGCAATTGCGCCGTCCGGCCGCCGCTGAAACCGGTCAGCACGACGCGCTTTTCGTCCGCGACGCCATCGCCGTTCGTGTCCTTCATGTAGAAAATATCCGGCGCACACGTGACAAAAACCCCGCCCCGCCACGGCATGATCCCGGTGGGATAGCCCAAGCCCCGGGCAAACTCCGTGCGCTTGTCATAGCGGCCGTCGCCGTCGGTGTCCTCAAGCAGCACGATCACGCCCTCCGTCGTCCCGGGCTTGTCGATGGGATCGGGATAGCCCCGGTCCTCCACCACGTAGAGCCGGCGGTTCTCGTCGAAGGCAAAGGCCACGGGATCGACCACGAGCGGCTCCGCCACCACGAGTTCGATGCGCAGACCGGGCTCGCCCAGCTGGAATGCGGCCAGCGCCTCCTGCGGCGAAAGCGCCTTGGTCCGCTCGGCGGCGACGGCACCACCGGCCAATCCGCATGAGGCCAGCAGCGCCGCAGCACGGCACCAAAGCAGAAGGCGGCGGGCCGGACTGAGCCGGCGAAGAGGTTCGTGAGTCTTCATAAATCCAGTCGGGTTAAGCGTGAACGGGTAAGTCGGTCTTGGACGCGGGAGACGTTTATAACGCCACCCGGGTCCGCTGAGAATCTATTTCCACCCGCCGGTCAACGACCCGGCGCCGACAGGTCGCCGCCCGCTTCAAGGCCGGGGAAACAATTCCGTCAGGAGGCGGCTGGCGGCCACCGCGAGGACCTCGCCGCCGCCGGGTGCCACACGAGCGCTCTCCACCTCATAGGCCTTCTCGGGGAACGCCTTTTCATTGGGAATGTAGCTGAGGGAGCCGTTGGCCGACTGCTCGCTCACGAATGTAAACGCATACGGCGAATTCTGCTTCATGAACAATCCCAGCTCCACGAACGAATCGCCGGGATAGCCCACCAACGCCAGCTCGCGGCCAAACGTGATGGCCTGGACTTCGCTGTTCCAGAATCCGTCGCGCCCGTATTCGGCCAGATCGAGGTCACGCCAGGCGTGGATCACCTGGGCAAAAGGCGCCCCTTTTCCCCACCGGCTTAAGATTGCGCGTGCCTCCTCG
>CANJKL010000005.1:0-255374 GCA_947474935.1 Opitutia bacterium
GGATGGCACAAAACCGCACGGGCTATCCGAGCGATGGGAGTGACGAGGAATGGGCGCTATGCGCGCCGTATCTGGTCTTGCTGCGGGAAGATGCGCGGCAACGGGTCTACCGTTTGCGATCGGGGTTTAATGCGGTGAGGTATTTGGGGAAGGCCGGTTGTGGCTGGCGCATGGTCCCGAACGATGTGCCGCCCTGGCCGGTGGTGCAGCAGCAGACGCAGCGGTGAATTAAGGCGGGATGCTTCGAGCGGCTGGCGCACAATTTGCGGGAGGTTTTGCGGGTGGCTGCCGGCCGGGAGGCGCAACCGACGGCGGTGATCCTGGCCAGTCGCACGGGGCAATCGACGCCCAGCAGCGGGGAGCGGGCCGGCTACACCGGCCCGATGGCGGCCCAAGCGGCTGCCGCCCACGGGCTCAAGCTCGAGGTCATCAAACTCTCCCTGGCCAGGCGCGGCTTCGTCCTCCTGCCCAGACGCTGGCTCGTCGAACGATTCTTCGGCTGGGCGGCTCGCTTCGCCTCTTCCCTCGCTGGTCTCCACGGGCTCGCCTTCGCCTGCCTCAGGCTCCGCAGCTTCCTCGACGCAGGTTCATGACAGCCTCTAGGGCGGACCCGGTGCCGCGACCGGACCTTACTTCTTCTTCGACTTCTTAGCGGGCGGCTGACCGGAAGGCTTGATGAACTTGGAGGTGACGTGCTGCTTCTGTTGAAACCGCTGGCCCGCTTTCTGGTCTTTGATCGTCGGGAGATATTTGGCGCCCATGCCCTCAAGGCCGTCGATAATCGCACGGCCGGCAAATAGAATCGCGCTCATCGGTCGTGCTGTTCCCGCTCTTTCGGCGGTCGGGCCTGCCCGCAGTGGGGATGCGATTGGCGAAATGACGGGATATGACTATCGCAATGACTTTGGCGCGACGTTGCGCACCACTCATACCATGCAAATTGGCGTCGATAGTTTTGTTGCCACTGCGTCGGACCAGGCCCGGGAGGGCGCGGTCGGCGACGCGGGCCGCGTCCGGGAATTGCTCGAACAGATCGAACTGGCCGACCAGGTCGGACTCGATGTCTTCGGCCTCGGCGAACACCACCGGCCCGATTATCTGGCCTCGGCGCCCGCCGTGTTGCTCGCCGCCGCGGCCGCGCGCACGAAACAGATCCGCCTCGCCAGCGCGGTGACGGTGCTGAGTTCGGACGATCCGGTGCGCGTCTTCCAGCAATTCGCCACCCTCGATCTGATCTCACAGGGCAGGGCGGAGATTATCGTCGGCCGGGGTTCGTTCATCGAATCGTATCCGCTCTTCGGTTTCGACCTCGACGACTACAACGAGCTGGCGGCCGAGAAGCTCGAACTGCTGCTGCAGATTCGCGAGCGCACCCATGTCACCTGGTCCGGCCGGCACCGCGCCGCGCTCACCGGGCAGGGCGTCTATCCGCGCCCGCTGCAACAGCCGCTGCCCATTCACCTCGGCGTCGGGGGCACCCCGCAGTCCGCGATTCGTGCCGGGACGCTCGGCTTGCCGCTGGTGGTCGCCATCATCGGCGGCCAGACCAGCCAATTTCGTCCGCTCATCGACCTCTATCGCGAGTCCGGTCGCCGTGCCGGCCACGCGCCGGAAAAGCTCACCGTAGGCATTCACCATATCGGCTTTCTCGCCGACACGACCGACGCGGCGCGGGAAATCTTCTGGCCCGCCTATCGCGACGCCTTCGGAAAAATCGGCCGGGAACGCGGCTGGCCGCCGCCGACGCGTCCGCAGTTCGATGCGCAATGCGGGCCGGCCGGCGCGCTGGCGGTCGGCGATCCCGAAACGGTGGCGGAAAAAATCCTGGCCGAGAATACGGTGCTGGGCGGCATTTCCCGGCTGACGGTTCTGCTCGACAATCGCGTGCTGACCCACGCCCAACTCATGCGGGCGATCGAGCTTCTCGGCACGCGGGTGGCGCCGATCGTACGGAAGGCCGTGGCGGCCCCAGCGGCGCCGAACCCCTCCGCCTGAAACACGTTCGGCACCGGGAGTTCAGTCCGGGGTTGAACGGCATGCGGGGAGGTTCCCGGCCGCCGGCGGAGCTCCGACATCCTGACGTTCACCCGCGAGGAGCCGGGGAGGAGCTCAGGCTTTTTTCACGAAGCAGGCTTTGAGCGCCATCGCGCTGCCGTCGATCTTGCAGTCGATCTCGTGGTCACCCTCGACGAGGCGGATGCTTCTCACCTTGGTGCCGCCCTTGAGGACGCCCGAACCGCCGCGCAGTTTCAGGTCCTTGATCAGGACGACCGAGTCGCCGTCCACGAGCACGTTGCCATGGGCGTCCTTGACGACGCGGGCGACCTCGGCGGCCGCTTCCTTGCGCCATTCATGGCCGCAGGTCGCGCACTCCCAGTGGTCGGCGTGGCTGAGAACGTCTTCAAGAGTGCAGGCAGGGCAGGCAGGATTGGGCATCGATGGAAATGGTGCGCGAGCCGGACAAAATGCCCGGTGTCGGCGGAATGGAGCAAGCGGGGAATGGGTGGTCCGGCGTTCTCGGACGGCCGTTACGTCGATGGTGAATTTTGTTGGCGGCGCGTTCTCACGGAAGGATAAGCGAGTCATCCCCGCACCGGGCGGCGGAGCCCCCACTATGAATCGCAGATCGTTTTTGACCACCGTGAGCAGTTTGGCAGCGCTCGATGGTGCCAAGGTACTCGCGGCGGACCGGGTCGCGGCGCCGAAGGTGACGAGCACGTCGGACCGTCCGCCCCGAAAGGTAATTGTCGGCACGGCCATGCAGGCGTTTTGGGGCGAGTATCCGGGGTTGGAAAAACGGCTCGATCAGCTCGCGGGTCTCGTGGACCGGATGGCCGCGGAGGCCAAAGAGAAATATGGGCGCGGTCTCGATCTCGCGGTGCTGCCGGAGACGGCGATCACGGGTGAAGCGGGGAGCGATGCGCTGGCCCGGGCGGTGCCCTATGCGGGGCGGGTGCAGGACGTTTTTTCCCGCAAGGCGCGCGAGCATGGTTGCTACATCGTGGTGCCCACGTACCTGCTCGAATCCAGCGAACGGAAATCCTGTTCGAACGCGGCCGTCCTGGTCGGGCGCAAGGGCGAGGTGGTCGGAACCTACCGCAAGGTGCACCTGGTCGTTTCGCTCGAGCGCGGGACGATGGAGGGCGGAACCACCGCCGGCCGCACGCAGCCGGTCTTCGACTGCGATTTCGGCCGGCTCGGCATCCAGATTTGCTACGACATGGAATTCGATGACGGGTGGGCGGAACTGGCGCGCCAGGGCGCGGAGCTGATCGCCTGGCCCACGCAGTCGCCGCAGACGTCGCAACCGGCGTTTCGTGCCCGGCAGCATCGCGTTCATGTCGTTTCGAGCACGTGGCGGCACAACGCCTCGATCTTCGAGCCCACCGGGAAGATCGTCGCCCAGATCAAACCGCCGCAGAGCACGCTGGTCCACGAACTCGACCTGAGTTACGCGCTGCTCCCGTGGAGCGCCAAACTCCGTAACGGCGAGGCGCTCAAAAAGGCCTACGGAGACAAGGTCGGATTCCACTACTACCCGGACGAAGACTGCGGCATCTTCTGGTCCAACGATCCGAAGATCACCATCGGCGAGATGGCGCGCGCGCTCGGGGTGCTGGAACTCGAGGAGGAACGGAGGCGGGTGCGGGAGTTTTACCGGAAGGCCGGAGTGGCGCGGGAATGAGCCTGGCTCTTACTGGGCCGCTCGCCTCAAAGCCAAGGCGTCGTCGCTGCCGGGTGTCCGGAATGGCCGGGGTCATTTGTTGTAGCAGTGAAGACAAGTCCTCTCGCCCATTTTCCCATGCCCTCAAAAAACGAGACTCCCGCTGCAGGTACTCCCGGATCGGACCGTGAACTGCTCCTGACCCGCGTGCTCAACGCCCCGCGCGAGAAAGTCTACCGCGCGTGGACCGACCCGCAGCTCATCACGCAGTGGTTTACGCCGCCTCCCTTTGTGACGGTGCATGCGGAAACGGACGTGCGTCCGGGCGGGGCCAGTCTGGTGGTCATGCGTGGACCGGACGGGACAGAGTATCCGAATCGCGGTGTCTACCTCGAAGTCGTGCCCAACGAGCGGCTGGTCTTCACCGATGCCTACACCTGCGCGTGGCAGCCTTCCGAAAAGCCGTTCATGACCGTGATCCTCACGTTCGAGGACGCCGGCGACGGCAAGACGCGTTACACGGCCCGCGTGCGGCACTGGACCGTGGACGACCGTGAGGCGCACGAAAAAATGGGGTATCATGCGGGCTGGGGCCAGGCGACCGCCCAGCTCGAAGCCCTCGCGCAACGCATTTAAGGCCGCTCCACGACCACGCCCACTGGCACTCCGTTTCTCTGGTTCGACGACAACGCCGAGGAGGCCGCGAACGGTCGTCCCGCGGGTGATCGCCCGCCCGGTTTCCGCACCTCTCTTTCTCGAGGAACCACCCCTCACGTTCACCGCAAAAAACAAGTCCCAGGAGACTTCCCCATGCCCAATCCCTTCGTTCACGTTGAACCCGCCACCACGAATGTGCCCAAGGCGAAGGCTTTTTATAAGAGCCTGTTTAAATGGAAACTCACCGACCTCCCGATGACGGCTCCGGGCGGCGCCTACACGATGATCGACGTCGGTGACGGCACGGGGGGCGGGATGATGAAACAGATGGGTCCCGGTGTGCCCTCGGCCTGGCTGCCCTCGTGCTCGTGATGGACATCGATGCGGCCACAAAGAAGGCGGAAAAAAATTCGCGCCAAAATTATGAAGGATGTGGCCGAGGTGGAGGGCATGGGCTGGCTCAGCATTATCGTTGATCCCACGGGCGCGGTGCTCGGCTTGTGGGAGCCGAAGGACCGGTGGCAACTGCCCCGGTGCGGGTGGTGCCATTGGGCCTTGCGAGGGTGCGCGGCGAAGGCCAGTTGAAGGCATGATGAAGCTCACCGCTCTCGGCCTGCTCCTGTTGTCGCTCGGATTCACCGGCTGCGAATCGCTTTCCGACGCCACGAGTGGCGTGCGCGAAACACTGGCGAAGCGGAATGAAGGCCGTTCGAGAAATTATGCCGCGCCGGCCCGGGAGACCTACGAAGCCGTGCGACTGGCCGCGGCTCACATGGGCTATCGAATGGTGCGGGGTGGGGCGGCGCAGGGCGAATTCGAGGCGGTGAGTGCGGTGGCGGCGGGTGAAGCCAACCGCAGTTCCCGCCAGGTGGCGATGAAGGTGAAGCTCAGCCGAGCCCTCGATGGCGGCACCGAGGTGACCGTGCGCTTCACGGAAATCATCGAGGCGGATTCGGCCAACCGGGCGGGCCAGGCCACGGAAATCCCGCTGCGGGACACCCCGCAATATCAGGTGCTTTTCCGCCAGGTGCAGGAGGCGCTTTCCGCCGCACTGCGCCCCAAGGCGTAGTCCGGTGCGTTCGGGTCGCGAGTGCACGGGCGCATCTCGGCACCTTTGTCGTGCCGCGGCAGGGTCGATGGCGGACCTTTTACCGCCGGGGAACCCTCGCGCCGGGCTCGGATCGGCCGGTTCGTTCCGCGAGTTGAAGGGAAGGGCAAAAAAAAGGCGGACCGAAAATCGGTCCGCCTGAATGGGAAGAGCAGGGTTCAGCTCAGCGTCACGCCCTTGGCCTTGGCGGCGCGGAGCAACGCGTCGGCCATGTCGGACGGCGTGGCCGCCACCTCGATGCCGCATTCCTTGAACACGGCGATCTTGGCCGCGGCGGTGTCCTCGGCGCCGCCGACGATGGCGCCGGCGTGGCCCATCCGGCGGCCCGCGGGGGCGGTGGCGCCGGCGATAAAGCCCGCGACGGGCTTCGTGCAGTTCGCCTTGAGCCAGCGCGCGGCTTCGACCTCGGCGTTGCCGCCGATTTCGCCAATGAGGATGATGCCGTGCGTGTCAGGGTCGGCGTTGAACAGCTTGACGACATCGAGGTGCGAGGTGCCGTTGACCGGATCGCCGCCGATGCCGACGGTCGTGCTCTGGCCGATGCCCTTGCTCGTGAGCTGGAAGACCGCCTCGTAGGTGAGGGTGCCGGAGCGGGAGACCACGCCCACGTGGCCCTGCTTGTTGATGTAGCCGGGCGCAATGCCGATGCGGCAACCGCCCTTGGAACCTTCGCCGGCGCCGGGGCTGACGAGTCCGGGGCAGTTGGGCCCGACCAGCCGGGTCTTGCTGCCCTGCATCGCACGCTTCACCCGCACCATGTCGCGAATCGGAATGCCCTCGGTGATCGCGACGGCGAGGTCGAGGCCGGCGTCAACGCACTCCAGGATCGCGTCGGCCGCGAAGGGCGGCGGCACGAAGATGGCGGACACGGTGGCACCGGTCGCCTTCGCGGCGTCGGCCACGGAGTTGAAGATCGGCACCTTGTGCCCGTTGTGCTCGAAGAACTGGCCGCCCTTGCCGGGCGTGACGCCGGCCACCACGGCCGTGCCATAATCGAGCGAGAGCTTGGTGTGGCGCGCGCCGAATTCACCGGTGATGCCTTGGATGAGGATCTTCGTTTTGGGAGTGATCAGGATAGCCATGGGAGGAAAGTAGCGAGTAGCGTGGAGGGAGTAGAGGTGGCGTGCAGCTTTCGAAAGTGCGGGAGCATGCTTGCTACCCGCGACTCACTACTCGCTACTGCGGCCGGTCAGGCCGCGACCAGCTTCACGATCTTCTGGGCCGCGTCGGCCATCGTGTCGCCGGAGACGAGCGTGAGCCCGGAGGCGGCGAGGGTGGCCTTGCCGGCCGCGACGTTGTTGCCCTCGAGGCGGACCACGAGAGGGAGCTTGAGCCCGACCTCCTTGACCGCTTCGACGATGCCCTGGGCGATCACGTTGCAGTCCATGATGCCGCCGAAGATATTGACGAGGATGCCCTTCACGTTGGGGTCGCCGAGGATGATCTTGAACGCGGCGATGACCTGCGCCTTCGAGGCGCCGCCACCGACGTCGAGGAAGTTGGCCGGCGTGCCGCCGTAGTGCTGGATGATGTCCATCGTGCTCATCGCCAGGCCGGCGCCGTTGACGAGGCAGGCGATGTTGCCGTCGAGCGCGATGTAGCTGAGCGAGTATTTCGAGGCCTCGATTTCCTTCGGGTCTTCCTCGTTGAGATCGCGGAGCGCGACGATCTCGGGGTGACGGTAGAGCGCGTTGGAGTCGAAGGATACTTTCGCGTCGAGCGCGAGGACTTCACCGGTCGGGGTCGTGATGAGCGGGTTGACCTCGACCATCGCGGCATCGGTCTCCCAATACATCGTGTAGAGATTGCGGATGAGTTTGCCGGCGTTCTTCGCTTCGGCGCCGGTGAGCCCCAGCTTCGTGAGGAGATCGCGGATTTGGAAATCGGCGAGGCCGTAGGCGGGATCGACGATGACCTTGTGGATTTTCTCCGGGGTGTCGTGCGCGACCTTTTCGATTTCAACGCCGCCCTCGGTCGAGGCCACAATGACCGGCTTCGACGAAACGCGGTCGAGGAGGATGGCGAGATAGTATTCCTTTTTGATGTCGCTCGCGGCGGTGAAGTAGATCGTCTGGACCTTGCGGCCGGCGGGGCCGGTCTGGATCGTGACGAGGGTTTTGCCGAGCATGTTGCCGGCCATTTCCTTCGCGTCGTGCTTGGTCTTGCAGAATTTCACGCCGCCCTTGAAGCCATCGGTGAACGTGCCCTTGCCGCGGCCGCCGGCGTGGATCTGCGACTTCACCATCGTCGGGCCCTCGGGGAGCGAACTGAGCGCGTTGGTGAATTCCTCCGGTGTGGTGGCGGCGGCGCCCTTGGGAACGGGCACCCCGTATTTCTCAAACAACGCCTTGGCCTGATACTCGTGAATGTTCATTGGGAAAAAGAAAAGGAACGCGGAGTAAGTCAGACAAAAGCGGGGGGAGGCACGCAAAAAAGCAAAGGCGCCCCGCCGGCCGGCGACGGTTAGCCACCCGGTGCGGAGGATTGCGTTTCGCTAATGCGCCCGCACCATGCCCGCCCATGCAATCGCACGAGGTGATGAGAGAGATTTTGAAGAAAACGAGCGCGAAACAGATCGCCGCGGACATGGCGTTGTCGCTCTCGCTGATCTACAAGTGGGCCGAGCCGCCTGAGGATGACAGCGGCAGCGGGGCGAGCAGCCCCCTCGACCGGGTCGGGCAGTTGATCCGGATCACCCACGATCCCCGGCTGGCACAGTGGGTCTGCGAGCAGGCGGGGGGATTTTTCATCCGCAATCCGAAACAACTGCCGCCGGATCAGCCGTTGATCCCGATCACGAACGACATCGTGCAGGATTTCGCCGACATGCTGGCCACCATCGCGATTTCGTCGGCCGACAGCGTCATCACCCGCGAGGAGGCGAAGAACATCCGCCGCCGGTGGGAGAACCTCAAGACGGTGACGGAGGGTTTCGTCCACGCCGCGGAAAGCGGCAACTTCGGCGCCACCCCGGAGCCGGAGAAAAAATAATCCGGCGTGGAGGCGGCGAGCCGGACCGAGTGTTTTATCCGCGCTGATTAGCGCGGATGAGCGGTTCAAACGGATCGAGTTTTCCGTGGCCCCAAGCTTCGGAGTGGGCCGACTCCGCCGTTAAGAATCCTCGTCCTCGATTTCCGGTGGCTTGATGGCCGTGAGGAGCCGGTCGAGTTCCGCCGGCGTGGGATTGCGGATGGAGCGGACAGTCAGGATCGCTTCGCCCGCGGGGAGGCGGACCTGGGTCTCGGCGTTGACGACGAGTCCGAGCGCGGCGGCGGCGAGGGGAGAATTGTGGGGCAGGCCCTCGATGCCCGACTCCTCGTCGACCGCGGTCTCGCCGTGCGTGGTGACGAGAAACGTGAACCGGTGCTTCCGCTTCGTGGCGACATCCTGCTTTTCGAGCGTGACCACGTGGCCGAGCTGCAGCGTGTCGGTGGGCTTGGTGAGCCAGGTGGCGGGATCGACCTCGATGAAGGTGTTGCGGGCGACGAAGCGGTCGAGCGCGGTCATCTTGCGGTCGACGGCGCGGATGGCGTCCTTGGCGGCCTTGAAGCCGAAGTTCTCGCGCAGGTCGCCCTGGCTGTGGGCCTCGACCTTGTCCTTCACGAGGTCGACGCGCTTGCGCTTGAGGGCTTCGAATTCCTCCGCCAGCACGCGATTGTAACCCGGCCGCACGTAGATCGTGGCGGGCGCGGGTGGCGGGAGGCGGAAGATTTTTTTTCGGTGGAGCGGCATGCGACGCAAAGTCCAACAAGGCACCCGCGAAACGAAAGGCAATCCGCCGGTGGCGGCCGGCTGGCGCGCATGATTGCACGAATCGGGGGGGGCGGCTCATGTTGCGACCATGCTCGACCGAGACCTATCGCATACCGCCTTGGAGTTGCCACCCACTGAGCCGGTCCGCCCGGCGATCAGCCGGATCTGCCCTCAGAACTTCAGGAGCTGCTGCGTGAGAAAGGCCGTCTGCAGGGCGGAGAGTTCCTTGAGGCCTTTTTGGGAGATGGCGAGAAGGGCCTGCAATTGGTCGCCCGAAAATGTCGTTTCCTCGCCGCTGCCCTGAACCTCCACGAACTGGCCGCGGCCGGTCATCACGATGTTGGCGTCGACCTCAGCGTCCTTGTCCTCGATGTAGTTCAGGTCGAGCAGCGTCTGGCCGCCGAAGACGCCGGCACTCACGGCGGCGACGGAATCAACCAGCGGGTTCTCCGCGATTTTTTTGGCATCGAGCAGCTTTTGGATGGCGAGCCGCGCGGCGAGATAGGCCCCGGTGATCGAGGCGGTCCGGGTGCCGCCGTCGGCTTGCAGCACGTCGCAATCGATCCACAGGGTGTTCTGTCCGAGCTTTTGGAGGTCGAGTACGGCGCGCAACGAGCGGCCGATGAGGCGCTGGATCTCGACCGTGCGACCGTCGAGCTTGCCGCGGGAAATGTCGCGCGGCTTCCGGTCCAGCGTCGAGTAGGGCAGCATCGAATACTCCGCGGTCAGCCAGCCGCCGGGCACCTTCTGTTGTTTCATCCAGTTCGGCACATTCGGCTCGATGGTCGCCGCACAGATGACGCGGGTGAGTCCGAAGGAGACGAGGACCGAGCCGGTGGCATACGGCGCGATGTTGGGCTCGAAGGTGATCTTACGCAGTTGGTCGGGCTGGCGGCCGTCGGCGCGGGAGGCGGGAGATGACATGGGCGGGCACCGTAGCCGCCGGGGCTGGCAGCGCGACTCAGAAATTGACGGTTCCCGGGAACGCCTCGCCGGCGCGAGGTTGTGGGTGCCACGCCGGTCCGGCCCGCGGCGCCGAAGCCGGCTCAGGTGCCGGGGGCGGCTTCTTCGCGTTCGACCGGCTTGATCTTGGTGACCCGTGGCTGCTTCGCCTGCTCGCTCATGAAGGCGATGAGGCGGTCGTTGAAATCACGGGCGGGGTCGTGCCCCATTTTCTTGAGCGCCTGCGTGAGCGCGGCGACCTCGACCAGTCGCGCGATGTCACGGCCGGGGCGGACGTAAAGCTCGATGTGGGGCACCTTCATGCCGAGGATCTCGTAGTAATTCTCCTCTAGGCCGGTGCGTTCCTCGATCGCGTCGGGGGTCCACTCCCGCAGCGATACGACCATGTCGATCCGCTTCTCCAGCCGGACGCACTTCACGCCGAACATTTCCGCAACATTGATGATGCCGATGCCGCGGCACTCCATGTAGCCGCGGTTGAGCGGGCGGCTGGAAGCCATGAGCTCGCGCTCGTCGAGCAGCTTGATGACCGTGAGGTCGTCGGCCACGAGCGAGTGACCGCGTTCGATCAGGGCGAGGGCGCATTCACTTTTGCCGACGCCGGAGTCGCCGCGGAGCATCACGCCGACCCCCTTGATGTCGAGGGTGGTGGCGTGCTCGGTGCCGGCGGGGGCGAACTCGTTGTCGATGGCGAGGGTCGCGAGATTGATCCAGTTCATCGTGATCATCGGGGTGCGGATGATCGGCAGGTTCATCTCGGTCGCCACGGCGAGCATGGGATGAGTCGGATTGTAGTTCCGGGTCAGGACGATGCAGGGGATGCCGCGCTTTAGCATCTGCTGGAAGATCTCGATCTGCCGGGTCTGGGTGAGCGTCTTCAGGTAGGTCATCTCGGCGGCGCCGAGCACCTGGATGCGCTTGTTCGCGAAATATTTGAAGAAGCCGGTGAGCGCGAGGGCGGGCCGGTTGATGGTGCCCTCGTGGATCAAGCGGTGCAGGCCGGCTTCGCCGGTGACGAGTTCCATCTTCAACTTCTCGCGATAGAGCTCGAAGAAGTGGGCAACCGTGATGCCGTGGATCGCTTTCTGCATGGAGGGAAAAGAATCCTAATGTGGAAAACTGGAAAGAGAGAAAAGACGGCACGACTCGATTCCCTGTTTCCCGCCTGGCCGCCTTTAAACCGCCCGACCGGGAAGGGTTACAAATTGAAATCTTCGCCGAGGTAGAATTTGCGGGCCTGTTCGTCGCGGATCAGGAAATCGCCGGTGCCCTCGCTCAGCACCTTGCCCTGGTGGATCAGGTAGGCGCGGTCGACGATGCGGAGGGTTTCCCGGACATTGTGATCGGTGACCACCACGCCGATGCCCCGCGATTTCAGTTCCAGAATGATTTTTTGGACTTCGGCGACGGAGATGGGATCGATGGCGGCGAAGGGCTCGTCCATCAGCAGGAATTTCGGGCGGGTGACGAGGGCCCGCGCAATCTCCAGCCGGCGGCGCTCGCCGCCGGAAAGCGTGAACGCCTTTTGCTTCGCGACGTGGGTGAGGTGCAGTTCCTCCAGATGGGTTTGCACGCGGCTGGCGCGTTCGCGGCGGGGCACTCCGGCGACCTCGACGATGGCGCGAATGTTCTCCTCCACCGTCAATTTGCGAAAGACCGAGGCCTCCTGCGGGAGATAGCCGATGCCCAGCCGGGCCCGCTGGTGCATGCGCAGCCCGGTGATATCCCCGCCATCCAGCCGCACGCGGCCGGAACTCGCGGGCACGAGACCGACGACCATGTAGAACGTCGTCGTCTTGCCCGCGCCATTGGGGCCGAGCAGCCCGACGACTTCGCCGGCGCGGAAGCGCAGGCTGACGCCGTCGACCACCGTGCGGGAGCCAAACGATTTGACCAGATTTTCGGTCTGAATCTCGGAAACAGGAGCGGCGGGCGCGGTCATTTGGGCGGTGCGGCCGGAGGCGGGGTGCTGCCGGCGGGCGCGGCCGGCTGCTTGGGGTCGAAGCCGAGATCGCGGATCTCGGGGCCTTCGAATTCCGAGCCTTCGATCACGACGCGGCGCTCGCCGCGAAACATGGTGATCTTCCGGCCGGCGCCGCGCCAGTCGATGGCGCGGTCGATGACGACGGGCTTTTCCGTGAGCTCGATCTTGTCCTCGCGGGGGAAGACCTCCGCGCGGCCGCAGGTGGCTGCGCGGTCGCCCTGGACAATCTTCACGCGTCCGGTGGCGAGCAGGTATTTGAATTTCTCAATCGTGGGGACGGTTGCGTCGGTGCCGCCGCCCGCGGTGGCGATGATCTCGAGGTGGTCGCAAACGATCGTGAGATTGGTGCCCGTGAGGGTGACCTGTTTCTCCGGCAGTCCGTCGAACACGGAGCGGGTCTCGTCGCCGACCGTCCGCATATCGAAATGCTCGGCGGCGACGGCGGTCCGGAGGGGCGGGGTGGACGGCACGGCGGAGTTCGCAACGACGGCCAGCAGGGCCAGGGCGGCGAACAAACCGGAAGCGTGGGCAATTTTCATTTCAGCAGGTCTTTGATCTCGGCGTTGAAGACTATCCGGACATTCCCGTCGAGCGTCACGTGTTTTTGGGCGTGGTCGTAAACCCAGCGCCTGCCGGTGGCCTCGAGGTCATTGCGCACGATGCGGACCGATTTGTCGCCGAGGGCCCGATTTTCCTTGGGTAGGAAAGTGGCCAGCGGGCTCAGAAAGATCGTCTCGACGCGCGATGCGGCATCGCCGGAAAAAATCGTGATGCTGAGGTCGGTCACGGCGATGCTGTTCTTATCGAGCGGTCGCACCTCCGAGCCACGGGCGGTGAGCGAGCGATGGCCCTCCTTGTCGGTGAAGATCGGCAGGACCCAGTTGGTCGCGGGCGAACTCCGTTCGACAGCCCGCAGGCCGGAGGCGAACGCGAGCAGCGGAAGGATGAGCTGGAGCCACTTCATCGGGAGCCCGGTGAGACCCGCGCGGCCAGGAGGTGTTCGCAGACTTCGCGCACGGCGCCGTGGCCGGCGGCCCGGCTCGGGATGTAGTCGGCGGCGGCGAGGGCCGAGGGCATGGCCGCGCTTGGGGCGATGCCGATGCCGGCCCAGGCGATGGCGGGCGTGTCGATGTCGTCGTCACCCATGTAGGCGCATTGCCCGGCGTCGAGTCCCAGCCGGTGCGCGAGTTCCTGCAGGGCGGCGAGCTTGTCGGTGCGCCCCTGGATGAGATGCGGGATCTTCAGCTCGGTGGCGCGTCGCGTGGTGGCGACCGAGGGGCGCCCGCTGATCCAGGCGAGGGCGACGCCGGCCTGGTCGAGCCGCCGGAGGCCGAGGCCGTCGAGAATGGAAAACGCCTTGGCCTCGGAGCCGTCGGAGGAGATTTGCACGGTGCCGTCGGTGAGGACGCCATCCACATCCATCGCGAAAAGGCGGATGGCGGACCAGCGCTGATGAGAGAGGGGAGGCGGCATTTGAATCGTTATCGATTTCTGGAACTCGGAAGCAAAAGAGAACGAGAACGATTCACCCCATCCAGCCGGCGATGCGATCGATGATTTTCTCCTTCGTCGGCCGGTGGGCGTGTTCGAGTTCCGGGGCGAACGGCACCGGCAGGTCAAGCGAGGCGATGCGCAGCGGCGGGGCCTTGAGCGACGAAAAAAGTTCCTCGGTCAGGCGGGCGACGAGTTCCGCCCCGAAACCGTGCGTGCGCCGGCCCTCGTGCAGGATGACCAGCCGGCCGGTGCGGGTAAGCGAGGCACGGATCGAGTCGAGTTGCAGCGGCGCGAGGGCGCGGAGATCGAACAGGTCGAAATTGGTTTCATATTCCGACGCGAAATAGTCGCAGGCCTCATCCGCGAGATGCACCATTTCGCCGTAGGTGACGAAGGTTGCGTAGTCGCCCGTGCGCAGTTTTTTCGGCTGCCAGACCTCACGGTAGTTCGGATCCCACTGCACCGGCGCGCGGCCGCGGCGGTAGAGCGCCTTGTGCTCGAAGAGGAAAACCGGGTTGTTGTCCTCGTAGGCGGCGAGGAGCGCGTTGAAGGCATCCTGCGGCGTGCTCGGATAGAGCGCCTTGAACCCGGGCATGGAGAGAAAAAAGGACTCCAGTTCCTGCGAGTGAAACGACCCGAACGTGAGACCACCGCCGCAGGGCAGGCGCAGCACCAGCGGGCAGGCGGCCCCGGAACGAAAATGCATCGTGGCGGCGTTCAGCGTGAGCTGGGTGGTCGCCTCGGTCGCAAAATCGGCGAATTGGAATTCCTCGATGGGCCGGTGGCCGTTGAGCGCGAGGCCGATCGCGTAGCCGGTGCAGGAACTTTCGGCGAGCGGTGTATTGAGCACCCGCGGCCGGCCGAACTCCTTGAGCAAATTTTCCGTGACCTTGAAGGCGCCGCCATACGTGCCGATATCCTGTCCGAGCAGGAGCGATTCGGGACGCTCCGTGAGGATCTTGCGGAGACCGAGATTGAGTGCCTGGGCGGCATTGAGCTGAACCGGGGCGGCCGGTTCGGGCCGCCAGGCGATCGGCGGCGCGGGGGGGGCGTAGACGTCGGCCTCCATGCCCTCGGGCGTGGGCCGCGGCGTGGCGTGGGCGACGGCGACGCAGGCCTCGAGAAAGGCATTCAGTTCGTTTTCGATGCCTTCGATTTTCGCCGCGCCCGCCTCGGCCACCAGTCTGGCGCGCAGCCGGGGCAGGGGATCGCGGGCGAAGAAACCTTCGCTTTCCCCCGGGAGTAAATAATCGCAGGTGTCGTACGCCGCGTGCCCCCGAAGACGCAGCGTGTGCGCCTCGATCAGAATCGGGCGCGAGGTGGTGCGGACCCGCTCGATGGCGGCCGCGAGGGTGCGGGTGGTCGCCTCGACATCGGTGGCGTCGAGCGCGAAGCCCTCCATGCCGTAACCGGCGGCGCGCCGCCATAAATCCGTGCCGGCGCCGTACTGTTCGGCGACCGGGGTGGAGTAGGCGTAGCGGTTGTTCTCGATCAGGAAGATGACGGGCAGTGAAAGCAGCGAGACGAGGTTCATCGTCTCGTGCACGTCGCCGGTGCTCGAACCGCCATCGCCGAAAATTGCAAACCCGACGGCGGGCCGGCCGAGGCGGCGCTGGGAATCCGTAGCGCCAGCCACGTTGGAAAGCATGGCGCCGAGATGGCTGATCATCGGCAGGGAGCGTTTCGCCGGATCGCCGTGGTGGATGTTACCCTCGCGCGCCTGCGTCGGGCTGCCGGCGTTGGCAAAATATTGGTGGAGGTGGTCGCAGAGGTGGCCGCTCCAGATCAGATGCCCGCCCGAGTCGCGGTGGGAAAACGAGACCACGTCGATCGCTTTGTCGGCGAGCAGCGTGAGGGGAACGATGAGGCCCTCGTTGCCCTGGCCGCCGGTCACGGTGCCGCGGATGAAGCCTTGGCGGAAGAGTTCGAGGATGCGATTGTCCGAAATCCGCGTGAGGTGCATCCACGCGTAGATGCGCAGCAGGGCGGCGGAAGGATCTTTCTCGAACTCCGCGGCACGCAAATCGTGCGACGTCAGAAGGGCGGGAGGAATGGGAAATGCCATGAACTTTGGCGCGACGGTGAAGACCCCGCCGAACGTGGGCAAGCGAGAGATTGGGCTGTGGCCAGGCGCCCGGCGCGAGCCGCGGCAGGAGAGATCCGGCGGCCGGCCGGATTTTCGCGGGAAGTAAACTTTGCCGCTTTGCGTCCGCCGTTTTCCGGCCAACGCTGCCGGCGATGAAACAAGATCGCTGGCTGCCGTTACGTGCAGGCCGCAGGCTGATTCGCCGCTGGGGGACGCTTCTGGCGCTCGTGACCGGCGGGACGTTGCTGGGGCAGGACCCCCGGCCGCTCGTCATCGCCCACCGCGGTGCGAGCGGCTACCTGCCCGAGCACACCCTCGCCGCCAAGGCGCTGGCGCACGGGCTCGGCGCGGACTTTATCGAACAGGATCTCGTGCTGACGAAGGACGATGTGCCGGTCGTGTTGCACGACATTCACCTCGATACGGTGACGGACGTGGCGGCGCGTTTTCCGGGGAAGAAGCGGGCCGACGGGCGTTTTTATGCCCTCGATCTCACGCTGGCGGAGGTGAAGCAACTACGCGTGCTGGAGCGGTTCGACGCCAAGACGGGCAAGGCGGTATTTGCGAAACGCTATCCGTCGGCGACGCCGCCGGCGGAGTTTCGCGTTTCGACGCTCGAGGAGGAACTGCAGTTGATCCAGGGGCTCAACCACAGCACGGGACGCAACGTAGGGATTTACCCGGAAATCAAGCAGCCGAAATGGCACCGCGGTCAGGGGCACGACATCAGCAAGATCGTGCTGCCAATCCTCGCGCGCCACGGCTACGCGACGAAGGCCGATGCGTGCTTTCTCCAATGCTTCGAGTTGACCGAGGTGAAGCGGATCCGCGGTGAACTCGGCTGGCAGGGGCGGGTGGTGATGCTGCTCAACGCGAAGGGAAGGGAGGCGGACGGCATCGATCACGACGCGCTCTGCACGGCGGCGGGGCTCAGGGAGATCGCGCAGGTGGCCGACGGTATCGGGCCCGCGATCAGCCGGATTGTGACGTGGCCAAACTCGACGGAGAAGAAGCTCACGACCCTGGTGAATGACGCGCACGCCGTGGGCCTCGTGGTGCATCCCTACACGATCCGCGTGGACGAGCTGCCGAAGAATTGTCCCTCGGTGGACGCGCTGCACGCGGCGCTCCTGCGCGAAGCGGGGGCGGATGGCGTGTTTACCGACTTTACGGATGTGGCGCGGGCGTGGCTGAAGAAGTAGGCGCGGTCGAAGCTAAATCTCCAGGCAATCGCCGGCCTTCATCACGCGTACCTCGTGGCCCGATTGTGCGGCGCGCGCGGCGAAGGCGTGCGGGTCCTGGCGGATTTTCTCCGTCGTGTCGTAGTGTATCGGCACGGCGAGTTTCGGTCGGAGGAGATTGAGCGCCTCGACCGCATCGGCCGGACCCATCGTGTAGAAATCGCCGATGGGGATCAGGGCGAGATCGAGGCCGTGGCGGCCGATGAACGCCATGTCGCCGAAGAGGGCGGTGTCCCCGGCGTGGTAAAGGGATTTGCCCGCCGCGCGGATGAGGTAGCCGGCGGCGACGCCCATCGCACGGTTTTCGCCTTTGGGGAGTTCGAGCGCGGAACTGTGTATGGCCGGCGTCATCTGGATGCGGCCCCAGGGGAGATCGATCCCGCCGCCGGGCATCAGGTCGATAGTGGCGGGGCGAGAGGCGTCGGCGGCGAAATGCTCGGCCAGTTCGTAGGGTGCGACGATCGTGGCCCCGTGAAGGCGGGCGAGCATCACGGCATCGCAGATGTGGTCCTCGTGAGCGTGGCTGCAGAGCACGTAATCGCAGGGGACCGAGGCGGGATCGACCGCGCCGTGGGGATTGTCGCTGAGGTAGGGATCGAGGACGAGCCGCGCACCGGGCACCTCGACGAGGAAGCAGGAGTGGCCGAAGTAGGTCAGGCGCATGCGGGCGGAAAAACGATCGCCGGGGTTCGCGACGCGAAGGCGGCCTACGAGGCGACGGGGCGCGAAATCGCGTCGAGGCGGTCCATCACGGAGGGTGTGAGCCGGTCGACGACATCAAGCGCGCCGAGATTTTCCTGCAACTGTTCCACGCGCGAGGCCCCGAGGATCACGGTGCTGACGTGCGGATTCTTGAGGCACCAGGCCACACCGAGGCGGGGCAGCGTGGTGCCGAGCTCGGCGGCGAGGGCGGCGAGGGCGGGCACGGCGGCGATCTTCTTTTCGATACCGGGCTGCTGGAGGATCAGATCGCGCAGCCATTCCATCCCGGGTGCGCCGAGTCGCGAGCCCGCGGGCACGCCGGCGTTGTATTTGCCGGTGAGCAGGCCGGACGCGAGGGGCGACCAGATGGTCGTGCCGAGACCGGGCGTGCGGTAGAGCGGGGCGTATTCTTCTTCGACGCGGGTGCGGTGAAAGAGGTTGTATTGCGACTGCTCGACGATGGGTGCGTGGAGGTTGTGCCGGTCGCACTCGCCGTGGGCCTCCTGCAACTGGGCCGCGCTCCATTCGCTGGTGCCCCAGTAGAGCACTTTGCCCTGCACGATCAGGTCGTGCATCGCGCGCGCCGTTTCCACGATCGGCACGGTTGGGTCCGGCCGGTGACAGTAATACAGATCGAGGTGGTCGACCTGCAATCGCCGCAGGGCGTCGTGGCAGGCCTCGATGACATGTTTGCGGGAGAGACCCGATTGGTTGGGTTTGTCGTCCTCCCAGCCGAAGAAGACCTTGCTCGAAACGAGGTAGGAACTGCGGCGCCAGCCGGCGGCCTTGAGGATCTGCCCCATCACGATCTCGGCCTTGCCGTCCGCGTAGGCCTCGGCGTTGTCGAAGAAATTGATGCCGGCGTCGTAGGCGGCGTGGAGCAGTTCCTTCGCCGTCGCATCGCCGATCTGCTTGCCGAAGGTCACCCAGGCGCCGAAGGAAAGCGCGCTGATCTGGAGGCCGGACTTACCGAGCGGACGATAGAGCATGCTCATGGGATGAGCATGAATAACGAATGACTAATGTCCAATGCCCAAGGCTCAATCGCCGGGGGTGGAGTGACGCCACGAACGGAGAAAGTTACCTGGCGGGTAGCCAGGCTTGCGCGGCGGCGATATCCGCGGGGACGAGGGCGTGGCTGGCGGGATGTGACTGCACCGTCACCGTGGCGCCGCCGGCACGAAACAGCGCGGCCAGGCGGGGCGGGTGATCGAGCGGCACCAGCGGATCGACATTGCCCGAGGAGGTCAGGACGGACTTGCCGGTGAGCGAACCGGGCATTGCGGGTTGATCGAGCACGATCATCGGTCGAAACAAGATGGCGCCGGCGAGCGATTCCGGACGCAGCAGCAACAAGGTGCCGGCGATGTTGGCCCCATTGGAAAACCCGACGGCGATGAGGCTGCCGGCGGCGACACCGTAGTGTGCGGTCGCGGCGGCGAGGAAATCCGCGAGCGCGAGGGTGCGCCGGGTGATTTCGGCCGGATCGAAGACGCCTTCGCGCAACCGGGAGAAGAACCGCAAAGCACCGCCTTCGTTCACGTCGCCGCGCGGACTCAGCAGGGCGGCGCCGGGCGCGAGCTTGCGGCCCAACCGCAAGAGATCGTGCTCGGTGCCGCCGGTGCCGTGCAGGAGCAACAACGTGGGCGCCCCGGGGTGGGTCGCGGGCTCGAAAACGTGGTGGTAGGAAAAATTGGGCATCGTGGGCGAATGGCGGAAAACGAAACGTCTTCCGCTCGCGGCAAAAAGCAATCCGTGCGTCCCGCCGTTCCCGGCGGGAGGATCAGAGGCCGTCGATCTTCCGGATCCGCGCGAGATGGCGCCCGCCTTCGAACTCGGTCACAAGCCAGGTGCGCACGATCGCGAGGGCGAGGGGTTCGTCGACCGTCCGCTGACCGATCGAGAGGACGTTGCCGTCGTTGTGGGAACGATTCCACGTGGCCAGCTGTTCGTTCCAGCACAGGCCGCAGCGGATGCCGCGGACGCGGTTGGCGACGATGGCCTCGCCGTTGCCGGAACCGCCCAAGACGATCCCGCGCTCGAACTCGCCGCGGGCCACGGCCTCGGCCACGGGCCGGATGAAGTCCGGATAGTCGCAGGCCGCATCCGAATAGGTGCCGAAATCCCGCACCGTGTGGCCCTCCGCGAGGAGCATGGCCTTGATCGCCTCCTTGTAGGCGAAGCCGGCGTGATCGGAACCGATGGCGATGGTGAAGGTGCGGGACATGAAAGGAGGGGCGGAAAACCGGGTAACCCGGTTTAATGGTGGCTGTCGTTATTTGTGCCGGGGTTATCCGCAGCAAACAAATTTACCGTCATGAAACCCCAATTCTGCCTCGGAATGGCGATGGTCACCGCGCTGCTGGCGGCCGCGGGTTCGGGTGTCGATTCGCGCATCGCGAAACACCGGGACGAATTTTCCACCTGGCCCGCGGCGGTGCAGGGCAAAGTGGTGATCGGGCAGATCGACGTCGGCTTCACGCCGCAGCAGGAGCGGGTGGCGCTGGGCGAACCCGACTACGTTTCGACCCGCACGACCATGGACGGGACGTCCGAAGTCTGGGGTTTTCGCGATCCACAGCCCCGCTTCGACTTCGGAATCGGTCTGGGATTCGGCCGGGGGTCGACGGCGATGGACGCCGGGGGGGGGGCGTGGGCGAGGATGGATTTCGCGACAACGAAAAGCCTTGGGTCGTCTCGGATTGTTACGGGTCACTTTGCAGTGATCGAGGAAGCGAAGCGGCGGTAACGCGAGTCCACGGGCTCGGTCGCGTCCGTTCACTTGGGCCGCGGAGCGTGCAGTATGAGGAATTGTCCCTACTCGCGGAAGATTGCGCTTTGCCGGTTTCGGGCAGCGGATTGCAGCCGGCCAGTCGCACTTACCCGATGGACCGCGAACGCCGACCGGCCGCAGTGAAATGAATCCGACTTCTTTTCTCGCCCGCCAAACGAGACGGAATTATTCCGGACACCTTGGCTTGGTCGTGGCGCTCGGTCTCGCGGTGACGGGCCTTTTTTCCGGGGGATGCGTCTCAAGACCCGATCGGCAGAACATCGAACTTTTCGTGCAGCGCGCACCCCTGCCCACGCTGGTGCCGTCCGGTCAGGTGCTGGCAGCGGCGGAGCAGCGGGCGGCCGCGCACCAGGGCGATTTTGTCCTGCATGGTGTTGGCGCCTCGATGGAGCCGGTCTACCTCAGTGGCACGGTCGTGGTGGTGCATCCCTCGGCGTTTCACATGCTGCGCAGAGGCATGCCGGTCGTTTACGTCAATCGCCGGGGCTACCACGTCGCGCACATGTTGATGGAAAAAGTGCGCGGAGGCTGGCTCGCGATCGGTCTGAACAACGCGGACCCCGACGATACGCTGGTGACGCCGGACAATCTGGTGGGAATTGTGCGGCACGCGTTTGTCGCCGAAGGCACAATTTTCCGTCCGGAGATCGCGACGCGGATCGCGCTGCACGCCGCGATCGAAGGGGCCGCGCCGCTGGCGGTGCTGCGGTAGCCACGAGGCGGCGTCAGGGCGGGGTACCGCTCGAGATACGGTTCATCGTTGGCGCCGAAACTCACCTTGGGCTCGGGAAACGGTTGGATTGAATCCATCCTTCCGTTCCGGCTGTTTAGGAACCAGGGGTGCTTCTCGCCCTTGCCCTTGATCTCGACGGCGCCGCGTTCCTCCAGCGTGAACGAGTCGTCCAATCGCCACCGGGATGGGCAAGCCGGCGGCGGCCATGTAGGCATCGCCGATGGTCTTGATCTTCTCGAGGCCCCGACAGTCGGCGATGCTGTCGAAGCGGGTGAAGATGTCGTTCAGCACGCCGACCAGACACTCGGCACTCAAGGTCGAGGAAAATTCGTGAATTCCACGATGTCGGCGAACAGCACGGTCACCTCAGAGAAGCGGTCCGCGATGCGTTCGGTGAAATCTTCCGTCTCACTCTCGGGCCGCCGTTTCAGGCGCTTCGCGATGGACTGGGGCAGCACTGCGGTGATCCCCCGAAATCCGGGCCACTTGGCCACTTGTAATGTTAGTCCGCGGCCCTATGGCCGCGGAACTGGCCAAGGAGAACGAGGAGGCCGCAAAGGCTGCTCAAGCGGCCTTAGCGGCCACCAAGGACGCTCTCACGGCCTGCGGAAGCAATTAGACCTCCTCCTCGACATGCGGCTCTCGGAGCAGGTCAGTGAACCAGAATACGTCTCAAAGAAAGATATTCTGGTAAACCCAAAGGCTGAACCCAGGGGTAAATTGGAGTCGTTTGAGAACAACCGACGCAATCGGTTCGAACCGGCCATCCGGTTTGTTTTGGAGGCTAAACACGGGGCGGAATTACTCGCCGATGGAAATCCCGAGCAAAAGCGCGATTTTCTCAAAAAAATCGGTTCGAACCTACGAGTGGCGGAAAAAGCTCTGACCGTGGATTTCAAAAACCCTTGGCAATACGTCGTTGATTTCAATTTCTCGTTCGCGCGTGAGCGCGCCGATAACGAGTTCTCCCTCACGGGAGTAAACTGGCGGAGGAGGAGGGATTCGAACCCCCGGTGAGCTTACGCCCACGTCTGATTTCAAGTCAGGTGCCTTAAACCAACTCAGCCACTCCTCCGGATCGGTCGTTGACCGTTGCCGACGGTGTGAATCGCATGGTCGGCGTCAATCGCGGACCTGAGGCGGTGCGCGGTGGCGCCCGGGCCCGTGCGCCGAAAAGGCGATCGAAGCCGGCGGCCGGTGCCGGCGCGTCGGGCCGTCGAACAACGGGCTGGACTGCCGGCCGTGGCGAAGACGAAACTCGTGTGATGAGCGCGCGTGGTTCCGTCGTAGCCGAAATCCAGGGACTCTACGGGGCGTTTTCGTTTCCGGAAAAATTGCTGCAGAAAATCTGGCTGCGGGGCGATTTTAACCGCGCGGCCGCCGTGACATCGGATGGCCGGCCCGTGCGCGTCGTTTATCCCGGCAAATGGAATCTGCTCGGTGGACCGGATTTTCACGCGGCCCGGCTGGTGCTGGGAAATGGCGCCGAAGTGACGGGTGACGTCGAAGTACACCTGCACGCCGCGGACTGGGATGCGCATGGCCACGCGCGGGATCGAGCCTATGACCGCGTGATTCTGCACGTGGTGCTGTTCCCGCCCGAAGCGAGGCGGGTGACGCGCGGGGCGGGGGGCCGGGAGATCCCGATGGTCGCGTTGATGCCCCTGCTGCATCACGACTTGGAGGAATACGCGGCGGAAGAAGCGGTTGAGAGGCTGGCGAACCATTCGTCGACGCGCCTGACCGAGGCGTTCGCGCTGCTCCCGCCGCGCGAACGGGTCGCGAGTTTGCGCCAGCATGCGGAGCGGCGGTGGCGGCAGAAGGTTCATTTTGCGCGGTTGAGGGTGCGGCGGCTGGGGTGGTCGGCGGCCTGCCATCAGACCGCGCTCGAAATCCTCGGTTATCGCTTCAATCGGGGGCCCATGCTCCGGCTAGCCGGTCGGTGGACGATCGAGTCATGGGGGCGGGGAGAAATTGGCGTGGCGGCCGCGTATGCGGGCGAAGCGGATGCCTGGAGCCTGCAGGGCGTGCGTCCGGCCAATCACCCGCGGGTGCGTCTCCGGCAGTACGCTCGCTGGACGCACGAACGTCCGGACTGGCCGGCCCGCCTCGCCGCATTCGCAGAACGTCTCCCGGCGGTGAATGTGGCCGACGAAACCCGGAGCACGCGCCGGTGGCACGGTTTCACGGCCCTGCGTGACCGCCTGGCCGATGAGGTTTGTGCCGGCGCGATCGGTGGGTCGCGGTTTGAGACCCTGGTTTGCGATGGGTTCCTGCCCTTGGTCGCCACGCAAGCGGACCGGTCGTTCGATGGCCTCTGGTTCCATTGGTTTGGTGGCGACCTGCCGCCGATTGTGACGCGTGGACTGCGTGAACTTGGGGTGTTGGACGCTCGAGCCCAGCCGGCCTGCCACGGCATGGCGCAAGGTGCACTCGGCTGGATGATCGATCAGGACACGGCGCATTAAGGAACTGGCGCAACCGTGCGGAGTTGCGGGTGGGCTGAACGGTTTCCGAGGGTGATTTCAGAGCGCAGTCAGGGCCGGGGGGCTTGACAAAATTTGGGGTCAGCCGATACGCTTACCGACTCAATAACACTCACTTTTCAAAAAGTGGGCCCTGCGGCCCGCTTTTTTTTTCCCATAAATCTTCACCTATGAGCAGCGAAATTCTTTCCGTCCTGGAATACATGGAAAAGGAGAAGGGTATCCCGCGCGCGGACATGATCTCGACGATCACCAATGCCCTGAAGACCGCCGCCCAGAAAGGCATTAACTCCGGGCAGGAGCTGAAGATAGATATCAACCCGAAGAACGGGCAGTTACACGCTTGGGCGGTGATGAAAGTGGTGGACTCGATCAGCAATCCGAAGACCGAGATCCATGTCGAGAAGGCTCAAGCGGTGAAGCCGGGAGCTAAGATAGGGGAGATGATCGACAAGGAGATCGACCCGTCGACGCTGGGCCGGATCGCGGCGCAAACCGCCCGGCAGGCCGTTATGCAGCGGTTGCGGCAATTCGAGAAGGACCGCATTTACGACGATTTCAAGGATCAGGTGGGCAACATTGTCACGGGCACGGTCCGCCGGCGGGAACGCAACGACCTGTTCGTCGATCTCGGCAAGGCGGAGGCGATCATGCCGGCGAAAGAGCAGGTGCCCGGTGAGGAATACCAGCCGGGCGAGCGCATCCGCTGCCTGCTGCTGGAAATTCAAAGCACCCCGCGGGGGCCGGAAATCATTTTGACCCGCGCCAGCCCGAAGTTTGTGCGGCGGCTATTCGAACTCGAAGTCACGGAAGTGGGCGACGGCACCGTCAAGATCGAGGCGTTTGCCCGTGAGCCGGGTTATCGGACCAAGATCGCCGTCACGAGCAGCGATCCGAAAGTCGATCCGGTTGGCGCCTGCGTCGGGGCCCGGGGTGCCCGGGTCAAGACGATCGTGCGCGAACTCGGCGGCGAAAAGATCGACATCATCAAATATTATGCGGATCCCCGCGAAATGATCATCGAGGCGCTTAAACCCGCCGTGCCGCGAGAGATCGTGCTGGATGACAAGACCCACCGTATCCTGCTCAAGGTGGCGACCGACGATCTCGCGGTGGCGATCGGGCGCAAGGGTCAGAACGCCCGGCTGACGTCGCGCTTGATCGGCTGGCGCCTCGACATTGAGGAATTCAAAGTCGTGGGGGCGGATCCGGAAGGCGATGCGAAGCGCAAGCTCGTGACGGCCCTGGGCATTCCCGAGGCGACCGCCTTGCGGCTCGTCAAAGCGGGTTTCGTTTCGCTGGAGCTGTTTGAAGGCGTCGAAGCGGGCGATTTGGAAGGCGCCGGTTTCACGCCGGAAGAGGCGGTCGAGATCATCGGCCGTGTTCGCCAGTAAAGTCTTAATTTTTCACTACAGAACCACAGCTGCATGAGCATTCGCATCCACAAACTCGCCGAAGAACTCGGCTTGGAGAACAAGGAGCTGATCGCGCTCTTAAAAGAGCGGAAGATCATCGCCCCGGATGTGAAGTCGGTCTCGAGCACGGTCGATAATATCAACGCATCCGCGTTGCGCGAGGAGTTTGCCGCGAAGCAGCCGCCGGTCCCCGCCGCGGAGGTGGCTGCGACGCCGGCCCCGCCCACGCCGGAAGCGGCCGATGGTCCGCCGAAGATGTACATTCCGGCCGGTGTCTTCGTGAAGTCGAAGGTCGACATTGATCGGGAGAAGGAAGCGGCCACGGCCGCCAAGCTGGCGGCGGCCAAGCCCCCGACGTCCCCGCCGGTGGTGGTTACGCCTGTTCCACCGCGGTCGGTTGCTCCTGCGCCGCTTCCGCCGCGGCCGGTCTCGTCCCCGCCGCCCATCGTGCGCGCCCCGATTGCGCCCCCCGCCCCCCGCCCGCCGCCGCCGGTGCAGCCCACGCCGACACCGATGGTGCCCGTGGTCCTCCGTCCAGTTGCGGCCCCAACCCCGTCGCCGGTCGCCCCCGCTCCTGCGCCTGATATTTTGCGTCCGAGTGCATCGCCTGCGGTGGTCGTTCCGGTTGCGCCCGTCGCGAAGGCTCCGTCGCTGCCGCCGCCGTTGCCCCCGCGGGTGCCCGCGCCGGTGATGGCCCCGCGCCCCCCGCCACTGCCGGGTGCGATCGTGTCGGCGACTGCCGCCGCGTACGCCCCGCAGATCACCATCGAGGGCGATATCAAGACTCTTCACCTCAAGCCGCCGATCGTGGTCCGCGACTTCGCCGTCGCCCTTGGGCTCAAGCCATTCAAGCTGATTTCCGAACTCAACCAGCTCGTCGGGTTCGCGGCGATGAACTCCACGATCGAGGAATCGGTCGCGCAGAAGGTCGCCGAGAAATACGGTTTCGTGCTGGATATCAAGCATCGGGGCGATCCTGCGGTCCAGCAGGCTGCGAAGGAAAAGAAGGAGAAGAAACCGGTTGAGGAGGACGAGGCCCAGCATCTCGTCACGCGTCCCCCGGTCGTGTGCATTCTCGGCCACGTGGATCACGGCAAGACGTCGTTGCTCGACGCGATTCGCAAGGCGAACGTCGCCGCGGGCGAAGCCGGCGGCATCACCCAGCACATCGGGGCGTATCAAATCGAATTCAACGGCCGGAAGATCACGTTTCTCGACACGCCGGGCCACGCCGCTTTCACGAAAATGCGCGCCCGCGGTGCGAGCGTCACGGATGTGGCGATCCTGGTGGTCGCGGCCGACGACGGCTTCATGCCGCAGACGGACGAGGCGTTGAAAATCGCGCTCGGCGTCAAGGAGCAGCAGCCCGACCGCTTTGCCCTCATCGTGGCGGTCAACAAGATGGACGTGAAGGGCGCCAATCTCGAACAGGTGAAGGCGCAGATGCAGCAGCGCAACATCGCGCCGGAAGACTGGGGCGGGGAGACGATCACCGTGCCGGTTTCGGCGATCAAGGGGCAGGGCATCACCGAGCTCCTCGAAATGATCTTGCTGCAGACCGACGTGCTTGAGCTGAAGGCCAATCCGAAGGCGGAGGCCAGCGGGGTGGTCATCGAATCTGAAATCGATTTCGGCCGCGGCCCGCTCGCGACTCTGATCGTGCATCGCGGCACCCTCCGGGTGGGCGACGCCGTGGCCTGCGGCCCGCACTACGCGAAGGTCCGGGCGATGTTCGACGATCAGGGCAAGAACGTGAAGGAAGCGACGCCCGGCACGCCGGTCCGGGTCATCGGCTGGAGCGGTTCGCCCGACAGCGGCGCCGTTTTCAAAGTCGTCAAGAACACCCGCGAGGCCGAGAAGCTCGCCGACGAAGAGCAGTTGCGCCTGAAAAAGGTTACGACCACCGCGGACGCCGTCCCGAAGGAAGTTTCCGTCGAAAAGTTGTTCGCGAACATCGCGGCCACCCAGGCGAAGGTGCTCAAATTGATCATCAAGACCGACGTCTTCGGCTCGTCCGAGGCGGTGTGCAGCGTCCTCGAGGGCATCAAGAGCACGAAGGTTTCGGCGGAGATAGTTTCCGTCGAGGTCGGTCTGGTGACCAAGAACGACGTCCTCATGGCCGGTGCCTCGGGCGCGGTGATCATCGGCTTCCATACCAAACTCGAAAACGGCGTCACGCCGCTCGCCAAGCACCACGGCGTGCGCGTCGAGACCTACGACATCATCTACGAAATGGGCGACAAGGTCCGCGAGATGATGGCCGATATGCTCGACCCCGATCTGAAGGAAACCAAGACCGGGGCCGCGGAGGTCCGCCAGGTGTTCCCGCTCGCCAAGGGGTTCGTGGCCGGCTGTCTCGTCACCGAGGGCAAAATCAACCGCAACGCCTCCGCGCGGTTGCGGCGGGGCCGCGAGATCATCTACGAAGGCAAGGTCGGCACGCTCAAGCGTTTCAAGGACGACGCCAACGAGGTTCGCGCCGGCCTCGAGTGCGGCATCAAGCTCGACGACTTCAACGGTTATCAACCGGGCGACGTCATCGAGTGTTACGAGGTTCAGAAAGTCAGGGCGGCGCTTTAACCCACGGCCTATAGAAACCGGACTTCGGAACGTTTTCTCGGCCGGAAACCTTCCGCTCTCCCGTTTCGGCCTCCACTCCCGATGAGCAACCGCATCATTCGCGTCAACGAACTCGTCCAGCGCGAGATCAGCGACATCCTGCGCAAGCGCTTCCAGAGCGAATCGGTGGTGGTGACGATCACGGAAGTGCGGGTGTCGCCCGACCTGCACGACGCGCGGGTCTTCGTGTCGGTGGTGGGCGACGACGAACTCGCGACGGCGAAACTGCGCTGGCTGCGATCCAAGGCGGGGGAAATCCGCGAGGAGGTGGCCCGCCGGGTGGTGCTGAAATACCTGCCCAAATTCGAATACGTGCTGGATCAGTCGGCGATCCGGGGCACGCGCATCCTCAAGATGCTCGACGAGATTGAGCGGCCGGCCCCGACCGAAGACGACAAGCAGACCGGGCGCTTGTAGATCACCGATCCCCATGGAAAAATTTTATCCCGCCCTGTCGGAGGCTTTCGCGCGTTTGCTGACGGATCTCGCCGGACGGAAGATCGCGGTGATCGGTCATGCCCGGCCGGACGGCGACTGCATCGGGTCGCAGGTGGCGCTGGCCCGCGTGCTCGCCCGGCAGGGTTTCGACGTGGTGTGCGTGAACCCGGATCCGGTGCCGCGCCGGCTGCAATTCCTCGTGCCGGGAATGAATTTTCTGCGCACGGACGATGTGCTGGGGAAGCATGAAGACCGGGTGGCGATTTTCGTCGATTGCGCCGACCACTTCCGGGCGGGAGAACGGCTGCAACAGCGGTTTCCCGCGCCGGTTGCAGTGATCGACCACCATCTTTCCAATCTCGGATACGCGACGGCGAACCTCGTCGACAGTGCTTCGGCCGCCACCTGCGAGATTCTGGCCGGCATGTTCTTCGACAACGGCCTGGAGGTGGATGCACAGTCGGCGCAGGCGCTCTACACCGGCATTCTGACGGACACCGGCCAGTTTCGCTTCAACTCGACTTCGCGCCGCTGCTTCTTGCTGGCAGGCGAGCTGGTCGCCCGGGGGGCGCATCCGGCGAACGCCGGCTACGAGCTCTACGAACGCGAGACCGAGGGCAAATTGCGGCTGTTGCAGCATTTTCTCGCCTCATTGCGCATCGAATGCGCCGGGCGGGCCTGCGTTGGAGTGCTGCCGGACGGGATTTTCAAGAGCACCGGTTCGGACCCGGAGGACACGGAAGGCCTGGTCGACTACGCCCGGAGCATAGAGGGGGTCGAGGTCGGCGCGCTGATCGAGCGACGTTCGGACGGCAGCGTGAAGGCGAGCCTCCGCGCGAAGGATCCGGCCTATCGCGTCGACTTGATCGCGGGCCAGTTCAACGGCGGCGGCCACGCCTGCGCGGCGGGTCTCAATTTGAAAGCGCAGACGGAAAACTTCTACGCCCGGCTGGTCGCGGCCATGGCCGCGAGCATTGCCCGGGTGGATGCGGAAAAAGCAAATCGCTAACGCCATGCTTGTGCAGCCCAGGGAAATGGAGGGCATCCTCCTCGTCGACAAACCGGCCGACCATACGTCGCACGACGTCATTGCGCGGCTGCGGGGCAAATTGAAGATGCGGCGCATCGGCCATGCCGGAACGCTCGATCCGATGGCGACAGGCTTGCTCATCGTTCTTGTGGGCAAGGCGACCCGGGTGTCGCAATACCTCATCAGCCTCGACAAGGAATACGAGGGCACGGTCGAACTCGGCAAGGTTACGGACACGCAGGACGCCGAGGGCGAGGTCATGGAAACGCGCCCGGTGCCGGCGTTGACCGAGGCGGACGTGACGGCGGTATTGAAGGGATTTCTCGGCGATCAATACCAGACACCGCCGATGTACTCCGCGATCAAGATCAACGGAGTGCCGTTGTACAAGAGCGCGCGGAAAGGCGAGAACGTGGAACGCGAGCCGCGATTCATCCGGGTGATGAGCTGGGATCTGACCGGTTTTGCGCCGCCGCGTTTCGATTTCCGTCTCCGGTGCACGAAGGGAACGTACGTGCGAACTCTGGCGCATGACCTCGGCCAGAAGCTCGGTTGCGGCGGGCATCTGGCGGGCTTGCGCCGGACCGCGACGGACAAGTTTCATGTTTCGCAGGCCCTGACACTCGACCAAATCCAGGCGATGCCGCTGCCCGAAATCGAGAAGCGCCTGCTGCACGTGCGCGAGGCGGTGCCGAGTTTCGTGCGGTGAGCGCAATTGCCCGCGGCGGGGTGGGCGGCCACAACCTACCGTTCGAGGAATGAAATTGCCCCAACAGTTCGAAGGATTGGCCGGCGCCCGTCTGCCGGAACGGCCGCTCCACCTCGCGATCGGCATGTTCGATGGCGTGCATCTCGGACATCGGACTGTGATCGAACCGGCGGTTCAGGCGGCCCGAAGCAGTGGCGGTGTGGCCGCGGTGCTGACCTTCTGGCCGCATCCCAGCGTCTTGTTCCGGCCGGAGGCACCGACGCGGCTCATTCAAGACGGGTGGACCAAAGCCCATGCACTGGGCCGGCTCGGGATTGACGCCCTCATCACGCAGCCCTTTACCCCGGAGTTTGCGCAACTCGCGGCCGCGGCCTTTCTGCCCGCGCTTAAGCAATGGCTGCCGACGCTGGGGGGAATCTACGTGGGGGAGAATTTCCGATTCGGTCGCGGGCGGAGCGGCGACGTGACGACGCTCGCCGCCGCCGCGGCTGCGCTGGGCCTGGCGATTTTCCGCGCGCCGCGGGTGATGGTCGGCGGACTGCCGGTGAGCAGCACGCGAATTCGCGAATTGCTGGAGGCCGGCGAATTGGATGCGGCCAACACCCTGCTCGGGCAGCCCTACGCGGCGCATGGGATCGTAACGCCCGGCAAGCGGCTCGGCCGGAGCATCGGATTTCCCACCCTGAACCTGGCCTGGTCGCCGCCGCTCCGTCCCCGGTTCGGAGCCTACGTGGCGCGGATTTCCGGTGTCGCTTCGTTCGCGACGCGGTTCGCCGTGGCCAATTACGGACTGCGGCCCACGGTCGACCAGGCGACGGAACCGCGCCTCGAAGTACATGTGCTCGGCGAATGTCCGTTCGGCGAGGGCGACGAGGTCGTCGTGGAGTGGGTGAGGTTTTTGCGGCCGGAAATGAAATTCGAGGGGATCGACGATCTCCGGGCCCAGATCGCGCGGGATCGCGACTCGGCCTTGCAATTCTTCGCGGCGGAAAGCCGGCGGGCCTGAACGCGCAACGGCCTCGTCCGCTCGACGGCCCGAGGCAGAGAACGTTCCGTGCGGCCGCCGACCCGGTCTATTTCGCCATTCCGCCGGCCGCGGCGGCGGACTCGGCCTCAATTTCCGACACCGGCCTTGGGGTCAGATATTTCGTGAACCGCTCCATATAAAGGTAGAATACGGGTGTGATGTAGAGCGTGAGAAGCTGGGAAACGACCAAGCCGCCGACGACTGCCAGGCCGAGGGTGCGCCGGGCCTCGGCGCCTGCACCCCAACCCAGCGCGATCGGGAGCGTGCCGGCGAGGGCGGCAAACGTCGTCATCATGATGGGCCGGAAGCGGACGAGGCAGGCTTCAAAAATGGCGTCGGCCGCGGGTTTGCGGTGCGTGCGCTGCGCTTCGAGGGCAAAATCGATCATCATGATGGCATTCTTCTTCACGATGCCGATCAGCATGATCAGGCCCACGTAACCGTACATGTTCAGCTCCTCGCGAAAAATGAGCAGCGTGATCAGCGCGCCGAAGCTCGCCGCCGGCAAACCGGACAGAATCGTGATGGGGTGGATGAAGCTTTCGTAGAGTACGCCCAGCACGAGGTAGATCACGAGCACGGCGATGATCAGCATGAGGCCGAGGCCATCGAGCGAGTTCGTGAACGCCGCTGCGGTGCCCTGAAACGTGGAGCTGACGGTCACGGGCAACTCGGTCCGGGCCAGTTCCTCGATCGGGGCCGTCACCTGGCTCAGCGAAACGCCCGGCGCGAGATTGAAGGTGATCGTCACCGACGGCACCTGTCCCATGTGGGTGACGGTCAGCGGAGCGACGGTATGCCGGACCCGGCTGACCGACTCGATCGGGATGAGTTTGCCGTCCCGGTTCCGAATGTGGATGAGCGAAAGCGTTGCGGGATCGCGCTTATATTTTTCCTCCAATTCCAGAATGACGAAATACTGGTTGGTCGACGTGTAGATGGTCGATACCTGGCGGGAGCCAAAAGCGCTGTAGAGCGTGTCCTCGATCTGCTGGGCGTTCACGCCGAGGGCGGAGGCCTTGTCGCGGTCGATATCGACGATGAGCTGCGGGCTGGTGATCTGCAGGTCCGACGAGACGTCGATCATCCCCGGGATTTCGCGGACTTTTTCGAGGAAACCCGGGACGATGCGGTAGAGTTCCGCCAGATCGGTGCCGTAAAGCGTGTATTGGAAAAGCGAGGAGGAGTTGCGCCCGCCGATGCGAATGCTCGGTGGCACCTGCGGGAACGCGCGGATGCCGGGAACGCCGGCCAGATCCGCCCGCAATTTCTGGGCGATCTGCGCCGCGGGCGGCCGCTGACTGCGGGGGATGAGACTGGCGAACATGCGGGCGGTGTTGTTCGCGCCGCCGCCGCCGCGGCCGGAGCTGCCGAGGTAGTTGGTGACGGTTTCGATGTAGGGATTCTTGATCACGATCGCGGCGAGGTCGTGTTGATAGCGCATCATCGCCTCGAACGAGACGTCCTGGGCGGCCTCGGTATTGATCATGATCCGGCCGGTGTCCTCGGTGGGGATGAAGCCCTTCGGCAGCACGATGAGCAGCCAGATGGTTAGCCCCATGGTGGCGATGGCGACGAGCAGGACAGCGCGGCGAAATCGCAGCGAAAGTCGCAGCGTGCGTTCGTAGAAACCGAGGCTGCCCTGGAAAATCGCCTCCGTGACCCGGTAGAACCGGCCGTGGCGCGCGCCGTGCTGGATCGGTTTCAGGAAGCGGCTGCAGAGCATCGGCGTCAGCGTGAGCGAGATTAATCCGGAAACCAGGATGGCGGCGCTGATGGTGATCGCGAACTCGTGGAGCAGCCGGCCGAGGATCCCGCTCATAAAGAGCACGGGAATGAAGACGGCCACGAGCGAAATGGTCATCGAGAGAATGGTAAACCCGATCTCGCGCGAACCCTTCAAGGCCGCCGCCATGGGCGTCTCGCCCATTTCGATGTGGCGGACGATGTTTTCCAGCATCACGATCGCGTCGTCGACCACGAACCCGACCGAAAGGGTCAGCGCGAGCAGCGAGAGGTTATCGATGCTGAAATTAAAAAAATACATCGCCGCGAACGTGCCGACGATGGCGATGGGCATCGCGACGCTGGGGATCAGGGTGGCGGAAACCGAACGGAGGAAGAGGAAGATGACCAGCACCACGAGGCAAATGGCCAGGACCAGGGTGAACTTGACGTCGTGCACCGAGTCACGAATCGCGATCGAGCGATCGCTGTAGATGTCGAGGTTGATGGTGGTGGGCAGCTGGGTCCGAAACGACGGGAGCAACGCTTTGATGCCGTCGACGACCTTGATGGTGTTCGTGCCGGGTTGACGCTGAACGAAGAGGATAATGGCCCGGACTTCGTCGCCGGCCTGGGCACCGACGAGTTGTTGGTCGGCCCCGGCGTTCTTGTTCATGAAGAAACTGGCGACCTTGTCGTTTTCGACGCTGTCGATCACCTTGGCCACGTCACCCAGCCGGACGGCGGCTCCATTCCGGTAGCTGACGATGACTTTGCTGAATCCCGCGGCGCTCTTGAGCTGGCCGGTGGCAAGAAGGGTTACGGCCTTGTCGGAGCCGTCCAAGGTTCCCGCGGGGAGATTGACGTTGTTGGTATTGAGGGCGGTGCGGATCTCGTCGAGGCCAATGCCACGGGCGGCGAGCGCGCGGGGATCGACCTGGACGCGCACGGCGTATTTTTGCGAGCCCATCACCTGTACCTGAGCCACGCCGTCGACGGTGGAGATACGTTGCGCAAGCATGGTCTCGGCCCATTCGTTCACCTCGGAGAGTGGCAGCGTCGCCGAGGACAACGAGAGGAGCATGACCGGGTCGTCGGCGGGATTCGCCTTTCGGAAGGACGGCGGGTTCGGCATGTCCTGGGGCAGACGGCGCTGGACCGCCGAGATCGAGGACTGTACGTCCTGGGCGGCTCCGTCGATGTTGCGGTCGAGATTAAACTGGAGGGTAATCTGGGTGAGTCCCAGCGAACTGGTTGACGTCATCGAATCGATGCCGGCAATCGTGGCGAACTGCTGCTCCAGCGGAGTGGCCACGGAAGCCGCCATGGTTTCCGGGCTCGCGCCCGGCAGACTGGCGGAAACCGTGATCGTCGGAAAATCGATGTTGGGCAGATCGCTGACCGGGAGACGTTGGTACGCCATCGTGCCGAAGATCGTGATGGCCGCGGTGACGAGGGTCGTCATCACGGGCCGGCGGATGAATTGTTCGGGGATGTTCATGGCGGAAATGGGGTGACGGAGGCCAACGGGGCTGCGGGAATCACCGGCTCGGAGGGTCGCCGGCAACAAGGGCGCCGCCGCGCTCAGGTGTTCTTCTTCTTTTTGCCCTTGCCGCTTTCGCCGCTGACGGGGGCGCCGGCGTTCTTGATCTCCACGGGCTTGCCCGGGATGACGCGCAGCTGGCCGTCGGTGACCACCGTTTCTCCGGGCGCAAGCCCGGAAGCAATCACGGAGTCGGCTTCATAGGTGCGCTCGACGACGACGGGGCGCAGCTCGGCAATATTATCCGATTTCACGACGAATACGTGCCGGCCAGTCTGGGAGTTCTGGATCGCCGAGCTGGGCACGACTATTACCTCTGGCGAGTCGAGCGTGAGGCTGACCGTGGCGAATTGCCCCGGCCACAAACGGTGGCTCTCGTTGGGGAAAGTGCCTTTGAGTTTCAGCGTGCCGGTGGCCGAATCGACGGTGTTGTCGAGGAACGTGAGTTCGCCCTCCTCGGCCTTTTCGTCGGCCCCGGGCGGGACAACCTTGATCTTGAGGGTGCCGGCCGCGCGATAGCGGGCCAGCGCTGCCAGATGCTGCTGTGGCACGCCGAACGTCACGTAGATGGGATTGAGCTGATTGATGGTGACGAGAATCGCCGTGGCGTCGCTCGCCCGCACCAGGTCGCCCTCGTGGACCCCAAGATTGCCCGTGCGCCCGGCGAGCGGAGCGCGAATCGAACAGTACTCCAGGTTGAGCCGGGCGGTGGCTACGGCTGATTCGACCGACGAAGCCTGGGCCTCAAGCGCGCGGGCGTCGTCCTGGATTTTCTGAAACTGTTCCTTCGAGACCATTTGGTCGGTGCTCAGAGTTCGATAGCGCGCGACTTGGGCTCGCGCGTTTTCCAGTTGCACGCGGATTTTCTGGAGATCGGCCTCGGCGGATTGCAGCGCGTTGCGAAACGGGCGCGAATCGATTTCAAAAAGCAGATCGGCCTGCTTGACGTCCTGGCCCTCCCGAATCGCGATCCGGTTCAAGATGCCGGTGACGAGAGAACGGACGGACGTGGAACGCATGGGTTCCGCGGCGCCGATCGCCTCGATGGTCAGGGGGACAACCTTCCGTTCGGCTCGGACCACGATCACCGGTGCCGCACCGCCGCCGCCCCGTCCGGCCCGCCCGCCGCCTCCGCCCCCGGAGGTCTGGGCCTTGTCTGCACAACCGGCCAGGCCGGTCATCAGGAGCGCGCAAAGGAACATGCCCGGGCGAGATGTGATTTGACGCGGGAAAAGATACGAGAGGGTCATGATTAAGTCAAAAGGGCGGCGGGCGTGCCAGTGAGGTCCCATCGGCGAGATGGACGAATCGAACGGTGCGAAGTTGCGCCCAACCTCCGCAGGTCGAAGACAAAGGGTAAATCGAACGGCATGCGCAACAAAAGGATTTTGGCCGGGCGAGACCTTGAGCGGGATGAAATCGGTGCGCAACCCTCCCGGTCATTTCTGCCCGGATTTTTCCCGCGGAGCGCCGGTGGCCGGCCAGGGTCGGTCATAGCCAAACCTTTTCCTTGCTAGCCATGCCCCGCGCGATTTCCCTCGTGGGCATTTTTCTCCAATGAAAGTCCTCGTTGCCGACAAGATCTCACCCAAAGGAGTCGCCTACCTGCGCCAGCAGCCGGGCTTCGAAGTCGTCGAGGCTTACGGATCCTCGCCCGAAAAGGTGCTGGAACTCGTCCGGGATGTGCATGCCATTGCCGTGCGGTCCGAGACCAAGATCACGGCGGACGTGTTCAAGGCGGCGCCACTCCTGAAGGTGGTCGGCCGGGCGGGCGTCGGGGTGGATAACGTCGATGTCGAGGCCGCGACCGAGCATGGCGTGGTCGTCATGAACACGCCGGCGGGCAATACGATTGCGACGGCCGAGTTGACCTTCACGCACATCCTGTGCGGCGCCCGGCCAGTGCCGCAGGCGGGGGCGTCCATGAAAACCGGCCAGTGGGACCGGAAAAGTTTTTCGGGCCTCGAATTATTTAAGAAGACCCTTGGCATCGTGGGCCTGGGCCGGATCGGCGGCGAGGTGGCCAAACGGGCGCAGGCCTTTGGCATGCGGGTCCTCGCGTTCGATCCCTATCTCGCTCCCAGCCGCGCCAAGGCGATGCAGGTGGAAGGCGTGCCGCTGGACGAACTGCTCAAGCAGTCGGACTATATCACGGTGCACATGCCGCTGACCGACGACACGAAATACATGATCGACGAGGCCGCCTTCGAGAAATGCAAGAAAGGCGTGCGAATCTTCAACTGCGCCCGGGGCGGCATCATCAAGGAGACGGCGCTGCTGGCCGCGCTGAAATCGGGCAAGGTGGCCGCCGCCGGTCTCGACGTTTTCGAGGACGAGCCGCTCGCGGCCGACAGCGAATTTCGCAAGCTGCCGAATGTCGTCCTGACTCCGCATCTGGGTGCCTCGACCGCCGAGGCGCAGGAATCGGTGGGAATCGAAATAGCCGAGCAGATCGCCGACGTGCTGAACGGCGGCGTCATCCGCAACGCCGTCAATGTCCCCTCGATCGACGCGACGTCGCTCAAGGTCCTCGGGCCCTATCTCGATCTCGGGACGAAACTCGGCACGCTCGTCCAGCAAATCGCCCCCGCCCAGATCGCCCAGCTCACCATTACCTATTGGGGCAAACTGGTTGACCTCGAGGTCAACGCGGTGACCCGCGCCATCGAGCGGGGCTACCTGCGGCGGATCAGTGGCGACGAGGTCAACTTCGTCAACGCGCCCGTTATGCTCGAGCGCCTCGGAGTTCGCGCCCAAGTGACCAAATCGACGGGCGACTCCGGTTATTCCGAGCTCATCCAGGTCGAGGCGACGGCGCCCGATGGCTCGGTCCACTCCGCCGCCGGCACGCTGATCGGCAAGGCGAATCAGCCGCGCATCGTCAACGTCAACGGCCGCGAGGTCGAGGTGCTGGCCGACGGCAAGCTGCTCGTGCTCGAAAACGTGGACCAGCCTGGCATGGTCGGCACGATCGGCACCATTCTCGGCCGGGACAAAGTGAATATCGCCGACATGTCGTTGAGCCGGCTGACACCCGGTGCGACTGCGTACATGGTGGTGCGGGTGGACAGCGAGCCGAGCGAGGCTGCGCGGCAGGAAATCAAGGGTCATCCGGCCATCAAGCTGGCGAAATTTGTCCAGCTATGAGGCACGGGAATTCCAAATCGAATACGGAGCCGGCTCATCAAGCCGGCTGGCGCGGACTTAGCCTTCCTGGCTGAGCATGCTTACGCCCGTGCTCATCGCCCTTCTCGCCGGCTACCTGCTGGGCTCGCTGCCCTTCGGGTATCTCGTCGCGCGGGCGAAGGGCGTGAACATCTTCGAAGTCGGCAGCAAAAGTCCGGGCGCGACCAATGTCCGCCGGGTGCTCGGATCCGGCTGCGGCAACCTCGTGTTCGCGCTCGACGCCTTGAAGGGTGCCGCGGCGGCGCTGGCCCCATGGGGCTGGCACCGGCTTGCGCCTTCTGTCGGTCCGGTGCTCGACGCCACGCAGTATGGCTACCTCGCGATTGCGGGTCTGGTCGGCGCGTTGCTCGGGCACAGCTTTTCCTGTTTCACCCGCTTTCGCGGCGGCAAGGGCGTCGCCACCGGTGCCGGTGGATTTCTCGTGTTGTTTCCCCTCGGCGCGCTGCTTGCCGCGGTCGTTTGGGGCGTGACCGCAGCCCTCACGCGCTATGTTTCGCTCGCCTCGGTCTTGGCGGCGCTTTCGCTGCCCTTGCTGGCGCTGGCTTTTGAGCGGACCCCGGTGCTGGTCGGGGTCTCCGCGGGAGTCGCCCTTTTCGTCGTTCTCCGGCACCGGGCCAATCTCGCGCGCCTGCTCGCCGGCACCGAAAACAAGATCGGCCAGAAGGCCCCTCTTTCCCAACCATGAGCGAACCCCTGACGATCAACATTGGCCTTTGCGGCTTCGGCACGGTGGGGCAGGGCGTGTGGAAACATATCTCGGCCCACCGCGCGGACCTCGAGTCGCGCGTCGGCGTGAAATTCAACCTCGCCCGGGCCGCGGTGCGCGACCGGCACAAGGTCCGGACGGTGAAAATCCCCCCGTCCAAGCTCACCGACGACCCGCTCGCGATCGCGAACGACCCGGCCATTCACATCGTCTGCGAATTGATGGGCGGAACCACGCTGGCGCGAAAAGTGACGCTCGCCGCCTTGCGCAATGGCAAGGTCGTCGTCTCGGCCAACAAGGCGCTGATCTGCCAGCATGGGGCGGAAATCTTCGCGGCGGCGCAGAAGTATGGCGGACACTTCTACTTCGAAGCCTCCGTGGCCGGTGGCATCCCCATCGTCAAAGCCTTGCGCGAGGGACTCGTCGCCAACCGGTTTCCGCGGATCTACGGCATCCTGAACGGCACCTGCAACTACATCCTCACCCAGATGGAGGACCGGGACGCCACCTACGGCGAGGTGCTCGCCGAGGCGAAGCGCCTCGGTTACGCGGAGGCGGACGAGTCGCTTGACGTCGACGGCTGGGACACCGCGCACAAGGCCTCCGTGCTGGCGTGGCTGGCGCACGGCGTTTGGGTGAAAACCGACGACATGATCGTCGAGGGCATTTCGCGGATCACGCCCGCCGATTTCAAAAACGCCTCGGTCCTCGGTTTCGGCATCAAGTTGCTGGCCGTCATCACGCGCGATTTTGCGAAGAACGAACTTTATGTCCGCGTGCATCCCACGCTGCTCCCCGAGGGCAACGTCATCGCGAACGTCAGCGGGGTGTTCAACGCGATCTCGGTGACCGGCGACGTGGTCGGCACGACGCTCTACAGCGGGCGGGGCGCCGGCCAGGACGCGACGGCCAGTGCCGTGATCAGTGACATCGCGGACGCGGCCTCGCTGCTCAAGCACGGGAAGGGCGCCCATCTGATCGGCGAGGAGAACGTGTCGGCGCGCAACGGCTGCCGGCTGGCTCCGCCGCAGAACATCCGCTGCCGCTATTACGTTCGGCTCACGGTGAAGGACCAGCCGGGCGTGCTGGCGCGGGTCGCGTCCGTCATGGCCCGCCACCACGTGAGCATCGCGAGCGTGATTCAGAGTCCGGCGGAGCGGGCCGGCGCCGCCTCGCTCGTGCTCACGACCCACGAAAGCAACGAACGGGCGATGCAGGGAACCCTGCACCAACTGAGCGCGCTGAAGAGCGTGCTTGAGGCGCCGGTTTTGCTGCGCATCGGAGATTTCAACGATTGAGCGCGCCGGGGATTTGCCGCCGGCTGCGCGTCCCCGCCGATAAATTTCCCTCCTGACATGGCACGAATCGTTCAAAAATACGGCGGCACCTCGGTCGGTGACGTCGATCGCATCAAAAACGTCGCCTCGCGCATCAAGGCGATTCGCGATCAGGGCCACCAGCTCGTGGTCGTCGTCTCCGCTCGCGCCGGGGTGACCAACGAGCTCATCGCCCGGGCCAAGGCGGTATGCCCGATGCCGAGCGAACGTGAAATGGATCAACTGCTTTCCATCGGCGAGCAGGAGACGATCGCCCTCACGGCGATGGCGCTGCACGGTATCGGCGTCGAAGCCGTGAGCTACACCGGCGCGCAAGCCGGTATTTTTACCGACAAGGTGCACACCAAGGCGAAGATCAAGACGATCAACGCGAAGCCGCTCATCAAGGACCTCGATGCCGGCAAGGTGATCATCGTCGCGGGCTTTCAGGGCATCGATGAGGCCGGTCAGATCACGACCCTCGGGCGCGGCGGCTCCGATCTCACCGCCATCGCCCTGGCCGCCGCGATCAAGGCCGACAAATGTGAAATCTACACCGACGTGGACGGCGTTTACACCGCCGATCCGCGGGTGGTGAAGGACGCGAAGAAACTTTCCGAGATCAGCTACGACGAGATGCTCGAACTCGCATCGCTCGGCAGCAAGGTGATGCAGTCCCGCTCGGTCGAGTTCGCGGCCAAGTACAATGTCGTTTTTGAAGTCCGCTCCTCCTTTAACCAAAACCCAGGAACCATCGTGAAACAGGAAGTCGCCTACATGGAAAAGATCGTCGTGCGCGGAGTCGCCGTCGACAAGGACCAGGCCAAGGTCATCGTCAGCAACATCCTGGATAAACCGGGTTCCGCCGCGAAGGTCTTCAAGTCGCTGGCGGATGCGCATATCAACGTCGACATGATCGTGCAGAACGTCGGCCGGCAGGGGGTGGCCAATCTCACCTTCACGGTGCCGCAGACCGAGACGGCGAAAGCGTTGAAAGCGCTCGAGCCGGTCTTGAAGGAGACGGGCGGCGAAGTCGCCGTCGACGAACGGATCGCCAAGCTTTCCGTGGTGGGCGTGGGCATGCGGACGCACAGCGGGGTGGCGGCGACCCTGTTCCAGGCGCTGGCCGAGGCGGGCATCAATCTTGAGCTCATCAGCACCTCGGAAATCAAGATTTCGGTCGTGATCGACAAGACCCGGGCCGATGAAGCCGCCCGCCTGGCGCACGCGGCGTTCGGGCTGGAGAAGCTGTAATACTGAGGAGCGGGTAGCCGTTGGCGAAGAGCGAGCATCACCCGGTTCGCTTCACTCGCGCGACGCTCCCCCCACCTCGCACCTGTCATGCGCTTCATCTCCACTCGCGGGCAGACGCCGCCGACGGGTTTTTCCGACGCGGTCGCCACCGGTCTGGCACCGGATGGCGGACTTTTCCTGCCGGAATCGTTGCCGGATTTCTCGCCGGACTTGCCTCGGTTCGAGAGTCTCGGCTACGCCGGCCTTTGCTTCGAATTTTTGCGCGTGTTCGCGTCGGACATCGCGCCGGCGACGCTGCGGGCGATCATCACCAAATCCTACACGACCTTTTCGCATCCGGACATCGCTCCGCTCAGGCAGCTTGCCCCGAAGTTGCACGTGCTCGAGTTGTGGCATGGCCCGACGCTCGCCTTCAAGGATTTCGCCCTGCAGGTCCTCGGCAATCTCTATGAGCATCAATGCGCGGTGCGCCACGAGACGATCAACGTGCTCGGGGCGACCTCCGGCGACACGGGTGCGGCTGCGATTCACGGGCTCCTCGGCAAGCCCGGCACGGCCATTTTTATTCTTTATCCCGACGGCCGCGTTTCGCCGTTGCAGGAGCGGCAGATGGCCTGCACCGGGGCGGACAATGTATTCGCGCTCGCCGTGGATGGCACCTTCGACGACGCGCAGGCGGCGTTGAAGGAGGTTTTTGGAGACCAAGCGTTCCGAACCCGCCACCGTTTGTCTGCGGTCAACTCGATCAATCTGGCGCGCGTGCTCGCGCAGTGCGTCTACTACCTCTACGCGTGGCTGCGGCTGCCGGCGGGCGATCGTGCGAACGTCGAGTTTGTGGTTCCCACGGGAAATTTTGGCAATGTGCTCGCGGGTTGGCTGCTGCAGCAGATGGGCGTGCCGATTCGCGGTTTCAAGGTGGCGACCAACCAGAATGATATTCTCCACCGGATGTTCGCGACGGGCGAGTATCGCGTCGGGACCGTCCAGCCGAGCCTCGCGCCCTCGATGGATATTCAGGTCGCGTCCAACTTTGAGCGCTTCATCTACTTCGCCGTCGGGCGCGACCCGGCTCGGGTGCGCGAAGTGATGACCACGTTCAAGGAGACGGGAGCCTATCGCTTTGCGGATTTCGATCGCGGCACGTTTTCGGCCTCGCGCTGCACCGACGCCGAAATTCCCGGGATCATCCAGCGGGTCCATCGCGACTATGGTTATGTCGTGGATCCGCACACCGCCTGCGCCTTCAAGGAACTGAATCCCGATCGCGTGAATGTGGTGCTTTCGACCGCGAGCCCGGCGAAGTTTCCGGAGACCATCCAGGCCGCCATCGGGGTTGCGCCGACGCACCCGAGCCTGGAGGCGTTGAAGTCCCGGCGGGTGGTGAAGCACCGGATCAAGGCGACGCCGGCGGAGATCCGCTCGTTCATCGACGCGCACGCCGTGCCGTGAGGGGCCGCAGGTAATCTTCACGTCCCCCGGAGCGGAATCGGCCACAATGCCCGCCAACGAGCTTGGTGAACGCTTCAAGGCGGCGTTGCTGCATCATCGCGCCGGGTGATTGGGCGACGCCGAGACGGCCCCTCCGATCCTCCGAGGCTGTCCGAGTTGCGCCGCACGCTGCGCAGTCGGATACAGGCTTCGCCATTGACCGACGCGGTCGGATTTGCGCGCGGGGTGGAGTCGGCTTATCGGGCGATGGGGCGCCGGTGGTGCGAGGTAGGCGGGCGATGAGCAAAAGCTCCCTTGCCAGCCACCCGCGGTACTCGCAAAACTTGACCCTTAGCATGAGTACCGCCGTCAAAATCTACGACACCACCCTGCGCGATGGCACGCAGGGGGAGGGGATTAGCTTCTCGGTCACGGACAAGCTCCTGATTGCCGAGAAGCTCGATCACTTCGGGGTGGATTACATTGAGGGCGGCTTTCCGGGCTCGAATCCGCGGGACATCACGTTCTTCCAGGAGGCGAAGAAGCTGAAGCTCAAGCACGCCCGACTGGCCGCGTTTGGTTCGACCCGCCGCGCGGGTACCAAGGCCAGCGAGGACCCTCAACTTCGCACTCTTTTGGACAGCGACATGCCGGTGGTGACCATTGTCGGGAAGACGTGGACGCTGCATGTGACCGAGATTCTGCGCACGACGCTGGAAGAGAACGTCGCGATGATCGAGGACTCGGCGCGCTACCTCGTGGCGCAGGGGCGCGAGGTCGTGTATGACGCGGAGCACTTTTTCGATGGCTACAAGGCCGATGCCGACTACGCGATGAAGACGCTCGCGGCGGCCCTGCGCGGCGGGGCGGGCAACCTCACACTCTGCGACACGAATGGCGGCACCTTGGTCGACGAGTTCAAGGATATCGTGGGCCGCGTCGTGCGGGAGTTCGGCGGCGACAAGGTTGGCGTGCATTGCCACAACGACAGCGGACTCGGCGTTGCGCTGTCGCTCGGCGGCATCGCGGCGGGGGCGACGCTCGTCCAGGGGACGATCAACGGCTACGGCGAGCGGGTGGGCAATGCGAACATGACGACGATCCTGCCCAATCTTGCCCTGAAGATGGGGTGCACGATGCGCTGTGCCGCGAATCTCGCCCAGTTGCGCGACCTGTCGCTGTTCTTCGACGAACTGGCGAATCTGCGCCCGGATCCGAAGGCGCCGTTCGTGGGACATTCGGCTTTTGCCCACAAGGGCGGCCTGCACGCCAACGCGGCGCAAAAAGTGGCGCGCAGTTACGAGCACATCGATCCGGCGCTGGTCGGAAACCGCACCCGGGTGCTCGTGTCCGACATGGCCGGTCGCAGCAGTCTCACGCTCAAGGCCCGCGAGCTGGGAATCGAACTCGACGAGAAGCGGCCCGAGATGAAGGTGCTGCTCGAGGAGCTCAAGGCCCGGGAATTTCGCGGCTACGAATACGAAGCCGCCGATGCGTCTTTCAAGCTCCTGGTGGCGAAGTCGCTCGGACAGACGAAAACGTTTTTCGAGGTGGAGAATTATCGCGTGATCGTGGAGCGGCACGATGGGCAACTGTGGGCCGAGGCGACGGTGAAACTCAAAGTCGGCGGCCAGACCGTGCATACCGTGGCGGAAGAATCCGGCCCGGTCGGAGCGCTCGATCGCGCGTTGCGGATGGCGCTGGAGAGCACCTACCCGCAGATTCGCGACATGAAGCTGCGCGACTACAAGGTGCGCATCCTCGAGGGCAACAGCGGGGCGGCGGCACGCACGCGGGTGCTGATCGAGAGCGGCGACGGCCAAAGTATCTGGGGAACCGTTGGCGTGAGCGACAACATCATCGATGCGAGCTGGGAAGCGCTCCGCGAATCGGTGGAGTTCAAGCTCTCCAAAGGCTGAACCGGCGGCTACCGCAGTCGAGTCGCCATCGATTCGACCAACGCCCGGAGGAAACGGGTATCGCCGGCGAGCGAGTTGAAAACGGCGATGGCCGCCTCGGTGTGATTGCGTGCGATCTGCCGTGAGGGGTCGAGACCGTGGAGCCCGACATAGGTGGTTTTTCCCGCCCGGGCATCTTTCCCCGGAGTCTTGCCGAGTGTCGCGGAATCGGCGGTGGCATCAAGGACGTCGTCGATGATTTGAAACGCGAGGCCGAGGTGCCGCCCGGCCCGGCGGAGCGTGGCGACGGCGACATCGTCCGCCCCGCCGATCAGTCCGCCCATGACCAGGGAAGTCTCGATCATGGCGGCCGTCTTGTTGAGATGGATGAATTCCAGTTCGGCCGCCGTGGCGTCGGCTTTTTTCTCGGCCAGCAAATCCTCCATCTGGCCGCCGATTAAGCGTCGGCTGCCCGCCGTGTCGGCGAGTTCGCGGACGAGCGCGGTGGCAAGCGCGGGGCGGTCCGCGTAGCTGGTGGCGAGGAGGGCAAACGCCTGGGTGAGCAACGCATCGCCGGCGAGGAGCGCCGTCGCCTCGTCGAAGGCCTTGTGGGCGGTGGGTCGGCCGCGCCGGAGATCGTCGTTGTCCATGCACGGCAGATCGTCGTGGATGAGCGAATAGGTGTGGACGCATTCGAGCGCGACGGCGGCGGGTACCGCCGCGTCGTCCGTGACGCCGCAGAACTCGGCGGCGGCAAGCACCAGCACCGGTCGCAGCCGTTTGCCTCCCGCCTCGAGACTATAACGCATGGCGGTGTGCAGCCGGGAGGGGCGTTCCGCGGCCGGAGGGACGTGCAGGTTCATCCCGTTTTCGACCCGGGCGAGGTGGCGGCTAAATTCGCTGGAAAAATCCATCGGCCTCTTGCGTGGACGAAAAGATTACTTGGCGCAATCCCGGGCGTGCGGCGCGCCAGTTCCGGGTCGTGGTTTCCGCTGCGCTCGTTCCTCCCGTGGATGGATGACGGTTCATCAACCCGGGGGTGGAACTACAAACTCGCCAACCCGCGCCGCGTCACCCATAACCGCAGGCGATCCTGATATGCCGACCTACGAGTATGCCTGCCAAAAATGCGGTTATGAATTCGAGCAGTTCCAGTCGATGCGCGACGAACCGCTCAAAAAGTGCCCGAAATGCAAGAAGGCCGGCCTGAAACGCCTGGTCGGTGGCGGCGCGGGCCTGATTTTCAAGGGCACCGGGTTCTACATCACCGACTACAAGAACAAGAGCGGCGGAAAAAAGGACAGTGGCGGCGAGTCCAAGCCGGCGGAATCGAAGCCCGCCGAGGCGAAGCCCGCCGCCGCGAAGCCGGCGGGCGGCGGTGAATCCAAGGCGTCCTCCTCGTCCGCCAAGAAGTGATTTTCCCATGAGCAAAAAAATCGATCGTGCGGTTCACAGCCCGAGCTGGGCTGAAGTCATCCTCGGGGCCGCTCTCAGCCTGGTGCTGGGGGTCGTGCTGGGTGCCGCCCTGCTGGTCATCAAGCCGGTCGCCCAGGTCAAGGAGCTGCCGAAGGAGGCGGATCGTGACGCGAAGGCGGTTTACTACATCGAAGGCTCGCGCGACGGCGCAAAAGCGCGGCAGGCGCTGGCCAAGCGGAAGGCCTTGGTCGACGGGCAATCCGTCGAAGCCAGCGAAGACGAGCTTAACTCGCTGGTCGGCGCCGCACCGGCGCCCGCGGCTCCGAAGCCAGGGGCAAAAAAAGAAGAAAAAGCGGCGCCGCCGCCGGCCCGCACGGACGATATCATCACCGCGGGCACGCCGAATTTTCGCATTCGTGACGGAGAGATGCAGATCGGGATTCCGGTTACGATCAATGCGATCGGCCAGAAGGTGATCGTGCAGGCCCGGGGTGGTTTTGTGAAGAAGGGGGAGGGTTTCGTTTTTGAACCGTCGCAGCTTTATCTTGGATCCTGTCCCGTCCAGCGGCTGCCGTTCCTCGCCGGTTTCGTCGGGAGCAAAATCTTCGGCGCTCAAGCCATCCCCGAGGACATTGCGACCGCTTGGAAAAAAGCGACGAATGTAACGATCGAGAAAAATACGGTTAAAGTGGCGATGCAGTGATCCGGGTGCTGGCAGCGGCAGTTCGTCATGGCGCGGTGCCGCGCCGGTTCGGCCGCCGGGAAGCCGGCCGGTGGCTTTGGTTGGGATTTTTATTCACCGGTGCGGTCGTCCGGGGAATTTCGCCCACGCCCGTGACTTTTCAAAGTGGGCCGGGACGATTCGAAGTCGCGGCCATCGATTCTTCGGCCGCGCGGTCGGGGACGGCCGCCGCCGATGCGGCGTGGAGGTGGCTGACGGTGCCTTTCGGTCTGCCGGAGCGCTTTTCCTCGCCCGTTCTCGTCCGTCTCGTGCCCGCCGCCGAGTGGAATGGGACGGGGTTTTTTCGCGTCATGGTCGAGCCCGGCGGGGTCGTTTCGGTGCGCGTGCGCTGGGAAGATTCGCTGCCCGACCCCGTTTTGCGAAGAGCGATCGTGCAGGGATTGCTGACGCGGCTGGCCGTCGCCCATCACGGCCCGCGGGATGATCTGGTCGTGCCGTTCTGGCTGGAACAGGCGGCGCTTGGCTGGTGGCGCACACGGGCCGATCCTGCGCAGCTCGACGCGCTGAAGCAGGCGTCCGCAAAACATTCCCCACCGTCCAGCGCCCGGCTTTTCCAAGGGAGACGGGGGGAGGCGGAGCCGGCGGAACACCGCGCGGGCGCGCTCTGGCTGCTGACTTTTTTCCAGCAGGAGTCGGTCGGCGGCGAGTGGCCCGCGTTTTTGAAGAAGCTGCTCCGGGGTGACGAGCCGGGGGCGGCGCTGGCGGCCAGTTATCCGGGGCGGTTTCGCGACGCTCGCGAGCGCGAACTCTGGTGGCAGACGGGCTGGCACCACCTCCGGCGCGGGCGCAGCCTGCCGTCTTTCGAAGCGGAGGATTCGCGGGAAGCCCTGCAGCGGTTGGGTCGCTTTGTCGTCGCGCCGACGGGTGGGGACGAAGTGCTTTCGCTGGCGGCCGTCCTGGCGCACGGTCGCCAGCCCTTTGTGCGGGCGGAAGTGGAGCGGCGCTCGCGGGAGTTGAACCGGCTGCTGCCGGCCTTGCATCCGTTTTATCGGAATGCAGGCCTTTCGCTCGGCGAGGCTTTCGCGGCGCGAACGGCGGACGGCGCGGCGCAGGCCAGGGCGTGCGGAAGGTTCGAGGGCGATTGGCGCGAGGCGGGGGCGCTCGAGGCGGCGGCCAACACCGCGCTGGACACGCTCGAGCAGACCCTGGGGACCCCGATTCCGGACGACTCCGGATTTTAGATGCCTGCATCGGACTCCGCCGCACATCCGGCCATGCGGCGCCACCAACGGGCTTGCCGGCGCGCGGAGCCGCCCCGCACACTTTCATCGTGTCGAAGAAGCTGAAGAACATTGGCGTGGTTTCGCTGCTGACCGTCGTGTCGCGCTTCCTGGGGCTTGCCCGGGATTTGCTGAGCGCGGCGATTTTTGGCGCGAGTCTGCTCAACGACGCGTTCGTCACGGCGTTCAGCCTGCCGAATCTTTTCCGCCGTTTGCTGGGGGAGGGCGCGCTGACGGCGGCTTTCATCCCGCTGTTGCAGGACGAGCTGCACGAGCGGGACCGGAGCGGGGCTTTCGCGCTGCTGAGCAAGGTGGCGAGCTGGCTCGCGGTGGTGACGGGCGGGCTCGTGCTGCTGGCGATGGCCGTGTTCAGCCAGTCGCGGCTGGTGCCGGCTCACGATCCGGCCTGGCACCTGATGGCGGATCTTAGCGTGATTCTTTTTCCCTACCTCGCCTTCGTCTGCATCGCGGCGGTTTTCAGCGCAACCCTCAACGTGCTCGGCCGATTCGTCGAGCCCGCGTTATCACCGATCTGGCTTAATTTGACGATGATCGTGTCGCTGGGCGGCGCGGGGCTTAATTTTGCCGCCACCGACCTCGGGCGGATGCACTGGCTGTGCGCGGGCGTGCTCGCCGGCGGATTTTTGCAGATGGCGGTGCCGGCGGCCGTGCTCATGCGCGAGGGCTGGCAGCCGCGTTTCGACCTGCAGCTTTCGCCCCGCGTGCGGGAAATAGCCCTCCTGATGGTGCCGGGGCTTTTCGGCACCGCCATTTACCAGATCAACATTTATGTCTCGCGACTGTTCGCGCTGTCGGCGGGCGAGTCCGCCGCGACGGTCCTTTTCTATGCGAACCGGCTGATGGAATTGCCGATCGGTGTCTTTGCCATCGCGGTCTCGACCGTCGTCTATCCGCTGATCGCGCGGCATGCGGCCCAACGCAATTTTGTGGGCATGGCGGAGGATTTTCGGAAGGGATTGCGTTTGATCCTCGTCATCAACGTGCCGGCGGCGATCGGGCTGGCCCTGCTGAGCGAACCGATCGTGCGCCTGCTGTTTCAGCACGGGAGGTTCAGCGCGGCCGATACCCGGTTGATGGCGCCCCTGCTGGCGTTGTTTGCCGTGGGGATGCCATTCTTTTCCGTGACGAGCCTGACGACGCGCGCGTTCTTTGCGGTGAAAGATACGACTACCCCCGTAAAAATGGCCGCCGTGAGCTTCGTCGTGAATCTGGGTCTGAGCCTGCTCCTGCTGAAGCCGCTCGGGGCCTTCGGCATCGTTCTGGCCAGCACCACGGCGATTGTCGTGCAGACCTGGATGCTGCAGCGCGCGTTGGCGCAGCGCCTGCCCGGCCTGGCCTTCGGCGAATTGTGGCGCAGCCTGGGCAAGGTCGTGGTGGCGACCGCGGTGATGGCGGGCGTGGTTGGCGGCGGCTGGCAGGGGCTGCGCCACGGGTGGCCGGGTCTCCGTATCGCCGATGCGGTTGCGATCTTCGGTCTGATTCCGCTCGGGATCGCCGTCTACGCGGCGGTTTTATGGGCGCTGCGGATCGAGGGGCGCGATGAACTCGCAGTCCTGGTGAAAAAATTCCGGGCGAAACTGGCTGACGCATGATTTCGGTGGTGCCGTTATGAAATTTAAGCCCGACTGGTTCCTCATTGGCATGATGTTCGCCACGTTTCTCGCGTGGATCGTCCCGGGGCCGGGGGCGGCCGGGGGCTGGATGCATCCGGGATTGCTGACCAAGGCGGGCGTGGCGCTCATCTTTTTTCTTCACGGCGTCGCCCTCTCGTTCCAGGCCCTGCGCGACGGCGCGATGAACTGGCGGCTGCACATGTTCGTGCAGTCGTGCACCTACCTGATTTTCCCGCTGCTGGGGTTGGCGATCAATGCCGCGCTCGGCAGTCACATCGCCCCCGAACTGCAGCTGGGCTTGTTTTTCCTCTGCGCGCTGCCCTCGACCGTCTCCTCCTCCGTGACGATGACGGCGGTGGCGCGCGGCAATGTAGCCGGCGCGGTTTTCAATGCGACGCTCTCGAGTCTCGCCGGAGTGGTGCTGACACCCTTGTGGGTGGCCGCGGTGATGCGGACGACGGGCCAGGCGCAGCCGATCGGGCCGGTCGTGCTCGATCTCGTGCGCTGGTTGGTGCTGCCGCTGGCGGTCGGGCAGTTGCTGCGGCCCTGGCTCGGCGAATGGATGCGAAAACGGAAGTCCGCCATCGGCATCGTGGACCGTCTGATCATCATCCTGCTCGTTTACACCTCGTTTTGCGATTCGTTCAAAGACGGCATCTGGACCGGGGGCGGCAGCGGACAGCTCGTGCTGATCACAGTGGTGTGCGCGGCGCTGTTTGGGGTGTTGCTCCTCGCGACGGGTGCGGCGGCGCGCGCTTTTGGCTTCAGTCGTGAAGATCGGATCGCGGCGATTTTTTGCGGTTCGAAGAAGACCCTCGCCTCGGGCGTGCCGATGGCAAAATTGATTTTTGCAACCCATCCGGGGATCGGGCTGATTCTCCTCCCGATCATGATCTACCATCCGCTGCAACTGGTGGTGTGCGGCGTCCTGGCCCAACGCTGGGGCCGGCGGGGAGACGAGGCCGTCGCGCCATGAGCACCGCGGAATCGATCCTCGTGCGGCACAACGTGCCGGAGCATCGCTTCGAAGTTGAGTTCGCTGGCGATCTCGCCGTCGCCGAATACGAGTTGCCGGAAGGTCGCATGGTCTTCACGCACACCTTCGTCCCGCCGGAACTGCGGGGCCGGGGGATTGCGGAAAAGCTGGTGCGGGCCGGCCTGGAGTACGCCCGCGCGGAAAAGCGTACGGTCGTGCCGCTGTGCTCTTACGTCGCGCTGTTCATCAAGCGAAACCCGGAATTTAGTGCGCGAGTGGAGTGAGCGGCCGGCTCCGGCACTTTGCTGAAAGCCGCGCGGCGCCCCGGGGTAACCGCCGGGTTGCGAAATCGGCGACATGTGGTTGGTTCACCACCCTCATGGCCCACCTTTTTGAACCGTTGACCGTCCGGTCAATCACGTTGCGCAACCGCATCGGCGTTTCACCGATGTGCATGTATTCGTCGGACGACGGGGTGGCGCAGGACTGGCATTTGGTGCATCTCGGGGCCCGAGCCGCGGGCGGAGCCGGTTTGGTGCTATCGGAGGCCACGGCAGTCTCCCCGGAAGGCCGCATCTCGCCGGCCGACGCGGGCATCTGGGCGGACAAGCACATCGAGCCTTTGACCCGGATCACCCGGTTCGTGAAAGCGCAGGGCGCGGTGGCTGGCGTCCAGCTCGCCCACGCGGGTCGCAAGGCGAGCTCGGCGCGTCCGTGGGAGGGCGGAGGGCATCTGGCCGACGATGCCGGCGGCTGGCCGACCGTGGCGCCGAGCGCGGTGCCCTTTGGCGACCCGTTGCACAAGGTGCCGCGGGAGCTGAGCCTGACGGAGCTCGCGGGCGTGCAGCGGGATTTTGTCGCCGCGGCCCAACGATCGCTGGCGGCCGGCTACGAGTGGCTGGAACTGCATTCGGCGCATGGGTATTTAAGCCACGAATTTCTTTCGCCCCTCTCGAATCGTCGAACCGATCGCTACGGCGGAGCCTTTGAGAATCGCGTTCGGTTTCTGATGGAAACGGTGCAGGCGGTGCGGGCCGTGTGGCCCGAAGCGCTGCCGCTGATGGTGCGGCTGTCTTGCACGGATTGGATGGAGGGCGGATGGACAATCGACGAAAGTGTCGCGTTGGCGCGACTGTTGAAGGCCGCCGGTGTGGACATGATTGATTGCAGTTCCGGCGGTTCGTCGGGGGCGGCCCGCATTCCGGTGGGCCCCGGTTACCAGGTGGGCTTTGCCCAGCGGATCCGGCACGAGGCGTCGATTCCGACGGCGGCGGTGGGTATGATTCTGGAGCCGGCGCAGGCCGACCAGATCGTGCGCACGGGCCAGGCCGACATGGTGCTGCTCGCGCGGGAGCTCCTGCGCGACCCGAACTGGCCGTTGCGCGCGGCGCGGGCGTTGCACGTCAAACCGCTGCCGGCTGCTCCGGACCAATATGCCCGGGCCTGGTGAGACAGAATTTTTCCCGATCCCCATGCCTAAAGCCATTCCGCCGGAGCAATTGATCGATGTGTTGAACTGGCGCTACGCCACGCGCAAGTTCGATGGGGCGCGGAAGGTTCCCGCTGCCGAATGGCAGGCGCTGGAACAGGCGCTCGTGCTCGCGCCGTCCTCGATCGGATTGCAGCCGTGGAAATTCGTCGTCGTCACCGATGCGGCCATCAAGACCCGGCTGGCCGCCGCGGCCTGGCATCAGTTGCAGCCCGCCGATTGTTCCCATTTTGTCGTATTCGCGGTGCGCAAGGACCTGGGCGCCGATCATGTCGACCGGCATATCGCCCGGATGGCCGAGGTGCGCGGCGTCACGACGGATTCGCTGGATAAGTTTCGCGCCATGACGCTGCGCAATCTGGACAAGGCCCGGGGCGAAGGCCGGCTCGACACCTGGCAAACCCATCAAATCTACATTGCCCTCGGGCAGTTCATGACCGCCGCGGCCGTGCTCGGGATCGACACCTGTCCAATGGAGGGTTTCGAGCCGGAGAAGTTCGATGACATCCTCGGCTTGCTCGGCACCGACTATGCCAGCGTGGTGGGCTGTGCCGCCGGGTATCGCATGCCGGATGATCGTTATGCGGCGATGAAGAAAGTTCGGTTCAGGCCGGACGATGTGATCGTCAGAATTTAGACCGTGTTACCTCAAGGGAGGAACGCGGTGGTCACCGCCTGTGCGGTCGTGACTTTCCCGCGCGGCAGGATTCCGAGGTCCTCAAGCTGGGCGATTTGGGTGGCATAGCGCGCGGGATCGAGCCGGCCAATTTTGGCCGCCCCGCCGTCGGGATCACGCCCCGTCACGAGTTTCTCGTGCAGGATCATCTGGCGGGAAAACATCATGAATTCGTCGGTGTTCGTTGGATTGGCCCGCTTCAGGGCGGTGTGCGCCGGCGTCGGATCGCCTTCGAGGTAGTCACGCCAGCCGCGGACATAGGCGCGGACAAATGCGCGCAGCTCGGCCGGGTGCTCGCGGGCGAATTTCCGATTGGTCACGAGGACGGCATAGGCGCGGAAGCCCGCATCCCAGGTGGAAAGGAAGCGCGGAGATTTTCCCCCGGCCTGCGTGATGTGGTAGGGCTCGGCGATGAAGTAACCCTGCTGGAGGGCCTCCTTGTTACCCATGAATGCGGCAACCGAAAAGTTCTGCGGCACGATGTTCACCGTGAGGCCGTATTTTTTCTGGAGGAACTTGAGGAAGGCCCATTCGGGGCGGGCAATGACGGTTTTGACCTGCAGGTCTTCGAATTTGCGCACCGGGCTGTCGGCATGCACGAGAATGCCGGAGGGATCGTCCTGAAAAACTGCGGCAAACTGAACGACGGGCAGGCTCTCCGCCTGCTGGAGCAGCGTGCTGGTGCTGTCGGCCTGGCCGATGTCGGCCTTGCCGGTCGCGACACTGGGCATCACGAAGGCGTTGGGCCCGCCGGGAATGAGCACGACGTCGAGTCCGGCCTCACGAAAGAAACCGCGCGCCTGCGCCTGGTAGAATCCGCCGTGCTCCGGCTCCGCCACCCAGTCGAGCTGCACGGTGATTCTGGTCGGTGGCCGTTCGGCGGCGGCGGCCGCCGCGGAAAACGCCAGGATGAAGGAAGTGAAGCAGCGAAGGGGGTTCATCGGTCGGGTCGTTCGTAGGAGTCGTGCCATTGATGCAATGCCAGCCAGCTCAGGGCGAGCACGGCGGCGGTGAAGACGAATCCCAAGATGCACGTGATGGCGGCGGTGGCAAAGAGCGCCGCGTATTTGGCCTGGCTGGAATAGATGATGGCTTGGAATCCGAGGCCGCCACCGTCGCCGGCGGAGGAGCCGGCCGTATAGTCTCCGACCAGCGCCCCGATCGGGGCCAGCGTCGCGGCGATGCGCAGCCCGGTGAAAAAATAGGGCAGGGCGGCCGGTGCACGGAGGTGCCGCAGTTGCTGCCAGCGACTCACCCGCCACATGCGGAAGAGTTCGACGAGATGGCGGTCCGTCGAGACGAGGCCCTGGGTGGTATTTACGACCAAGGGGAAAAAACAGATCAGGAAGGTGATGAAAGTGACGCTGCGAATTCCGGCTCCGACCCAGAGTACGAGGATGGGTGCGATGACAATGACCGGGGTCATCTGCAGGATCATCAAATAGGGGTAGAGGCTCGCGCGAATGAGCGGCGAGAGCGAGAGGATCAGGGCGAGGACGATGCTCAGGGCCACCGAAGCGACAAAACCGAGCAATGCGCCCTGTGCCGTATTGAGCGCGGCGTGGGCGAGGGAATCCCCGTTGGCCCGCAGCGCGGCGATCACCGCGCCGGGCGTCGGCAGTAGAAACCGCATCTCCTCCGCGAGCAGGAAGTGAATGCCGTACCAGCCCGCCAGGACGAGTGTGCCGATCAGGGCGGGAAGAAAAATGGCGGGAAAGGGGCGCGACACGGTGGGTTCAAGCGGCGAGCGTTTCGACCGAGCGGAGCAGGCGTGAGACCTGGACAACCCAATCCTGATATTCGCGCGACAGACGGGTCTCGGCGGTGCGTGGCCAGGCGAGCGGAATCTCAATCTCCGAATGAATGCGGCCGGGCTTGGCCGACATGACGATAATCCGGGTCGAGAGAAAAACCGCCTCGGCGACCGAGTGGGTGACGAAGAAGGCCGTCCACTCCTGCCGGGCGCGAATGGCGAGCAGTTCCTCGTTGAGATGCTCGCGGGTCATTTCGTCGAGGGCCCCGAAGGGCTCGTCGAGGAGCAGGATCTTCGGCGTGAGGGCGAGCGCGCGGGCGAGGGAGACTCGCATTTTTTGTCCCCCGGAAAGCTGCCGGGGGTAGGCGGCGGGCTGCTCGGCGAGCCGGACCAGATCGAGCACGCGGGTCCGCGTGGCGGCGCGCTCCGGCCCGGCGACTCCGCGGAGCCGGAGCGGTAACTCGACGTTTCCAGCGACGGTGAGCCACGGCAGCAAAGTGGACTCTTGAAAGACGAACCCCAGTTCCGCGGCGGCCGCGTCCGGGGTTAGTCCATCGACGTGGATCGTGCCTGCGCTTGGTGGAGTCAGGCCGGCGATGAGGCGGAGCACGGTGGATTTTCCGCAGCCGCTCGGCCCGATCAGGGAGATGAACTCGTCGCGGCGGGCCGCCAGGGAGATCCGGTCGAGCACGACGGGTCCCTCGCCGAAGCGCTTGGACACGTCGCGAAACTCAACGAGAGGTGGCACGGGCATGGGCAAGGATTGGTGAGCGCGAGGGCCCGCTGTCGAGTGGTAAAGTCGCCGTCGGCCGCGTGCTACTTGAACCGGCGCAGGGCGTCGCGGGCGGGGCCGTAGTCGGGATCGAGATCGAGCGCAGCCGTGTAAGCGGCCCGGGCAGCGGGGGCGTGGCCCAGCTTCTCCTCGATGGTGCCGATGCGATGCCAGACGGCCGGGCGCGGTGGCGCGGCGGGACCGGATGAGTCGAGCGTGAGGCACGTTCGCAGATGGGCGAGGCCGCGGGTGAGATTCTGTCCGCTCAGCGCCGCGGTGCGCCCATACTGAAAAAGCGCGGTGTAATCGGCGGGCTTTTGGGCGAGCACCTCTTCGCAGAGACGGAAAGCGGCGGCAAAATCCCGCACGTTGATCCGGCTGGCGACGGCGACGATGGTCGCGCGGTCCGGGTCACGCCGGCGGATTTCCTCGAGTTGGGCGGCGGCCCGTGTTCCGCTCCCCAAAGGCCACGGCGCTTCGCGGTAAAATCGATACAGGCCCTCGCGCGCATCGAGATTCTGCGGATTGAGCACCAGGGATTTTTCCATGGCGGCACGCCCCTTGGTCGCGGCCGAATAGGACCGCGTCCGCTCGGCGAGCAGCAGCGCCGTGCCGCCGTAATCCGCCAGGTAGGCGGCGTTTTCCGGCGCGAGTTCGACGGCCCGGGCCAGCCACTTGACCGCTTCAGTGCAGGCGGCGTTGTCCTGGCGGAGCCGCCAGACCATGCCGAGGTGATAGCAGGCGGCGGCGTTGGCGGGTTCGGCGGCGACAATTTTTTCCAGAGCAACCCGGGCCTCGGGATAGCGCTTCGCTTTTTCCAACGCGAGGGCCGCATCGAGCGGGGTTCCGGCCTGGAGGGCGGCGGCCGCGGTGAGGGCAATCAGGAGCAGGCGAAAAGGCATGGCCGGTCGATGCGATGATCAGACGAACGGGGTCGTCGCGTTTAAGGAAAGGTAACCTGGAAAATGCGCACCGGATGGGCCGGAGGGTGCGGTGCTTTCGCGGGATCGAAACCGTCCCAACCGCTGTTCGCGACGATGGCCGGCCGGTCGTTCACGAGGGTGACCAGGCTGAGGTCGGTTAAATACGGGAGTCCGGCGGCGAGAATCGTCACGGTCTGGATCTTTGCCAAATCCGGGGCGAGAACCACGTGAACGACGCGGGCGGGCTCAATACCGTTCTGAGTTGCGACGAGTCCGCCGGGAACGCCGACCACACCGTCGATCCCGAGCAGGGTGGTGCCGGCCGGTGGCGCCAGGGCGCGGATGTGGCCGCTGTCCGGATCGATGGCGAAAAGGCCGTTGGCATGGTCGGCGACGAGCAGCGTGCGGTTTACGATCGCGATTCCCTGCAGGGACGCGAAATCGCGGGACTCGACGAATTTCTCGATTTCCTCGACGCCGGGCGAGAGCCGCCAAAGCACGGGCGCGGCGCTGTCGGTGGCGTAGATGGTGCCATCGGATGCCACGACGAGGTCGTTGAGTTGATGGTCCCGGCCGTCGCCCGGCACCGGAATGACCCGGCGCAGTTCGCTCGTGCCGAGGTTGAACTCGGCGAGCGCGGCCTGACCTTTGTTTTCCTTGGTGAACCCGGACATTTCAGGCAGGGCGGACGTGGCCGCCCAAAGGGTGTTGCGCGTCTCGTCGAGGGCCACTCCGAAGACCCCGAGGATTTCGTCATCCTCGGCGGTGAAACGCGTGATGCGGCCAGCGTCGTCGCGCCGCCAGATACAGCGGTGATGGACATCGCCGAAAAACAGGTCGCTGGTGCGCGGCCGAAATGCGATGCCTTCGATGAGGCCGGTGCGCCCCGGCAGTTCGGCGAGCACCTCGGCCCGGCCTTGGGGTTCGCGATTGTTGGCGAGAACACGGAGAACTTCGTTAAAATCACGAGTGCCCTGCAGGATCGCGAAATCGGAGTCGCGACTGGCATTCATGAAAACCCCGAGCGCGGCGACGCGGCGGAGATAGCCGAGTGCCGCCGGCTTGTCGCCGGTGAGGGCGGAAAGCGCGGCAAGATTGTAGAGGTAGCGCGCGGAATCGGGCCGCCGGGCGAGCGCGGCGGCCATGGCGGCGGTGGCTGCGGGATAGTCTTTTCGATCGTAGGCGCGGTCGCCCTCGGTCCGGAAATCCCTATGTGATTTGGCGGATTCCGCGGCACGGACCGCGAGCAGGCCGCAAAGCAGAAAGACCAGGGATCGCATGGGGGACCACGGTGGGCGGCGCTCGGGTGGCACGCAATCCGGGCCGCGAATTTTTAAGCGGCTTTGAGCCGGGCTCGATTGTCTCCGGTCCGCGGCGACCCGGCCGCATTCTTATTCGTAACGCAGCGCGTCGATCGGGTCGAGCTGGGCGGCCTTGCGCGCGGGATAGAATCCGAAAAAGACGCCGATGGCGGCGCTGAAGCCGACGGCGATGACCACCGAGGAGGTGGAGACCAGGACCGGCCAGCCGTTGTAGTAAGAGACAAATTCGGATGCCCCGATGCCGAGCATGACCCCCATCACGCCGCCGAGGGAACTGAGCAGAATGGCCTCGATCAGGAACTGGGTGAGCACGTCCCTGCCGTGAGCGCCGATGGCGAGGCGGATGCCGATCTCGCGCGTGCGCTCGGTCACCGAAACCAGCATGATGTTCATGATGCCAATACCGCCGACGACGAGCGAGACACCGGCGATCGCGGCGAGCAGGAGGGTCATGGTCTTGGACGTTTGGGTCGCGGCGGCGGCGATTTCCTCCTGGGTGCGGACGGTGAAGTCGGGTTCGCGCCCCTTGCGGCGCTGGGTGAGGAGGTCCTCGACCGCGAGCTTCACCTTGTCGAGCTTGTCGGGACCACTCGCCTGAATGAGGATGGTTGTGATATTGGTGCGGCGCGAAACGCGGCGCATATGCGACGTGTAGGGGATGATGACGACATCGTCCTGATCCTGCCCGCCGATGTTAAATCCCTTGGTGCTGAGCACGCCGAGGATGCGGAAAGGCAGGTTGCGGATGCGCAGGGTCTGGCCGATCGGGTCCTCGTTGGGGAAGAGCTGATCGGCGACGGTCTTGCCGATGACGGCGACTTTGGCGAGGGACTTGACCTCCTGGTCGCCGAACATCGAGCCGGAGGCGATCGGCCAGCTGCGGATGTAAGGATAGTCGGGCGATTCGCCCATGACCGAGGTGTTCCAGTTCAGGCCGTTGGCGAGGACCTGATTGCGGTCGCGAACTTCGGGGCTCACGCCATCGACGTCCTCCACCTCGGCGGCGATGGCCTCGGCATCCTCCGGCGTAAGGGTCAGCGAGAAACCGAAGCCGCTGCGCATGCCGCCCTGGCTGAAACTGCCCGGGAAAACCGTGATGATGTTCTGGCCGAGCGAGGCGACCTGGGCTTCGACCTGGGCCTTGGCGCCGTTGCCGATGCTGACCATCGTGATGACGGCGCCGACGCCGATGATGATGCCGAGCGCCGTGAGGATCGACCGCATGGTGTTGCGGCGCAGGGCGCGAAGGGCGACGAGAATAATCGTGGTGAATCGCATGGCGGGCGGGCGTCAGGCAGCCGGGGAGACCGTAAGTTTCGCCGCGGTCTCGGCCTGCTTGAGTTTGGCCATTTCTTCTTCCGCGATGTGGCGGTCGCGCGTGGGTTCGTCGCGCACGACGACACCGTCGCGCAGGATGAGGTTGCGCTTGCAATAGCTGGCGATGTCGAGCTCGTGCGTGACCATCACGATGGTGATGCCCTGATCGTTGAGTTTCTGAAAGACGCCCATGACCTCGACGGAGGTCTTGGAATCGAGATTGCCGGTGGGTTCGTCCGCGAGCAGCACCTGCGGGCTGTTGACGAGGCCTCGGGCGATGGCGACGCGCTGTTGCTGACCGCCCGAGAGTTGATTGGGGAAATGGTCCGCGCGATTCGACAGGCCGACGATCTCCAGGCAGTGCATCGCGCGTTCGTGGATCTCGTTCATCGAGAGCCGCCGGTGCCGGCCGTAAAGCATGGGCAGTTCGACGTTTTCGAGCGCCGTGGTGCGGGCGAGGAGGTTGAAACCCTGGAAGACGAAACCGAGCTTCTGGTTGCGCAGGTCGGCAAGTTCGTTGCGGTCGAGCTTGTCGATATCGATGCCGTCGAGAAGGTAGGTGCCGCGCGTCGGCCGGTCGAGGCAACCGAGCATGTTCATCAGGGTGGACTTGCCGGAGCCGCTCGCGCCCATCAATGCGACGAATTCGCCCTTCTGGATATCGAGCGAGACGCCGCGAACGGCGTGCACGGGCACTTCGCCGGATTCGTAGATCTTGTGGAGTTCCTTGATTTGGACGACGGGAGCCATGGAGAGGTCGGGAGGCGGAGAAATCGTGACGGGTAGGGCCGTGCTGATCAACGGCCGCGACCACCGGCGCCACTACTACCACCCATACCACCCATGCCGCCGCGGCCCTGCTGCTGGAAGGGGTTTTGCGCACTGCCACCGGGGGCCGCGAGTACGGGCGTGGCGCCGGGCATAATCACACCGGTGACAACGGTGTCACCATCGCCAAGGCCGCTGAGCACCTCGGTGGTGAAACCGTCGGACACCCCGAGACGGACGGAAATTGGCTCAATCTTTTTCTCTTTCGCGGCCGGATCCACAAGTTTGTAGAGGGTGCGCGTAACGACGGTATTGTTGAAACCACTGTTGCCGGCACCGCCGCGGCCACCGCCACCGCCACCCCCACCCCCACCACCGCCCCCACCACCGCCACCCCCGCGGCGACCACCGGGCATCGCGAGGCGCGCGGCAATCAGGTCGGGATCGAGGCCCTTGTCCTTGGCGAGCTGCTTGGCTTTTTCGATTTGCTCGGGCGTGGCCGGGGTGCCGCGTTGAAAACCGATTTCGCTCATGATGGCTATCGTGGCGCGCATGCGCTCGTCGTCGGTCATGGTGGCGGCGGTTGGCGTGCCCGTTTTCGCGCCGGCTTTGTCGGTCCCCGCCGCGGCGGGCGCCTTGGGCAGCAGTTCCTGCGGAATCCGTACGCGGAGCGAGCTGTTGGCGACGCGCAGCACGTTGAGCCGCTGCGACACGATGATCGAGACATTGGCGGTCATGCCGGGCTTGAGTTTCAGGTCCTCGTTGAGGACGTCGATGATCGTCGCATAGGAAACCACGCTCTGGTTGACGGTGGCGGCATTGCGGACCTGCCGGACCGTGCCGCTAAACGAGCGATTGGGGAAGGCATCCACCGTGAATTTGACTTCTTGTTTTTCGGAAATCAGACCGACGTCGGCCTCGGCGACCGCGGCATTGATCTGCATCTTCGACAGATCGTTCACCAAGGTGAACAGGGTGGGCGCGTTCATGCTGGCGTTCACGGTGCGGCCCTTGTCGGTCTTGCGATCCAGCACGATGCCATCGATCGGGGCGGTGATGGTGCAGTGCTCCAGGTCGAGCCGGGCGTTCTCCACGGCGGCGGTGCGCGTCAGTTGCGTCGCGTTCGACTGGGCGAGCTGGGCGTTGATGCTGTCGAGTTCCGATTGCGAAACGAGGTTCTTGGCGAAGAGATCCTTGGTCCGGTCGGCATTGATCTTGATCAGTTCGTTGTTGGCCCGGGCGGACGCGAGGTCGGCCTCCGTCTGTTTCAGCTTTTGTACGGCGTTGGCCGGATCGATTTTCGCAAGCACGTCCCCGGCCTTCACGCGGGAGTTGAAGTCGACCAGCACCTCTTTGATCTGACCGGAGACCTGGGCGCCGATGTCGACGGTCACCACCGGTTGTAAATCGCCGGTCGCCGTGACCGATTGGATGATATCGCCCCGCGCGACCTTGACACTTTGAAACTCGGGCGGCTTTTCCGACTTTCCGTTAAAATAGTACCAGCTGCCGGCCGCCCCTCCGGCAACGAGCAGAACCAGGAAGATGAGACCACCGTAACTTTTGGATTTGGCCATGACTGGGAAAGAGATCGCTTGAAGGAAAAGATGGGTTGAAAGCAACGCGACGAATGTCCCGAAAAGGCTCGGAGCGACTCATAGTGGTGCAGTCCGCAAAGACGCGGGGAGGGATGAAAGGTGACGGAAAATCTCGGAGGCGAAGGCCCTTTGATCGACCGTTACCCGGTGCTGGTGGCGGGACTAGGGACGGAAAGCGTGTTTGAGCGCGATCGCAACATTCGGCGGCACAAAGTGGCTGACGTCGCCACCGAATCTCGCGACCTGCTTGACCAGGGAGGAACTCGTGTAGCTGAACTGCTCGTTCGGCATGACAAACAGGGTTTCCATCTCGGGTTCGAGGTGCCGGTTCATCAGGGCCATGTTGAACTCCAATTCGAAGTCCGACAGCGCGCGCAAACCCCGGATGATCGCGTCGGCTTTTTGGGAGACACAAAATTCGACCAACAGGCCACTGAAGGTTGTCACGTCGACGTTGGGGTAGGCGGCCAGGCTGGGGCGGATCATTTCCAAGCGCTCGGCCGCGCTGAAGAGCGGAGCTTTGCCCGCGTTTTCGGCAATCGCGACAGTCACGCGGTCGAAGAGTTTCGCGGCCCGGGCCAGCACGTCGAGATGGCCGTAGGTGATGGGGTCGAAAGTGCCCGGGTAGATGCAATGGCGCATGGAGCGATGGGTGGCAGTGAAAACGGCCGTTTTGGGTGTGGCGACTGCGTTTTTGCGCAACCAAGCGTTTTTGCCGACGACTTGCTCCACGCTTGCCTTCGGGAGAGCGACGACTGATTTCTGACGCTGTCTGCCATGAACCTGCCCAATCTGCTCACGATCTCGCGCGTGCCGCTCATGTTTATCGTGGTTGGCCTGATGTATGCGGATTTTCACTGGGCGGCGACGCTGGCATTTTGGCTCTACATCGCGGCGGCACTGACGGACTGGCTCGACGGCAAGATCGCGCGTGAGCGCGGCGAGGTTTCGGCCTTCGGCCGGTTCATGGACGCGGTGATCGACAAGGTGCTGGTCATCGGCCTGATGATCGCGCTCGTGAACGAGAAGGGGAATTTCATGGGCCATGGCATTTCGGCAATTCTGCTGCTGCTCTGCATTCTCTGCCGCGAGTTCGCCGTCTCGGGCCTGCGCATGGCGGTGGCGGTGAAGGGGCAGGTGGTCGAGGCCGATGCGGGTGGCAAGGTGAAGACGTTCGTGCAGCTGAATGCGATCGGCTGGCTGATGGGCGCCCGGATGCTGGAGCGCGACATGGGCTTCGGCGGCGATCAGGCGGGCTCGGTGACGGTGGTGCGATTGATCGGCGTGGGACTTTTCGTTCTTTCCGCGGTGCTGACGATCACTTCGGGGATCGCGTATTTTCGGCGGCACGGGCGGGCTTTGATGAGCTAAGGCCATGCGCTGGTCCCAGCCGCTCTGGCCTCGCAGATGGCCGACCCGGGTGGTGGTTGGCTGCGCGACGTTGGGGCCCCTTGGCCGCAAAATGCCGGCGCCCGGCACGTGGGGATCGCTCGCCGGGCTGCTGTATTTCGCCGTCTTCTTTACGCGGACCGATGTGATGGGAACGCTGCTGGCCACGGCGGTGGGCGGTTACCTGGCGGTCGGTCTCTGCGGCGAAGCGGAACGCCGGATGGGGAAAAAGGATCCAGGCGAGGTGATCCTGGACGAGTTTGTCGCCATGCCGCTGTGCTTTCTCGGCTGGTCCAGCCTCCCTCGAACGGTCCCGTTGTGGGTGCTGATGCTGGCCGGGTTCGCGCTGTTCCGGTTCTACGACATCCTGAAACCGCTGGGGATTCGCCGGCTCCAGGCGCTGCCGGCGGGCTGGGGCGTCGTGGCCGACGATATCGTCGCGGCGCTCGCGGCCGCGGCGACGCTTCATGTCGGCCTCTGGCTCTGGACGCTGCGATGAACGAATTCTGGGCGCAGGTTTCCTGGCGGGTTTCGGATTTTTTATTTCCGGACGGCCGGAAGACGCCGGTCTGGGCTTTGGTGGGCCGCGGCGTCCTGCTCATGGCCGTGGCCGCCTATGGCTGGCGCTTCCATCGGATGACGATGTTGCAGTTGAGTAATCCCGAGCAGGGAGGATCCTTTTTGCATCTGGTGCATTTGGTGTTTCACGAGGCGGGGCATGTCCTCTTTGCGTGGTTCGGCCAGTTCATGGGCGTCCTCGGCGGCTCCCTGCTGCAGGTGTTGATGCCGGTGATCTGGTTCGTCGCGGCCCGCTTTTGGGGCCGCGATGCGTTTGCGGGGGCATTATGCCTCTGGCTCGCCGGGCAAAGTCTGGTCGACGTCTCGCCTTACATCAACGATGCGCGTTCGCTGCAGCTCATGCTTCTCGGCGGCGGCACCGGCCGCGAGGTCGAGGGCCACGATTGGGAATATCTGCTCACCGAACTCAATCTGTTGCACAAGGACGTTTATATCTCCCGGTGGGTTCTGCGCACCGGACGCTGGATCATGGCGCTGTCGCTGCTTTGGGCCGCGGCCGTGTTGCTGGTGCAGGCTCGCGACCGGGCGCGCGACGAGCCCGGGCCCCCGGCGGCGTAGCGGCTACGGCTGCGGCTGGAGATATTCGGCCGGCATCTTGACGAGCAGGCCCTGCTGCAGGACATCGACGGAGATCACGATGCCTTGGGGATTGGCCGGGTCGTCGACAAAGCCTTCGAGTCCGTGCAAAGGCCCGCCCACGATCTTCACGCGCCGGCCCTTGGTGAGCAGCGGCATCACGCTGAGTTCAAAACCCGACGCGACGATCGCCTTCACGTCCTCCAACTGGCGCAGGAAGCGCGCCTCGTCCTCGACCGTGATGGCGCGCGCGAGCAGATCCTGCTGGTAAATCCGGGCCTTCTTTTCCCGCGGCAATTTTGTGAACACGTAGCCGGGAAATAACGGCTTCGTGAACCGCTTGGTTTGCTGCCCGTAGCGCCGGATGCTCTGCACCAGCGGGAGATAGTGCTCGAAGTTTTCGGCCGCGAGCAGCGCCGCGAATTTCTTTTCACACCGCGGTTTGGTGTGACAGACCAGCCAGAAGTCGTCGCTCATCCGGCCTCAGCCTTTAAGGAGAAAACGCACCGCGGCGTGATAGCCCTCAAGCCCGAGTCCGGTGATCACGGCGATGCAGGTGGGGGCCGTCAGCGAGGTGTGGCGGAATTCCTCGCGCTTGTAGATGTTGGAGATGTGGACTTCGACCGTGCGGAGATGGGCGCCGGCGAGGGCGTCGCGCAGGGCGACGCTCGTGTGCGTGAACGCACCCCCATTGATGACCAGGCCGTCGAATTTCGCATCGGCGAGCGCGGCGATCTTGTCGATCAAGGCGCCTTCATGATTGGACTGAAAGAATTCGAGCTGCGCGGCGGCGCTGAATTCGGCGCGGAGGGCCTGCTCAAGGTCGGCCAGCGTCGCGCGGCCATAGATCTCGGGTTCGCGCTTGCCGAGGCGGTCGAGGTTGGGGCCATTGAGGATCGCGATCTTTTTCATGGGACGGGTGCCCGCGAATGCAGGCGAATTGCCGCCAATTGCCAAGGCTTCATTCGTGGGTTCGCCGGCCGCCGCGCTTCAGAGCGGATTGTCCGTGCGGATGAATTCCCACGGGAGCTTGAATTTCTTCGCGAGCTCGGCGGCCAGCGCCTGCACCGCGTGAACTTCCGTCGCGTAGTGGCCACAGAGGTAGAGGTTCAGCTTTTCCTCCTGGGCGCGGTTGAACCACTCCTCGCGCAGTTCACCGGTGACGAGCGTGTCGACTCCGGCGGCGGCGAGTTCGGGCACGGCGCTGTTGCCGGCGCCGCTGCAAAACGCCACCCCGCGCGGGGTGGCGCTGCCGTATTCGATCGCGATCACCCGCGGATAGAGCCGTTCGAGCCGGGCGCGCAGCGTGGCGCGCGGGAACCGGATTTCCGCCTTGCAGCCGATCGCCTCGCCGTCGCGGATCAGGAACGGCCGCGTCCGCGTGAACCCGAGCTGGTGCGCGAGCAGGGCGTTGTTGCCGATCTCGGGATGGCCGTCGAGCGGGAGGTGATTTGAATAAAGCGCGCAGTTGCCGCGGATCAGCGTGGCGACGCGATCATAGACTCCCGCGGTCAGGGGCCGCGGCATGTCCCAATACATGCCGTGGTGCACGATGAGAAAATCGACCCCGGCCGCGACCGCGGCCTGAAAGGGAACGAGGCCCGCGTCGACCGCCGCGCCGATCTTCGTGACGCGCCCGTCGTTGGCGACCTGCAGGCCGTTGAAGGCGCCGGGCGCATCCTTGAAGGCGGCGCGGCGCGTGCGTTGGTCGCAATACGTTACGAGGTCGGTGAGTTTGGCGGGCATGCGCGTGATCGTGCTCTGGCTCCTGATCGAGGTCGGGAGGATCGAGCACGATCACGCGCCCGATCACGAGCATGATTCTAGCAGCCCAGCCGGCAGCTGTGGGCGCTGAAACCGGCGCCGAAACTCACCAGCCAGAAGTCGCCGGTGTCCGCCGGGCTTTCCTCCTTCAGCGTTTCCTCGAGTGCGAACAGCACGGACGGGCTGCTCATGTTGCCATGATCGCGCAGCATCCGCTCGCTTGCGGCGAGAGCGTGCGGGGCGACGACCGGGGCGAGCGCTTCGAGCACATCGCGGCCGCCGGAGTGCGCAACCACGCGGGTGACGGGGCGGCTGCTCCGTTCCTCCCATAGCTGGCGCACGGCGTCCGCCGCCAGATCAGGGACGGAACGATGCAGGAGGTTGCGCAGTTTGCCGTCGCGTTGCTCGAAGCGCAGCTTGTCGCGCTCGGCCGGCCGGTGCGTGGTGTTGAATTCGAAGGCGCGCAGGCGGCCCGGCCCCGGCATGCCCCGCCAGATTGTGGCCGCCGCCCCGTCGCTGAAAAGGCAGGCGCTGATGATGACGCCCGGGTCGTCGTCGAGGAAGAAGGCCGCGGAGCAGACCTCCACTGCGACGCAGGCGACGACCGCGTCGGGTTGGGCCGCGAGGATGTGACTGGCCGCGCGCAAGGTCGGAATGGCGGCGCCGCAACCCAGGCCGACCAAGTCCTGCAGAAACGCGTTGGGGCGCAGGCCGAGCTGTTCCGCGACGTAGCTGGTGACGCCCGGGCAGAGGTAGCCGGTGCACGTGCAGATGAGGAGCGCATCGACTTCAGCCGGCCGGACGCCCGCGCGTTCGAGGGCCGTGGTCAGGGCGCGGCCGGCAAGTTGCGGGGCGGCGAGGCGGAAAGCCGCGTTGAGCTGGTCGGATGAAAGATCGAAGACGTGCTGGATTTCGGGCACCGCAAAGTGGCGCGTCGCGATGCCGTGTTCGCCGCGCAGGATCGTGTGCAGAATCAGCATCGAGCGTTTTTTCAACCGCTCGCGCAGTTTCGAGCGCTGCGTAATTTCCCAGCAATCGGCCTGCGTGTAGGTGGTCTCAGGGACGGCGGTGGCGAGAGCGTGAAGATACATGCGTGAGGCTGGAGGTCGGTTAGTGAAGGATCGTGTAGAGCGGGCCGAAGGGCAGGAGATGGGCGCGGCCGAGCGCGGCCAGCCAGCGCTGGCGGCGGGGACGAAGGAGAAATGCGTGCAAGGCGCTGGCCGAGGCGAGCCGACGACGAAACCGACCGCGTAAAGCCGCGTGGGTTGCGCGGCACGTGGCGGGCCAGTCGCTCTCGCCCCGGGCGAATGCCAGCAGGGGGTCAAGGACCGTCTCCGCGCTTTGGAAGGCCATGGCCATGCCGTTGCCGGTGAACGGCGGGATCATCGCGGAGGCGTCGCCGATCTGGATCCGGTCCGGCGGCCGGACCGCCCGATCGAAAGCGAGGGCGGCGACCGCACAGCAGGACGTGACGTCGATTTCGGCCTGTGCCAGCCGGCCGGCGAGTCCGGCCAAGCCGGCGGCCCGCAGGTAGTTCAACAGCAGCCCCGGGCCGCGGCCCGCGAGCGGGCGGCGACGGAAGAGGCCGCATACGTTTACGGTATCGCGATCGACGCGGGTGAGTCCCACGTAGGCATGGTCGCCAAGGTGCAATTCGAGGTCGCGCTCCAGGACGATGTTGCGGACGTGAAACTTCAGCCCGAGCCAGGTGGACCGGCCGGCCTGGCGGCCGGTGGCGAAAACGCGGCCTGGTTTTGGGTCGGAATCCACCAGGCGCGTTGCCGTGCGCAGGTCGCCGCCGGCCGCGACAAATGCCGCCGCGAGTCGGGCGTCGAGCACATGCCGGCTGAGGCCCAACGCCGGGGCGGGCAATTTCTGGATGCCCGTCGGCTCGGCGCCGTGAAACCACGCGACCTGCCGGTGTTGCAGCGCATCCTCCAAGTACGGGCCCAAGCCGAGCCGGGTGATGGTTTCGGGCGTGAGGCCGGTGATAAACTCCCCGCAAACGCGATGCCTCGGATAGTGGCCGGCCTCGAAAACGACCACGGGTACGCCGGCCCGCCGCAAGGCGAGGCCGAGGGAGAGTCCCGCGAGGCCGCCACCGACGATTTCGATCGGGCGCGGCGAATTCATGCGCGTTTGACGGCGATCATCCGATAGGCGCCGAGCGCGGTCGTGGTGCAGCGCACGTCCCAGGCCGCCTGCTCCAGCCCGAGCGCCCGGGGCAATTCGTCGTCGCGAAATCCCGCGGCGATGCTCACGTGCGCATCGTGCAGGGAGACGTGGTTTGCGCCGAACATCGGCCCGAAGACGCGATAGAGGATTTGCGAGGCCCGCCGGCGGACCGGCTCCGAGGCGAGGATCACCCGCGCGGAGCGTCGGACATTTTCTCCCAGCGCGCCGAGTTCAGCGGTGGAAAATTGGTGGAAGATCAGGTTGCCGATCACCGCGGCATAGGCCGGATAGCCGTCGAAGGTGCGCAGATCGGCCTCGTGCCAGCGGCGATCCCCCGGCCAGATCGCTGGGCGGGGACAGCGGTCCAGCCCGTCGACGACTGCGCCACGCCGGGCGAGCCGTTGGCCGAGTTCGCCCGTGCCCGCGCCGATTTCCAGTGTCCGCTCTCCGGGTAGCAGGAGCCCCGGCAGCTCGCGGCAATACCAGCGGTGGTTGCCCATGGCGTGATTGGTCAACCGCAGATCCCGGCGATTGTGCAGGGCGGCGGGGTGGTCGTGAGGCAGGGAATCGAGCAGTTCGGGCTGCAGCCGGCGTTGCATAAAAAAATCGGCCGGGCGTGGGTGGGGGCGCCGCCGTCGATTTGAGAAGGAAGGTTGCCCGCGTCCGCCAACCTGTCCAGATTCCACGACAGATTCTCATGAGCCTTTCCGCCACGCCTGCGCCCGACAGTCCCGCCGTTCCCATGTTGCCGGTCGACCTGATCGCCGCCGCGGCGAGCAGTTTTCCGCACCGGCCGTCGTGGGACGAATACTTCATGGCCACGGCCGTGTTGATGGCGTCGCGCTCGAATTGCGAGCGGCTGCACGTCGGCTGCGTGATCGTCACGGGTGGCGAACGCAAGAACCGGCTCGTGGCGGCCGGTTACAATGGATTCCTGCCCGGCACGCCGCATGTCTCGCGCCTGCGCGACGGCCATGAGCAGGCGACGGTACACGCCGAGCAGAATGCGGTGGCGGACGCCGCGCGGCGGGGCAGCTCGGTGGAGGGCTGCGTGGCCTACGTCACCCATTTCCCGTGCATCAATTGCGCGAAGATCCTGGCGGCCGCGGGCATCGCGGAAATCCGCTACCGCGCCGATTATTCGAACGATCCGCTGGTGGCGCCGCTGCTTGCCGACGCGGGCGTGACGGTTCTAAAACTTTAACCCCCGCGAAAGGTCCGTCATGTCGATGCGCGGGAGCAGAAAGGTTTTGAAGGAAACGCTGGCCGGGTCGCTGCTGCTCGCGCATCCGGCAATGAAGGATCCGAATTTTCGGCGCAGCGTGGTGTTGATGTCGGTGCACAATGCGGAGGGGGCGATGGGCGTGGTGCTCAACCGGCCCTACGGCAAGCGGCTCGGCGAACTGAGCGGCGAGTTTGCGCTCGGGGCGTTGGCGCCGGTGCCGTTGTTCATCGGCGGCCCGGTGCAGACCGAGCAGTTGGTGCTGGCGGCGTGGCAGGTGCAATCGGACGGATTTCGCCTGCATTTTGGAGTGGAGCCGGAGAAGGCCCTGCAGCTGCTGGAAGAGGAGGGCACGCACGTGCGGGGTTTTATGGGTTATTCCGGATGGTCGGCCGGCCAGTTGGAGAAGGAGATGAAACAGAACACGTGGATCACCGCCGACGTGCCGGAAGACCTGCTGACGCACTCGCAGGACGTGAGCCTGTGGCGCACCGTGCTCGGCCGCGAGGGAGCGGAGTGGCGTTTGCTGGCCGGTGAGCCGGACGACCCGGCGCGAAATTGATTGATAACGGGCGGTCCATTTCAATCCGAGCGCGCCGCGGGGGGGGCGACCCACTAGTGACATGTCACTAGTGGGATGAGGGGTTTCAATCCGCGCGCCCCCGCGGGGGGGCGCGACCCCAATCACGCACAGAGCCGCCAATCTTAGAGGTCGTGGAGTACGCGGCCTTGGGCGGTGAGGGTATTTTCGGCCCACTGGCGCTCGACGTGGATGAGTGCGCACTGGCGCGGGCAAAACGCGAAATGCTGGAGCGCCGAGAGCGGGAAGGAATCGTCGCCGGGGGGCATAGAGCGGGTGGGAGGGGCCGCGTTCAGCGGTTGCCGGGGTGGAAACCGATAAACGGTTTTTGCTTCTCGGGCGGCGGGTCGAGCAAGGGGAGGAGTTTTTCGACGACGTCCTGGAGGACGAGGTCGTGTTCGAGGAGTTTTTTGTCGTGCTGCGCGAGGCGCTTGAGGATGACGGCGTTGGTGAGCAGTTCTTCGCGCATGCGCACGAAGGCGCGGACGACATAGACGCTCATCGAAACAGCGCGCGGGCTGCGGAGAATGGTGGCAGCCATGATCGCGCCGTGTTCGGTGAAGACCCAGGGGAGTTAACGCGCCCCGCCGTGGCCCGGTTTGTTTAAGGTCACATTTTGTGATCTTAAAGAATCGGTCGGCTCTGCACTTGATATCACAATTTGTGATTTCAAGTTTCCAAGTTCCTCGCGGGTAAGCTGAAAGATGAAATCCGACGGGAACCGCGCGAAGTTTCACTTGATGGCTTGGTTGAAGACCATCGTCGGCACCTCGTAGAGCCGGGCGAGGTCGCTATCGAGCATCACGCGCTGGCCGCGCACCGTGTGGATGGACGGGAGCGCGGGATTGGGGGTAACGGACGGGGGCATTATGAGGGGGCCGGGTGGCGTTGCTTTTACCAGCAGAGTTTGAGGCCGTGGGGCGCGTAGGCGGGGAAAGCATCGTCGCCGGAGACGAGGGAAAAATTTTCGCTGACGGCGGTCCAGATGAGCAGGCGGTCAAACGGATCGCGGTGCTGGGGGAGGCGGGGCAGGCGTCCTGCGCTGGCGGCGAGTCTCGGGGAAAGTGGGTGGATCTGCCAACCGGCGTCTGCCACGAAGCGGGGAAAATCTTCGGGCCCGGCCCCATCGAGGGCGAGTTTGCCCAACCCGAATTTGAGACCGATTTCCCAGAACGAAACGACGCTGACGGAAACCGTGTTGCCGGGATTTTTCAGCGCCCGTCTGGCCGGTGCGGAGAGCCGGTCGGCGTCTTGGAGGGCCCAGAGAAGGGAGCAGGTGTCGAGCAGAAGCTTCACGAGCCGAGAAATTCCTCTTCGGTCATTTTCCAATTGGGACGGATAGTGACGCGAAATTTCCCGGCGAGGTGGCCGAGTTTGCGTTTGGGGGCGGCGGGCGGCGGGCCGAAGACGGCGACCGGGGTTTTGTTGCGGCCGTAGGTCACGGTGATGGTCTCGCCCTTTTCGACGAGGGCGAGTGCGTCGGACAGGCGGGCCTTGAATTCGCCGATGGTGAGGGTGGTGGACATGGATCAAGGCAGCGCCCAACGGGACAAGTAGTCAAGTTGGGCGGTGAGTTGAGTGGCGGCGAAGGAACTCAGATCCACTCCTCGACGGTGACGCCGACGGGGAGGGCGGCGAGGTCGAGGGTGACATCGTAGTCGGAGAATTGGCGCGGGACTTCGACGCCGGCCTTCTTCGCTACTTTGACGAGGTCGAAAAGTTTGTGTGCGGGGGCGTTGCCGAGGGCGGTGGCGTGTTAGCGGTCCCATGCCCGAGTAGTGGGAAAATATGGGGCGGGGATGAAAGATTTCACGCGGAATGAGTCCAGATCAGGGGCGGCGGTTGTTTGGGGTGACTCGCCGTCGCTTGCCCCAGCGAAAGGGGTTTCCAGGGTGGGTTGGGGATAGCGAGGGGCCGCACCGAGGGAAAGCTATGAATCAATATGGTCTTGTGCAACGGGCACGACTACCGGAAATCCGGTAGTTGCGCTTCCTAAAGTCGCCTTCCGCGGCGAATGATGGGGAGCAAAATCGCGTGGCGATTCCGGATATTCCGTTGACAGGGGTGGGGTGGCTCTATGCTTTGGCGCCTTTTATGAAAGTTGTTTCCTCCATTAAGTCTGCCAAGAAGCGTCACCCGGCCTGCCAGGTCGTCCGCCGCAAGGGAAAGATTTACGTCATCAACAAAGTCGAGCCGCGTTACAAGGCGCGCCAAGGCTGATTTACCTTTTACCACGATGAAAGCCGAAGGTCATCCCGCTCTGAACAACGTCTGCTTCCTGGATATCGGAACCGGCCGTCGTTTTCTCACCAAGTCGACCATGAAGTCCGCCCGCAAGGAGCAGATCGATGGTCAGGAATTCTTCGTCATCGCCCGCGACGTCACGATGGATTCGCATCCCGCCTACACCGGCGAGAAGCGTCTTGTCGACACCGCCGGCCGCGTCGAGAAGTTCACCACGAGGTTCAAGCGCGGCGCCGCGAAGAAGTAATCCTGGCGCGCCTGCTTTTCCAGATTTCAAAGCCCTCCGGCAACGGAGGGCTTTTCTTTTGCCCTCTCCGGAAGCGCTCGGAGCGCCGGGTTGAAGCCGCGGGCGCGATCGCAGACCAAAAAATAATGCCGGCATGACACGCGGGGTTTGAGTTTTTCCGTGGGTTCGGTCTGGTCGGTGGCAACTTTCCCATTTTTCCAGCCATGCGCATTCATCCGTTTCAAGGCCTCGTCCCAACTCCGCCCAGCGCGCCCGAAGTGGCGTGCGTGCCCTACGATGTCGTCAACGCCGCGGAGGCCGCCGCCCTCGCGGCCGGCAAGCCGCACAGCCTGCTGCACGTCGATCGTGCGGAGATCGATCTCCCGGCGGGCACGGATCCCTACAGCGAGGCCGTCTACGCGCGGGCCCGCGATAATTTCCAGGGTTTGCAGCGCGCTGGGGTGCTGGTCCGTGAAACGGAGCCGTGCCTTTATGTTTACGAGCAGCGCATGGGCTCGCACCGCCAGCGCGGGCTCGTCGCGGGTTGCCACGTCGACGATTACGATGCGGGGTTGATCAAGAAGCATGAGAAGACCCGCAAGGACAAGGAGGACGATCGCACGCGCTTGATCGACACGCTGAGCGCCGACACCGGGCCGGTGTTTCTCACCTATCGCGATGCGCCGGCGGTCACGGCGCTGGTCGAAGCCACGACGAAGGAAAAGCCGCTCCACGATTTTACCGCGCCGGATGGGGTCCGTCATACGGTCTGGCGGATCGCGGGTGGCGCGGAGTGGGTGAAGGCGTTCGGCGGCGTGCCGGCGACTTACATCGCCGACGGTCATCATCGGGCGGCGAGCGCGGCCCGGGTCGCGCGGCTGCGGCGGGAGCGGAATCCGGCGCACACGGGCGCGGAGGATTACAACTGGTTCCTCTGCGTAATGTTCCCGGCGAGCGAACTGAAGATCCTGCCGTACAACCGCATCGTCACGAATCTCAACGGCCACTCGCCGGCTGATCTGCTCGCGAAGGTGCAGGCCGTTTTCGGGCTGGAGGAAAATGCCCTGGCTTCGCCGCCGGCGGTCGGCCGCGTCAGTATGTATCTGGGCGGAAAATGGTACGGCCTGAAGTGCCCGGTGGATCCGAAGGCGGATCCGGTCGGCCGCCTCGACGTGAGCGTGCTGCAGGACAAGCTGCTGGCGCCGCTGCTGGGCGTGGACGATCCGCGCACGAGCAAGAAAATCGATTTTGTCGGAGGCATTCGCGGCACGGGTGAACTGGTGCAGCGCGTCGATACGGAGGGCGGGGTCGCCTTCTCGCTTTATCCCGTGACGCTCACACAGCTCATGGACATCGCCGATGCAGGCCAGATCATGCCGCCGAAGAGCACGTGGTTTGAGCCGAAGCTCCGCTCGGGGCTGTTCGTGCACACCTTTTAACGGAGGGCGTTCATCCTCACGCGCAATTCGTCGCGGTTCCTTCGTGGGATGGAGCCGCGGCGCCTTCCGGCCGCGGCCGGTCGCGAAAAAAGCCCGCGGCCGTCCGCTCCGGCTTGCCGCAGGTCACGGGCCGCGTTTGTTCAGGGGGATGATTTCACGAATCGCGCCCTTTTCGCGCCTGCTGGCCGTGGCAGTGGGGCTGTGGGCGATTGGGTCGGTCACGCCGGGGTGGGCGGCGGAATCGGGTGCGGCCGCGACGTTTCCAGGGCCCCTTGACCGGTACGCCGCCACCGATTCGGCCGATTTGGTCGCGACGCTGCGGGGTCGGATCCAGGCGGAGCCCTTCAATCTTGTCGCGACCGGCATCTTCCTGCTGGCGATCGTGCACACATTCCTGACGGCAAAATTTCGCCATTGGGCGCATGTCGCCGAGGCGAAGCATGCCGCCCGCGTGAAGCGGTTGCGGCGCCCGACGGATGAAAACGACGATGCGCTGCCGGACGAGGTGAGTTTCAAGGGCCAGGTGCTGCACTTTCTCGGCGAGGTCGAGGCGGTGTTTGGGATCTGGGTCCTGGTCCTGGCGGGAGCGATCGGGTATTTTTACGGTTGGTCAACCGTCCTCGACTACATCGGCCACCGGGTGAATTACACCGAAGCGATGTTCGTGGTCGTGATCATGGCGATCGCGGGCACCCGCCCGGTGCTGCGTTTCGCCGAGCAGTGCCTGCGCGGCGTCGCGGCTCTGGGGGGCGAATCGACCGGTGCCTGGTGGCTTGCGATCCTGATCGTGGCGCCGGTGTTGGGCTCGTTCATCACGGAACCGGCGGCCATGACGATCGCGGCGCTCCTGCTGGCGCGGCAGTTCTACGTCCTGAAACCCTCTGCCCGGTTTTGCTACGCCACGCTTGGATTGCTCTTCGTGAATGTGTCGGTGGGCGGAACGTTCACGCATTTCGCGGCCCCACCGGTGCTGATGGTGGCCGGCCCCTGGAAATGGGATACGGCCTATATGTTCACGCATTTTGGCTGGAAAGCGCTGATCGGCATCATCGCGGCGACGACGATCTACTACGCCGTGTTTCGGCGCGAACTGGCGGCGCTGGACAAAGCGCGTCGGGCGGCATCCGCGCGCCCGGACCGATCCCGTGCCGACCCGGTTCCGGTGCCCGCGTGGATCACGGCGGTGCAACTCGCGTTCATGGGATTCACGGTCCTGGTGGCGCACTATCCGCCGCTGTTCATCGGTGGCTTCCTGTTCTTTTTGGCCTTTACGCAGGCCACGGCGCATCATCAGGGGAAGATCGATCTCAAGCCGCCCCTCCTGGTCGGGTTTTTCCTCGGTGGCTTGGTCGTCCACGGTGGCTTGCAAGGATGGTGGATCGAACCAGTGCTGAAGAGCATGACCGCGGTGCCGCTGTTCGTCGCCGCGACGCTGCTGACGGCGGTCAACGACAACGCCGCGATCACCTATCTGGCCACGTTGGTCCCCGGGTTCACCGAGGCCCTGAAATACGCGGTGGTGGCGGGCGCGGTCACCGGTGGCGGCCTCACGGTGATTGCCAACGCGCCGAATCCGGCCGGCCAGACCATCTTGCAGCGTTTTTTCCCTGAAGGGGTTTCGCCGTTCGGGCTGATGCTCGGCGCGCTGCTCCCCACCGGGGTGATGGCATTGGCGTTTCTGTTCCTGGGCGGGGTCGGTTGAAGGTTCGCCGAAAGGGGCCGCCGCATCCCGCCGACGGGTTGGTCGGGAAAATTTGAGCGGGCGGATCTCCGGGCGCACGCGTCCTTGCTTTGGCGGTCGTTCCAAATCCTATATTCATGCGCATGCCCGTTCCGCTGCTGCTCGCCGCCGCCGACATTCCGCCGATCCTGATCCTGCCTTTTGCGCTGCTGTTGCTGCTGATCGCGACGATGCCGCTGACGCCGGCGAGCGTGAAGCATCTGTGGGAACACTATTATCCGCACGTGGCCATCGCCCTCGGGGCCGGGGTCGGGGCCTACTACCTCGCTTGGATTCCGGGTGGCGGCGCCATCCTCACCCACACGTTGGACGAGTATTTTTCGTTCATCGTCCTGATCGGGGCCCTGTTCGTGGTGGCCGGCGGGATTCACATCAAAGTCAGGGGCGAGGCGACGCCGTTGCAGAATGTCGTCTTCCTCTGCGTCGGCGCCGTGATGGCCAACTTCATCGGCACGACGGGAGCCTCGATGGTGCTGATCCGGCCGTGGATCCGGATGAACAAGATCCGCATCAGTTCGTTTCACATCGTATTCTTCATCTTCGTGGTTTCGAACATCGGCGGCGCGCTCACGCCCATCGGTGATCCGCCCCTGTTTCTTGGCTATCTGCGCGGAGTGCCGTTTTTCTGGCTGCTCGAACACGTGGTCGAGGAATGGCTGTTCACGCTCGGATGCGTGCTGGCGGTCTTTTACGTTTTCGACCGGCGCAGTTTCCGGCACATGCCGAAGCGCTTGCAACGTGAGGCCGAGCAGGAGGACACATGGCGCTTCGAGGGCATGGTCAACGTACTGTTTATGCTGGCGATCATCGGCGCCGTCTTTCTCCCTGCGACTTTCTTCCTGCGCGAAGCGGCGATGCTCGGGGCGGCGGGGGCGAGCTATTTTCTGACCCCGCGGCGAGTGCACGAGGAGAACGCGTTCACGTTTGCCCCGATCAAGGAGGTGGCTTTTCTCTTTGGAGGGATTTTCATCACGATGATGCCAGCGCTCGGCTACCTGGAGCAGCACGGGCAGGAGTTGGGGTTTCATCGACCGCTACAGTACTACTTCGCGTCCGGGGCACTTTCCGCGGTGCTCGACAACGCCCCGACCTACGTGAATTTCCTGCAGCTCGCGGAAACGACGGCCGCGGCATCCAACCCGGCGGTGTTTGGGCCGCTGGGCGGAGGCACGCCGGCGGCCGTGCGGGCGCTGCTGGCCGCGCAACCGCTCTTCGTGGTTGCCGTCAGCCTGGGGTCGGTCTTTTTCGGCGCGATGACCTACATCGGCAACGGGCCGAATTTCATGGTGAAGTCGATCGCCCACGACGCCGGGGTGCACTGCCCCACGTTCTTCGGCTATGTGTTCAAATACAGCCTGCCGGTTCTTTTGCCGATCTTCGCGCTGGGCGGGTGGCTGTTCCTTCGCTCGTGACCGGGCGCGGCCGGTCGCACCGGGCGATTTCCGCCCCGCTCACAGCTTACGGGACCAGTTTTCGTTTCGCTTCCTCGGGCACTTCAACGCGCGTCGTGCCCACCCCGTTGAGCTTGGTCGTGGCCTCCTGGTTCACCTCGATTTCCCGGCGGTCCAGCCCGGCTTTCACGGCCAGCGCTCCGGTCAGTCGCACGTGATAGCGCACCAGCGTGGCTTCTTTCAGCCAGAGGCGGAAGGTGCCGCCCGCTCGCAGGGGGGTGATTTCCTTTTGTCCGGAATGGACGAGCAACAGCTTCGCCCCCAGATCGGTAAGGCTGCCGCTGACGCCGTCTGACTCCGCCGTCCAGTCCCGGGCGTTGGCCACGATGATCGCGATCTCGTCGTGCGGGCGGCTGAGGGTGAGTTGCAGGTTGCTGTAGGGCGGAAGGGTGGCCGTTTCGTTGGAGCGCCGCCGGCCGCGCCCCGGGCTGGCGGGTGCCTGGCCGCGGGGAGCGGCTTGGGAAGTCGACGACAATTCAGCCGGTGTCTTCCACGTGCCGTCGACTTCGATGACCAGATTGTGATCGCCGCGAAAAATCGCGGTCACCTGGTTGTCCGAGTTGCCGGCACCGAGGCCCGCATGGCGGCGCAGGGCGGAAATCATCGGCATGGTGACACGGGAGAAATCGCCGGCCCGCTCCGTCTGGCCGGTGATCGAGTAGGTGCGGGCGTCATCGACGACTTCGGTTGTCCACGCGTAGTTCGGCGCGTCGGGGAGCTTCATCGCGGCGACGATGGCGGCTTCAATCGGTCCGGCCCGCAGGCCCGCGCAGCCGATAACCACCAGACAAAGACCGGCGCGTAACCGGCGTCCGATCACGCGCGGTGGCGGTGATCGGCTGGGATGCAAAATGGACGCTGCGTCCCGGCGACCGGGTTCGGCCGGGCATCCGCTCACGGAAAGAGCCCGCGGCTCATTTTCGCATCGGCGACCCGTTGGATGCCGAGGGTGAGCGCGGCGAGCCGGCGGCTGAACTTGAATTTCCGTTTTTGGTATTCGACCGACTCCTTCGCCTTGTCGAGCATGCCGTACAGCTTTCCGATCACTTCGTCGCGGCCCCAATAAAAACTGGAGAGGTTCTGCAGCCATTCGAAGTATGATACGATTACACCGCCGGAATTGCAGAGCACATCGGGGATGATCTCGATGTCGCCGCGACTTTCGATGATCCGGTCCGCCGCGTTGGTGGTGGGACCGTTCGCCGCCTCCGCGAGGAGCCGGCATTTGAGCTTCGGGGCGTTTTGCTCGGTGATCACGCGTTCGAGTGCGGCCGGCACGAGCACGGTGCAGGGCAACTCCAGTAATTCCTCGTTGGTGATCGGCTCGCCGCCGTGGAAATCGCGCAGCACCTTTTGGGATTGGACGTAGGCGAGGGCCTTCTTGATGTCGATGCCCGCCGGGTTGTAGATGCCGCCGGTGTAGTCGGAGATGCCGACGATCTTGGCGCCATAGGCGGCCAGCGCGCTGGCCGTTTCGCTGCCGACGTTGCCAAAGCCCTGGATCACCACGGTGGCCTGATCGACGCTCAGGCCCATGTCATCAAGGTATTTCTTAACGAGGTAGGCAACGCCCGCGCCAGTCGCTTCGCGGCGGCCCTGGGAACCGCCGAGCGAGATCGGCTTGCCGGTCACGACGGCCGGCACGACGTGGCCGACATGGTTGGAGTAGGTGTCCATCATCCAACCCATGATCTTTTCATTGGTGCCCACGTCCGGCGCCGGGACGTCGGTGTGCGGTCCGAGGAAGTTCACCATCTCCTGCATGTAGCGGCGGGAAAGGTGTTCGAGTTCCGACTCGGTGAGCTGGTTGGGATCGACGATCACACCACCCTTGGCGCCGCCATAGGGCAGGCCGACCAGGGAGCACTTCCAGCTCATCCACATCGCGAGGGCGGCGACTTCACCGATCGTCACGCTGTGGTGGAAACGAATGCCGCCCTTGGAGGGGCCCGTGGACAGGTTGTGCTGCACGCGGTAGCCCTCGAAGACGGTCACGCTGCCGTCCTGCCGCTTGACGGGCAGCGAAACCACGAGGCAGCGGCGGGGGTATTTCGTGCGATCCCGAATGGCGTCGGGCAGGTTGATCGCGTCGGCCGCCTGGTCGAACTGGCGGCACGCCATGCGAAATACGTCGGAGTCGTAAAGGGAGGAAACTATGACTTTGGACATGGGAGTAAATCCGTAGGCCGGGCCGGGTTAAGCGACTGCGTGCCGGGGAGCGTGGCCGGGGGGGACAGATTAGCAATTGGCTTCGGGAACCCGGAGCCTTGAATGAGTGACACTCATGCTGCGGTAACGCCGCATGATAACCATGGCTCCCATCGTCCAATTCCTCCGCTGGGTCTTCGAAAAATTCGCCGCGGCCGCCCTCATCGTCATCCTCGGCGTCGCGGCGGCGGGGCTGTGGTTTTTCCTGCGGGACAACGTCGATTTCGACCAGTGGCGGGGCGACATGATCCGGGCGGTCAACGGCGAGCGCGCCCACGTGAAGGAGGCACTGGCCGATGTGCACAAGCGGATGGATCGCATCGCAGCTGAGATCACCGCCGAACAGCAGCGCGGGGTGCAGGCCGACAAGGTGATCGCGCAACTCAACGAGCTGGCGAGCACCTGGGATCGCTACGTCGGCGACCGCGAGCAGCAGAAGACGAACGACGAACGGCTCGCGCGCGTCACGGCGTTGCGGCAAGGACTCACCGCGAAGATTCAGGCGCTGCAGCGGAATTTCAACCGGGTGACGTGGGAACGCGACGGGCTGGAGATCGCGCTGGGCAAGCTCGACGCCCGGATCCAGGCATTCGAGGCGCAACAGTCGAAGGTGATGCATTATTTGGAGCTCACGTGGGAGCATCCCGTGGGCCGGGCTCCGGTGGTGCTGCCGTTGAAGTGGTGGGTCGGCATCGCGCTGCTGTTTTATTTTCTCGGGCCGACCATGGGCAAGTTCGCCCTCTATTTCGTCGTGGCACCCTTTATCGCGCGCGGCCGCCCCGTGTGGCTTGAGCCGTCGATGACGGCGCTGCCCGAGATCGGGGAAAGCCGGGCGGCGACGGAAGTCACCCTGCGGCCCGGCGAACGACTTTGGGTGAAGGAAAAATTCCTGCAGGCGTCCGACGAAGGATTGCGGCGGAAAACCCGCTACCTGCTCGACTGGCGGATTCCCATCACCTGCCTGGCGACCGGCCTCGTGGAACTGATCGAACTGGGGGCACGGGAGGATGGCGACGCGGAACAGCGGTTGACGCTTTCAAACCAGGGGGATCCACACAGCGAACTGGCGGTGCTCAGCCTGCCGGAGGGCGCGTCGCTCATCTTGCGGCCGAGTTTCCTCGCGGGCGTGGTGGTCCAGCCGGGGCAACGCGTGGTGATCCGGCGGCGCTGGCAGCTTTTCCGCTGGCAGGCGTGGGTGACGTTGCAATTCCGCTTCTTTGAATTTGTCGGTCCCTGCCGGCTGATCGTCGCCGGCAGCCGCGGGGTCCGGGCGGAACGACTGGGCGATCGCGGTGGCGAAGGGATTCCGGCGCGCCGTACGAACCAGGATGCGACGATGGGGTTCACGCCAAACCTCAAATACCGACCCGTGCGGGCCGAAACTTTCTGGAGCTACTACCGCGGCATGAACCCGCTCTTCGACGATCTGTTCGCCGGGCGCGGGCTTTTCCTGTGTCAGCAGGTGGCGATGGCCGGCGACGCGAAGCAGGCCCGGAAGTTTTGGAGCGGAATTTGGGGCGGAGTGCTCAAGGTTTTCGGGGTATGAGGGAGCGGCGAAGGCGGGGGCGTCGGACCGCCGGCGCAGGCGTGCATTGATTTTTTCGCCCAAGCGGGCACGGTGGGGGCAACCCCGCTACGTTCGCCCTTCTCGCGTGCCGTTTACCCCTCACTTTCCGTTTTTCGCCCTGCGGCCGCTTGATCTTGTCCGGCCCAGCGTGATGGGCCCGCTCCGGTTGCTTGGCGTCGCCGGCTGTCTCGGCGGAACGCTCTCGCTGGCGGCGGATTCCCGGTTGGCCGCGAACTTCCATCAGTCGATTGAGCCGCTGCTGGTCAAGTATTGCTACGATTGCCACGGCGATGGCGTCAGCAAGGGCCAGGTGGCCTTCGACGAATTCGAATCCGAGGCTGCGCTGTTCGCCCGCCGCGAGTTGTGGCAGGCGGCGCTCAAGAACGTCCGGGCCGGTTTGATGCCGCCCGACGACGGCGGATTGCGCCCGGCTCCCGACGAAATCGCGCGGCTCGCGGGTTGGATCAAACAGGCCGTGTTCGGCATCGATCCGGCGAACCCGGATCCGGGCCGCGTCACGGCGCGCCGGCTGAACCGGGTCGAATATCGCAATACCATCCGCGATCTCATGGGGATGGATTTCAACAGCGAGGCGGAGTTTCCCCCCGACGACAGCGGCAACGGCTTCGATAACAACGGCGACGTCCTGACGGTCTCGCCGCTCCTGCTGGAAAAATACCTTGCGGCCGCGGAGACGATCGTCGAACGCGCCGTGCCCAGGGTCGCAAAGGTCGTGCGGGAAACGGTCGCCACCGGTCGCGACTTTCGGGGCGAAAACGGGCAGGGAAACGGCGAGCGGTTGAATGCCCGCCAACCCGCGAAGGTCGCCCGCACGTTCAAAATCGATCGCGCCGACCGTTACCGGCTGGCGATCGAACTGGAGGCGCGGGGCTCGTTCGATTTCGATCCCAGCCGGTGCAAATTCATCTGCCGCGTGGATGGCGAGGAGCGCTTTGTGGAGGACGTGGTCTGGCACGAGGGGAAGACGCTGCGGCACGAGTACGATCTCGCGTGGGAGGCGGGGGAGCACACGGTGTCGTTTGAACTCGTGCCACTGCCGCCCGTCGAAAGCACTCCGGCGGCGGGATCGACGGCGACGACCGGTCCCGCGGTCCCCGTTGCGAGCGCGGTGGCTCCCGGCGTCGGAGTGCCGGCGGCCGCGCCCATCCCCGGCAAAACGCGGGTGGAAGTGCGGATCCTCTCCGTGCAGGTGCGCGGCCCATTGAGTCCGGAATTCTGGGTCGCGACGAAAAATCACGACCAGTTTTTTCCGGAGGGTCCGGCGCCGGAGGAGCCGGCGGCGCGTGATCGTTATGCGGAAAAAGTATTGCGGCGGTTTGCGACGCGGGCTTTTCGCCGGCCCGTGACGGACGAAAAAGTCCGGCAGTTGGTGGAAATTGCCCGCAGTGTTTACGCGTCGGGCGACAAGACGTTCGAGGAGGGGGTCGGCCGCGCGATGATGGCGGTGCTGGCGTCGTCGCGGTTTCTGTTTCGCATCGAGGCGCCTCATCCGGCGGATGCAGCCCGGCCCTTCGCCCGGATTGACGAACATGCCCTGGCGTCGCGACTTTCCTATTTCCTCTGGTCGACGATGCCGGACGACGAATTGTTCCGCCTGGCGGATCGCGGCGAATTGCGGAGCGGACTGTCGGCCCAGGTGACGCGGATGCTGCGGGACACCAAGGCACAGGCGTTTGTGCGCAGTTTCACGGGCCAGTGGCTGCAGGCGCGCGACGTCGAGTTCGTGCCGATCAATGCCCGGGTGGTGCTCGGTCCCAATGCACCCAAGAACCGGGATGGTCGTACCGAATTTGACGGAGAAATGCGCAAGCTGATGCGCAGCGAGACCGAGATGGTTTTCGATCACGTGATCCGCGAGGACCGCAGCGTGCTCGAACTGATCGAGAGCGATTATACGTTCTTGAACAGCCGCCTCGCGGCTCACTACGGCGTGCCCGGCGTGACGGGAGATCAGCTGCGCCTCGTGCAGCTGCCACCGGACAGTCCGCGGGGCGGTGTCCTGACGCAGGGCACGGTGCTGGCGGTGACGTCGAATCCCACCCGCACCTCGCCGGTGAAGCGCGGGCTTTTCATCCTCGATAACATTCTGGGCACGCCACCGCCACCGCCACCGCCGGATATTCCGGCGCTAGAGGAGGCGAGGGGCAAGATGGCCGGACATGAACCGAGGCTCAGCGAAATGCTCGCCGTCCACCGGGCCGACAAGCGCTGCAATTCCTGTCATGCGCGGATGGATCCACTGGGCCTGGCTTTCGAAAATTTCAACGCGCTCGGCGGCTGGCGCGACGAGGAGGCGCGGCAACCGATCGAGGCGGCCGGCCAGCTCGTGACCGGAGAGGTTTTTGCCAGTGTCCGCGAGCTCAAGCACATCCTGGCGCATGACCGGCGGACCGACTTCTTCCGCTGCCTGACGGAAAAATTGCTCACCTACGCGCTCGGTCGTGGACTCGAGGATTACGATACACATGCGGTGGATCAAATCGTCGACCGGCTGGAGCGCACGGGCGGGCGGATGTCCACGTTGCTCATGGGGGTGATCGAATCCGTTCCCTTTCAGAAGCAACGCACGCAAAAGTATCTGGCCCAAACGTCCTCTCCCGCCATAGTGCCAACCTCGGTCGTTCAAACGAAGTCCCAGCCATGAAGCAGTACCCCCTGTCAGCTCGTGACGTCGCCACGGAGCGTCATCTCGCCTTCAGCCGCCGGAATTTTTTGCGCGGGCTTGGTGCGTGCGTCGCCCTGCCGGTGTTTGAGTCGGCCCTGGGGTCGGCGGCGCGGGCCGCTTCGACGGCGTCGCTGCCGGGTGGTGCGCTGGGCGTCACCTCCACGGGGGCGCCCCTGCGCATGGCCTATGTTTATTTTCCGAACGGGGCGCATCAGGACTACTGGTGGCCGACGGGTTCCGGGGCGGATTTCACTCTGGGCCGCACGATGGCGCCGCTCGCTCCATTGCAGAACGCCATCCAGGTTCTCGGGGGGCTGGATCACAAGAATGCCAAGGCGGGCAACGATGGCGCGGGCGATCATGCGCGGGCTAATGCCACGTTTCTCACCGGCGCCCGGGCTCGCAAAACCGACAGCACCGACATCCGCGTCGGTGTTTCGGTCGACCAGGTGGCGGCGCAGCGCATCGGTCACCTCACGCGGTTTCCCTCGCTGGAGCTGTCTTGTGACGCGGTGCGCAAGTCGGGCCGTTGCGACTCGGGCTATTCGTGCGCCTATCAATACAACTTGTCGTGGCATTCCGCCTCGACGCCGATGGCGCCGGAATCGAATCCACGGCTGGTGTTCGAGCGCCTGTTCGGCAGCGGCCGGCCGGCGGAACGGCAGGCAAATTTCCGGTTGCGCCAGGAGACGCAGCGCTCGTTGCTCGACTTCGTGCTTGATGACGCCCGCTCGCTGCAGCGGCAGCTCGGACGCAACGACCAGCAAAAGCTCGACGAATACCTGACCGGCGTGCGCGAGATCGAGCAGCGGATCGAACGGGCGGAGAGTTTCGGCCTGCTGCCGGATCCGCAGGCGGACACGCCGGCCGGCATTCCGTCCGATTACGGTCAGCACATGGAATTGATGTACGATTTGCTGGTGATGGCGTTCCGCACGGATTCGACGCGCGTTTCGACGCTGCTGCTCGCGAGTGACGGCAGCAACCGCGCCTACCCGCAGATCGGTATTCCGGAAGGTCATCATTACTGCTCGCATCACCAAAATAATCCGGAGCTGGTCCGGAAGATCGGAGAAATCGACCTCTATTACATGCGGCACTTCGCGCGGTTTCTGCAAAAGCTCGACGCCACCAAGGACGTCGATGGCAAATCGGTGCTGCACAACTCCATGATCGTTTACGGCTGCGGCAATTCCGACGGTAACCGTCATACCCACGATAATCTCCCCGTGATCCTGGCCGGGGGTGGTGGGGGGACATTGACGTCCGGCCGTTACCGGAAGTTCGGCGGCCAGCCGATGAGCAATTTGTTTCTCAGTATGGTCGACCGCATGGGGGTGGCGGGAGTCGAGCGGATCGGCGATTCGAGCGGATTGATCACGGCGGTGTGATTGATGGGGCGGGCGAGCGTCAATTCGCCGGAGACAAGCCAGCGGCTGGTGGAAGCGATGGAGGCGCGCGCAATCTTGCGGCAGTCTTCGACTGCATCGAAGCATTTTATAATCCCCTGAGACTCTACTCGAGTCTCGGTTACGTCAGCCCGATCCCGTTCGAGTCCAAACTAAACCAGGAATCACCCCGAATTCCGTGTCCGGCAAATCGGGGCAAACCCATTCTCCTCCTTTTCGACCTGCTGCTTCCCGGGCGCAGCGGGCTCTGCTGGTATGAAAGCCTCTTAAGTTCAAAGACGACCGCGCCGATGAAAACGCCGCGGTAGGACTTTAGGAGGTCGGATCACGACGCATCAATCTGCCGCGCCACGCGGTTTGCCGAGCGGGTCGCCGCATCTTGGCCCCACGGCAAATTGTCAAAAGCGGCGCCGGCGAAATGAATGCGACCAACGGGCTCGATGAGCCTGGGCCATATCCGCGCCAGCTGGCCGAAGGGAAACGCGAGGCGTTCGCAGCCGTAGGCGAGAGGTTCCTCTTTCCACCACTGGTGCACGATGCATTGCTCGATCGTGTCCGGGCGCTTTCCGGGATAAAATTTGCGGAAGGCCGCGATCGTCTCTTCGGGTGTCTGGGACGGCTGGCCGCTTCCCATCAGGACGCGACGCGGGCCGGGGACATCGGCCGCCGTTTCATACACCAGATCCATCTTCGGTTCGCCCGTTTCGAGATTGATGCTCGGCACGTCGCCTTCCCAGAAGGCCCCCCGGGTTACCAGCAGCACGCGTGATTGCATGCCCATCGGGGTGTTTTGCAGTGCAAAGGCCTTGGCCTCGGGCCACGCCGGCGTGATCCGGATCCGCGGTAGCACCAGGGGCGAGACGCACAGGACGAGGTGTTCGGCCGTGAGCGTGTGTTCCTGATCCGCCTGGGTGAAATGCACGGTGACCGAGGTGTCGCTGTGTTCAATGGCGGTCACTTTGCTGTGGCGCTTGATCCGTTCGCCGAGCCGGGCGGCAAAGGTGTCGGGCAGCAGCTGGTTGCCGCCCTTGAGATGAAAGACCTCGCGCTTGAAGAGGGGAAGGCCGCGCATTTTCGGGATGGCCGTCTGCCAGATTCGGAAGAGCGCGGAGGCGCCATGGGCGGCCTTCTGACCGGGATCGGTGCGCGCCGCGCCGATGAAACGCGCCGCCGCATCGGATAGGCCCGCGTCCGCCAGCACGTCGCCCAGCGGCAGATGATCGAGGTTGTCGAGGCCCACGCCGAAGGGCTGATATTCGTCTTTGAACTTCGCCACGTACGGCGCGAGGTAAAGCATCGGCAGCTCCCGCCAGCCGTGCTCACGGATGTAGTCGATCTCGCGTGGGTTGAAGCCGAAACCGGCGAGCACGGCCTTGTCCGCGAGCTGCGCCTCGGTAAACCATTGGCCGTTGATGCGCTGGTACATGTTCTGCCGGCGCGCCCACCGCAGCACGGGCAGATCAAATTTTTCCACATATCGCCGGTAATCGACGTATCCCGGATTGGTGAAATGCTCCGCGCCCACGTCGGCGTACAAGCCGTCCGGCAAGGGGTCTCGGATCGTCTTCACATGTCCGCCGGTACGGCGCGATGCTTCCAGCAGCGTCACCGTGTGTCCGCGCTCCATCAGTTCATAGGCGCAGCACAGGCCGCCGATGCCGCCGCCGACAATGACAATGCTTTTTCGGCGGGCCGGAGTCGCGGATCGTGATGAGACGGCGCCGGCGAGCAGCAGCGTACCCGCCGTTTGCAGAGCCGTCCGACGGGTAATCAATCTGCTCATGCAGCAGAGAATTTAAAAATAAGCATCGTGACAATCACGGTTTGGACGGTTGCGCGCGTTCCGAAAATGCGTCCGGGTCGGCTGCCTCCCTGGGCTTTTCGCCGCCGCACATCGCGGATTCCACGATATTGCTATCACCCGCGCAACGATGGCCGGTTTGCGACCAGTCGTAGAGGTTTCGTGCCGTGCTCCGAGGGCTTGCGCACGGATGACATTTTCCCGGAAGGGCGATGGCCGCAGTCGAAATTACGCTACCTCATTGCAGGAAACTGGATTTTCCGGAGGAGGGCTTTAAGGGTAGGGTGGCGGGGAAAACGAAATCGGACCCCGGTAGGCCCCCACGCTCCAACCCGGTGTTGCCGTCATCGTAGGTCACGCGACTGAAATTCAATCGCCCGACTTGTTTGGGAGGCGCACGGGCTGCGCGTGCCCGCTATTTGGGAAAGTCGCGCCACATCCAGCGAAGGATGTCCGGCAGAATCGCCCCGCCGTGGGCATCGGAGTGGGCGCCGTCGCCCCATTCATGGCTCACGTCGTAACGCGGGCCGGCGCTCCGGCTCGTGGCGGCGGCGGAATTCGCAAACTCGAGCGCGGAGAGGATCTGCTGGTTCGCGAGAAACCAGTTGCCGTGCCGGTTGTTCAAGTCGTTCGAGCCGTCCTGCAGAAAAATCCGGATCGGCTTGATGGGATTCTTTCGGATCAGCGTGGGATAGAGATCGCCCCCGGCGACCATCGGTTGTCCATCCTGGGCCGGACGGTAGGCGATGGACGTGTAGCTGCCGATCAGGCTGATGACTTTCCGAAAGTGATCGGGGCGCTGCCAGGCGACGGTGAAGGCGCAGATGGCTCCGCTGCTCGAGCCGCCGATCGCGCGGCCGTCGGGATGGTCCGTGAGTTTATATTTCCTGCCCACCTCCGGCAGCATCTCTTCGATGAGAAAGCGGGCATAAGTGTCGCTGAGCGAATCGTATTCTTGCGCCCGGTTGTTCGGATCGCCGCCTTTGTCCGGATAGTCTTCGCTCCGATTTCCGGGGGTGATGAAGATGCCGATCGTCACCGGGATCTCCTTTTTGTGAATCAGGTTCTCCAGCACCTGCGGCACACGCAAGGCGCCGGTCGGATTGGTGGCCCGCTGGCCGTCCTGAAATACGAGGACACACGCGGGTTGCTCACCCGTGTATTGGGCCGGTACCCAGATCCAATATCGCCGCACCGTGCCGGCGATGATCCGGCTGTGAAATGGAAACGGGCCTTCGAGCCGGCCTTTCGGCACGCCTGCTTGGGGCAACGAATCGGGGCCCGGAGGATATTCGCCGGCCTGACGCGCGGGGGCGGGGCGGTCGGCGGCGGTGAGGCAGGTGGTGCCGAGGGCGAGGGTGAGTGCGATGCGGGCGAGAACGTGCATGAGGGGATTTGCCGGAAGGGGATGCGGCAGGTTGACGAAATCCGGTGGCGACACGAAGGTGAAATCGCCGGTGGGAGTCGCATTGCTGGACCCAGTGAGTTCCCTGCCGCCGGCCCGATTCTTCATGCTTTTCAAACTCACCTCGGATTATCAACCCACCGGCGATCAGCCCCAGGCGATCGAAAAGCTGGTCGCGTCGCTGCGGGCGGACAACCGTTACCAGACGCTGCTCGGCGTTACCGGCTCGGGAAAGACCTTCACGGTGGCGAATCTCATCGCGCAGGTGCAGCGGCCGACCCTGATCATTTCGCACAACAAGACGCTGGCGGCGCAGCTCTACTCCGAGTTCAAGAATTTCTTCCCGGAGAACGCCGTCGAATACTTCGTCAGCTACTACGACTACTACCAGCCCGAGGCCTACGTGCCGTCGAGCGACACCTTCATCGAGAAGGACTCGTCGATCAACGAGGAGATCGAGCGCATGCGCATGGCCACGACGAGTTCGCTCGTCTCGCGGCGGGACGTCATCGTGGTGGCCAGCGTTTCGTGCATCTACGGCCTGGGTTCACCGCAGGAGTTCATGGCGATGCGCATCCCGCTGCGGCGCGGTGAGCGGATCGGACGGCAGGTCTTCCTCGAAAAGCTCGTCGACAATATTTACGAGCGGAACGACTACGAATTGAAGCCGGGGCGTTTCCGGGTGCGCGGCGATGTGGTCGACGTCATGCCGGCCTATCTCGAGCACGGCCTGCGGGTGGAGTTTTTCGGCGACGACGTCGAGGCGTTGAGCGAATTCGATCCGCTCACGGGCAACGTGCTGCGGACGCTCGACCAGTTCGACCTCTATCCCGCGAACCAGTACGTGACGAGTCGGGGCAAGCTCGAGCCGGCGATTGCGGCGATCAAGCGCGAACTCGACGGGCGCGTGGCCGAGTTCGAAAAGAAGGGACAGTATCTGGAGGCCCAGCGGATCCGCATGCGCACCAACTACGACTTGGAGATGCTGCAGGAAATGGGGTTCTGCAACGGCATCGAAAACTACTCGCGGCTCCTCACCGGCCGGCAGCCGGGTGAACGGCCATTCTGCCTGCTCGATTTTTTTCCGAAGGACTTCCTGCTGGTGATCGACGAGAGCCATGCCACGGTGCCGCAAATCGGCGCCATGTTCAACGGCGACCGCGCGCGCAAACAGACGCTGGTCGATTTCGGTTTCCGGCTCCCGTCGGCACTCGACAACCGGCCGCAGAGCTTTGCGGAATTCGAGGCGGTGACCGGGCAGACGGTTTATGTCTCCGCGACGCCCGCCGAGTTCGAAATGAAGCGCTCCGCGGTCGTCGCCGAGCAACTCGTGCGTCCCACGGGGCTGCTCGATCCGGAGATTACGATCCGGTCAACGAAGGGCCAGGTCGAGAACCTGATCGCCGAGGCCAAGGCGGCCGCCGCCGCGGGCGAGCGGGTATTGGTGACGACGCTGACGAAGCGGCTGTCGGAGGATCTGACGAGTTTTCTGCGCGAGGCCAAGGTGCGGGTGGAATACCTGCACTCCGACATCGACGCGATTGAGCGGGTCGAGATTCTGCGCAATCTGCGACTCGGAAACTTCGACGTGCTCGTGGGGATCAATTTGCTGCGGGAGGGCCTGGATCTGCCGGAGGTGGCCCTCGTGGCGATCCTCGATGCGGACAAGGAGGGGTTCCTGCGGAGCGAAACCAGTCTCATCCAGACCGCGGGACGGGCGGCGCGCCACGAAAAGGGTCGCGTGATTTTTTATGCCGACCGGATCACCGAATCCATCAAGCGCACCCAGGCGGCGGTGGCCTACCGCCGGCAGAAGCAGCTGGAGTACAACCAGGCGCACGGCATCACGCCGCGGAGCGTGAAGCGCTCGGCCCAGGCGAGCCTGCGCGTCTACGACGGGTCGGGCGAGCGGGCCACCGAAGCGGTGGTGGCGGAGAGCGCAGACGATGTCGCGGCGGTGATTGCGGAACTGGAGGAGGAAATGCAGGAGGCGGCGGGCCGGCTCGAATTCGAGCGGGCCGCGGTGTTGCGCGACCAGATCAACGCGCTGAAGAGCGGCGATTACCGCAAGGCGGCCGCGAAGACGGGCAGGGAGTACCCGCGGGCGCGCCAGACGGCTGCTGCGGTACGCGGGAAACCGCGGCGGACGTGAAGGCGGTCCAGGTGAACAGCGTTCCGGTGGGACGAACGACAAGGCTTTCGGCGTCGCTCAGGCCGGCGGCGTTTGCTTTTCGGGCTTGAGGACGCCGATGCAGGGGAGATTCCGGTAGCGCTCGGCGAAATCCAGGCCGTAGCCCACGACAAATTTGTCCGGAATCGCGAAACCGACGAAGTCCGCCTCGAAGTCCACTTCGCGCCGGCCTTTTTTGTCGAGCAGCACGCAGGAACGCAGGCTCGCGGGTCCCAGATCGCGGATCAGCCCGCTCACCAGCTTCAGGGTCTTGCCGGTGTCGAGGATGTCATCGATCAGCAGCACGTGCCTTCCGGCGATATCGAGCGTGAGGCTGTGGATGATTTGCGGCGTGCCGACGGACTTGGTCTTGGCGCCGTAGCTCGAAACGCGGATGCAGTCGAGCCGCACCGGGTTGTCGATTTCCCGCATCAGATCGGCGGTGAACATCACCGCGCCGTTGATGAGCGAAACGATCGTGAACTCACCGGCGCCCAAGGCCGCTTTGATTTCCCCGGCGAGGGTGCGGACGCGCTGCCTGATTTGCAGGTCCGTGAACAGCACCTCGGCAAGATCGGGATGGAGGGCGGCTGGCCTGGGCAGCGTCGGCATGGGGAGTTTTTTGCGGAGCAGGAAGCGGAAAGTCACCCCAATTTCAGGACGGCCGCGACGGGTCGAAAGCCGGGCGTGGCGGGAGCACCGATTGCTCCCGGAGCCGGCGCGGAAGGCGACCACCGCGTGCCCGGATTGGTGGGATGAGTGTGGGAGACGGTTTGATGCCGCGGCGGTTCGGAAGAGGAAACTCAGTCGCGGGGTAAGCCCGCGACTACTTTGGCTCAATGCCTCGGGGCTTGCCCCGAGGCGCTTTACTCATGCAGATCTCTCGTTGCCCGCCCCTGATCGCGCAGTCCCGGCCGAAATCGGTGCGGCACTACCTCCAACCCCATGACCCCGACTCAAGCGTTTCTCGAAGCCCGTGATTTCCTCCTCGCGCACCGCGAGGACTATGCGGCGGCGTATGCCGGATTCCACTGGCCCGAGCTCGAGGGTTTCAACTGGGCGATCGACTATTTCGACGTGCTGGCGCGTGACAACGCCCGGCTGGCCCTGTGGGTGACCGGCGAGGACGGCCGCGAGACCCGGCTCACGTTTGCGCAAATGAGCGAGCGTTCGAGCCGGGTGGCGAACTTCCTGCGGCACTTGGGCGTGCGGCGCGGCGACCGCCTGCTGATCATGCTGCCCAATGTCCCGGCGCTCTGGGAAATCACGCTCGCTGCGATCAAGCTCGGTGCGGTGATCAGCCCGGCCTCGACGCTTTTGCCGCCGGCCGATCTCGAGGATCGCATCGTGCGGGGTAAGATGCGGCACCTCATCACGGATGTCAGCGGCGTGGCGAAGTTCGCCAAAATCGGGGCCGGTTGCAGTCGGATCGTGGTTGGCGGCGGCGCGGACGGTTGGACGGAGTATGCCGGGGCGGATGCTGCGCCGCCGGATCTGCCGCGCGACCCCGAGATCCGGGCCAACGATCCGCTGCTCCTGTATTTTACCTCGGGGACCACGGCAAAACCGAAAATGGTGCTGCACACGCAGATCAGTTATCCGGTCGGGCATCTCTCGACGATGTACTGGCTCGGGCTCCGGCCGGGCGACGTGCATCTCAACATCAGTTCACCGGGCTGGGCCAAGCACGCCTGGAGCAGCGTCTTTGCGCCGTGGAATGCCGGCGCGACGGTGTTCATTCACAACCAGGCCCGGTTCGATGCCAAAAAGATGCTGGATGCCTTCGTGCGCTACGAAGTGACGAGCCTCTGTGCGCCCCCGACCGTGTGGCGGCTGTTGATCCAGCAGGATCTTGAGGCCTATCGAGTCCACCTGCGGGAACTTTCGGGTGCCGGTGAACCGCTCAATCCCGAGGTGATCGACCGGGTGCGTGCGGCGTGGGGACTGACGATTCGCGACGGCTACGGCCAGACCGAAACCACCTGCGTGGCGGGCAACTCCCCCGGCCAGCCGGTGAAAACCGGATCGATGGGGCGGCCGATGCCCGGCTACCGGCTCGCCTTCGTCGGAGTGAACGGCCAGGAAGGCGACGAGGGGGAGATCTGCCTCCGGCGGGATCCCGCGCCCATGGGCCTCATGGCCGGCTACCTCGACTACCCGGAACTCGGCGCCGACCCGATGACGGGAGAACACTATCACACGTCGGATTTCGCCCGTCGCGATGCCGAGGGGTACATTGAGTTCGTGGGTCGCACCGACGACGTGTTCAAGAGCTCGGACTACCGCATCAGTCCGTTCGAACTGGAGAGCGCGTTGTTGGAACATGAGTCGATCGCCGAATCCGCGGTGGTGCCGAGCTCGGATCGCGTGCGGCTGGCGGTGCCGAAGGCCTTCATCCTGCTGCGACCGGGGGTCGCGCCGGATCGCGCCGCGGCGCTGGCCATCTTCGATTTCCTGCGCCGCCGGCTCGCACCGTACAAGCGCGTACGGCGGATCGAATTCTCCGACCTGCCCAAGACGATCTCCGGCAAGATCCGCCGCGTGGAATTGCGGGCGCTGGAGGAAGCGCGCCGTGCCGAGACCGAACGGGGTCCTCAGGAATTTTGGGAAGAGGATTTTGCGGAGTTCCGGTGACCGCCGGTGTGCCGACGCGTGGTCGCGGCCGGCAAAGCCGGGAGTGCGTGGGTCCCGAAATGGGATTGGATGACAAGGCTTGAAACCCTGCTCGGTACGCCGAGTTTGGGGAAATCGGGGCTAGCGGTATGCCGAATTCTTGTTTCCCTAGGTTTTTTACGAGGCCACCCCGATGATTTCGATTCGCATCCAGCAACTCACGAAGCGCTTTGGGACCGTGACCGCGCTGCAGCGCCTCGATCTCGCGATCGAGCCGGGCGAACTTTTCTTTCTCCTGGGTCCGAGTGGCTGCGGCAAGACGACCCTGTTGCGCAGCCTGGCGGGATTTTACATCCCGGAGGAAGGGGCGATCTTTTTTGGCGACGAGGACGTGACGCGGCTGGCGCCGCACAAGCGGAATACGGGAATGATGTTTCAGAGTTACGCGCTGTGGCCGCACATGACCGTGGCCGAGAATGTCGCGTTCGGACTGGAGGAACGAAAAGTGGCGAAAGCCGAGATCAAGCGCCGCGTGGGTGAAGCCCTCGAGTCGGTGCGCATGGGCGCCTATGCGGAGCGGCGGCCCAATCAACTTTCGGGCGGCCAGCAGCAACGGGTGGCGCTGGCACGGGCGCTGGTCATCCGGCCGCGATGCCTGCTGCTCGATGAGCCGCTCTCCAACCTCGATGCCCGGTTGCGGCTCGAAATGCGCACGGAGATCCGGCGGGTGTGCAAGGAGTTCAAGCTGACGACGGTCTACGTCACGCACGACCAGAAGGAAGCGCTTTCGATTTCCGACCGGATGGCGATCCTCGACCAGGGCCGCGTGTTGCAGGTCGGTTCGCCGCGCGAGGTGTACCGGCGGCCGCGGAGCAAGACGGTCGCGAATTTCATCGGCGAAACCGATTTTGTGCCGGGCACGGTCGTGAGCGTGGACGCCGGCCGGGCGGTGGTGGACACGGCGCTGGGCCGTTTCGAAGGCGTGCTGGGCGATCCGGCGGCGCGGCCGGGGCCGGGCGCCGCGGTGACCCTGTCGGTGCGCCCGGAATGCTGGGTGCTCAGTCGCGAGGCACCGGGGCGCAATGCGGTGAAAGGACGGATTGGCGAGGCGGTTTACCTTGGGGAAATCGCCCAGTACGAGCTCATCGCCGGCGGGCAACAGTTGAAGATTCTTGAGCTCAATCCGCGCTTCATCGACCAGTCGGCCCGCGGCGAAGTTTTCGCCCGCGCGGAGCCGGAGGACGTGGTGGTGCTGAGTGAGTGAGCGGAGCGTGGCGGCCCGGGAAGCAACCGACCTCGGATGATCAAACGGCTGTTCATCATCGGCGCGCTGGTGCTCATCATCGCGTTGCCGTTCTGGCTGCGGCCGGCGCACGTCGCCCCGGCGAAGGCGGACGACACGCTGGTCATCATTACACCGCACAATGAGGCGATTCGCTACGAATTCGGGCGGGGATTTGCGGAGTGGTATCGCGCTCGCACCGGCCGGACGATCGCGATCGACTGGCGGGTCATCGGCGGCACGAGCGACATCGCACGGTTTCTCGAGAGCGAGTACGTGGCGGCGTTCGAGAATTTCTGGCGGCGCAAACTGGGCAAGGGGTGGAGCACGGAAGTGCAGGCCGGCTTCCAGAATGCGCGGTTGCCCAAGGACGCGTCCGCCAGCGTGCAGGAGGCCCGGGCGGCCTTTCTGGCTTCGGAGGTCAGTTGTGGGATCGATCTTTTTTTTGGCGGCGGCACCTACGATTTTGAAAAGCAGGCCGCGGCGGGGCGGCTGGTCGACTCTGGGGTGCGCCAGGCGCATCCGGAATGGTTCGGCGATGCCGCGATCCCGCGGCGGTTTGGCGGCGAGGACTACTGGCAGACCGGGGGGCTTTGGTTGGGAACCGTGCTGAGCTCCTACGGGATCATTTTTAATCGCGACGCCCTGCAGCGGCTGGGGATCAGGCGCGAACCGGCGCAGTGGAGCGACCTCGCCGCGCCCGAGTTGGTGGGCGAAGTCGGGCTCGCCGATCCCACCAAGAGTGGGTCCGTGGCGAAGGCGTTCGAGAACGTGATTCAGCAGCAGATGCAACGCCGCCTGACCGCCGTCGGGAAAACGCCGCCGCCGGAACAGGAGGCGGATCCGGTGCGGGCGGGTTGGCTCGACGGGCTGCGCCTGCTTCAGCTCGTAGGGGCCAACGCCCGCTATTTCACCGATACGTCGCAAAAGCCGCCGATCGACGTCGCCTCGGGCAATTGCGCGGTTGGCTTGTGCATCGATTTCTACGGTCGCCAGCAGCAGGAGGCGGTGCGTCGGCGCGACCGGTCCGAGCGGATCGGCTACGTTTCGCCGGCGGGCGGGTCCGTGAGTTCGGTCGATCCCATCGGTTTATTGCGGGGCGCGCGAAATCGCGTCGCGGCAGTGGCGTTCATCGAGTTCGTCCTCTCCCTTGAAGGGCAGAAGCTGTGGAATTTCCAACCGGGCACTCCCGGGGGCCCCCTGCGATTCGTGCTGCGCCGCCTGCCCGTGCGCCGGGATTTCTACGCTCAGGCGGAATGGAAAAAATGGCGGAGCGATCCGGAGGAGTTTCCCTTCGATCAGCGCGATCCCCTGGTGTATCGTGCCGCGTGGACGGGCGGGATCTTCCGCGAAATGGCGTTTGTGATTCGCGTGATGTGTCAGGACACGCACCCGGAACTGGCGAAGGCGTGGCGGGCAATTATCGTGGCACCGGAACCGATGCGATCCCAGGCGCTGGCGGTATTGCAGGACTTGGCCGCGGTGGACTACGGCCGGGTCGAGGGGGAGATCCGCCGGGCGTTGAGTTCGAAGAACAAGGTGGACGAGGTGCGCATGGCCAAAACCCTCGCGGATGGCTTTCGGCGAAATTACGCCCGCGCGGAAGAGATCGCCCGGGGTCGGTAGGATCGATTACGGCCGCAAACGGCGTGGGCCCTCATCCTGTCGGCGCCGCCCTGTCACCGAGCGTGGATTCAGGCCGTTGCGACGTCAGGATTTTTTTGCGGCCCTTTGTTGGTAAACGTCGAAATCGCATTTCTCCATGTGCCGTGCGGGATGGGCAACCACGGCGAACCCAAACCGGGCGTAGAGCCCGTGCGCATCCGGGGTGACGAGATGCTGGCGGCGAATTCCCTGGAGCTTGGGGTGGGTCGTTACGAGTTGCACGGCGGCCTTCGACAGGCCGCGTTGGCGATGCGCTTCCAGCACGTAAACATCACAAAGATACGCAAAGGTGGCGTAGTCGGAAATGACCCGGACAAGTCCGATTTGTTCGCCGGCCGGCGTGTAAATGCCGATGCAGAGCGAGTGGGCGACGGCGCGCGCGACCACCTCGCGGGAGATGCTTTCGGCCCAAACGCTGCGTGTGAGGAAGGCGTGGATCGCGTCGACGTCGAGCCGCGCCGGATCGTCCGAGATCAGATAGCCGGCGTGGCGAAGTTCGTGAGGCATGGCTCGGACTGGGGAAACGAACGGGGTAAATCCGGTTCACGCGCCGGTCCTAACCGGTCGTGGGCGGCGGCGTTGCCACGAGAATCGCATCGCCGGTGCGGATCAGGCCGGTGCTGAGGATTTGGGCGCGCAAGCCGCCGCGATGGACGAGGCCGGACAGGACCTCGGGGCGCGTCTTTTTTGCGAGGTAAGCGCACGGTTCGCAGAGCCGGATGCCTTTGATCCTCACTTCGCCGATGGAGAATTCCACGCCGACGAGCTCGTTGAGACGAATGTTACGGGTGACCAGATTTCGCCGGGCGTCGTCGGCGGTGAACGGCAGTCCGGATTCCTGAGTGAAGGCTTCAATGGCTTCGCTTTCGATCAGCGTCAGTTCGAAGTCGGGCTTCTGCGGGTGCGGCGAAAACGTGCCCGTGCCGGTGAAGTAGCGGTCGTCCTCGAGCCCGCGAGTGGGCACGGCCCGGACTTCGCGGCGGGTCTCCATGGCGGCAGCGGGGGAAGCGGCGATCAGGATTTGCACAACGTGGGCCATGGGCGGAAGACGGACGAAGAGGCGTCGGGGGTTACAAATTGGCGAACGCGGTGGCGAACGCGGCCCGGTCGGTGGCCCGGAAAAAGGAGGTTCCGGCCACAAAAATGTCGGCCCCGGCGGCGCGGCATTCCGCCGCGGTCGCGAGATCGACGCCGCCGTCGACTTCGAGGCGGAAAGCGAGGTCGCGTTCGCGGCGCCAGCTGTCGATTTGTTGCACCTTCGGCATCATGTCGCGGCGGAAGGCCTGTCCCCCGAAGCCCGGTTGTACGGTCATCACGAGGACGAGGTCCACTTGGGCGAGGAATGGTTCGATCGCGGTGGCCGGGGTGCCGGGGTTGAGCACGATGCCGCACTGGCAGCCCAAGGCGCGGATGCGGGCGAGCGTGGCGGCATGGTCGTAGGCGGGCTCGATGTGGATGCTGATGAGATTGGCGCCGGCTTTCGCGAAGGGTTCGATGTAACGGTGTGGCTCGTCGAGCATCAGGTGGGTGTCGAAAAAAAGCTTCACCCCGCTCCGGCGAAGCGCGGCGAGCGTCTCGGGCCCGAAGGACAGATTCGGCACGAAATGGCCGTCCATGATGTCGCAATGCAGCCAGGGCAGTCCGAGGTCGGCGACGTCGCGGACGCTCGCCGCGAGGTTGGCGTGGTCACCGGCGAGAAGGGACGGGTTGAGCAAAGGAGAGTAGGGCGAAGGCATCGCGACGCCAATCGACGCTGAGGCGGGAAAAAGCTCAATCCCGGATTGCCCGGTTCGCACGGCGCCGTGCAGCCGGACGGGAGGCGGAGGGCGAGTCGGCGCCCGCCTTACTTCTCTTACCACACGTCCAGGGCGGCGTGGGCGATTCGAGCGGAAAGCGCCTCGGCGAGCAGGGGCAGCGTCTGGTATTCGGACTGGAGCTGGCCGCTGTCGGTGAAGGCTTCCCGGGTCGCGTTGACGGGCCGGTTCTCAAAAAGAGCTTTTCCGGCTCGATTGTCCCGAAGCGTGCAGATGGTGCCGAGCACGAGGTTGAATTTGCGGGCCAGTCCGGTGTCGTCCTCGCGCACCGCGGCGATTTCCCGGTGGTAGTCGCTGATGACGACCTGAAGGGTGGCGTCCGCCGAGGCCGGTGAATCAACGAGCGTCACTCGGCCGTCGCGGAGCAAGGTCGCGCGCAGCTGCGTGCTGAGCAACGCGCGGGCCTGCGGCAACAGCGTCTTGTTTTCGACGGGAGCGACATAGAGGGTGCGAAAACTGACGGTCGAGCCGGTGCCGAGCTGATAGTGCGCGCAGGCACCGAGCCCGAACACGAGAAACCAGGCGAAAACGATCAGCCGCAAACGCGCGACGGAAAATCGCGCCCGGGCGCGGATGGGCAGGGCAGTCGGCGTTTCCACGTTAACGCGGGTGCAGGGCGCCAGGCATGCGATCGTTGGACGCCGGAGATGGCCCGCGGGTGGAACAGTTGCTTCAGGCTAGAACAGCCAGAAACGCTTTTTCTTCGGTGCGTCGCCGGGCGCCTTGCCCTCGGGGGCGACGGCCTGACCGGCGGCCTTGGCTTCGACGTCCACCAGTCGGAGCTTGGCGCGCTGGGCGGTTTCCGAATCGGGATAGGCGGTGATCGCCTCGTTGTAAAACACGCGCGCCGCCTTGTAGTTCTTGCGGCGATAAAAATAGAAATCGGCGATCCGCATTTTGCTGTCGGCGAGCATCCGCTTCATGGAATCGAGACCCTTTTCCGCCACGTTGATGCTGGTGTCGCCGGGGAAGAGGATCATGAAATCCTCGTAGTAGGTGATCGATTCCTTGGTATTGGCCTGATCGTAGTAGGGTCCGTCCACCAGCTTGGCGTGAGTCTGGGCGAGCTTGAGGTAGGCGTCGGGCGCGAGGAGGCTTTGGGGGTAATTGTTGATCATGCGGTCGAGCGCATCGATGGCCGCCTCGTCGTTTTTGAATTTCTGGTGAGCCCGGGCGATATTCATCAGCGAGAGCGGCGCGTAGTCGCTGTAGGGGGCATTGACCAGAATCGACTCGAAGTACTCGATCGCTTTCTCCCGCTGCCGAAAGCCGGGAAGTATCCCCAGGAGTCCACGGGCGCGGGCGCCGTCCAGCAAGGCGCTCGCGATACGGTATTGTTCCCCTGTGATCTCGTTGAACCGCTTCGTGTTGGGGTAACGGCTTAGCACGGCCTGGAAATTGTCGAAGGACTTGTTGTACTGATGCCGGACCAAGTAGACTCGTGCGGCGCGATAGAGGGCTTCCGGGGCGTAGATGGAGTTCGGATAGCGCTTTCCGACGGCGAGATAGCTCTTGATCGCGCCGCCCAAGCTCCCGTTTTCCTCGTCCGTCCGGGCGCGATTCATCAAGTCCAGGGCGTTGCGCGCGTCGGCTCCGACGACGCCGGAAAGGGCGCCCCCTTCGACGCTCCAGCCGCTTTGCTTGGTCCAAACCAGGTCCGCGCGGGCGGTGGTGGTCAGGAGGCAGCTGACCGCAAACAGAAAATGGAGTGCAACGGTGGCGCGGGCGGAAAGGAGACGCATCGAAAAAGGAAGTTACCAGCGAATCAGCGCGCTTCCGTAGGTCAAGCCCGCCCCAAATGCGACCATCAGGGTGATGTCGCCCGGTTTGATCCGGCCGCTGCGTCGCGCCTCGTCGAGGGCGATTGGGATCGAAGCGGACGAGGTGTTTCCGTAGCGGTCGACGTTGACGAAGAAGCGGTCCATCGGAAGTTCGAGATATTGGGAGATGGCTTCGATGATCCGGAGATTGGCCTGATGCGGGATAACGAGCGAAATCTGATCCGCGCGCAGGTGATGTTGTTCCAGAATATCGCGCGCGGCTTCGTCCATCACCCGAACCGCGAGCTTGAAGACTTCCTTGCCCTTCATCTTGACGAAGTGCTGCCCGCTCGCGATCGAGGCCGCGGTGGCCGGCAGGTTACTGCCTCCGCCGGGTATGCAAAGCAGGTCGCCGCTCTCGCCCAGAGCTCCCAAGCGGGCGCCGAGAAACCCGCGACCGGGTTCCGTGCCCGGCCCGATCACGACGGCGCCGGCGCCATCGCCAAACAGCACGCAGGTAGTCCGGTCCTTCCAATCGAGGAGAGTCGACAGTTTTTCCGCCCCGATCACGAGGGCATGCCGATAGCGGCCCGAGGACAGCATGGCGCACGCCGTATCGAGCGCGTAGACAAAGCCCGAGCAGGCGGCATTGAGGTCGAAACATGCGGCCGAGGTCGGCACACCCAGCTTGTGCTGGATCATACAGGCCGCTGCGGGCATCGGCATGTCCGGCGTCATGGTCGCGACGATGAGCAGATCGATGTCGGCAGCCTTGAGTCCGGCGTCCTCGAGGGCGCGGCGCCCGGCCTGGACACCCATCTCTGAGGTCGGTTCGTCGGGGCGGGCGATGTGGCGTTCGCGGATACCGCTGCGGGTGATGATCCACTCGTCCGAGGTGTCGACCATGCGCGAGAGTTCGTCGTTGGTGAGGACGCGTTCGGGCGCGTAAGACCCGGTGCCGAGGATGACGGGGGAGAGGACCGCCGGGCCGGTCGGGAGGTGGCGCGGGGCCGAAACGGCGCGGAGCCTCACAGGAAAACGGGTTGAGCGAGCAATTCGTTGGCGCGCGCGATGTCGGCCTCGATGTGCTGGTTGATGTCGGCCTTGATCATTTCGTTCGCGGCGTGAATCGCGTGCTTGATCGCACGGCAGTTCGAAGAACCATGGGCTTTCAGGATGTGGCCGTTGAGGCCGAGCAGCGGGGCCCCACCGTAGCGCTCCGGGTTCACGCGCTCCTTGAAGGCGGTGAATGCGCCCTTCGAAAGCAGGGCTCCGGTCGCGCGGAGGGCGTTGGCGCCGAGTTCCTCCTTGAGCATGGTCTTGAAGAAATTCACGAGCGACTCCCAGCTCTTGATGAGGATGTTGCCGACGAAACCGTCGCACACGACGACATCGACGTGTTCCTCGAAAACGTGGAAACCCTCGATCGGACCCTTGTAATTGATGAGGTCGCCCATCCGGCGCAGTAGTTCGTTGGTCTCGGTGATCAGCGCGTTGCCTTTGCCCTCCTCGGTGCCGATGGTCAGCAGGCCGACGCGGGGGCGGGCCACTCCGAGCATGACGCGGCAGTAGTGACTGCCCAGAATCGCGTTGTGCACGAGGTGCTCTGGCTTCGCTTCCGGATTGGCGCCGGCATCGATCAGCACGAAATGGCCGCTCTTGCGCGGGCAGATTGCGGCCAGCGCCGGTCGGGAGATACCTTCCATGGTACGGAGCCGGAGGGTTCCGCCGGCCATCAGCGCGCCGGTGTTGCCACAACTCACCACGACCCGGGCCTCGCCGCCTTTGACCAGCTCAATGGCGCGAACCATCGAGGCGTCCTTCTTTTTCTTCAGGGCGTTGAGCGGCTTGTCCTCCATCGTGATGACTTGGGAGGCGTGATGAAGGGCGACACGCGGGTTGTCCTTCAGTCCGGCTTCGGCCATGAGGGGACGCAACAAAGCCTCGTCCCCCACCAAGGTGATGGCGTTGAGCGCGGGATACTGGTCCAGCGCAAGCTTTACCCCGGCAACGACCTCGGCTGGGCCGAGATCTCCGCCCATGGCGTCAACGGCAATAAGACCGTGCCCGGAGGAATGGTTGACCATCGCAGGGATGGCTGGCGGGAGCGCCGGGAGGATTAGACCTCGACGTTAAGCACCTGGCGACCGCGGTACATCCCATTCTTGGGATTCACGCGGTGTGGGCGGAACATGCTGCCATCGGTCGGATCCTTGGCGAACTCGGGCGCCTTGAAAGCGTTGGCCGCGCGGCGGTTGGCGCTGCGGCGTTTGGACTGCTTGCGTTTCGGATTGGCCATGGGAGGAGGGTGTTGAGTGCGCGCGTTTCGTGAAAAACACCCGCGGGTGTGTTGAAAGGGTCGGAGTAAAGGGCGGTGATTCGACGCGTCAAGCGTCATATGGGGCGCTCGTTTTCAGAGGTGGAAAGTGAGCACCCGCGTTGTGGGATCAGGCCGCGCGGGCGGGCCCACTTTTGGCCGGAATTCCGATCCGTGGCTGGATTTAAAGATAGAATAAGACCGCCAGGAGGGTTGCGAGTCCGAGGCGATACCAAGCGAACACGGCGAGCCCGTGCCGGGTCAGCCAATGCACGAGAAACCGCACACAGACGGCGGCGGTGACCGCGGCCACGATCGCGCCGAGCAGGACTTGGGACCAGCCGAAGACCTGAATCATCGCGGCGCCGCTCTTGTAGCTCTTGAAGAGGGTGGCGGCGCTCAAGGTGACGAACCCGAGCAGGAAGCTGAATTCAGCGGAGCGCCGGGGATCGAGCCCGGCGAAATAGCCGCCGACGATCGTCATCATCGAGCGGCTGGTTCCCGGCCAGAGGGCGAAGCATTGAAGAAAGCCGATCATGACGGCAGCGCGGGGTGTGGGTTCGCGGGCATCGGCCTGGGAGGGCTGTGTCCAACGCCGGCGGCGCCACGATTCCGCGTAAAACATGAGCCCTGCTCCGGCGACCTGGGCCACGATCACCGCGCCGACGGAGAAAAGGTGTTCGTCGATCCAATCATGGGCGAGCAGGCCGATGACCGCCGCGGGAATAAATGCGCTGATGAGGTTGATCGCCAGGCGGAGACCCGCGGGATCGCGCCCGAGCAGACCGCGCGCCACGGCGATCAGCTGCGACCAATAGAGCAGGGCGACCGCGGCGATTGCGCCAAATTGGATGACGACCGTGTAGGTATCTGCCGCGAGTTTGAGCGTGAGCGGCTCGCCGGCGGGATGTTTTGGCGAGGGCTTGCGATACCAGAGCGGTTTGCCGTCACGTCCGAGCAACTGCTGGCGGGACTCCAGTCCGAGGAACCGGTTTGCGATGATCAAGTGGCCGGTCGATGAGATCGGCAGAAATTCCGTCACCCCCTCCACGATGCCCAGCGTGATGGCGTCGGGAATGCTGAGTTCGGCCGCCGCCTCGGATGTGGCCATGGCGGGACCGACGGGCGGCGCGGCCGCGAAAACTCCGCGCGCAAGCAGGGTAAGGATAAGGGCGACGACGATGTTCCGCACGCGGCTTGTTTTCAGCTTTGCGAAAGCGGCGCAAATTTATTTGCGGCGAGCGGGATGCGCGGCTGACTCGTCGTTGCATGTCCCTGCTCGCCGAATTGACCGCCCAACTCCTCGCCCGCCGCGATCTGGCTCCGGCCCAAGTGGAGGCGGCGGCGACCGCGCTGGCCGCGATGGAGGTGTCTGAGCCCGAGAAGGCGGAGTTCCTCACGGCGCTCGCGACCAAGGGTGAATCGGCCGCGGAGGTGGCGGCTTTTGCCCGGGCGTTCCGGGCCCGCGCGTTGAACCCCGGAGTGGAGGCGTGGGCGGACCGTGCCATCGATATCGTGGGGACGGGTGGTGACCATGCCGGCGGTTTCAATATTTCCAGTCTCGTGGTCTTGGTGCTCGCGAGTGGTGGCATCGCCGTCATGAAGCATGGCAACCGCGGGATCACGTCGAAGTGCGGCAGCGCGGATCTCCTGGCCGGGCTGGGGGTAAACCTTGAGGCGTCGCCGGAGCAATTGCGGCGGGCCTTGGACGAACTTGGTTTCGTTTTCTTTTTTGCCCCGCGTTATCATCCGTCGTTCAAGCACATCGCCCCGGTGCGCAAGACCCTGGCGGCGCGCGGACAGCGGACGGTCTTCAACATCCTCGGTCCGCTGATCAATCCCGGCCGGCCGGCGCACGTCCTGCTCGGGTCGTTTTCGAGCGCGTGGGTGCCGAAGCTGGCGGAAGCCCTCGATGCCTTGGGCGTAGCGGCGGGGCTCGCGGCCCACGGAGTGATTTCGTCCGATCGCGGTATCGACGAATTGACGACCGCGACGGCCAACCGCGTGCGGGGCTTCGGCCGGCTACGGGAAATCGACGGCGAGTGGCACGTGCGCGATTTCGGACTCGAGCTTTCCCCCTTCACGCATCTTGCCGGCGGCGATCTGGCGGAAAATCTGGCGATCGTGGAAGCGCTGCTCGAGGGGCGCGGTCCCGCCGGCCTCGTCGATACCATCGTCCTGAATGCTGCGGTCGCGATGTGGATCGTCGGCCGGGTGCCCACGGTGCGGGACGGCCTCGCTCCGGCCCGCGACCTGTTGCTGGGTGGAGCGGTGAGAAAGAAAATTGCGGCAACGCGGGAGTTTTACCGTTCATGAGCACCGGACGGTTCGGGTGGGAGAGCGCGGCGGGCCGTTTGAGCCGAGGCGCGCCCGGTTGGGTCCACCGATTTTTCCACGCATGAAGCGGCAATTTTTTGGCACCGATGGCGTGCGGGGTCCGTATGGCGGACCGTTGATCAACGACGACTTCGCCGCCCGCCTCGGGTATGCGGCCGCCTGCTGGCTGGCGGAAAACGATCCGGCGGCATTCTCCACCGGCAAGCCGCAGGTCTTCATCGGACGCGACACGCGTTCCTCCGGCGTCGCGCTCGAAGCGGCGGTGGCGCGGGGGCTGCGGGCCGGTGGAGTCGAGCCCATCGGCCTCGGGGTGTTACCCACTCCGGCGGTAGCCCGGGCGGTGCGCGCAGAAAATGCGGCGTTGGGCGTGGTGATCACGGCCTCTCACAATCCGGCCGAGGACAACGGCATTAAATTTTTTGGCCGTGGCGGCATCAAGCTTACCGATCAGGACGAGGTGCGAATTGAAGCGCGGTTGCCGGACACGCTGCCAACCGTGCCGGGGGACACGACACCTGTCCGCGGCGCGGAAGCGCGCCCGGTCGACAACTATATTGCAGCGGCGAGCCAATTGTTGCCGGCGGGCGCATTGCGCGGGTGGCGAATCGTGGTCGACACGGCGAACGGTGCGACCTGGGTGACGACGCCGGCGGTCCTGCGGGTCTATGGTGCCGACGTGATCGCCATCGGCAACGCGCCGGATGGCGCCAATATCAACGCCGGCGTTGGGAGCGAACATCCGGCATCGCTGGCGGCCCGTGTTCGCGGTGGGCAGGCCCGACTCGGGATTGCGCACGACGGCGACGGCGATCGTTGCGTGTTGTGCGATGAACGGGGCGAGGTCCTCGATGGCGACGAGATCCTGGCGATTCTTGCCGTGGATGCCCTGGCGCGGGGACGGTTGGTGAAGAAGACGCTGGTGATCACGGTGCAGAGCAATCTCGGCGTGGACGCGGCGGTGGTGGCGGCGGGCGGGCGGGTGGTTCGCACCGCAGTGGGCGATCGTTATGTGATCGAGCGGATGCAGGCGGAAGGCGTCACGCTGGGCGGCGAATCTTCGGGCCACATTGTCTGCGCGGAAATTTCGCCGACGGGCGATGGACTGATGGCCGCGCTGAAAGTGATCGAGGTGATGCTCACGACCGGCCGGCCCCTTTCCGAGCTGCGGCGGGCGCTGCAGAAATTTCCCCAGCGAACGGCGGCGCTTAATGTGCGGGAAAAAAAGCCCCTCGAATCCCTGCCGGGACTGGCCGGGGCGGTCCGAGAGCTTGAAACCGAGTTGGGGGCGCAGGGTCGCGTCCTGGTCCGGTGGTCGGGCACCGAGGCCAAATTGAGATTGCTGGTCGAGGGGCCGACGGAAGCGGTGGTGGCTGACGGTATGGCGCGGTTGGAAGCCGCCGCGCGCCAGGAGTTAGTCGTGCGGTAGTTGCCCGGCCGCGTCGCTAAAGTGACGTGGCGTCTCACCGTCCTTCCCAGCAACCACTAGCGTCCGCGTCTCGCCGCGGTCAGCGGGCTCTCCGGAGAATAATTTGTTGCGCTCGCCGCTCCGCTATCAGGTGAAATTCCGATTCGAGCATTTTTACTAAAGCGTCGGTCTTGTCCGCCCGCAAGATGCCGCTTAATGCGAGGTTTTCCAAGGTGGGGTCCCACTTTGGACCATCCATGAGGAAAATCGGAGAGCGGACATCAGCCGGTGATGGTTCGATTCCCATTTACACGATTGTGAGCGGCCGGCTCGTCTGCGTGGAAACAGCATTGGAGGTTTTGATCGAGAAAATGGAATCGATCAGGTTCACGGCCGCGTCGGGCCGATCCGGTCATGACCGCTCGTGTGTGGCCAAGACGTTTGCCTCCGCCGGTCTGGGCCCGTGACAATCCGGTCAACCCATCCGAACGCTAACCGGGTGGAGCGACGCTCGATTAACTCGCTCAAAATCTTAAGTGAGTTTACCCCGCGTCACTTCGATGGACGTTGCGCGTGAACCACGTTTGACTTTTTGAATTCTGCTCACCCCTACCCAATGAAAACCAATTCGTCAAAATGGTGCCAGCACTCGCAGTCGTCCGCCTCGGCACTTCAGCCGGTCCGCCGAAGGTTCGGGATCTTGCTTTTCCTCGTGGTGCTGGGGGCGACTCCAGCCACCATCGCGGCCGACAGTCAGCTCTGGGCGGGCGCGGCCAAGGTGGACATCACCAACCGGGAGGTGGGCTTGGTCAACGATCCGCTTTTTGTGAAGGCCCTGGTGATCGGCAACGAAACGACGCGGGCAGTGATCATCACGGTCGACGCCGTCGCAGTGGCCGAAATCGGCAGTATCCGCAACGACTACGTCGGCAATGTCCGGGCACGGCTCCAGAAGGAGCTCAAGGTCGTGCCGGCGAACGTCATGTTTAACGCCAGTCACTGCCACGGGGTGCCGTGCAGAGACGTCGAGGAGCGCACGGTCCAAGCCGTCAAGGAAGCGTGGTCGAAGGTGGTGCCGGTCACGGTCGGGGCCGGCACCGGCTTCGAAAACCGGGTCATGGAAAACCGGCGGGTCAAATTGAAGAACGGCCGCGATGCCGATGTCCGGCAGGCGTATTCGTTTCCCGCCGACCAGGAAGTTGCTTCCGTCGGACCGGTCGATCCGGAAATCGGGGTGTTGCGACTGGACCGGAAGAGCGGTGGGACGCTGGCCGTGCTTTATAATTTTGCCATGCATCCGATCCAGTCGGTGCCGAATGGCGGAAATTCGGCGGACGTCACGGGATTTGCGAGCAAGGTGATCGAGGAAAATCTCGGCCATGGCGCCATCGCGCTTTTCGTGCAGGGCTGCGGCGGCGACATCAACCCGTTTTTGTATCGGGAGGACGCCATTCCCCGGGATGCCGAACCGTTGGGCAATATGCTCGGTCTTAGCACGATGCGGGCGGTGCAAAAAATCGAGACCGCGGAGACCACTGCTTTCAAGGTGATCAACGAGACCCTTTCACTCCCGAGGTCTGACAACGCGGGGCGGATCAAGGAACTGGAAGCGGAGCAACTGCGACTGGTCCGATCCCTCAGGGGCACCTACCTCAACCTCAAGATGTATGTTCCCCTGGTGGTGCGGTACAACAACTCCAAGGATTTTCCCTCGTCGCACGCCTACCGGTATATGCACGACAAGATGATCGGCCGGATCGACATGATCACGCTGGACGCCGAAAACCGCAAACGGATCGAGGAATACACGCGGAATATCTATATCATGGAGGAGCTGACGCGGCTCCAGACGAACCTGGCGCTGCTGACGAAACATCAAGCGCGGAATCAGGCGGCGGGAAAGACCATCGAGGTGGAAGTCATGGGAATCCGGGTGGGCGATTTTCGCGTGGTGACCTTTCCCGGCGAATTAACCGTGCAAATCGGCCTCAATCTTAAAAAGGCCTCGCCGCACAAGCTCACCTTTGTGGCCGGGTATTCGAACGGATACATTTATTATTCTCCGACCGCCGAGCAGCTCAAGAACGTGGGCAACGCGCAGGAGGACAGCGACTGCCTGCTGGCGCCGGAGTGGCAGGCGCTTTACGAAGCGAAAGCCCTCGACGTCTTGAAGCGGCTTTAGGCCCGGCCCGGCAGCGCGCATCGCCCCGCCGGCGAACCGACCGGTGCGGCGTGGGGGCTTCGGAGCCCTGCTGAAGGTTGCCCGCGCGGTGGCAGGGCGACGGGCCGAGACCGCAGGTTCCAGACCGCGCCACTTTTCCCTTCGCCGCGAACGGGTGGGTGCTGGCGATGCCCGAGTGCGGCTTTGCGTAACGGGAGGCCAGGTCTACCGAGCGCTGGCGTTGGTCGATTCTTGCTGCATGGATCGCACCCGCGCATGAAATCAATCAACCTCCGTGACGTTCCCCGTCGCCGCTGATGACGATTCGCGTTTCGCTGCGCCTCGGATTTGAAAACGTTCCGAACTGAGGTCATCCACCACGTGAAAGTGATCTTCGGTGCGTCGGCCCCCACGGGCACCAATTTTATGAAAACACTCCGTTCGCGCAGGTTCGGTCAGTCTCTCGGGCTGGGGAATTCCCGGCGGATCCTTGGTTTGATGCGCCTCGCCACCGCGATCGTGGCTGTCGCCTTGCTGGCGCCCCGGCTGCCGGCGGCCGCGGCCGCCTCCCAACTCTGGGCCGGGGTCGCGAAAGTGGACATCACCGTTCCCGGGATGCCCCTGGCGAACGAGCCGTGGTATGTGACGGCCCTGGTGATCGGCAATGAGACCACGCGGGCGGTGATCGTTTCGGTCGATGCCGTCGCCGTGGCCGAGATCGGATCGATCCGAAATGACTACATCGGCAACGTCCGCGCGCAGTTGCAGCAGGACCTGAAGATTCTCCCGAAGAATATCATGTTCAATGCCACCCATCGCCACGGCTCGATCTGCGCGGATATCGAGCAGCGCACGATCCGGGCGGTGAAGGAGGCCTGGGCCAACATGGTCCCGGTCTCTGTCGGCGCAGGCGCGGGCCACGAGGACAAGATCATGGAGAACCGGCGCGTCCGTTTGAAGAACGGGCGGGAGGCCGACCTGCGCCACGCTTATGCGCTGCCTGCCGACAGCGAGATCGCGGGCATCGGCCCGGTCGATCCGGAGATCGGGGTGATCCGGCTGGATCGGAAAAACGGCCAGCCCCTGGCGGTGCTCTTCAATTTCGCGATGCATCCCAACCTTTCGTCGCCGCACGGGGCGAATTCGGCGGACGTCAACGGATTTGCCGCGAAGGTCATCGAGGAGAATCTCGGAAATGGCGCGGTCGCGCTGTTTGTGCAGGGCTGCGCCGGTGATGTCGCTCCGATCCTCTACAAGGACTACACCGTCTTGCGGGATCCCGAGCCGCTGGGAAACCGGCTGGGCCTGAGCACCCTGCGGGCCGTGAAGAAGATCCAGACGCAGGAGAGCGGGGTGTTCAACGTGATCAACGAGACCCTGGCGCTGCCCCGCGCGAACAACGCCCATGTCATCGCCGAGTTGCAGGCGGAACAGGTCCGGTTGCTGCAAGCCTTGAAGGGGACGCCGCTGAATCTGAAGACCTACCTCCCGATGGTCATGCGGTACAATTACTCCAGCGAATTTCCCCTCGGCGATGCCCAGCGCTACCTGCGGGAAAAGGCGATGGGGCGAAGCGACCTGGTCACTCTTGATGCCGATAATCGCAAACGCATGCAGGATTACACCGCCAACATCTACATCATGGAGGAATTGGTGAGGCTCCAGACCAACCTGGCATTGTTGAAGACGAATCAGGCGAACAACCAGGCGGCGGGGAAACCGATCGAGGTGGAGGTGATGGGGATCCGGATCGGCGACTTCCGGCTGGTCACTTTTCCGGGAGAGTTGACCGTGCAGATCGGGCTCAACCTCAAAAAGGCCTCACCGTATGAACTGACCTTTGTGGCGGGTTATTCCAACGGCTACATTCATTATGCCTCGACGGCGGAACAGCTGCGTAACGTCGGGCATGCGCTCGAGGACAGCAACTGCCTGATGGCTCCCGAATGGCAGGGGATGTACGAAACGAAGGCGTTGGACGTTTTGAAACGACTGTAATTTTGCCCGTGAGCCGCAGCGCTCCAAAAGCGTAACATGTATGCTTCCGGCAATCGCCGGCGACTCCGCCTCCTCCCGATTCAGCGAGAAATAAAAATCAGCGGTATTCGCATCCCCAAACCATCCCCCGACCATGCTCTCCCGCCTTTTGCGCCTGCCTGCGATCCTGTTCACCTTGAGCCTCGGCGCGGCGTTGTCCGGCGCGCCGGCGCACGTGGTCTTCATGATCGGTGAAGAGGAGTATCACACGTGGGAGTCGTTACCGGTGTTTGCCGACCGCGACCTCAAGCCGCTCGGCTATCGCGTTACGATCGTCAGCGCGGACGCGAACGATAAGCACAATTTCCCCGGGCTCGTGGCGGCGCTCAAGGACGCCGATCTCCTTTTCGTCAGTGTCCGGCGCCGGTTTCCGCCGAAGGAGCAGCTCGATGCGGTGCGGGCGCATCTCGCGGCCGGCAAGCCGCTCGTCGGCATCCGCACGGCCTCCCATGCGTTTGCGCTCGCCCGCAACGAAAAGCTGCCCGATCCGAGGCTCGCCACCTGGGAACGGTTCGATCCCGAAGTGCTGGGAGGGCACTATACGACCTACTATCGGAACAAGAAGATAACGACGGTCGCGCTGGCCCCGGGCGCCCAGACTCACCGCATTACCCAGGGTCTCGATCTGGCCAGGCTCGTCGGCAACTGCCCCCTTTACATCGTCAGCCCGCTTGAGCCGGGCACGGTGCCGGTGCTGATCGGATCGACGCCCGTGACGGTCGGTGACAAAACGGAACCGCGTTCCGAGCCGGTCGCGTGGACGCACCGGTATGGGCCGCGCGATGCCCGGATTTTCTACACGTCGCTGGGCGATGCCGACGACTTCAAGAACGGCGAGTTCCGTCGCTTGCTGGTCAACAGTGTGGCCTGGGCCCTGGAGCGGTGATCCAGGGTTGCAGGCACGGGAAAAGTTGGCCGACGATGGGAATCCCCTCCCCAAGGTGCGTCCGAGCCAGCCCGATCGATTTCAACTGATTATCCCATGACTGTTCTCCTGTTCATTCAGCGTCCGGCCTTGGTGTTGGTCGCCTTTTTCGCGCTGTCGGCCGCCCTGCGGGCTGATGAGTTTCGGGCGGCACCGGGTGTCGTGGTCGAGCAGGTGGCGGCCGATCCGCTCGTGAAGTATCCGCTTTTCGCGTGCTTCGACGATCGCGGCCGCCTCTTCGTGGCCGAGGGCACGGGAAAGAATCTGCCCGGCCCCGAGATCGTACCGCTGAAACTCGGCCGGATCGTCATGCTCGAGGACACGAACGGGGATGGGAAGTTCGACCGGCGCACGGTCTTCGCCGACCAGCTGATCTTTCCCCAGGGGGTATTGTGGCATGACGGAGCCGTGTACGTCGCGTCGCACCCGGCGATTTGGAAATTGACCGATACCGACGGCGATGGGGTCGCCGACCGGCGCGAGGAACTCGTCGGCCGTTTCGGTTTCACCGGCAACGGCTGCGACATCCACGGGCCGTTCGCCGGACCCGACGGCTGGCTCTACTGGACCCAGGGGCGTCACGGTTATCGGATCGACACGCGCGAAGGCCGGCATTTGGAAGGCCTCGCTTCGCTCGTGTGGCGTTGCCGGTACGATGGCACGGGGCTCGAACGCGTCGCGGGCGGAGGTTTCGACAACCCCGTGGAACTGGCGTTCACCGAGACCGGCGATCTCATCGGCACGGCGGATCAATATCCCGGCGATATGCTGCTCCACTATGTCGAAGGGGGCGTTTATCCGCGGCATGACGAACCGACGCTCGCGGAATTTCCCCGTACCGGTCCGCTGCTGCAACCGCTCACGGCCTTCAGCGCGGCCTATCCGGCGGCGCTTTGCGGTCTCGTTCGGCTGGAGTCGGATCACTTCGGGCCCGGCTTCCGTGGCTCGCTGCTATCGACGCAGTTCAACGTGCGGCGGATCCAGCAACACTCGCTGATCCGCGACGGTGCGACACTGCGTTCGGCCGACAAGGATTTCATCCTCACCACCGATTGGGATTTCCATCCCACCGACGTGCTCGAGGATGCCGACGGCAGTGTGCTCGTGGTCGATATGGGCTCGTGGTTCAACTACGGGTGCCCCACGCAGAAGATCGCCAAGGCGGAAGTGACAGGGTCGATCTATCGCGTGCGTCGCACGAATGCACTGCGGAGCGAAGACCCGTGGGGGCGCAGGGTCGCGTGGGGCACGTTGCCGCCCGGGCAGCTGGTGGGGTTGTTGGCCGGAGCAAATCCGAAGGTCGGTGCCCGTGCCGTGGAGGAACTCGTCAAGCGCGGGAACGCCGCCGTGGCTCCGCTCGTGTCACTGGTGCAGGGAAATGCGGCGGACGCCTCCCGATCGCGCCGGGAAGCCGTCTATGTTCTTTCCCGCATCGGCACCGCCGAGGCGCGAGCGGCGGTGCGTGCCGCGCTCGACCACCCGGACGCGAATCTGCGCGAGGTGGCCTTGCACTGCGTGGGCGTCGAACGCGATCGCGCGGCCCTGCCGGCTTTGGCGCGGATCGTGGTGGAAGATGAGGCGCCGCAACGCCGGAAGGCCGCCGAGGCCCTCGGGCGCATCGGCCGGCCCGAGGCAGTCCAGCCGTTGCTGGCCAGTCTGCGGCGCGGCGCGCTCGATCCGTTCCTGGAACACGGCCTGATCTACGCGCTCATCCGTATCGGGGCCTTCGAGGCCACGCTGGCAGCGCTGCAAGACTCGAATCCACGCGTGCGGCGCGCCGGACTGATCGCGGTCGATCAGATGAACGGCGTCGAACGCCCCGCTCCTGAATTGCCGCGCAACGTGGGCAACCGCGCGGTCAATCCCTATCGCGGCAGCACGTTCATCCGCGGTGCGAACCCCCGGTTTACGCGCGAGCATCTGGCGCCGCTGCTCGCCAGCGACGACGCCGACCTGCAGGCGGCCGTGATCGAGACGCTGGCGCACCGTCCCGGCTGGGTCCCCGAACTTCTCACCATGGCGGCGAAGTGGGTGCACCGCCCGGCGCTCGCCGAAGCCCGGACCCAGGCACTGGGGACCGCATTGCAGGCGTCCGCGTCAGACGACAAGGTGCAGCAGTTCGTCGCCCGGGCCCTCGTCGACGGGACGACACCGCTGGCCACGCGGCGCGAACTCCTCGGCGTGCTCGGCCGCAGCCAGCTCGATGCGATGCCGCCGGTCTGGCTCGACGCGTTGGAGAGAATCCTGCGCGGCTCGGAAGCCGTGTTGCAACGCGAGGCCCTGGCGGTGGTGCGGCTGCGCAAGCTGGCGACGCTCGACAAGGTGCTCGGCGAACTGGGTGGGCGCACGGACGTCTCCGCCGAGATCCGCACAACGGCGCTCGCCACTCGCGCGCCCCGCACGGCCCTCGATGCGGCGACTTTCGAGCGGCTCGCCGCCCAGTTGACCGCGGCGGGCGATCCGCTGCTGCCGGTGACGGCTGCCACCACGTTGGGGACGGCGCGGCTCGATCCGGCGCAACGCCTGGCGCTCATCAAATTTATCGCGACCGCCGGTCCGCTCACCGCGCCGCTGCTCACCCCGGCGTTTCACAACACGCGGGACGTCCAGACGGCCGTGGCCCTCGCGCGGGCGCTGGTGGCTTCACCGGGTGCCAGCGCGGTGACGGCCGACGAGCTGGAGGAAATCTTTGGCCCGATACCGTCGGTCGAGGTGCGTGCGGCGGGCAAATCGCTGTTTGAGCGGCGGCACCAGACTCTGGCCGAACAAGCGCAGTATCTGGGCAAACTGGGCTTCGAAATGAGTTCGGCCGCGGCCGATCCCAAGCGGGGCGAGCAAGTGTTCTTTTCGAAGGAAGCGATGTGCTCGGTCTGTCACGAGGTGAACGGACGGGGCGGCCGGCTCGGGCCGGATCTCTCCCGCATTGGCGCCATCCGCCGGACCGTGGCTTTGCTCGAGTCGATTGTATTTCCGAGTTCCACGATCGTGCCGGACTTCCGCGCCTATACGCTCAAATTGAAAGACGGCCAGACTGCCCACGGCCCGATTGCGCGGGAAACGTCCGATGCGGTCTACCTGCGTTCCGTCTCGCTCGCGGAAACGCGCATTGCGCGGACGGACATCCAGTCGATCGCACCGTCGGAGGTTTCCTTCATGCCGGCGGGTCTGGAGAAAACCATGACGCCGCCGCAGCTCAACGATCTGCTCGAATACCTCTACAGTCTCAAATGAGACTTCGGCCCGGCTTTGCGATCTGGCAATGGACGTTGCTCGGGCTTGGCCTGGTCGCAACCCTGGGCTCGGCTGCGGCCGACGACCGGGTGGGTTCGCGGTTCCCCTACCTCGATGCGTTGGATCCCTACTATCCGGACTTGGCGACGGCAAAGCTCACCACGCCCATGTGGGTGGGGGAGGAGGGGGTTGACGCGGTCATGCAACTTTCGATCGACGACATGGGGCGTTCGAATTCGCCGTTTAAGTTGATGGCCCTGGCAAAATCGCCGCCGTTCTATTATCAGTTCCTGCAGCCGACGATCGAACGGCTGCAAAAGATCGACGGTCGGGCGCCGATCTCGATCTACACGCTCCAGGCGGACGGCGACGATCCGTGGTTGCAGCGAATGATGAAGGAAGGGCTGTCCATCGAGGCGCACACCTTCTCGCACCCGGTGCCGTATTTTCGCACCGATCCGTCCGGTCGTGGTGAAAGCCTAGAATGGTGTATTCGCGATTTCCTCGACTGCGTCACGGGCCTGACCGCGGCCATTGGGCGCGCACCCGCGGCGTGGCGGATGCCGGGCTGCGACGCGCGCAACACGACTTCGCCGCGATTCTACACGGAGGTCTTTCCGCGTCGGACCGCCACCGGGGAGTTCCTCGCAATGGATAGCAGCATCTTCATGGTCTTCACCTCCGCGGACCAAACGCTGCCACGCGACCGGGTGCTCGATGCGGCAGGCCGCGAACGGTTCGGCCGCTTTGTCACGGGCATTCCGTTCACGAAGCAGTTCGTGAACACGGTCAGCAACTACCCGTATCCCTACGTCATCAACGGCCTCCTCTGGGAATTGCCGCCGATTATCCCGGGCGATGCCCACGGCGTGCACGCCTACCAGGCCGGCAGCCCGCGTGTCGTGGAGGATTGGCAGCGCGCGCTGGATCTCGTGGTGGCAAACAGGGCCTTCACACGATCTGCTGCCATCCGCACGGCTACTGCCTGCCGGAGCACCCCGCCGCACTGGTGGATTACGCCGACCGCACCTACGGACGGCGCGTGCGGTTTCTCAACTGCCGGGAAATTCTCGATCGTCTCACGACGAATCTCCTCGCCGGCACGCCGCTGCGCTCGGCCACGGGCGCGGACAACGGCGTGCGGCTGATCGATGTAAACGGCGACGGCTTTCTCGATGTCGTCATCGGCAACTCGCACCGCCAGATCACCCGGGTCTGGCAGCCGGCGGAGCAGCGCTGGCGCGAAACGCCGCTGCCCGTGGCGTTGGTGACGACGGAGGACGGTGCGCGGTCCGAGCCGACGGGCGTGCGATTCTTCACGGCCGCGCCCGACGGTCGGGCCGGTCTCGCGCTGGCCACCGCGCAAGGCACGGCGGTGTGGCATTTCGAAAACGGGCGGTGGGTGGAGCAGAAGGGTGTCCTGCCCGCCGAGGCCGATGGCGCACCGCTGCTCACGATGCGCGACGGCGTCGACCGCGGCGTGCGTTTCCGCGATTTAGACGGCGATGGTTATTCCGACCTGATCGTGAACAACGACACGCAGAACGCCGTGTTTTTGTGGAACCCGGCTGCCGCGCAATGGCGGCAGGCGTCCTTCGCCCTGCCCGCTCCAGGATGCCTGGTGGATGCGCGCGGCGCCGACCAGGGCCTGCGGTTCGTGGATCTCGATGCCGACGGGGACGGCGATCTCGTGCTCTCCAACGAGCGCGAATACTGGGTACGCACCTTCGCCGGCCCGGCGCGGGGCTGGGCCAACCGCACCGCGGCGGGCAAGGCGACCGATCCTCGCGCGCTGCCGGCGATCACCCGGAATGGCGAGTTGATGGGGGTCTGGTTTCATTCGGGCGCGATGATCCAGGCCAACGAGTTCAACGCGAAGAAGCCGGACTTGATCGAGCGTCGGCCGTTCAGCGAGCTCTTGTCGCCGTGAGGTGCGCGACGGCGCCCGGCTACAAGATCTGCGATTTGCGCATCCGCATGGCCCAATAAGCCTCCGCAAACTGGGCGCCACAGCTGGCGCCACGGTAGCGGGCCAGCGCGGTCCGGGCGGTCTGCGTCGAGTCGGGCGCCAGCGGATCCTGGGGCTTTTGGTTCACAAACTCCATCAGCCGGCCCAGCCATTCCATCGCGGAGGGCCACACGTCGCTCACGTCGACAAAGGTGTTGGGCTCGAAGCCGATCGTGTGCCCGGGGCCATTGTCGAAGAGGAAAGTTTCCGGCGTTTTCAGGGTCGCATCGCCGAGGATGCGACTCGGCAGGCTCAAGGCCGCGCGACTGATCGCCGACGCCGCCTCGTGATCCGGATGGCGGTCGTCGCGCCAGAGCGTGAACGCGATATTGGGTTTTACGTCCGCCACGACTTTCGCGACGTCACGCTTGGTCTCTTCGTTCAGGTGAAACCGCCCCGAGGCGTAGTCGAGGAAACGCATTTCAATGCCGTGATAGTGGGCGAGCGTCTCGCTGACTTCGCGGAGTTCCTTCGCCCGGCCCTTGGCCGGCGGCCATTGCGTGTAGTCGCCGATGATCGAGAGGATGACCACGCGGTAGTCCTTGCGCACCGCCTGCAGCAGGATGCCGGGAATGCCGAAGACGCAGTCGTCGTAGTGGGCGCCGATCGCCAGAAGGGTCTTTTTCATCGTGGGGAGCGGTGAACTGGCGGCTAGGTCGCGACAAGCCGAAGAGTGGGTCAATGCAAATGAAACCGGCTTCTGCTCGCGAAACCGGGCTCGACGAGCATTTGCGGATTCGCAACCGGCCGCGACTGTGCATCGTTCGGCCTGCCCCACGCCGTCCCGATGATGTTGCTCCCTAGTTCTGCATTTTCCGCCGCTCTCGCATTCGCCCTGTCCGCGCCGCTTTTCGCCCAGTTGGGCGATTCGTCCGACAAGGTCGGAACGGTGCAGCCGCCGCCTCCGGCCGAGTGGAAGGTTCCGGCCGCCCCGGTGCTGTCGCCGGAAGCGGCCTTGAAATCGTTCCGGCTGCCGGCGGGCTTCCGAATCGAACTCGTGGCCAGCGATCCCCTGATCAGCGATCCGGTGGCGCTCGATTTCGACGCCGAGGGGCGTCTGTGGGTTTTGGAAATGCACAGCTACATGCCCGACGTCGACGGCCGCGGCGAAAACCGGCCGGTCAACCGCGTCGTGGTCCTGGAGGATACCGACCACGACTGTCGGATGGACAAGCGCACGGTCTACATGGATGGACTCGGGCTGGTCCGGGCCATCAAGGTGCTCGAGCACGGTGTGCTCGTGGGCGAACCGCCGAATCTCTGGTTCACGCGGGATACCAATGGCGATGGCCGGGCGGACGAGAAAGTGGCGATCGCGACGGACTTTTCGACGGCGGAGGCGAATCCCGAACTCGGCGCCAACGCGTTGGTCTGGGGTTTGGACAACTGGATCGGCGCGGCCTATTACGGCCGCCGTTTCCGGCTGCAAAACGGAAAGTGGCGCGAGTCGCCCGTGGTGCATCGCGGACAGTGGGGCCAGGCCATGGACGACTACGGGCGGCTGTTTACCACGATCAACGTAAACTACATTCGCGTGGATCTGGTGCCGGCGCAGTATCCGGCGCGGAACCCGAACCTCGTCGTGACCAATCGCGGGGCCGCTGGGTCGACCGGCGTCTACCAACTCGCCGATACCGAGCAGGAAGTCTGGCCGATCCGCGTCAACCCGGGGGTCAACCGCGGCTACACCGATGGGCAGCTCCGCAAGGACGGGACGCTGAAAACCTTCACGGCGGTGTGCGGCCCGGCGATTTACCGCGGCGATAATTTTCCGGCCGAATTCCACGGCAACTATTTCGTCGCCGAGCCGGCCGCGCATGTCGTTCGGCGGGCGGTGATCACCGACGACGACGGGATGCTGAGCAGCCGGAATGCCTACGAGGGCCGGGAGTTTCTGGCCTCGACGGACGAGCGCTTCCGCCCGGTCAACGTCTATTCCGCGCCCGACGGGACGCTGTACGTGGTCGATCTCTATCGCGGCCTCATCCAGCACCGGCAGTACATGACGAGCTACCTGCGGCGGCAGATTCTTGAACGGGGATTGGACCGGCCGTCCGGGCGGGGCCGGATCTATCGCGTCGTACATGAGGCGAAAAAGCCGGGCCCGGCCCCGGCGCTGACGAAGGCCTCGGCGGCGCAACTGGTCGAAAATCTCTCGCATCCGAACGGCTGGTGGCGCGATACGGCCCGCCGTTTGCTGGTGGAACGGGAGGACAAATCCGTCGCGCCACAATTGCGGACGCTGGCCGCGGCCGCGAACACCAGCGCTCCCGTACGGCTGCAAGCCTTGTGGACGCTGGAGGGCATCGGTGCGCTCGACGAGACGACCGTCGCCCGGGTCATGGAGGACCCGTCGCCGAAGCTGCGCGCGGCCGCGATCCGGTTGAGCGAACCCTGGCTCGCGACCGGCAACGCGGCGGCCTTGGCGGGTGTCGGGAAGCACGCCCGCGATCCCTCGCGCGAAGTTCGCCTGCAGGCGGCGTTGTCGCTGGGCGAGGCGCAGGAGCCGGCCGCCGCCGCGATGCTGGCCGGGCTGCTGCGGGCGGAGGTTGAGGCGCCCTTCCTCGTGCCGGCGGTCGTCAGCGGCCTCGCGGGTCGGGAACTCGCGTTTTTGGAGCGGCTCGCCGCTGCTCCGGAGTGGCGTGAATCGGACAAAGGCCATGCGAGTGTCTTCGAAGCCGTGGCGGCAGCGATCGCCCAGGGCGGCGACGCGGAAAAAATGAACGGCCTTTTCGCCCTGGTCCGATCGGAGGGGCAGCCGCGCTGGCAGCGGGTGGCACTCTTGAATGGTGTTCGCTCCTCCGCCACGCGGAAGCTCGCCGCGCTGCCGCGCGAACTCGAACTCGCCACCAGGAGCCCCGACGCCGAGATCGCCCGGGGGACGGGTGAATTGTTGCAGCGGTTCATCTGGCCCGGAAAATTCGGGGCCGGCCCGGTTCCGCTCACCGCCGCGGAACAGCAATTGTTTGAAAAAGGCCGCACGATCTACGCCAGCGTCTGCGTGGCCTGCCATCAGCCGGACGGTCGCGGGCTCGCAGGGGTGGCATTGCCGTTGGTCGATTCCCGCTGGGTGTTGGGCGCGGATCAGGTTCTCGCGCGGATCGTCCTCAAAGGGAAATCCGGCCGATCGGGCCAGGCCATGCCGGCTCTGGAAATGCTCTCCGACGAAGCCCTGGCGGCAGCCTTGACGTATATTCGTCGCAGCTGGGGGCATGATGCTCCGCCGGTGCTGCCGGCGACGATCGGCCTGATGCGCCGCACGATCATCCTGCACGCGCAGCCTTATACGGACGAGGAACTCGCGACGCTGCCGGTCCAGCGTTGACCGGGCGCAGCGGGGCGATTTCGTTGCGCGCACCCCGTATGGCTGAAGGTCCGATCACCGCGCTGGAGCCCCGCCAGCAAAAGATGGTGGAAAATGCCCGTGTCGCCCTCGAGCGGGCAAATTTCGACTACGTGATCGAGGTCACGACGCAGGTGCTGAAGGCCTCGCCTGGGTGCCTCCCGGTACGCCGGCTCCAACGGGTCGCCCAGCTGCGGCAGGCGCGGGCGGTGAAGGGCGGCTTCATGGCGAAAGTATCGAGTGGCCTTTCGACTGCGCCGTTTATGTTTGGTGGCGGACGAAAGGATCCGGCCAGGCTGCTGGTGGCGGCGGAAGCCTCACTCGCCCGGGATCCAACCAACGTCGTGGCCCTGAAGCTGCTCGCCGAGGCGGCTCAGGGGCTGGGGCTGCGGGAAACGGCGGCCTTCGCACTCGACGCGGTGCGGGAAATCGAACCCGCCAACCGCGCCAATTTGCTGGCACTCGGCGAAGCGTGGTTCGCCGCCGGTTGCATGGCGGACGCGCTGAAGACCGCCGACGAGATCCTGCGGCTGGATCCGGTGAGCCCGGAGGCGCAGACCTTGATGCGCAAGGCCTCGGTGGCCCAGACCGTGGCGAAGGTCGGCTGGGAAAAGACGGGCACTTTTCGGGAGAAGCTGCGCACGGAGCCGGCGGCGTCCGCGGCGTCCGGGGGAAGCGTGCCGCATTCCGCCGCGACGACGCGAAATGCGCTGGCCGAGGCGCTGGCGGCCGCGGACCGGGAGCCGCAGAATCTCAATCACTATCGCACCGTGGCGCAGGTGTACCGGCAGTTGGGGAACCTCGACGCGGCCCTCGAATGGATTCGCAAGGCGCGGCAGCAGCCCGTGGGGAGGACGGATCCCACGCTTGAAAAACACGAGTCGGAGCTGGCGACGGCCGTGCTCGAGCAACGGGCCGGAATGGCCGGCGCGGCGGCCGCGGCGGCTCCCGGCGCCGCCGCCCTGCAGGCGCAGGCTGCGACGGCGCGGGACGAGCTCGCCGCTTTCAAGCTGGCGGAGGCGAGACGCGCGGTGGAGCGCTACCCGAACGATGCGGCGGCACGTTACAGCCTCGGCGCGCTCCTGCTCGAAGCGGGCGAGATCGACGGGGCGATCGCCCAGTTCCAACAGGCGCAGAAGGGCGCGCCGGTACGCATCGCTTCACTCGTCGGGCTCGGCCGCTGTTTCAAGGCGAAGCGACTCTACGATCTGGCGGTGGTGCAACTCGGCGCGGCCAGGGCCGAACTCGGCCCGATGGACGACCTCAAGAAGGAGATCACGTACGAACTGGGCCTGTGCTACGAATCGCTGGGCCGGCCTGATGCGGCCATCGTGGAGTTCAAGGCCGTCTACGGCGAGGATATCGGATTTCGCGACGTGGCGGAGAAGATCAACGCGTTCTTCGCCCGCTAGCCGCAAGCGATGGAGGAATGCCCGGCGCCCTGCACGGGTCGAGGCGGCCTAGTTGGGCAGGGTCTTGACGTTGATCGTCACTCGCGCCGTCACATCCTGTCCGTCGGAAAGAAGCGTGGCCCCGTTCATGCGGGCCGGCAGCGGTACGCCCCGGGAGGTCTGGCCGGGCACAAAGCGCAAGCGCCAGACGCCACTGACGGCAACCGCACTACCATTGGGTTGAAAGAGATCGCCGCCGACGATGCGAGTGTCCCTGGCGTAGCCGAGTTGGAAGACCGGCCGGGCGTTTTCGAAGGCGGTGATGTCGCCGACGTTGACCGGACCGGAAAACCGCACGCCCGGCGCGTCGATGCCCGTGACGCCGGATTGGGCCGAAAAATGAGCGTTGCCGGCCCGCACGCTGCCGAAGCGGTTGTTGCGGCTGGCGATCGAAACGGCCGCAAGCTGGGCGATACCGTCACCGGGTTGCTCGTGCCCGGGCGAGGAACCTCGCAGCATCGGCCGCCGCCGGGCGGAGAAAATTGCCAGATGAGTGGAATCGTCGGCGTCCTTGATCGTGACGGTTGCATGCCCCTTCAGAAAGGCCCACCGGCGCTCCTTCCCCCGCAACGGTGGCTCAACCGGAGTCGCGGACCCGAGGTTGACCGTCATTGTGCCGGCGCCGCTGAGATCAACCTGGACGAGATTGTCGTGCAGATCGACGAACGAAACCCGCATCGGCTTGCCGGGGGCGGCGGAAACGGTGGCGGTCGGATTGCGCAGCGCGAGTTCGTCGTAGACGATGCGATTCGGCGCGACCTTGTCCCGTTCGATCATCGCTGCGGCGTCACCGAGTTCCAATCGTTGTTTGGTCATCACGAGTTCGGCGCCCCGCGCGGTCGGGATCAGAACCCCCACCTGATAATTCTCGGGCGGCAGGAGCGACCGGCGAAGGGCGAAGTGAAAACCCGCCTGGCCCCAACGTTCGCCCGGAAACGTGGTGATCAAATCCGATCGCGGCACCGTCATCGTGGTGTGCACGCGTTTTTCATTGGCCGAAATCAGCACGACGTGCACGTCGCCCGGCCGGGCCACCCGACCGGCGACCGCGGCCCAGCCGTCGATTGTCACCAGGTGTTCGTCCACCGCCAACCGGTCGATGCTGGTTGAGAAACCGGTTCCGGGTAGAGTGACGGGAAGCGGGCTTTCCACCGACGTGCTGGGCATTTCGAACACGTCCAGCTCCTCCGCCTGTCGAATGACGCGGGTCGCGTGGTCGGGGTGGGGATGCAATTTCGCCACGCCGGTCCCATCGCGGCCATGACGGGTAAAATCAGTGATGGCTTGATCGCGCTCGGCGATCCAGCGCCGGGCCTCGCCGGCAAACTTCAGATTCGCGGCGAGATTGAAGATCGCCAATCCCGGGACCAGCCAGACGAGAAAACGGTGGGGGCGGGCTTCATCGCGCCACCGTTGCTGTAACATGAAGATCGCGAGGGCCCACGCGAGCGACGCCAGGACATAGTAGCGCGAGCTCAGCGCTCCCGCCCCGAGATTGGCGCGCCCCACGGCTACGAGTCCCAGACTGCCGATCGCCCAGAGCGCCAGCGGCAGAGCGATGCGTTCCCGGTGCAGCTTGAATGTCCAGACTTGCCAGGCCAGCAAGGCCACCAACGCCGCGCCGAGTGCCGGGGCCAAATTCCGTTCTCCCAGCGCGAGTGGTGCGCCTAGGAGTTCGAGCCAAAAGCGGAGGATGCGTATAGTTCCACTGCCGGAAAAGGCGTCGACGTGGTGCGCGGGGTTGAACTCGAAGGTCAAAAAATACACCCCGCCCGTCACTGCCCCGACGAAGAGCCAGCTGGTCAGATGCCGCCAGCGCCGGTCGGCCACCAGCATCAAGGCGCCCACGGGCCAGACCACCAAGCCGTGCGCCAGCGTAAACGTTGCCAACAAAGCCAGAGCGCCCGCCCCCAGCCAGGCCAACCGGCTGCCCCGGGCCAGCAGTACAATCGCCCCGCCCGCCAGCAGCGGAACTTGAAAATGGTCGATCGAGGAGCCGGACCAGAAAAAATTCTCGAAATGTTGCAGCTGGAACAACAATCCCACCAGCAGCAGGGCCATCCCCCACCGGCGCTCGGTCGTTCCGGCCGTGCGGACCAGCAACGCACACAGCCCGCAAACAAACAGATTTCCGATCACGCCCAGGATCTGAAAATTCACCGTGCCCGTCAGCCAGTAGCTTAGGGTGACGAGTAGCCGACTCGTTACCATCCGGTGTTCATTGGAGACTTCGAAAAGCCAGCGAGTGAGGTCGGACAGGGAAGATCCTTCGTGGAGCCGGATCAGCAACATCAACGTGCCGTCGATGTCGTCCATATAGGCGACGTTGCGGCCCGCCATCAGTCCGCGGGCAAGCATGTAAACCACCGGGGCAAGGGTGATCGCACAGAGTGGAAACAGAGTGTAACGCGGGAGGAATTTCCGCGACCTCGGTTCAGGCGGGGCAGTCATTGAGCGGTACATCCAAGAGCGCACGTTCAAGGGGCGAGGGGGCACGGCGAAGATCCCTGATTTCGCCGGAGTCGGTCAATGGCATAAAACCCCGTCCGCCGATGTGCCGTCCAACAGCCAAATGCGACATTCATTCGCGTTGGGTCTGATACTCCGAAGCTTGCTTCGGCTTGGCTGACTGAGGCTGTAGAAGCGGGGTCATCCCACGATTCGGCAAGGCATCGCGGCGTAAAGCCATTCCTGCAGAAGACAAAGTTGCGGGGCGCAGCTGGGGGGATGGTCGTCTTGAGCAAATGCCTCGCAGCTTGCGGGATGTTCATTGCCCGGCCCGTGCAAATTCGCGTCGGGTGCGGCGTTGGCCGACGGGGAGCGCGGTCCGAGTCGTCGGCGCAAAATCGCGGCGGCGGCCTGGCCCCGGCGTGGGGCAAAGTTTACAGTGGAAACCGGGTGACTCTGACGATTGTTATGACGGGCCGACTTACCCCATGAAAAACCCTGCCTGCCTTGCCCTTGCTTGGTTCGCGCTCGTCGCGACCGGGTCTCTCGTCCACGCCGGTCAGAAGGATCGGGCCCTCGATGTTTACTGGATCGACTCGGAGGGCGGCGGCTCGACCTTGATCGTGACGCCGAATGACGAATCGGTGCTCATCGATACTGGCAATCCCGGTGGCCGCGATCCGGCCCGGATCGTCGCGGCGGTCAGGGCGGCGGGCCTGACCCGGCTCGACTACGTTCTGCTCACGCATTTTCACGTCGACCACTTCGGGGGCGGCGCGGAGGTGGCGCAGCAGATTCCGATCGGCACGATTTTCCAGCGGGCGATTCCGGAGCGCGATCCGGACGGGCGTCCGAATTCCTCGTTTCCGCTCCTGATCAAACCGTGGCGCGAGATCGCGGCGAAACGCGCGGTGCTGGCGCCGGGCGGAGTGATCCCCCTGCGCGCGGTGGCAGGCGCCGGAGCGCCGAAACTCGAACTCCGCTGTATCGGCGCCGACCAGAAATTCGTCGAGCCGACCGCGGCCCAACGGAAAACGAAAAATTCGCTCACTGGTTCGTCGCCGGCCAAGCCGGTGGACACCAGCGACAATGCGAACAGCGCCGTGTTCGTGCTGCAGTTTGGCGCGTTCCGGTTTTTCGATGGTGGCGATCTCACCTGGAACCTGGAGGAGCGGCTCGTTACCCCGTACAACCTCGTCGGGGTGGTTGATGTCTATCAGACGAATCACCACGGCCTGGCGGTGAGCAATAATCCGGTGTTGATCCAGAGCCTTGAGCCGACAGTCGTGATGATGAACAACGGGCCGAAAAAAGGCGGCGAAGCCGGAACGTTCGCCGCGATCCGGGCGGCCGCCAAATTCGTGCAGGCGCGTTACCAGGTGCACCGGAGTTTCAATGTGCCGGACGAGGAAAATACCGCGGCCGAGTTTGTAGCTAATCACGATAACTTCACCGGTGCCGATGCCGCGAAGTGCCCGGCGAACGTGATCAAGATGTCCGTCGCGCCGGACGGGAAGAGTTACACGATCAGTATTCCGGCGAACGGGCATTCGCGCACGTATCGGACGAAGGGGTAGGAAGCCGACCCTCCGGGCGAGCGAGGGTGAGGGAGAGGACTGAAGCCGTGGCGCCCCTGCGGCGGGTTTCGAAAGCAACGCGCCGAGGGCTTCGCGTCTCCATCAATGCCGGGTGTTGCGGCTGGGCGGTTTCCGTCCAGCCAGCCAGACGGCGCCGGCCATGAGCGCGAAACTCACGAGCAGCAGCCACGGGTTGCTGGCCCGCTCGCCAAAAAACAGCAGCGAGCAGGCGACGCCCAGTGGAACCTTGGCGTTGTTCATGACGGCGAGCGTCCCGGCGTTGACGCGCGTGGCCCCGACGTTCCAGAGGAAAAAGCCGAGCCCGGAGGCGATCACGCCGAGGTAGACGAGCGTTCCGAGTTGGACGGGATCGCGGGTCAGCGTCATGCCGCCGGAACGGAGCAGCATCGCACCGAGCGCGATGGCGAAAGCTCCGGCGTAGAGGAGGCCGAAGACCTCGCGATCGCGCAGGTCCGGCTGGCGTGCCCGCAAGCGGCGATAGAGCACCTGACCCACGGCGAAGGCTCCATTGGAGAGCTGCACCAATCCGAGGCCGGTCAGCGTGACCCGCACGTCGGGCGACTTGACCACCATCACGGCGGCGCCCAGCACGGCCAACAGGGCGGCGGCGAGGGCGGTCCGGTGCAGCCGCTGGTCCAGGGCGTCGGCAAAGAGCGTGACGAACACCGGGGTCGTGATCGTAAAGAGGACCACCTCGTAGGCCTGCAGGTAGCGGTAGCTCTCGTTGAACGCGAGGTACATGAGTCCGAACTGCACGGCGCCGATGGCCGATAACGTGAGCGCGGTCCGGACCGTGAGCCCGCGCGTGCGCAGGAAGGGAAGAAACACCGCCAGTGCCAGCCCGAGGCGGACCGTGGAGATGAACGTGGCGTCCAGCCCGGCGAGCTTGCCCTTGGTCAGTCCGAACGAAAACGCCCAGAGGAGGGAAACGACGACGAGAAAGGGCATGGTGTCGGGCGCGGGCTTACACCCGGAAAATCGCGCCCAGCTTTTTCCCGAGCAGCAGACTCAGCCCGACGATCGTCACCCCCAGAAACACCATCGCCCACACGCCGAGTGCGCTCGCGATGAACTTGCCGTCGCCGAGCAACTGAAAGAGTTCCATGATCGCCTTGGTGATCGGATAGTAGACCTGTTTTTGCGCGAGGATCAGCGAGTCGCTGACCTCCAGCATTGCGAAGGCGAAGGCGAGCAACCCGCCGGCGATCACGTTCGCCATGATGAGCGGCAGCGTGACCCGCACGACGGCTTTCAACGGTGGGCACCCCAGGTTTTGCGCGGCTTCCTCCAGCGTTTCGCTCGTCTGCTGGAAACCCGCCACCGCGGCGCGCACGACGTAGGGCAGCCGGCGCACCGAATACGCAATGATCAACAGGACCGTCGGGTCGCGGACCGGGTTGAGGAAAGCGAAGAACTTTCCCTCCTGCGACATCGCGAGGTAGCCGAAGGCGAGCACGAGCCCCGGCACGGCGAGCGGCAGCATGGCGAGAAAGTCGAGAATCTGCCGGCCCGCAATCTTGCTGCGCACGATGACGTAGGCGATGGCGAGGCCGAGCACGATGTCGACCACCGTGGAAATACTCGCGAACCGCAGGCTGTTCGCGATCGCGGGCACGGTGAGGTCGTGCCCGAGCGCCAGGCGGAAGTTGTCGGCCGTCCAGTGCTCCGGCACCACCGTGCCGTACCAATCCTGCGAGCAGGCCACGAGGATGACGCCGAGGTGGGGCAGCACGGCGACGAAGATGACGCCGGCGAAGAGCGCCGTGCACCACCAGCCCTGCGCCCGGGGCAGGGCGCGGGGGCCGCCCGAGGTGGTGGCCTTGGCCATCATGGCATGACCGGCGCGTCCAAACAATCCCTTGCCGATGCCGTAGAGCGCGATCGAACAGAACAGCATGACGGCCACGAGCGCGAACGGGAAGGGATTCGCGCCGATGTCCTTCAGCCCATAGTAAATTTGCACGCTGGTCACCCGATTGTAGTCGAAGATGAGCGGAGTGCCGAGCTCGGTGAACGCCCAGATGAACACGATGGTGCCGCCCGCGAAGAGTCCCGGCCGGATAAGCGGCAGCGTGATTTTCCGAAAACGGCGGAAGCCGGTGCAGCCGAGGTTCTGGGCGGCCTCCTCCATCGCGGGGTCGATGTTGGCGAGCGCTGCGAGGGAATTCAGGTAGATGATCGGATAGAGCGAGAGCGCCTCGACCACGGCGATGCCCCAGAACTGGTGCAGCGCAAACCAGTCGATGGTCCGCTCCGGCGCGAGGAGATGCACGTGGTGCAGGAGTGCGTTCAGCGCGCCGTATTGCCCGAAGATCTGCTTGATGCCGATCGCACCAACGAACGGCGGAAGGATCATCGGAATCAGGATGAGCGAGCCGAGAAAGCCCTTCGCGGGAAACAGGAAGCGGTCGCTGACGAACGCGAGCGGCAGCGCGATGGCGGCGGCGAAGGTGGTCGTGGCACAGGCGAGGAGGAAGGAATTGCGCAGGCCGCCGAGGTAGGTCGGGTCGGCGAGCAGGGCGCCCAGGTAGGCGAAGGTCAGTTTGCCGTCCGCGTCGATGAAGCCGCCCTTCAGGATCTGCAGGACCGGCCACAAGAAAAACGCCGCGAAAAACACGGCGGTGACCGCGAACACGAGGCGCGCGAAAGACTGGGACATCGTCCCGACTCTGGCCGGTGCCTTCCGGCCGCGGCAAGGGGGAAGTCGGCCGGGCGGCGGGAGTGCGGTGCTCCCTGGAGTGAGGGCGCCGGGCCTATGGCCGGATTTCGCTGGCGGGCGCCGGGAACTTTCGCCTTCACTCCCGCATGATTTTTTCGGGGCGTTTGGGCGCCGGCGGGCTGGTCGCGTGTTGGTTGCTGGCTGGCGGATCCTGCGGCACCGCGCAGGTTACCGAGACCCCGGTCACCGTCGCGCCCGGCAACCTGCTGGTGAGAATGGACGGAGTGACACTTGGCTTCGACCGCGACCGGGCGCCGGCGGCAGGCAACAGGTACACCGCGGTGGGAGTTGCCGGCACCGTCGTTTCCGCGGGGCTTACCTCCAGTGTGGACGTGCAGGTTGGGTTCCAGCTTTTCCTGCGCCAGACCTACGAGACTGCTGGCGGGGCGCGGACTTCGCGTTCCGGGCTGGGCGATCTCCAGTTTCGCACGAAATGGACGTTCTGGCGCGACGACAGCAGCGGTGCCGCGGCCGCCGTGATTCCCTCTGTGAAAGTGCCGTCCAACTCGGGCGGCGTCGGCAACCGGGCGGTGGAGGGCGGATTGATGGTGCCATGGGCGATGAACGTGGGCGGGGGAGCCCGCGCGGGTGCGATGCTCCGGTGGGACGTCGTGCGCAACGATGCCAACAACGGCTACGACGCGCGATGGCTGGCGACCGGCTTCATCCAGCGCAACCTGACAAAAGCGATCGGATTCTATGGCGAGACCACGCTGGCGGTGGCGTCGACCGGCCTGGCCGACTGGCGGGGCTCGCTCGGCGCCGGGTTGCTGTGGAGCCTGACGAAAAACCTGCAACTCGATTACGAATTGACGCGTGGACTTAACCGCAGCGCGACGGACTGGGTGCACATCCTGCGACTGAACTGGTTGTGGTGACCGGCGGGGTTCCGCCCGCCACGGTGGCCGTTAACGCGCCGGTTCGACGAGGATCCGGCCGGCGGCGGCGAGGCTGACGACGAGCGGACGCGCGCCGGTTTGCTTCAGGGTGATCAGCCCGGCGACCAGATTCCGATCGGCCACCCGCAGGCCCGTGCCAGGCTGCAAACCGTTTTGCTCGGCGAACTGCAGAAATTCCGCCGACTGGTCGGTGACGCGCACGATGCGCAGCGGTTTGTCGAGGACGCAGGTCGCGAGGGTGGGGTAAACCTGGGAGTTGAGCTTGCCCTGCCGGCTGGGAATCGGGTCCCCGTGGGGATCGGTGGTGGGATGGCCGAGCAGGGCATCGAGGCGATCGAGCACTTCGTCGGAGATCGCATGTTCAAGCTGCTCGGCCTCGGCGTGGACCGCGGCCCAGTCCATCTTGAGAACGTTGACCAGGAAAGTTTCCACGAGGCGGTGCTTGCGCAGCACGCTGAGGGCGACCCGCCGGCCCCCGGCGGTGAGGCGCACCCCATGGCGCGGGCGGTGCTCGACGAGGCCGGCGTCGGCCAGCGCCTTGACCATCGTGGTGACCGTGCCCGGCACCACGGCCAGCGCCTCCGCCAGCGCGCCCATGGGAATCAGGTCCTCCGCTCCCTCGGAAAGCAGCAGCACGTGCTTGAGATAGTTTTCAACCGTACTCGTCGCCATGGCGCAGCGATAACGGTTCCCGGATTCGAATCAACCGAGGATTTATTTTGACTACTCAAAATAGGAAGTTTTAAGGTTCGGCAACGTGTTTCGCTTCGTGATCAAGGCGTACTTTTCCCGCGCCGGGTGCCGGCTGCCTCCCGCCCTCCGACTGTGGGCCGCGGCGCTGGCGGCTGGCGGGGAGCTCGCCCGCGCCGCCGATCCCGGCCCACGGGCCGATCCGGCGCAGCAACTCGGACCGCTGGTCGTCACCGGCACGCGCACGGCCCAGCGGCTGGGCGAAACGCCGATCCGCACCGAGATGCTCACCGCCGCGGACCTGCGCCTGGCCGCGCCGCGCAATCTGGCGGACGCGATCGAGCTGTTTCCGGGAATCCGCGTTGAAAATAACTGCCAGAACTGCGGCACGTCGGAAATTCTGCTGCTCGGGCTGGAGCAGAAATACACCCAGATCCTGTTCGACGGCCAGCCCCTCTTCTCGGGCCTGGCCGGGGTCTATGGGATCGACCAGATCCCTGCGATTTTCATCGATCGCATCGAGGTCGTAAAAGGGGGCGGTTCGGCCGTTTATGGCGGAGGAGCGGTGGGCGGGGTCGTGAACATCATCGGCCACCGTCCGGCCCGCTCGGGCGGCATGTCGGAACTGCGGTTCGAACGCGTGCAGGGCCGGCCGGTCGCGCTGGCCAGCCTCGTGCTCGATGGCGTGAGCGCGGATGGCCGGACCACCCTGTCGGCCTACGGCCAGCGCGTCCGGGCCGATCCGGTGGACTTGAACGCCGATGGATTCAGCGACTTGACCAAGAAGAAGCTGGAGGTCGCGGGCCTGCGATTTACGCGCAAGTCGGGCGCCGGCGAGTGGATCGCGGCCTATGACCGGACGGTCGAATTCCGGCGCGGCGGCAACAAGTTCGACCAACCCGACAACCTGGCGGACATCTCGGAACGGGTGGACACGCGGCGTGACGCCGGCTCGCTGACTTGGGCCGCGACGGTCACGCCCGATTTCGATTACACGGTCACGGGAGGTTTCGCCCTCATCGACCGCCAGACCTTCTATGGCGGACTCTTTGGGCGTGCGGCGGACGCGGCGCTGCTGCCCGAGTCGGCGCCGGGCGCGGGCGACAACGACCAGCGGTTCCTCGATCGCGGCTACCGAACCCAGGGGGAGGTGGCTCTGGACGAATTTGGCTACACGAAGAACCACGTCACCAATCTCGAGGTTCAGGCCAACCGCCGCTGGGGCCGGCATCTGGTTTCGTTGGGCGGGCAATATTATCGCGAGGGGCTCGACGATGTCGTCCCGGTGCGCCCGTTCGTGACCGATTTTCCGGTCGCGCATGATGTCGCCACCGGCCGCAATCTGGGCGTATTCGTGCAGGACCAGTGGGGGTTCGCCCCGGGCTGGCAGATGGTGCTCGGCGTGCGGGGCGACCGGAATTCCGAACTCGACCGCGCCGTGTTTTCACCGCGCGTCAGCATCAAGTTCTCCCCCTCGGACGATCTGGCGCTGCGGGCCGCGTTTGGCACGGGGTTCCGGGCGCCGCAAGCCTTTGACGAGGACCTGCACATCGAGCTGATGGCCGGCAACCGGACCAAAACCGTGCAGGCGGCCAGCCTCCGGGAAGAGAGATCCGCCAGCGCGTTGCTGAACGCCGAGTATGCCCCGGCGTTCGCCCGCGGGCGGCTGGCCCTCGAGGCGACGCTCTTTCTCACCCGCTTGCGGGGGACGTTCACAAATTCGGCGGTGCAAACCGACCCGGTGACCGGCGCGGTGTTTCGCGAGCGCACCAATGGGCCCGCGGCGGAGGTCGGCGGCGTGGAACTCAACCTCGGGTTCCAGCCGGTGCCGCAACTGCGGTTCGACTTCGGCTACCTGGCGCAGTTCGCCCGGTTCAAGCAACCCGTCGTCGTCTTCGACGACCGCGCGGGCCGGGTGATTGCCGAACGCAATTTTCTGGAGACCCCGCAACGCTACGGGGTCGCCCAGATGGCCTGGCGCGAGCCGCGGTTCGCCGATCTGGCGGTGAGCGCGACGTACACCGGGGCGATGAAGGCGCTCAACGAGCGCCTCGGCACCTTGAACGCGCGGACGCGCGACTTCGTCGTGTGGAATGCCAGCGTCGCCCGCGCCCTGACCCTGCCAGGCGGCGTGATCGTGACGGTGACGATCGGAGCGAAAAACCTCGGCGACGCCCGCCAGCAGGACCTTGAGGCTGGTGTGAACCGCGATCCCTACTATCTCTACGGTCCGCGCACGCCGCGGACATTCTTCACCAGCGCCCGCTTCGAATTCTGACATGACCGAACCAGAACTGCCTTCCTCAACCTCCCCGGATCTAGCCGCTGCGCCGGCCGGTTCGGGTGCTTGGCGCCGTGTCTCCGGGATGGTGAGTCTGCCCGAGGTGCACCGCTCCGTCGCGGTGCCGCTTAACGCCTCGTTCTGGCGGAAGTGCCTGGCGTTTGCCGGGCCGGGTTTCATGGTGGCCGTGGGCTACATGGACCCGGGCAACTGGGCGACCGATATCGCGGGCGGGTCGAAGTTCGGCTACACGCTGCTGTCCGTCATCATGATCTCGAATCTGATGGCGATCCTGCTCCAGCACCTTTGCGTGAAGTTGGGCATCGCCACCGGGCGGGATCTCGCGCAGGCCTGCCGCGACCACTATTCGCGGCCGACGGTGTGGTTCCTGTGGATCATGTGCGAACTGGCGATCGCGGCCTGCGACCTGGCGGAGGTGATCGGTTCGGCGATCGCGCTGCAGTTGCTCTTTGGCATCCCGCTGGTGTGGGGCTGCGTGATCACGGCCCTCGACGTGATGGTGGTGCTGCTGCTCCAAAACCGCGGCTTCCGCTACCTTGAGGCGGTCGTCATCACGCTGATCGCGACGATCGGCACGTGCTTCGCGGTGGAGCTGTTCATCGCGAAACCCGACGTGGGCGCGGTGGTGGCGGGACTCGTGCCGACGATGGAAATCCTGCGCAACCCGGCGATGCTTTATGTCGCGATCGGCATCCTCGGCGCCACGGTGATGCCGCACAATCTCTACCTCCATTCCTCGATCGTACAGACGCGCCGCTACGAGCAAACGGCGGGCGGCAGGCGGGAGGCGATCAAGTTTGCGACGCTCGACTCCACCTTCGCCCTGATGTTTGCGCTGTTCATCAACGGCGCGATTCTCGTGCTGGCGGCGGCGGCCTTCCACCAGACGGGGCATTCTGAGGTGGCGGAAATTCAGGACGCCTTTCACCTGCTCGACGGCGTCCTCGGGGTGACGTTTGCGAGCGTACTTTTCGCGGTGGCGTTGCTCGCGTCCGGCCAGAATGCGACACTCACCGGCACGCTGGCGGGGCAGATCGTGATGGAGGGGTTTCTCAACATCCGGCTGCGCCCGTGGCTGCGCCGGCTGATCACGCGCGCCATCGCGATCGTGCCCGCGATCATCGTCATCGGCTTGTATGGCGAGAGCAAGTCGACCGAACTCCTCGTGGCGAGCCAGGTGTGCCTGAGCATGCAACTGGGGTTTGCCTGCTGGCCGCTGATGCGGTTCACGGGCGAACGGGCCAAAATGGGCGAGTTCACCAATCCGCTGTGGATTAAACTGCTTGGCTGGACCACAACCCTCTTGATCATCGGACTCAACCTGAAGCTCCTGCTCGACATCGCCGGGATCACCGGCGGCGGCGAATGACGGGCGCCGCCCCCGGCCATGTACAAGAAAATCCTCGTTGCCCTCGAAAACGGCCGCGCCGACGAAGCCATCCTGCCGCACATCGCGGAACTGGCGCGGCGCCTCGGCTCGGCCCTGCTGCTCGTCCACGTGGCGGATGGGTTTGCCGCGCGGAATTTCGAGCAACTCAGGCTCGCCGAGTCGGATGAGATGCGCGCCGACCGCCTTTATCTGGAAACGATCGCCGGGCGGCTGCGTGCGACCGGCCTCGTGGTGACGACGGAGCTGGCGCTGGGCAACCCGCCCACCGAGATCCTGAAAACCGCGCAGGGGAGGGGATGCGACCTCATCGCCATGACGTCGCACGGGCACAAATTGGTGGGCGATTTTTTCCTGGGCAGCACGATCGACAAGGTCAGGCACAACACGGCGATCCCGCTGCTGGTCGTGCGGTCGGGTGTGTCCACGCCGGGAGCGTAGCGCCAAGTTTTGCACCGCTGATCCCGGTCGCCTTCGGCGCCGCCAAGGGCGGGTAAACTCCGCTAATTACCGGCCGCGGCGGCAGGATTTGTCTGCGGGCTTCGCCTAGTCGGTGAACCGCGGAGGCCGGACTGGCCGACCTGAGGCATTCATCGGCGGGCTGGGATAACGCCCGTTTGGGCGCCGGCGATGCGCAAATTTTGACAAGAAACGCGCATCGTTGGCCGTGGCGCCGGGGTCGTTCCAAGGGCAGACTCCGGCTCGTGAAAGCCACGGCCGTCTTCCCCGTGAACCTCCACGCTCCGCCCGAGGGACGGCCGGCCACGGCGATCTCCGAACAAGCCCTCAACCTCGGCGATCCGAATACAATTTTTTCAACGCAGCTTTCCCACCAGGGGCCCTGGCCGCCGCATCGGCACCCACCGCACCCGGCTCCTGAGCGAAAGCCCGCTGCGGACTTTTCAGCAATAAATGCGCAGTGCGTGGCCTTGTTAGCGACTAAACTGACACCGGCCAGTCCTCCGTCCCTATGAAGCTTCCATCATCGTTTGGTGCCTGCTCCGGCCAATGAATTCCGTCGCCGTCACTCCCGGTCGCTCAGGCTCTACCGAAATTTCTCTCGTGGCCCCGGGAGAGCAAACCGCATGACGCCGGCACCCGCAAACTCTCGGGTCGCCGCCGCCACGCTCGTTCCAGCACTCGCCGGCGCCCTCGCCATCCTGGTCGGCGGCATGGTGATACTCGGGCGGGCGCTGGACATCGCCGCGCTCAAAAGCGTCCTGCCGATCTGGGTGGCGATGAAACCCAACACCGCCGTCGCGTTCATTCTGATCGGTCTCGCGGTGCTTTTCTCCCGTCCGCCTTCCGCCTTCCGCCTTGGCCCCGTCCTCTCCCGCCTCGGCGGCGGACTCGCCGGTTTGATCGGGCTGCTCTCGCTCGCCGAATACATCTTCAACTGGAACCCCGGCTTCGATCAATGGCTCTTCCCCGAACCGGCGGGCGCGGTCGGCACCTCGCATCCCGGCCGCATGGCGCCGGACGCGGCGCTCTGCTTCGCGTTGCTCGCTCTAGGCTGCGAATTCGCCCGCCGGGTGAGCGGGGCCGCGTCACTGCTGGTCGCACCTCTCATTCTCGGCATGCCGGTCACGACCATTGGGCTGGCTGAAATCCTGTCCTATCTCACGCCTAGCCTCCGCACCTATGGCTGGGGCGGCCTGACGATGATGGCGCTGCCCACGTCGATATTGTTTACCGCGCTGGGAGTGGCGCTCGTCGGGAACGCGGTGCCGCGCAAAACCGCGACCTCCGGCGGTTCGGCTCAGCCCCTCGCGCAAACCGCCGATACCGCCTCGCTGAAATTTATCCTGATCTTCGTCGGGCTGGCGGTCGGCATTATGAGCACAGGCATCTTCTACTACCGGAATATTGAGCGGAAGTTTGTCCGTGAGGTGGACCAACAGCTTTCCGCCATCGCCGACTTGAAGGTGAGCCAGCTGGCGCAGTGGCGCCGTGAGCGAGTCGGGGATGTCACCCTCTTATTGCGGAATCGCGCGTTTGCCGGCTTGGTGCGGCGCTTCCTCACCCAGCCGGCGGACGCGGACGCGCAACAGCAACTGCAAGACTGGCTGGGTAAATACCCGGGGACTTATGACTATGACGAGGTGCGTTTGATGGATGCCGCGGGCGTCAGTCGCCTGACGATCCCGGCCGGACGATCTCCGCCCTCTGATTTTATTTTGCAGCGCAGTCTAGCCACCCTGCGGTCGGGGCGATTGGACATGGTGGATTTATATCTCAGTGCTACGGACGGGCGAGTCTATCTGGCTTTGCTGGTGCCCGTGTTCGACGAGGCGAACGCGTCCCAGCCGCTGGGAGTCTTGGTGCTGCGGGTTGATCCGACCCTGCAACTCTTTCCATCCATTCAAGGCCTGCCGGTGCCGAGCCGCACCGCCGAGACGCTCCTCGTCCGGCGTGAGGGCCACGAGGCCCTCTATTTGAACGACCTTCGCTTCCGGTCACACGCGGCGCTTGAGCTCCGCATTCCGCTCGCCCGCCGCGATGTGCCGGCGGTCCGCGCCATCTTGGGCGAGACCGGCACCGTGGAAGGCACCGACTACCGCGATGTGCCGGTGTTGGCCGCGCTGAGGGGGATTCCGGACTCGCCTTGGTTCCTCATCGCGAAGCTGGACCACGAGGAAGCGTATGCGCAGATGCGGGGTCAGTTCTGGCAAATCTTTGCGACCGTCGTCGGATTTCTCTTCGCCGCCGGCGCCGGCGTGGGTTTGGTTTGGCGGGAGCAGCGCGGCCAGTTTCTCCAGATGCAGATGAAGGCGGTCGAGGAACTGCGCGCCTCCGAGTTTCGCTATCGCCGGCTTTTTGAAGCGACGAAAGACGGCGTTTTGATCCTCGAGGCCGAGACGGGGATGGTCATCGATGTGAATCCGTTCCTCGTCGAGTTGCTGGGTTTCTCCCGCGCGGAATTTCAGGGCAAGAAGGTGTGGGAACTGGGGTTCTTCAAGGACATCGTCGCCAACCAGGCCAACTTCGCGGAATTGCAGCGGAAGAAATACATCCGCTATGAAAATCTGGCGCTGGAAACTAAGACGGGGCGGCGGATCGAGGTGGAGTTTACGAGCAACGTCTATCTGGTGAACGACCAGAAGGTGATCCAGTGCGACATCCGCGACATCAGCCACCGCAAGCAAGCGGAGGCGGCGCTGCGTGAAAACGAGCTGAAATACCGCGCTTTGTTCGAGACCGCGGAAGGGGCTATTTTGCTGGCTGCCGAGGGTCGCTGGGTGGACTGCAACGCTCGAGCGTTGAAGGTATTTGGCTGTACGCGGGAGCAGATCATTGGCGCCCATCCGAGCCGGTTCTCTCCGCCCACGCAGCCCGATGGGCGGCCTTCCGAAGCGGAGGCCATCAAATTAATCAATCTGGCTTTAACGGGCCTGCCGCAGATTTTCCAATGGCAACACTGCCGGCTGGATGGCGCACCTTTTGCCGCCGAGGTCTCCCTGAACCGGGTGGATTTGGGCGGCAAGCCGCACATGCAGGCCATTGTGCGCGACATCTCCGAACGCAAGCAGGCGGAGGTGGCGTTGCGGCAACAGGCCGAGGAACTCCGCCTCCGCAACGAAGCCTTGGGCCGCTTCAACACCGTCGCCGTCGGGCGCGAACTGCGGATGATCGAACTGAAGCGTGAGATCAACGCACTCTGCGGCAAGGCGGGCGAACCGCCGCGGCACCGCGTTGCGGCGACCGACGAGAGCCCGCGATGAATGTCCCGCCCGCCATGACTGCGCTGAGCCCATCGCATCCGCCCTTCGACCGTGAGGCGTCTTACCAGCGTTACCTCGCCGGCCTCCTGACGAACAACCGCGAGCAATGCTATGCGAGCTTCCAGCAGTGGCTGGACGCGCAGCCGGACTTGCTCTCGCTCTTCGAGGCCTTGGTGCAGCGCTCGCTCTACGATTTTGGCGAACTCTGGGAGCAGGGGAAAATCTCCGTGGCCACCGAGCATCTGGCCACGGCGATCAGCGAGGGCCTGCTGAACCTCGCCTATCCCCGGCTCTTCGCCACGCCGCGCACGGGCAAGTCGGCGGTCGTCACCTGCGTGGCCAACGAACATCAGCAAATCGGCGGCAAGATGGTGGCTGATCTGTTCGAGTTCCACGGCTGGCGCGGCTATTTCCTCGGCGCGAACACTCCGGTGCGCGATGTGATTGCCGTCATCGGGGAAAAGCGGGCGGACGTGGTGGGCCTCTCCGTGACCATCGCCTCCGGCGTGGCGACCGTCCTCGAAGCCGCGACAGAAATTCGCGCGGCGTTTCCCGCCGTGCCGATCCTCGTCGGGGGGCAGGCGCTCCGCTGGGGTGGCCGCGAGCGCATCGAGCGCATCCCCGGCGTACGCTGCCTGGCCTCCCTGCGCGACCTGGCCGCGTGGCTCAAGGAAAATGAAAACCCTATTTGACGACTCCCTCATCGCGGCCGCCCTGGGCACCTGCGTGCAGGAAACTGCGCCGGTGCTGGCGCTGTGGCTCGAGGCCGGCGGTCGCGTGTCGGAGGCCAACGCCCAGGCGCGCCGCGTGCTGCGGGGCGAGGTGGTGGGCCGGCTGCTGGCGGATCACCTCGTGGACTTCCTCCACTCGCTCGACCTGCCCGCCCTCATCCGGCAGGGCGGGGTGGAGCATCGACTCACGATCGGCACCGCCGCGGGCCTGCCCGAGACGCTGGGCTTCCGGTTCTTCCCCTTGCCCGCGGGCACGCTCGCGCTCGACAGCCTCCGTCCGTGGCTGGTTGACGCTGCCCGTTTTTCTGCCGCCTGGATCGCGGCGGTGGCGGCGACTTTGGCCGAGGCGCGAGCACAGGCCCGCTGGATGGCCAGCGCGCGCGCCGCAATCTCGGAAATCCTCCACGCAAAATGAACCCAGCTGAAATCAGAATTCTGGTCGTGGACGACGATCCCGACATCCTGAACGGCACGGCGCACCTGCTGGGAAACGCCGGTTACACCGTGGACCGCGCGGCCAGCGGCGAGGTCGCGCTGGCCGCGGTCGCCGCCCAACCGCCCGACCTGGTGTTGTTGGATCGCGACCTCGGCGGCATCGACGGCCTCGAGGTCTGCCGCCGCATCAAGCAGGTGCCCGCCTCCGCGGATGTGCTGGTGGTCATCGCGTCGGCCTCCTCCATCGCGACGGAGAATCAAGCCGAGGGATTGGAGGCGGGGGCGGATGGTTATATCGCCCGGCCCATTGGCAACCGGGAGTTGCTCGCCCGGGTGAGCGCCTACGTCCGCATTCTCCAGTTGTACCGCACCCTGCGCCAGCAAGGGGCGGTACTCGCGCAGCAAGCCGTCGCGGCCACCCAGGCGCAACTGGCCTCGCTCAACCTGATGGAGGACGCCTTGGCTGCCCAGCAGGCGGCGGAACGGGCGAATCTGGAATTGCGGGCCGAGAGCACCGCGCGGCAACAGGCCCAGGCCGCAATCGCCCGCCAACTGGACGAACTCCAGCGCTGGCAAGCGGTGATGCTGGATCGCGAAGACCGCGTGCAGGAGCTCAAGCGCGAGGTCAACGAACTGGCCGGTCGCGTGGGAGAGACCGTGCGCTATCGCAGCCAAGAAAACCCGTAACCAAAAAATTCCCCCGATGAAAACGGAGCCCAGTGAAAACTCCCGCCGCCCCGTGATATCTGCCCCGGTCGACGTCACGCTACCCGCCACTCCGGCGTGAGGGGAACAACCGAACTATTTCACCACCGATCACCCCACTCATGCGGCCGAATTCGAACAAATCCAAAATCCTGATCGTCGAGGACGAGGCCATCGTCGCCCATGATATCCAACTGCAATTGGCTAATCTGGGCTACGAGACCTTCGGGCCCGCGGCACGAGCGGAAGAGGCCATCGCCTTGGCGGGCGAAGTGCGCCCGGACCTCGTGCTGATGGATATCCGTCTGGGTGGCGAAATCGACGGGGTGGCGGCCGCCCAAATCATTCGCGAACGGTTTGCCGTGCCCGTCGTATTTCTCTCGGCACATTCCGATGAGGCCACTCTGGTCCGCGCGAAACGCACCAATCCGTTTGGTTTCATCATCAAACCCTTTTTAGAGAGGAGCCTGTACGTCGCCATCGAGATGGCACTCTACCGGCACGCCGCCGAGACGCAGCGAATTGAGGCCGAAAGGGCACTCCGGGAGAGCGAGGCCCGCTGGAAATTCGCCATCGAGGGCGCGGGCCACGGACTCTGGGACTGGAATGTGCCGGCAGGCACGATTTTTTTCTCCAAGCGCTGGAAAGAAATGCTCGGCTTTGCCGAAGAGGAAATCGGCTCCGGCTTAGAGGAATGGAGCAAGCGCGTGCATCCCGACGATCTGACTTCGACCATGGCCGCGGTGCAGGCCCACCTCGCCGGCACGACGCCGCACTACGTCAACGAACACCGCGTCAGTTGCAAAGATGGCAGCTGGAAGTGGATTCTTGATAGCGGTCTGGTGATCGAGCGGGATGCCGCGGGCCAGCCCCGCCGGATGATCGGCACGCACACCGACATCACCGGGCACAAACAGGCGGAGATTATGCGTCGACAGGACGCCGCGCTGGCCGAGCGCATGCGTCAGGCCTTGCTCAGCACGCTGGAGGACCAGAAGCGGGCGCAGACGGCGGTGCACGAACGCGAGGCGCGCTATGGGGCGATGGTCCGTTCGTTCGCCGACGCCATCATCAGCGCCGACCGCGCAGGCCAGATCATCGGCTGGAATCCCGGGGCCGAGCGCATCTTCGGCTATCCGGAAAGCGAGATCCTCGGCCAACCCCTCACGCTCCTGCTGCCGGCCCGGCACCACGACCGCCACACGGCCGGCATGGCACGGGTGGCGGCGGGCGGGCCGCATCATATCATCGGCACCACCGTGGAAGTGGAGGGGCGGCGGAAGGATGGCAGTGAATTTCCGCTGACACTGGTCCTGTCCGAATGGCAGATCGGCAGTCAAAAGTTTTTCACCGCGATCATTCACGACATCACCGTGACCAAGGCGGCGGAGGATCGCCTGCGCAAGTTGTCGGCCGTCATCGAGCAGGCGCCGCTGTCGGTCGTCATCACCGACCTCACCGGCGCGATCGAATATGTGAATCCCCGGTTCAGCCTCGTGAGCGGCTACACGCCGGCCGAAGTGCTCGGGCAGAATTCTCAACTGCTCAAATCGAACGAGACGCCGCCGGAGAACTATCGCGCCATGTGGGCGGTGCTCACCCGCGGCGAGGTGTGGACGGGCGAACTGCGCAACCGGACCAAGGCCGGCGAACTTTATCTCGAAACCGCCGTGATCGCCCCGGTGTTCGATGAGCATGGGCGCGCCACCCACTACGTCGCCCTGAAAGACGACATCACCGCGAAGCAGCGCCACGAGGCCGAGCTGACCGCCAAGCTGGAGCGGGAGCGCGAGCTTTCCGAGATGAAGACGCGGTTCATCTCCGTCACCTCGCACGAATTTCGCACGCCGATGGCCGCGGCCATGGGCTCGGTCGAAATCCTGGCCAACCACCTCGACCGCCTCGCCCCCGCGAAACGCCGCGAGCTGCTCGACCGCATCACCGCCTCGCTGCACCGCATGACGGAGATGATCGACGAAACCCTCCTTCTGAACCGGATCGATGCGAACCACGTCGCTGTCCGGCTCACCTCGGTCGATCTTCGCCAGTTCGCGGAAAACGTCATGGAGGAAATCCGCCTGGGCGACCGTGATGCCCACCGGTTTGAACTCGTCGCGACTGGCGGGGTTGCAGCCGTCGTCACGGACCCCAAGCTGCTGCATCACATGCTCTCCAACCTGCTCAGCAACGCGGTGCGCTACTCGCCGCCCGGTACGCTTGTCACCCTGCGGATCGCCGCCGCCCCCGGGCAGACGCAGATCGCCGTCGAGGATCAGGGCATTGGGGTCCCCGAGGCGGATCGCGCGCGGATTTTCGGCCCCTTCGAGCGCGGCTCCAATGTGGGCGGCGTCAAAGGCACCGGCCTCGGGCTCAATATTGTGCAGCGCATGGCCGGGCTGCTCGGCGGCACGGTGGCGCTGGCCGCCGCGGCCGGCGGCGGCAGCTGCTTCACGCTCGAATTACCCCTCCAGCCTGCTCCCGCCGTCCCGTCATGAATTACCTGAAACACGCCACGGTCCTGATCATCGAGGACGACGAGCCCGTCCGCCGCACCCTGGTCGACATGCTCGAACTGAATGGCATCCGCACCGTGGCCGCCGCCAACGGCACGGAAGGCCTGGCCGCCGCCCAAAACAAAACCCCCTCGCTCATCATCACCGACATCGCGATGCCCGGCATGACCGGGTTTGAACTGCTCCAGGAATTCCGCCGTGACGAGACGCTGCGCTCCATTCCCGTGATCGTGATTTCGGCCACGGCTGACCGCGCCGTCACCCGCCGTGGCATGGAACTCGGGGCCGCCGATTTCATCACCAAGCCGTTTACCGAGGACGAAGTCATCCACTCCATCGCCGCGCGCCTGGAGAAAAAGGAGCTACTCGACGAACTCGACGCCTTCGCCCACACCGTCGCGCACGACCTCAAGAACCCGCTCGCCACGCTCTGCGGCCGGATCGAACTCGTCGCCATGCTGCTCGGTCGGACCGACGAGGCGACGCTGCGGCTGCACCTCGCCGAGGCCGCCAAATCCGCCAGCCGGCTCGACACCATCATCAACGAGCTGCTGACCCTCGCCGGGGTGCAGCGGCAGGCCATCGTGCCCCAAGCCCTCAACATGGCGGCGATCGTCCTCGAGTCGATCGACCGGCTGGAGAATATTCTCCAGCTGCAAGCCGCTGTGGTGCAAAAACCCGAACGCTGGCCCGCAGCCTTCGGCCACGCCCCGTGGGTCAGCGAAGTCTGGGTCAATTTTATCAGCAACGCGGCGAAATACGGTGGCGCCAGTCCGCTCATCACGCTCGGCGGCGAGACGAGCGCGGACGGCCGCTCAGCCCGCTTCTGGGTGCAGGACAAGGGGCCCGGCCTCGACGAGGCCGCCCGGCAGAAAATGTTCGTGCCGTTCACCCGCATCTCCACAGTGCGCGCCGAGGGCCATGGGCTCGGCCTGTCGATCGTGCGCCGCATCGTCGAAAAACTCGGCGGCGAGGTCGGCGTCGAAAGTGTGCCCGGCGCCGGCGCACGTTTCTGGTTCGAACTGCCCACCACCGCACCGGTGCCCGAGCCGGGGCGCAAAACCCTGCCACCCGCCCTTTTTGCACCATGAAAATTCTCATCATCGAAGACGAAGCCGAGGTGCGGCAAACGCTGCAGGATCTGATCGAACTCAATGGCCATACCGTGCTCGCCGCGGCCGACGGCGCGGCGGGTGTCCAACTCGCGGCAAGCCGTCCGGATTTGATTTTCTGCGACATGCTGATGCCCGGCATGGATGGGGACGAAGTCATTGCCGCCGTCCGCCAACTCCCGCAGTGCCGCGACATCCCCTTTATTTTCCTCACCGCGCTGGCCGGTCGCGCGGACCAGCGCCTCGGCATGACCCTCGGCGCCGACGACTACATCACGAAACCCTTTACCGAGCGCGACATCATCGAGGCCATCGCGGCGCGCAGCCGCCGGCAGCAATCGCTCCGCGAACGCATTGAACAACTGGTCACGGCCCACCGTTCCGAAATTGACGCGAATTGGTCGCATGAATTGATGACGCCGCTCAACAGCATCCTCGGCGGCCTCGAGCTGGCCGAGGCGGAGGGCGGCGCCATCGAGCCCGGCGAACTGATGAAGTTGCTCCGGCTCATTCGCACGGGCGCCGAACGGCAGCTCGCGCTGTCGCGGAAGCTCGTGCTGTATTACGAACTGGAGCGGTTGAAAGCCGCGGCGAGCCCGGCCAGGCCGGCGCACTGCCAGGCGGGTGAAGCCATGGTGGCCGGGGCCGCCCAAGCCGCCCAAGCGGTGCAGCGCACCGCCGATCTCACCGTGCACGCCGCCGCCGGGCTGGTGCCCGTCGCCGAGGCGCATCTCCTCGCGGCGGTCGCGGAAATCGTGGGCAATGCCCTGCGGTTCTCGCATCCGGGCCAACCCGTGACGGTCACCGGCACCCGCGAGGGCCCGCGCTACCGGATCGAGATCACCGATCAAGGCCCGGGCATGACGGCGGAACAACGGGTGGAGGTCGACGCCTTCAAGCAGTTTGACCGGAAGAAGGTCGAACAGCAGGGGCTGGGGCTCGGTCTGGCTATCGCCCGGTCCGTGGCCGAGATCGCCGATGGCCAGCTCCGCCTGGAACCCGGTCCCGGCGGGCGCGGCCTGCACGTGACCTTCGATCTGCGGGCCGTCTGATCAATCATAAACCATGAAGCCGGGCTGATTCGTTTGCGTTGGGTCCGATACCGCGAAGTTGACCCGCCTACGGCGGCGCCGAAGGCGACCAAGGCTCGCTTCGGCGTAATCGGCTGAAGCTCGGTGGGTGGGGCGGTTCTCCGCAACCGGCCTGGGTTCCCGGATAACTTTCGCCTGCCAGAGCAAGCCTGGCGCTGCATCCAGGCCGGCTCGGAGAGCCTGCCCCACCTCGGAAGCGCGGCGGCGTTCAATGGCTACACTTTTATTTAACCCGCGCTGGCTCCGGGGATTCTTTACGGCTTGCTCGCTGTGGAATTCTTTCCCCGGTTGGGACGCCTGGACGAACGAACGGCTCGCTCCGTGCTTCGTCGCACCAGCCACCCCATCCAGTTTTGGAGGCAGCGCTTCGTTTTCGTAGTTCCGCCGGAAGATGGAATCCCTGCAGTTCAATTCATCCACCTGAAACGGGCCCGTCTCTTCGCGTCCGCCGCGGAGCCCGAGCGCGCAACGCCGGGACTTCCCCCGAACGAACTTCGACGGACCGGGCCGGCGATTGACGGTTCTCCAGGTGCGACTTCCCAACCCCATCCACCACGTGTTTGCCGGGGATCCCGTGGGGTGGGGGCGGGCACCCGAATGCGTCGCGGGGCGGACATTCCCTGCCCAAGGACTTTTCCTCTCGCTCATTGCATGGCGGGACTTGAGAAAGTGCGAACCCCGCATCACCCTTTTTCATGTCGGGCGTCTCCCCCCTTTTGAACCGGCGCAATGTGTCATGATTTCTGCTTTCCCCAACCCCGCATGATTCGTTCGATTGCACCCTTTGGCGCGTGTCCGGGTGGGTGGTCGCGGGGTGCAAGCCTCGCGTTCTTGCTGGGAATGCTGGCGGTGGGTCCGGTCATGCGCGCCGCCGAGCCGGAGGAGGTGCAGGCCGACTTTCTGGCCGGAAAACACGCCGACGCGATCAAGGCGGCGCAGGCCGGCCTGAGCGATGCGCCCGCCAACGGCGAGTGGTCGCTGCTGCTGGTGCAGTCGTTGCTCGCGGTCGGCCGCTACGGCGAGGCGGACGCCGCGATGCGGGAGGCACTGGGGCGCGACGCGCAAAGCATCCGGTTGCGCTGGCTGGCGCGCGAGGTGGCGTTTGCCAACGGCCGCCCGGAGGAAGCAAAGGAACGGCTCGACGAAATTCAGCGGCTGGTGAAATCGCGGATGTGGATGTACGGATCGCCGGCCGAACTGGTGGTGCTGGCCCGCGTGTTCCTGGAGTTGGGCGCGGATCCCAAGGATGTCCTGGAAAAAATTCTGGGTCAGGCCCAGAAGAAGAATCCCAAGCAACGCGACGTCTATCTCGCGCGCGGGGAACTGGCGCTCGACAAACAGGATTTTGCGCTGGCGGCGAAGGCCTTCGAAGAAGGGTTGAAGGTGCTGCCCGAAGACGCGGACCTGCTCTCCGGCCGCGCCCGGGCCTACGCCGGCAGCGACCGGCAGGTGGCGATGCAATCGCTGGCGGCGGCCTTGGAGCAAAACGAGCGCCATGTGCCGAGCCTGCTGCAGATGGCCGATCACCACATCGACGGGGAGGCTTATGCCGAGGCGGCGCGGGTGCTCGACCGGGTGATCGCGGTGAATCCGCATCACCCCGACGCGTGGGCCTACCGCGCCGTGCTGGCCCACCTGCGCAACGACGCGGCGGGCGAGGACGCCGCCCGCGAGCAGGCGCTCGGCAGCTGGCCGCGCAATCCCCGGGTGGATTTTCTCATCGGTCAGAAACTGGCCCAGAAATACCGGTTCGCCGAGGCGGCGGTTTATCTGCGGCGCTCACGGGAGTTCGATCCCCTTTTCCTGCGCGCCTCGGCCGAACTTGCGCAGACCCTGTTGCGGCTCGGCGAAGAAACGGAGGGCTGGGCGCTGGCCCAGGCCGTGCATGAACGCGACGACTACGACGTCGAGGCCTACAACCTCGTCACCCTGCGCGACACGATGGCGAAGTATGCGACGCTCACGAGCGACGATTTCGTCGTGCGCATGGCGGAGCCGGAAGTGGCGGTCTACGGTTCGCGCGTGCTCGGCCTGCTGCGGCGGGCCCGGCACGTGCTGGTCGAAAAATACGGCGCCGAACTCGCGCGGCCGACGCACGTGGAGATTTTTGCCGAACAGAAGGACTTCGCCGTGCGGACCTTCGGGCTGCCGGATGTGGCCGGGTTTCTCGGCGTGTGTTTCGGCCGCGTCGTCACCGCCAACAGCCCGGCGACCAGCGGCACGCCGACCAACTGGGAGTCCGTGCTCTGGCACGAATTTTGCCATGTGGTGACGTTGCAGCTCACCAAAAACAAGATGCCGCGGTGGTTGAGCGAGGGCATCTCGGTCTACGAGGAGCGGCAGGCGGACCGTTCCTGGGGGATGCGGCTGAACAACCGCTATCGCGAAATGATCGCGAAGGATGAACTCGTACCGGTCGGCAAACTGAGCGCGGCGTTTTTGTCGCCCAAGACGCCCGAGCATCTGCAGTTCGCCTATCTCCAATCCTCGCTGGTGGTTGAATTCATCGTGGAGCGCTTCGGGATCGCCGCCCTGCGGGGGGTGCTCAACGACCTGCGCGCCGGCCTTGAGATTAACGCGGCCCTGGAAAAAAACACGGTGCCGCTGGCGCGGCTCGAGACCGAATTTGCGCAGCACGCCCGGGAAGTCGCGGCGGCGCTGGCGCCGAAGCTCGATTGGGAAAAGCCGGCCGCGGAATTGTTCACCGCGGATGGCGCGGCCGCGCTGGCGGAGTGGGAGAAGGATCACCCCGACAATTACTGGCTGCTCCGGTATCGGGCGGCCCGTGCCGCCGAGGCGCAGAAGTGGACCGAGGCGCGCACCGCCCTCGAGCGGCTCGTCGAACTTTATCCCGGCCAGAAGGGCGGGGACTCCGCCTATCGCCCGCTCGTCGCGGCCCTGCACGCCCTCAGCGACACGGCGGCGGAGCGCGCGGCCTTGAAGCAATGGGTCGAGGTCGACGACGAGTCGCCGGATGCCTACCTGCGCCTGATGGAGCTGGCGGCGCTCGAAGCGGACTGGCCGACGGTGGAGCGCAACGTCGAGCGATACCTCGCGGTGAATCCGCTGGTCGCGCCGCCCTATCGTTATCTCGCACGGGCGAGCGCGGCCACGGGCAACGACTCGAACGCCGTGGTCGCGTGGCGCACCTTGTTGCAGCTGGACGCCCCCGATCCGGCCGATGCTCATTTTCAGCTGGCGCAAGTGTTGCGCCGACGCGGCGAAACGGCCGAGGCGCGGCAGCACGTGTTGCTCGCGCTGGAAGAAACGCCCCGTTATCGCGAGGCGCTGCGCTTGCTGCAGGAGTTGCAACGCGGTGACGCCGCAACACCGAAGCCCGTTCCGGCGTCGGCCGTGGTGACGCCTTCCGGTCCGGAAGTCCGGCCGGCTCAACGATGAAACGGCTTGTTGCCGCTCTCGTCCTCTTTCTGGCCGTCGCCGGCTTCGTGGTGGCGCAGCGGCGGGGTTACGGTGGCCGGGGTGGTTGGAGCGAGGGCCTCACCAATCCGCGCCAGATGCCCTCGGGCAGCACCGGCACGCCGACCTGGACGAATAGCCGGGGATTCGAGAAGGACGTGTTCACTTTCGCGCGCATCCGCTACAGCAGCGGCTGGGGCGGGGGTTGGTACGGCCGGCGGGGTGGCGGCGGTTGGCTGACCGACGCTCCGGACAGCGATCTCAACCTTTCTTACCGGCTGCAGCAAATGACGTCGATGAAGACGGACCCGGACGGCCGGTTCGTGAGTCTCACCGATCCCGACCTGAGCGAATTTCCCTGGATCTACATCGTGGAACCCGGCGCACTCTCGTTCAACGATGCCGAGATCGCGGCCTTGCGAAAATATCTCCTGAACGGCGGCTTTCTGATGTTCGACGATTTCTGGGGCGATTCCGCCTGGCAGAATGTGGAGCGCGAAATGAAGCGCGTATTGCCGGAGCGCAGCTTCGTCGAGACCTCGCTCGACCATCCGATCTACCACTGTGTGTTCGAGATCAAGGCGAAGGGGCAGGTGCCGAACGTCCGCACCGGCGAGGAAAGCCAGTACACGGGGGTGACTTGGGAGAACCACGATGGCGACACGCAGACCGTGCACCACCGGGCGATCACGGACGACAAGGGCCGGCTGATGGTCTTCGCGACCCACAACACCGACAATGGCGACGGTTGGGAGCGCGAGGGGGAGTACGAGTACTACTTCAAGAATTTCTCCGAGAAGATCGCCTATCCGCTGGGCATAAACATCATTTTCTACGTGATGACCCACTAGCATGAGCGCACAGAGAATCATCCATCTCGTCGGTGCCATGCTGCTGGTTGGGTTGAGCGTCGCCCAAGCCCAGGGCGGGCGGGGCGGGCGCCCCGGGAATATTCGCGGCGCCAACGAGGATGACAGCTCGTATGTGCCGATGGAGGGCGGGGGCGTGATCAACGAGGACACCGTAAAGACGGCGCGGGAAGTCGTCTCACACAGCACCGGCACGCCGGAATGGACCAACCCGCGCGGCTTCGAGAAGGACGTCTTCACCTTTGCCCGCATCGTCTTCAAGTCCGATCCCTACGCGGGCGGACGGCCGCCGCTGTCCGGGTGGGGCCGCGGCCCGCGGCTCGGCTGGTGGGTGGACTTCCCGGATGCCGATTTGAATTTTTCCTACCGGCTCCAGCAGCTCACTTCGACGAAGGTCGATCCCGACGGCCGGGTGCTGAAGCTCAGCGACCCGACGCTCCCCGACTACCCGATGATCTACATGGAGCATGCGGGCTATATCCGGCTCCGGGACGACGAACTCTCCGCTTTGCAGAACTACCTCCGCAATGGCGGCGTGCTCCTCGTGAACGATTTCTGGAGTCAGCGGGAGTGGCATGGCTTCGAGGCGGAAATGAAGCGCATCCTGCCGGACACCCCGTGGACCGAGCTGACCACGGATCATCCGATTTTTCACTGCATCTTCGACCTCCGCGGGCCGATGCAGAACCTGCAGGTGCCGACCCTTCAGTTTTGGAACCGTAATCACGATCCGCGCGATCCGAACTCGCGTTTGCAGCGGGTCGATCGCGGCGAAGGCTCCGAGACGATGCACGTGCGCGCGTGGCTGGACAACAAGCAGCGCATCATGGTCCTCGCCATCCACAACAGCGACATCCCCGACGGTTGGGAGCGCGAGGGGGAAAACGATGCGTATTTCCGCACCTTCTCCGAAAAGGTCTCCTATCCCCTCGGGATCAACCTGATCTTCTATCTGATGACGCATTAGCCTCTGCGCGCCCAGCCTGACCGACCTCCGCCCCTTCCAGAAAAATCCACTTTCATGAGCATCCCCGCCGACCCCATCCCGCAGCCTCCTCTCCTTGACGCCTTCACCGTTGAGCGCGAAACCGCCGAGCACCTGCTGGCCGGCCGGGCGCGCATCGATGCCGAACTGGCCAAAGTCATCGTCGGCCAGCGCGCCGTGATCGAACAGATCATGATCGCGCTGCTCGCCGGCGGGCACTGCCTCATTACGGGCGCCCCCGGCCTGGCGAAGACGCTGCTCGTGAAATCGATCGCGCAGATTTTTCACCTCAAGTTCCAGCGCATCCAGTTCACGCCCGACCTGATGCCGGCGGATATCACCGGCACGGAAATTTTGCAGGAAGCGGATGGCGGCCGGAAGATGACGTTCGTGCGCGGCCCGGTGTTCGCGAACATGATCCTCGCCGACGAGATCAACCGCACGCCGCCGAAGACCCAGGCCGCCCTGCTCGAGGCGATGCAGGAGCATCAGGTCACGGCCGCCGGAGTCCGGCACGTCCTGGAGGAGCCGTTCTTCGTCCTGGCCACGCAGAACCCGATCGAAATGGAGGGAACCTATCCTCTGCCCGAGGCGCAGCTGGACCGCTTCATGTTCAATGTCGTGATGGATTACCTGCCCGAAGCCGACGAGGTCCAGGTGGTCACGCAGACGACCGGCGGCCGGCCTGCGGCGATCGAACCCCTGTTTACCGGGGAGGATGTCCTGCGTTTCCATGAGTTGGTCCGCAAGGTGCCCGTCGCGGAGGAAATGGTGCGCTATGCCGTGCAACTTGCCGCCGCTTCGCGCCCGAACCAGCCCGGCACTCCCGATTTTGTCAACGAGTGGGTGAGTTGGGGCGCCGGCACCCGCGCCGGACAGTTTCTGATTCTCGGGGCGAAGGCCCGTGCCCTGTTGCAAGGCCGGGCGCACGTGACGGTCGAGGACATCCAGGCCCTCGCGGCGCCGGCGCTGCGGCACCGCGTGCTCCTGAACTATCGGGCGGAGGCCGAAGGCATTCGCGTCGACGAAGTCGTCAAGCGGTTGCTGGAAGCGGCGAAGGTGCCCGCCGGGAGGGTCGCGTAACCCGACCGGCCCCGGCGCTCGTGCCGGGGCGCCGCCTCCATCATGATCGCACCCGCCGCCAACCCCCGGCTTTCCGCCGCGAAGCTCATCGACCCGCAGGCGTTGATGAGCATTCGCAGCCTCGAGCTGCGGGCGCGGGCGGTCGTCGAGGGGTTCTGGAACGGCCTCCATCGTAGTCCGTATCATGGTTTCTCCGTCGAATTCACGGAATACCGCCAGTACACGCCGGGCGACGACCCGCGTTATCTCGACTGGCGGGTCTACGCGCGCAGCGATCGCTTTTTCATCAAGAAATTTGAGGACGAGACCAACCTGCGCTGTCACCTGCTGGTCGACCAAAGCCGGTCGATGGACTATGGTTCGCGTTCGTATAACAAGGCGAACTATGCCGCCACACTCGCGGCCACGCTGGCGTATTTCCTCCATTTGCAGGGCGATGCCATCGGCCTGCTGACCTTCGACGAAAAGGTGCGCGACTTTCTGCCCGCCCGCCACCGGGCCGGGCATCTCCGCCAGTTGATGTTTACGTTGGAAAAGTCCGGCACCGGGAGCGGCACGAACCTGGTCGCACCGCTGGAACGCATCATGTCGCTCGTCCGCAAACGCGGGCTCGTCGCGCTGGTGTCCGATTTTCTCGCGCCACTTGACCGGCTGGAGCGCAACCTCATCGCCCTCACGGCGGGCGGGCACGAGGTCAGTGTGTTTCAGGTGCTCGACCCGGCCGAGCTGGTCCTCGGGCTGGAGCAACCGGCCCTGTTCGAGGACATCGAGTCCGCGCGCACGCTGTACATCGACCCCGTCGCCGCGCGCCCCGCTTACGTGAAGAAACTCGAGGAGCATTGCACCGCGCTGCGGGCGACGTGCCAAAAGCTCGGCATCACGTATCACCGGCTCTCCACCGCCCAGCCGCTGGAGCTGGCGTTGTTCGAATTCATGCAGGAACGGATGCGGCGCGGGCGGCAGATTCGCCGTACCCGCGGGGGCAATGGAGGCCACCGATGAAGCGCGTGGTTCCCGCGGTCCGGCGCATGCTTGGGGAGAAGCCGGCTCCATGAATTTTCTCGCCCCCTTTTTTCTCATCGGTGGGGCGGCGCTGGCGCTGCCGATTATCTATCATCTCGTGCGGCGGACGACGCGGGAGCGCACCGTTTTCAGCTCGTTGATGTTCCTCCTCCCGAGTCCGCCGCGGATTTCGAAGCGGCACCGGCTGGAGCATCTGCTGTTGCTGATCTTGCGCTGTCTCGCGCTCGCGTTGCTCGCCTTGGGATTTTCGCGGCCTTTTTTCCGCCAGACCCCGCTGGTCGATCCGACCGCCGCGCAGCCCAGGCGGATCGTGGTGCTCGTGGATGTGAGCGCGAGCATGCGGCGCGAGGGCGCCTGGCCGGCCGCCCGCGAGCGGGTCGAGGCGGTTCTCCGGCGGACCGGCCCGGCGGACCAGGTGGCGTTGTTGACTTTCGACCGGCAGGCGACGGCTCTCGTCTCGTTCGAGGATTGGAATCGTACTCCCGCGGGCGACCGGGTGGCCTTTGCCACGAGCCGGCTGGGCGCCGTCGGCCCGACCTGGGCCGGCACTCATCTCGGCAACGCGCTGGTCACCGCCGCCGAGACGCTGGCCGAAACGGACGCAAAAATCGTGCCCGGCCCGCGACAAGTCGTGCTCGTCAGCGATTTGCAGGCGGGCAGCCGGCTGGATGCCCTGCAGGCCTACGAGTGGCCCAAGGGTGTCGCGCTCCTCGTCGAACCGATCAAGGCGCGCAATCCCACGAATGCGGGCCTTCAGCTGGTCGCGGATGCCGCCGACACCAATCGCACGACGGATGCCGCGGTGCGCGTGCGGGTGAGCAACTCGGCCGATGCGAAACGCGAGCAATTCAAGGTGGGCTGGGCGCGTCCGTCCGGGCCGCAAGCCGACGCGATCGGCGGCGGCGAGTTCGTCGGCCAGGTGATCGATGTCTACGTCCCGCCCGGCCAGAGCCGGATTGTCGCGGTGCCGGCGCCGAAGGCCGCCGGGCCCGTGAACCGCATCATCCTGCGCGGTGACGATGACGATTTTGACAACACCGTTTTCGTGATTCCGCCGGTGCAGCAACGGACCGGCGTGCTTTGGTCGGGAAGCGACAACCCGGAGGATGCCCGGCAGCCGTTGTTCTTCCTGCGGCGCGCGTTCGCCGACACGCCGCGGCTCGCCGTGCAGGTCGTGGCGCGGGCTCCGGCCGCGCCGTTGCTGCCCGCCGACGTGCGGGCGGCGAATGTGATTTTTGTGACCGAAGCGCTGCCCCCCGCGGCGGCGGCGGTGTTGCGCGAGGAGGCGCTCGCGGGCAAGACCGTGGTGTTCGTGCCCAAGCGGGCGGACGCGGCAGCCACGCTCGGCGCGCTGCTCGGCCGCGAGCCGGTGCCACTTGCGGAGACGCGCCCCGGCAACTACGCGATGTTCGCCGAAATCGATTTTCAGCACCCGCTCTTTGCGCCGTTTGCCGATCCGCGTTTCAGCGACTTCACGAAAATCCATTTTTGGAACTATCGAAAAATCAATGCCGGGGACCTGCCCGGTGCGCGGGTGGTGGCGAAGTTTGACCGCGGCGATCCGGCCCTGATCGAGGTGCCGCTGGGTCGCGGCCGGTTGTTCGTGCTGGCGGCCGGCTGGCAGCCGGATGACAGCCAGCTGGCGGTCTCCTCAAAATTCGTGCCTTTGCTCTGGTCATTGCTGGAGCTGAGCGGCGGGGTGGCGACTGCGCCCACCCAATATTTCGTCGGCGACAAGGTCGCGCTGCCGGCCGATCCCGCCCCCACGACGGTTCAACCGCCGGAGGGAGCGGGCATCGTGCTGGCCGCGGGCGCGACCGAGTTCGTCGAAACCGCCCAGCCGGGACTTTATCAGGTAACCGGTGGGTCGCGGGCGGTGCGGTTTGCGGTAAATCTGGACGCGAGCGAAAGCCGCACCGCTCCGCTGGCGACCGACGAACTCGAGCGTCTCGGCGTGCCGGTCGCGGCACTCGTGGCGGAGACGGCAAAAAATCCGGAAGACAAGACTCTGCTCCAGGCGGCGGAGGCGGAAAACCGGCAGAAACTCTGGCGGTGGTTTATCACGGCAACGCTGGCCGTTTTGTTGGTGGAAACAGCGATCGCAGGCCGGGCGGCGCGTCGTCCGGCAGAGCAAACTTTGGAGGCGGCACCATGAACTACGACTTTCTACTTCGGAAACTGCGGCGAGTGGTGCGTCGTTACCAGTGGCTCGGCCTGTGGCGGAAGCTCGCCGCGTGCTGGGCCGGGGCGGCGCTCGTCGGCGCGGGCGTCGTGGGATTGCAGCGCCTGCTGGGGGGATCGTCGCCCCTTGTGCTCCCTGCGCTGGCCGGCCTGGCCGGAGCCATCGCGACTGCGATCGTCATCCGTCATTTTCAAACGGAGCCCGATTACCGCCGGGTGGCCCGGAAAATCGAGCACCTGCATCCGGAACTCAACGGCGTGCTGCTGACCGCAGTGCAAAACGGCCTCCTCACCGGGGCGGAGCCGGGCTACCTGCAGCATCGGGTGTTGCAGGAGGCGACCCGGCGCAGCCAGGAAAGTGACTGGCGGCAGGTTGTTCCCCGGGGCCGGCTCCTCGGCATGCAGGCGATGCACCTGGGCGCGTTGCTCGGTTTTGTTTTCTCGCTCGCGGCCTTGCGCGTGCCCGTCGTGCCCAAGGGGAGTTCCGCCAGCGCGGAAACGTGGGTCGGGGCCGACGGCGTCTCCGTGTCGCCGGGCGACACGAGCATCGAGCGCGGCGACAGCCTCGTGGTACTCGCCCGCTTCCAGCGCACGCTTCCGCCCACCGTGAACCTCGTCGTGCGCGAAAGCGGCGCGGCGGCGCGGAGCGTCCCGCTCGTCAAAAGCCTCGCCGATCCCGTGTTCGGCGGGAGCGTCACGGAGGTGGCGAAGGATTTCACCTATCACCTCGAATACCGCGGCGACCGGACGCGGGACTTCAAGGTGACCGTCTTCGAACATCCCCGCCTCGTGCGCGCCGATGTCGACCTGACTTTTCCCGGCTACACGAAACTGGCGCCCAAGCACATTGAGGACACCCGGCGTGTCAGTGCCGTCGAGGGCACGCGGCTCGATTATGCGCTGCAGCTCAACAAGCCGGTGAAGTCCGCCCGGCTCGTCGCCCGCGATGGGAAGAAGACGGAGATCCCGCTGAAGGTGGAGGCGGGCAAGGCGGTGGCGGTGCTGCCCGCCTTCGTGCCCGAGAAAACCACGACCTACGATCTGCAACTGGTCGATGCCGACGGGCGGGCCAACAAGGTCGCCGCGCCGTTCGTGATCGACGTGCAGCCCAATCGCCCGCCCGAATTGCGGCTCGCTTCCCCGCGGGGCGATGTGCGGCCCTCGGCGATCGAGGAGGTCGCGTTCGACGGCACCGTGTGGGACGACTTCGGCACCCCGGCCTACGGGCTGGCCTATTCGATCGCGGGGGCGGAGCCGAAATCGATCGAATTGGGCCGCGACGTGGCCGGGAAGGAGAAGCGTTCCTTCAATCATGTGCTGAGTATCGAGGAAATGGGTGCCAAGCCCGACGACTTGATTTCCTGGTATGTCTGGGCCGAGGACATCGGGCCGGACGGCAAGGTCCGGCGCACGAGCGGCGACCTTTTTTTCGCCGAGGTCCGGCCCTTCGACGAAGTTTTTCGCGAGAGCCAGAACATGCAGTCGCCGGAGGATCAACAGCAGCCGGGTGGCGGGCAGGGCAATGAGCGCCGCAAGCTGACCGAGCTGCAGAAACAGATCATCAACGCGACTTGGAAACTGCAGCGCGAGGGCGCGACGCCGAAATACGCCGACGACGCGAAGGTCGTGGGCGAATCGCAGGAGCAGGCGCTCGCCATGGCGGAGGAGGCGCAGGGCGAGGCTCGCGCGCCGCGCGAGCAGGCGATGTGGCAGGAGGCGACGCAGCAAATGGAGAAGGCGATCGAAAAGCTGAAGGACGCCGCAAAGTCGCCGGGCCCGCTCGCGCAGGCTTTGCCGGCGGAGCAGGCGGCGTATCAGGCCCTGTTGAAATTGCAGGCGCGGGAGACGAACGTCACGCGTTCGCAACGGCGCGGGGGCGGCGGGGGCGGCGGCCAGCAGGCGAACCAGCGGCAGATCGACCAGCTCGACTTGAAGCAGTCGGAGAATCGTTATGAGACGCAGCGGCAGGCCCGGGCGCCGCAAAACCAGGAGCGCCGCGAACAGCTCGCGGTGATGAACCGTCTCCAGGAACTCGCGCGCCGGCAGCAGGATTTGAACGACCGGCTCAAGGAACTGCAGACCTCGTTGCAGGAGGCGCGCACCGAGGCCGAACGCGAGGACCTCAAGCGGCGCCTCAAACGGCTCGAGGAAGAACAGCGCCAGATGCTCGCCGACTCCGACGAGGTTCGCCAGCGGATGGATCGCGCGGAAAACCAGTCGGCCATGTCGGAGCAGCGCCAGCAGCTCGACCAGACACGCGAGGATTTGCAGCGCGCGGCCGAGGCGACCGGCGAGGGTTCCGTGGCGCAGGCGCTGGCCTCGGGTACGCGGGCGCAGCGCCAGCTGCAGCAGATGCGCGATGACATGCGCAAACAAAATTCCAGCCAGTTTGCCGACGACCTGCGGGAGATGCGCGCCGACGCGCGGCAACTCGCGCAGCAGCAGGAGCAGATCGGCCAGAAGCTCGATGCGCTGGGCAACAAGCCCACCCAGCGGAAATCGCTGAGCGATGGCGGGGAGCGGAAGGAGCTGCAGGAGGAACTCGCGCAGCAGAAGGAGCGGATGAACAAGCTCGTCGAGCGGGCGCAACAGGTTTCCGAGCAGGCCGAGAACACCGAGCCGCTGCTCTCGCGTCAGCTCTACGACAGCGTGCGGAAGGTCAGCCAGGATGATGCCAACAGCGTGAAGCAGGCCCGGCAGGAACTGATGACCAGCGGGCTGATGACCCGCGATCTCTATGACCGGCTCCAGAAGGCTTCAGAGCGCGAGGGCGGCGGCAAGGCTTTGGATCTCACGGGCGAAATGTTGCGCGAGGGTTATCTGCCGCAGGCGAGTCAGGCGGGCCAGCGGGCCCGCGGGGAAATCGACGAGCTCCGGCGCGGCGTCGAACGCGCGGCGGAAAGCGTGCTGGGCGACGATGCCGAGCAGCTCAAGCTGGCGCGATCCGAGCTCGATCAACTGACCGATCAACTCCAGCGCGAGATCGCGCAGGCGCAGGGCCAGGGCCGCGATCCGAATGGCGCGCAGCCGGGTGGCTCACCTGGAGACCAGCGGCAAGCGGGCAACCAGCCGGGCCAGCCCGGCGACCCTCAAGCCCGCGGGCAGCCTGGTGATGCGTCTGAAAAGCCGGGGCAATCCGGCGAGCGCGCGGGCCAGCAACCGGGGCAGCAGGGCGAACTCGCGAATGCGGGACAGCAAAAGGGGCAGGGTGGTCAACGCGGGCAGCAGCCCGGTCAGGGTCAGGGCGGGCAACCGGGCGGACAGCAACCCGGCGCCGAAGGCGCGGCCGGAGACCAGCAGGCGAATGCCGGATCGCCGCAGCCTGGCGAGAGTGGTCAGCGCCCGGGCCAGCAGGGCCGAGGCGGTCGTGGCGGCCAAATGGCGGGCGGTGAGAACCCCGCGTCCGGCCCCGCCCAAGGTGGCGCGGATTCGGCCGATCGCCAGGGACAGCGGGGCGGCGGACGAGATCAACGGGGTGGCAATCGGCTCGCGGGTGGGCGTGGCGGGCCGGGTGGAGGTCGCGTTGGTGGACCGGGGTTGGATGATTTTCTGAATGGCGCCGGTCGTCCCGAGGGCACGCGGTGGGGTGGCGGTGGGACGTGGCTTGAGGGACCCCTGACGGGCGATAATTTCGCCCCGTGGGTGGACCGTCTGCGCGACGTGGAAGATCTCCTGGAATCGCCCGATCTGCGCAATGCCGTCGCGGCCGCGCGCGAGCGGGCGCGACTTCTGCGGCGGGATCTCAAGCAGGATCTGAAAAAGCCGGACTGGACGGTCGTCCAATTGCAGATTTTGAAGCCGCTCGTCGAGGTGCGCAGCCGCGTGGCCGAGGAGCTGGCCCGGCGCGACTCGAAGGATTCGCTCGCCCCGATCGATCGCGATCCGGTGCCGAACCGATTTGCGGAGTCCGTGCGGCGTTACTACGAGGAACTCGGCAAAGACCAGCCGGAGGCCGTGCGCTGATGCCGTCGTCGTCGCTTACTTTCTCCGGCTGGAACTGGCTCTGGCCGGCGGTGGCCTTCATCGCTCTCGCGGGGCTCCTGCTGGCGTGGAGCTATCGGTCCGCGCAGGGCCATCCGCTGCGCTGGGTCTGTCTCGCGCTCAAAGCCACCGGCATCGGGGCCCTTGCGCTCTGCCTGCTCGAACCGCTCTGGCTGGGGCAGCGAGCGCGGCCGGGTGCGAACCTGTTCGCGATCGTCGCCGACAACAGCGCCGGCCTGGAAATTCACGACCGGGGCGAGACTCGCACGCGGGGTGAGGTGCTGCGGGGATTGGTCGATCCAGGCCAGCCCGGCTGGCAGACCACGCTGGGCAATACGTTCGATTTGCGGCGCTACCTGTTCGATGCGCGGCTGCAATCGACCACCGATTTTCGCGAACTGTCGTTCGATGGCCGCTCCACCGCGCTCGGCTCGGCCCTGCGGACCCTCGCGGAACGTTTTCAAGGCCGCCCGTTGGCCGGCGTGTTGCTCCTGACCGATGGGAACGCCACCGACCTGGCCGGCGGCGCGCTGCCCAATCTCGCGGGGTTGCCGCCCATCTATCCGGTGGTGATCGGTCGGCGCGAGGCGGTGCATGATATCTCGGTGCAGCAGGTGCACGTCAGCCAGAGTTCTTTTGAGGATGCGCCGGTCTCGATCCAGGCGGACGTTTCCGCCGCGGGTTACCGCGGTCAGGCGGTGACGGCGCGCCTGGTGGACCGCACCGGCAAGGTATTGCAGGAACAGACGGCCGATGCGCGCGGCGATGGCGAGACCGTGGCCTATCGTTTTCAATTCAAACCGGATCAGCCGGGCCTGTCCTTCTATCAGGTGCGCGTCGGCCCGCGGGCCGAAATGCTCGCCGGGACCACGCCGCCGCCGAAGACCGAGGAGGCGACGCTGGCGAACAATACCCGGGTGCTCGCGGTCGACCGGGGTCAGGGGCCCTTTCGCATCCTTTACGTCGCGGGCCGCCCGAACTGGGAGTTCAAATTCCTGAACCGCGCCGTGCAGTCCGACGAGCAGGTGCAGCTCGTCGGCTTGATTCGCGTGGCCAAGCGCGAACCGAAATTCGATTTTCGCGGACGCGTGGGCGAGACGAGCAACCCGCTGTTTCGCGGCTTCGGCAGCCAGTCGCCCGAGGAAGTGCAGCGCTACGACCAGCCCGTGCTCGTGCGGCTGAACACCCGGGACGAGGTGGAACTCCGCTCCGGTTTTCCCCGGACCCCGGAGGATCTTTACGGCTATCACGCCGTGATCGTCGACGACCTGGAGGCGGAGTTTTTCGCCCCGGATCAGGCGCAGCTGTTGCAGAAGTTTGTGTCCGAGCGGGGCGGCGGTTTTCTGATGCTCGGCGGCATGGAGAGTTTTCAGGAGGGGAAATACGCCCGCACCCCGATCGGGGATATGTTGCCGGTTTATCTGGATCGCGAGGAAACGCCGGCCGCGGCGCCGGGGCCGTTGCATTTGCAACTGGCGCGCGAAGGCTGGTTGCAGGCTTGGGCCCGGTTGCGCGACAACGAGGCGGATGAGCGCGCACGGCTGGACGGGATGCCGGCGTTCGGGATCATCAACCGCGTGCGCGCACTGAAGCCCGGCGCGAGCGTTATCGCCAGCGTGCGCGACGACAAGGGGGCGGAGTCGCCGGCGCTCGCCGTACAGCGCTTCGGTCGCGGTCGCAGCGCCGCCCTGATGCTCGGCGACGTCTGGCGCTGGGGGATGCGCGACGAGTCGGCCCGCGCCGACATGGACAAGGCGTGGCGTCAGCTCATGCGCTGGCTCGTATCCGACGTGCCGGGGCGGGTGCAGACGACGATCGAGCCCTTGCCGGCTGATGCCAATGGCGCGGTGCGCGTGCAAGTGCGCGTCCGCGACGAAAAATTCCTGCCGGTGGACGATGCGGCGGTGACAATCGAGGTGGATCCGGTGGTGTTCGACGGCACCGCCGGTGCCGTCGGGTCGGCCATCAAGCTGGAGGCGGAGCCGGCGTTGAGCGAAGCCGGGCTTTACCAGGCGACTTACGTGCCACGGCAAACCGGCGGGTACAAGGCGACTGCGACGGTGAAAAACAATGCGGGTGCGGATCTGGGCCGCGGTGAGGCGGGCTGGAGCACGGACCTCGCGGCGGAAGAGTTCCGCTCGCTGACCCCGAACGTGGCGTTACTGGAGGAAATTGCGCGGAAAACCGGCGGTCAGGTGGTCGCGGCGGAGGAGCTCGCTAAATTTGCGAGTCGCCTTCCGCAGTTGCGCGCGCCGGTCATGGAAACGTGGTCTTATCCCGCGTGGCATACGCCGCTCATGTTTGCGTTCGCGCTCGCCTGTCTCCTGACCGAGTGGGGCTTGCGGCGGTGGAAAGGCATGCCATGAGCGCCGCGGTCTCGCATCATTCCAACGGAGCCGGCCATTGCCCGGCATTTTCGATGGCAGCGGCGATCCGCTGGTTCGCTTTTTTGGGCCTTTTCGCCGCCAACTTCGGTGCGCTGCGCGCGCAGGCACCCGCCGCCAAGGCCGACCGCGCGACGCTGATTGTCGTTGCCGGCGCCGCGGGCGAGGCGGAATTCGAGACGGATTTTACGGGGCAGATCGAAACGTGGCGGAAAGTGGGCGCACAGGCCCAGGCCAGCGTGGTGGTGATCGGCGCGGAAGCGGCGGGGCCGCCGTCGGATCGCGACAGGCTCAAACAAGCCCTGGCGGCGGAGGCCAGGGAAGGCTCCGGCGAAATCTGGCTGGTGCTCGTCGGTCATGGAACGTTCGATGGCAAGGAGGCGAAGTTCAATCTGCGCGGACCGGATGTCTCGGCGACCGAGGTCGCGGAGTGGCTGAAACCGTTGCAACGGCCGCTGGCAATCGTCGACACGTCGTCCGCCAGCGCACCGTTTCTGGCCAAACTCGCCGGGCCGAAGCGGGTGGTGGTGACGTCAACACGCAGCGGCTTCGAGCAAAACTACGCGCGGTTCGGGAAATATTTCGCCGAGGCGATGGCGGATGCGAACAGCGATCTCGACAAGGACGGACAGGTTTCGCTGCTGGAAGCCTTCCTCCGCGCCGCGCACCGCACGACGGAATTCTACAAGACGGAAGGCCGCCTCGTCACGGAACATGCCCTGATCGACGACAATGGCGACGGGCTCGGGACGCCGGCGGAATGGTTTCGCGGCGTGCGGGCGACGAAGCGCGCGCAGGACGGCGTGGCGCTGGATGGCGCACGGGCCCGGCAGTTCACGCTGCTGCGCAGCGCGGCGGAGCAGCAATTTTCGCCGGAGCTGAGGGAACGGCGGGACAAACTGGAACTGCGAATTTCGGAATTGCGGGACGCGCAGGCGAAGATGAAGACGGACGTTTATTTCCAGGAGTTGGAAAAGCTCCTGCTCGAACTCGCGTTGCTTTACGACGGGACCTGAACCGGACGGCTCCGGGTCGCGCCCAGAATCACGCCAGAATCTCGTTTACGACTTTTCCAGCCACGTCGGTCAGGCGGTAGTCGCGGCCGGCGTGCCGGTAGGTCAGGCGTTCGTGGTCGACGCCGAGGAGGTGGAGGAGCGTGGCCTGGAAGTCGTGCACGTGGACGGGATTTTCGACCACGTTGAAACCGAAGTCGTCCGTGCGGCCGTGGACGTGGCCGCGTTTCACGCCGCCGCCCGCCATCCACAGGCTGAACGCGTTGGGGTGATGATCGCGTCCTTCCTTGCCGGCGGTGCTGCCGCGCCGGACTTCCCCCATCGGCGTGCGGCCGAATTCGCCCGCCCACACGACCAGCGTGTCCTCGAGCAGGCCGCGTTGCCTGAGATCGCGGATCAGGCCGGCGGTGGGCAGATCGGTCATCTCGCAGTTGATCTGGATGTGCTTGTTCAACTCGCTGTGATCATCCCAGGTGGAGTGAAACAGCTGCACGAAACGCACATCGCGCTCGATCATGCGGCGCGCGAGCAGGCAGTTCGTGCCGAACGAGCGCGTGACCTCCTGATCGAGGCCGTAGAGCGTTTTCGTCGCCGCCGTTTCCCGGCTGAAGTCGAGCAACTCCGGGGCGGCGCTCTGCATGCGGAACGCGAGTTCGTAGCTGGCAATGCGGGAGCCGATCTCGGCGTCGCCGGTGCGTTGCTGGTGCAGCCGGTTGAGATCGCCCAGCACGTCGATGCGCGAGCGCTGGGCCGGGGCGGAGATGCCGGGCGGGTTCGAAAGATGCAGCACCGGATCGCCCGCGCTGCGGAAGGTCACCCCGCGATACGACGACGGCATGAAGCCGCTGCCCCACAGCGCGCTGCCGGCGTCGATACCCTTGCCGGAATTCGACGTCAGCACGACATAACCGGGCAGGTTCCGGCTCACGCTGCCGAGACCGTAATTTACCCACGAGCCCATGCTGGGATTGCCGAACAACGGCGTGCCGCAGTTCATCAGCAACTGGGCGGGATCGTGGTTGGCCTGTTCGCCGTGCATCGAGCGGATCAGGCAAAGCTCGTCCGCCAGCGCGCCGGTGTGCGGCAACAGTTCGGAAAACTCCATGCCGCATTGGCCGTGGCTTTGAAACTTTCGCGGACTCGCCATCACGGTTTCCAACACCCCGCCGGTGGCACTTTTCTTTGCCGGGGTCAGCGATTCGGGCATCGGCTGGCCGTGCAAGGCGGCCATCCCGGGCTTCGGATCGAAGAGATCGAGGTGCGACGGCCCGCCGGCCATGAAAATAAAGATCACCCGCTTCGCCTTGGGGGGGAAATTCGGGAACGTCGCGGCCTGCGCCCCCGGCGCGGCCAGGCCGTCGCGCGCCAGCAGGTGCCAGAGTGCCATCGCACCGACGCCATGGGCGCTGCGGCTCAGGAACTCCCGCCGCGAGAGACCGGGATTGGGGGCGTGCTGGTGCGGGTTCATGGCGTCATTCGCGGTTGATGAATTCGTCGAGGTTCAACAGCACGCTCGCGAGCGTGATCCGGGCGGCCTGGTCGGCGGGCTTGCCCTCGAACGTCGTGTCGTGGACCAGTTCGCGGGCGGCCGGTGCGTCGGCGGCAAACAGGTCCTTCTGCTGCTCCAGGTAGGCGAGCAGCCGCGTGGATTCCGCGGGCGTGGGCGGCCGGGCCACGGTGAGGCGGAAGGCATGGTCGAGGCGTTGCGCTTCACTGCCGGTGGTCTCGCGCCGGACCCGCGCCGCAAGCGCCTGCGCCGCCTCCACGAAGACCGGATCGTTGAGAAGGCTCAGCGCCTGCAGGGGAGTGTTGGATCGCTCGCGGCGGGTACAGCTCCGGCTGGTGTCGGGGAGATCGAAGGTGACGAACTGGGCGAATGGGGACGTGCGTTGAATGAAGGTGTACAGGCCGCGCCGATAGCGGTCGGCGCCGATGCTGGCGTCCCATTTGTTGTCGAAGCCCTCCTTGGAAACGCTCTCCGGCTGCGGGGGACGCACACTTGGCCCGCCCAGTGTCGGCGCAAGCAGACCGCTCACCGCGAGGGCGGAATCGCGCACCGCCTCGGCGGACAAACGCAGCCGAGTCTGGCGGGCGAGCAGGGTGTTGCTCGGGTCCCGCGCCGCGAGTTCGGGGCGCGCCTGCGACGACTGCCGGTAGGTCTGCGATGTGACGATGACGCGCAGCAGATCCTTGACGCTCCAGCGGCGCTGAAACTCCAGCGCCAGCCAGTCGAGCAGTTCGGGATGCGACGGCCGGTCGCCGCGCACGCCGAAGTTTTCCGAAGTGGCAACAAGCCCGCGGCCGAACAATTCCTGCCAGAGGCGGTTGACGGTGACGCGCGCGGTGAGCGGGTTTTCCGGTGCGACGAGCCAGCGGGCGAGGCCGAGGCGGTCCGCGGGGTTGCCGGAGTTGAAGGCGGGCAGGGCGGAGGGCGTGCCGGGCTTTACCACCTCGCCCCGGCGCAGGTAGTCGCCGCGAAGGTGGATATAACTCGCACGGCTCTTCGTCGCTCGGGCGAGAGTCGGCGCGCGGGTGATCCTCGGGAGGTTTTTCTTCAGCGCCTCGAGTTTCGGGACGAAGTCGGCGATCTTGAGTTCCTTGAATCGCGCCTGATGCATCGCAGGTGGATGCTTGAGAAAATAATCGAGCAGCCGGTCGCGTTCGTCCGGGGTGCGGCGATCGACCGGCGTCTTGATGATGTTGATCCCCTCGAGTTGTCCCTCGCCCTCGCCCTGACCCCAGACAAGCCCGAGGACCTCCAGCGCGCGCTGCCAGGCAAATTCCGCATTCGGATTCGTCTCAGCGTCGAGGATCCGATGCTCCCACTCGGCCTGCAATCCGGCGAGTTCCACGGCCAACGGAGCGACCAACTCGCCCCGTTTGCGATCATAGTCCGCTTTGGCGGGTTCCCACGGCTCGCGTTCGCCGGGCAGGGGGGCGTCGATGTTCACCTCGTCGGCCTGGTCGAAGAAAGCGTAGAGCTGGTAGAATTCGCGCTGGGTGATCGCATCGAACTTGTGATCGTGGCACTGCGCACAGCCGACCGTCAGGCCCAGCCAAGTGGTGGCGGTGGTCATGGCGCGGTCCACCACCTGCTTGACGCGAAACTCCTCGAGGTCGGCACCGCCCTCGCGGTTGCTCAGCGTGTTGCGCAGGAAGCCGGTCGCGATCTTCTGCGATGTCGTCGCGGCGGGCAGTAAATCTCCGGCGAGCTGTTCGACGGTGAACCGATCGAACGGCAGGTCGCGGTTGAAGGCGTCGACGACCCATTGCCGATAGCGCCACGCCACGGGGCGTAGGAAGTCCTGCAAATAGCCGTCGCTGTCGGCATAATGCGCGAGGTCGAGCCACCAGCGCGCCCAGCGCTCGCCAAAGTGCGGCGAGGTCAGCAGGCGTTGCACGACTCGTTCGTAGGCGTCCGGGCGGGCATCGTTCAGGAACGCATCGACCTCCAGCGCCGTCGGCGGCAGGCCCGTGAGATCGAGACTGAGGCGCCGGATCAGCGTCGGGCGGTCGGCTTCAGCGGAGGGTTTCACGCTTTCGGCCGCGAGCCGGCTCCGGACAAAGCGATCGATGGGCGAGGTGCTCCCGCGCACGGCCCGTGGTTCGACGGCCTTCGGCGGCACGTAAGCCCAATGCGATTCATACGCGGCGCCCTGTTCGATCCAGCGCCGCAACGTGTCCCGCTGCGCGGGCGTCAGTTCCTTGCCGGTTTTGGGCGGCGGCATCACTTCCTCTTCGTCTTTCGACTCGATCCGAAACCACAGTTCGCTCTCCTTCAGATTGCCCGGAACGATGGCGCGAATGCCGTCCCGGTCGGCCACGGCGACGTCGCGCTGGTCGAGCCGCAGGTCAGCCTTGCGCTTGTCCTTGTCGAAGCCGTGGCACGCGAAGCAGTTCTCCGCGAGAATGGGCAGGACGTCGCGGTTGAACCCCACCTTCACCTGGTCCGCACCGAAGGCCGGTCCACTGGCGAGCAGCGCGAGCGCGACCGGCAGCCAGCGTGCGGAAGGACGATTTCGGGGTCGGGTGGGAAAACTCATCAGCCGGGGGTTTTCAGGGGCCCGCATTATTGAGCCAAACCCCTGCACGCAGGAAACTCTTTTTCACGGGGCATGGCCCCAAGCTTGGGTCGGGAGGAAGGCCCAATCAGCCGGCTTCACGCGCGGGTGATTTTAGGGCGCCGGGCTCGCCGGTTTGAGCGAGCCTCGCCGGCACCAAACTTTCCGCGTTACCGTGAACCGGTCAGAATTTCCTCGAGCACCCGGCCTTCGACGTTTGGCAGCGGCACGTCGAGGAGGCGCGCGATCGTGGGCGCTACGTCGAGGTTGCGCACGCGGTCGAGCCGGACCCCCGGCTTGATCCCGGCGCCGGCGGCGAGAAAGATGCCATCAAGTTCCGGGTCGCTCGAGGGATAGCCGTGGGTGCCCGCATAGTTGATCGAGGGGCCGACCACCGTGTCGCCCGTGGCGACCGCGGAGAAGGCGTAGCCGGCCTTGGGGTAGAGGATGAGTTCACCCATGCCCTGGTTCTCGGCGGGCGTCGGCATGCCGAGCGCGTGGGCGCCGGTGGCGGCGTCGATGACTTCGGCGACCCCTTCGGTTTGGGCGAAGAGCTCCTTCAGGCGGGGGACGAGCTCGGCCCGGCGCGCCGGATCGGTGACGTAGACGAAGGCGATGCCGCCCTGCGTGCCCACGAATGCATCGCACTGCGCGATGCCGGCGCCGGCGGACTTCAGCAGGCCGGCTTTTTTCAACGCGACGTTTCCGTAGAGGTATTTGTCGACCTTCTTGAAACCGTGATCGGTGGTCACGATGACGGTCGTCTGCGAACGCCGGCCGCTGGCGTCGATTGTGCGGAGAATCTCGCCCACAAGTTGGTCGGCGAGGGCGAGCGCGGAGATGCCGGGAGGTGAGCCCGGGCCGTAGCGATGGTGGCTCGAGTCGGTGTTGAGCGTATGGAACAGGAGAAGGTTCGGCTGGTGACGCGCGAAGATGAAAGCGGCGGCGCGGGTCCACAGCTCGTCGCGCCAGACGATGTTCCGTTTGCCCGAGCGCGCCGCCTCGATCTCGGCGGCGGTCGCGGCGCCGGCGGCCACCATTTCGCGCGGCAGGACGGCGGCCGGGTCGGGAACCTCCCCAAAGCTCCACGTGATGGTGCCAGGTCGCGTGATGGCCACCCAATCGACCTCCGCCGTGGTGAGGCCGGCGTGGAACGCGGCGTCGTAGACCGTGGGCGCGAAGACGAGTCGCGCGCGGTCGACCCAGGGTTCGATGGTGTTCGGTTTGCCGGGACCGCCTCGGACCACGAGGCCGTTATAGAGCACGCCGTGCTTCCGGGGACTGACCCCGGTGACGAGCGTCGTGTGGTTGGGCCAGGTGATGGCAGGATTGACGATGGTCATCGCGCCGGCGACGGCGCCCCCGGCGGCAAGCTTTCGGAGATGCGGCACCGGTACCGATTCGTCGCGCCAGAGATAGGCGGGGAAGCCGTCGATGCTGATGAGCACGACGTGGCGGTCTGGGTTGGCGGCGAAGGCCGCGGCCCCGAGGAGGCCGAGCAACGCGGTGAATCGGAGTCGACGCAGGGGGAGGCAGGCGGCGAGGCGCATGGCGAATTTATTTGGCGGCCCGATGGGCGCGCAATTGACGGAGCGCGGAGGCGACCATGAGGCCACCGGCCTCGTCCGTGGCCCGGCCGACGCCGGTCATTTCGTAGCCGCCCTGGACCTTCAACCCCGGCATGCCGACGTATTGCGCCCCATCGCCGTTCGAATAACCCAGCACGAGGGTGTGCGGGTAGGGCGAATCTTTCAGGATCGCATGGGACAGGCCGGAAAGCGGTTCGCCGGGAAGGGCGACCAGCGCGAGATCGCCCAGGGTGATGACCTGGATTTCCGCATCGAGGTGGTCCTGCTTGATGTGCTCCCGCGCCTCCTTGATCAGCGGCAGGCCGACAATTGCGCGCGAAACGGCGAGCGGCGCCGGGGCCAGCGTGAGTGCCTGGGCCGCGGCCTTGGTGGCGCGACCGGCGATGAAAGCGCCCATTTCCCGCGACGCCTCGAGTCCGCGGCGGGCCGGCACGATGTCGCCGGCGCAGCCCTGGATGAAGAGCACCTCGCCGCCGAGGGACTGTTGCAGGCTACGGCACGCCGCGCCGGGCCAGTCGGCGGAGACGCCAGGGGTTTTTGGTCCGTAAACCGAGACCGCGTGGCAGGCGAGGTGCAGCAGGGTGACGACCGATTTGCCGCTGGCGTCGCGGAGGCATAAGACGGTGGCGGTGGGATCGACCGGACCAAAGCGGAGTCCCTCCGGCAGGCTGGTGGGATCGGGCGGCAGCAGGGTGCTTTTCACGGAGCCGTCCGCGCGCACGGGACGGCGGTTGAACAGCCACTCACCGACCGTGGCGCGCCCGATCGAAAGGGTGACGGGCTGGCGGGCGGCGTCGGCTTTGCGAGCGGCCTCGGCGCACCGGCCGGGCAATTCGCGGGCCCATTTTTCCAGATGCTCGTCGGTGTGCTTGATCTTGGTGGGGAAACCGATCCAGCGATAACCTGCGGACAGCGGGCCCGAGTGCGTGTGCGAGGCGTTGATCAGGATGTGGGCAGCCGGGACGTTGGCCGCCGCGGACACGGCCTTGCGGATATCGATCACGTCGGACTCGTTGGTTTCCGTGATATCGAGGGTGATGATCGCGATGCGGTCCCCGCCGGAGACGAGCACCATGGCCCGTGCGTGCAGCGGATCGATCACGTTGGGATAAGAACCGGTTCCGGCCCAATTGTAGGCGGCGATGGGCGGGGTGATATCCACGGAGGCAGCGCCGGCGCTGAACGAGGGAGTGGCGGCTGACGCCAGCGCGGGGAAGAGCAGGGTGGCGAGAACGGCGAGGGAAAGACGGAGTGAGCGCATGTTTCTAAGGGTGATGGGGGTGGCCTACCGTGAAGAGTTCGAGCCGAGTTCGTCGAGGCTGTTTATGGCGAGGCACCAACGCGCCGCTGCACCACACAGGCGGCGGTACGTCCCGCGGTCGCGGGGCGACTTCCGCCACCCGTTCCGGCCGGCCCCGTCGGACCGGAGTGAGCGATCGACAAGCCCGTGGATCGTGGCTTCGATCACGGCCGCCCCGAACGCCCTGCATGAAAGTTTTTCGCGCCGTTTCCCGCCACGCCGCCTTCACGCTGGTCGAAATCATGATCGTTGTGGTGATCATCGGTCTCCTGGCGGCGATGGCCATTCCCGCCTTCCAGCGGGTCCGGGAGCGATCGATGGCGAGCCGGTACGCGAATGACTTTAACCAGTTCAGTGCCGCGTTCCAACGCTACGCCCTGGAAAACGGCGGCTGGCCGGCGGGAGTGGTGGGCGGTGTCGTGCCCACAGGGATGGACGGGTATCTGCCCGTGCCCTACACCCAGCCGTCGCCGATGGGCGGCAACTACGGGTGGTCCGGGCCGAGCGGGCGCATCGTACTCCAGAACACCTCCGCCACGACGAGCGTCATGCAGAAGGTCGATGCTATCCTCGACGACGGCGATCTCAGCACCGGTGATTTCACGATGTCGGGTGCGAACTGCTTCTGGCATCTGCACTAGGCAGATGGTGCGGGGTTTCTGAGGGGAATCCTGCGATGCCGCCGATCGGCGCTCAAAGCGGTGCGGCTCTCGCGGCCGCGGCTTCACCGGGACCGGAGGTCGGCGGGCGGAAGAAGAGCGCGAGGGCAATGGCGGCGAGGGACGCGGCCGCGAGCGGCACGAGAAAGAGGCCCTTGAAATCGATGATCGTGCCCTTCGTGTAGACGGCCTGCAGCAGCCACGGGCAGAGTGAGTTCGCCAGGAGGGCGCCGAGGCCGAGGATCTGGAGGTTGAAGAGGCCCTGCGCGCTGGAGCGGATGTCTTTCGGGGAATACGCGTCGACGAAGATGTAGACGGTGGCGAAGAAGAAGGCGTAGCAGATGCCGTGGAGCACCTGGATGAGGATGATCGTGCCGGCGCTCTGCGGGATGAAGGCGTAGACGGCGAAGCGCGCCGCATGGCCGAGCACACCGACGACCATCGTGGTGCGCCAGCCGAGCGTCTTCAGCGTGGCGCCGAGAATGAACATGGTGAGGATCTCGGCCACCTGGCCGATGCTCATCACGGGCGTGATCCAGTTGGACGCGATGCCGACGCCGCCGGACTCCTTGGCGGTGCCGAGGAAGACGCCGGTCCAGTTGAAGTAGCAGTTATGGACGAAGGAATCGACGAGCGTCACGAGCCAGAGGACGAGGATGAACGGATGCTTGAGGAGCCGCAGCGCTTCAAGCCACGCGAGATTTTCGGCGGCGCCGGCCGCGGCCGTCTTCCTGGGGGTGCGCGGCAAGGTGAGGCTGAAGGCGGCGAGGGCGAGCGAGGCGAGGCCGGCGACGATGAAGGTCCACTTCGTGGCGGCCTTGGCGGCGTCACCGGTGAGTGGATTCGCGAGGACCTTGCCGAGCCAGTCGACCAGCCCGGCCGGGTGCGCGGCGTCGACCGCGGCCCAGTTGACGAAGATGAAGGTGAACGGCCAGGCCGCGAGGATCCAGCCGACGGTGCCGCCCATGCGGACGATGCCGAATTCCTTCTCGGGATTGCGCATGTTCGCGAACGCGATGGAATTCGTGATGGAGATCGTCGGCACGTAGAGCAGGCAGTGGGCGAGCATCAGGAGGAAGAACGGCAGGAATTCCTTGGTGAAACCGCAGCCGAGGATCGCGAGGCCGCCGACGAGGTGGGAGAACGCCAGAAATTTCTCGGGGTTGAATTTCCGGTCGGCCCACTGGTTGCTGAAAAACATGCCGACGATGGACGCGACCGGGAAGGCGTTGAGAATGAGGGATTGCTGGCCGGGCGAGAAGCCGAGGCTGGGAAGGTAGCCGAAGATCAACGGGAGCCACGCGCCCCAGATGAAGAATTCGAGCACCATCATGAAGAAGAGACGGCCCTTGTAGGCGGGAGCGGGGGTGGCGGTGGACATGGAAGGGGGGCGGCGGAAGACGAAAGACAGACGTCGGAGAAAAGGGGAGAGACCGGGAAAACGGAAACGAAAGGACGCGGGAGACTGGTGCGTTGCGGCGTGGCACGCCAAGCCGGAACGAAGAGAGGGGCGAATTTGCTGTGGGGTCGGAGCGAGTGAGCGATGGCGCGGCGGGAAGCTCCGCTTCGGTCACCGCGGTCCGTCCAATTGGACAAACCGCCGCCGATAGGCACGACGCGCCCCTCTTGTTTCATTCTTCCTGCAAAAGTCGTAGCGCCGTGGCTGCTCCGTCGTCCGTGGCAAGCGCGGCAAACGCCGCGCTTGCGGCTTCCGACTCACCGCGAAGCCGCATTTCGTGCAGCGCCGTATTGATGAGCGACTCGCGCTGCGCCACGGGCATCCGCAGAATCGACAGAATGTAGCCGCGAAAGGCGGGATCTTCCTTCGCCGCCATCAGCATGCGCGCGAGAATATCGCCGGCATCGTCCGGTTTGGCGCCGAGCGCTTCCCGGATTTTGGCGGCGATATTCATTTTGTCTTCGAAGATAAGGCGCAGGCGCATCACCCAAATGTGCGCTGCGCCTTCGTTCCGGCCAATTTTGAACCGCGGTTCAAAATTGGACCGGCTCCCAGACTCGTCGCCGGCCGGCTTACACCACCGCTTCGACCATGATCTCGACCGAGAGGCCGGGGGCGGCGAGTTTGGACTCGACCGTGGCGCGGGCGGGACCCTGACCGGGCACCACCCAAGCGTCCCACGCCTCGTTCATTTGCGCAAAGGTGGCGATGTCGATCAGCCAGACGTTGGCCTTCACGACCTTCGTCTTGTCGCTGCCGGCTTCCTTCAGCAGTTCGTCGATCTGCGAAAGGACCTCCGCGGTCTGTTCACGGACCGATTGGCCCACTGTCTTTTCGGCGACGCAGCCGGCCAAGTAAATGCGGCCGTCGACAATGACGGCGTGGCTCATGCGTTTTCCGGCTCCGAGGCGTTTGATATTACTCATGTGAATATTTTCTTGGTTGTGGATTGAAGGTGAGGGGCGAGACCTTGTTTTCCTCCGTCGGGAGCGTCAAGCGCGCGGGGTGGCCGGTGATGCAGTGCGAGCGGAGAATGGCGAAGCGATCAGGATCACGAGCACGATTATGATCGAGAGCACGAGTAGGTCTATGGCTCTCTACTGCGCGGCCAGTTTCAGGGGATGGTCGGCGCTGCCAGGAACCACGGTCAACAGGTCGGAACTCAGGATCGAGGGGCACCAGTATTTTTCCACGTGTTCGACGGCGAGTTCGGTTCCACGGGTGTGGCTCACAAACGGCGACGTGCGCGGGTTGTACATCGCATCGGTCAGGTCGCGGCAGAGCACGACGTTCTTGCCCAGTCGCACCAGTTGCCGAATACCGAACGGCCGTCCGAGCACGCAGTATTGTATGTGTACCCCCATGAGGATGACGTTCTTGATGCCGAGCTGTTCGAGGAAGTTGAAGATCTCGTCGCCCTTGTCGCTGATCCCATCGAAGCCGACGATTTTGATGGTGGGATGCTGGCGTGTGCTGGTTTTGGGATCCTTGTCGGTCGGCATGACCGGATCGTCGCAGTCCTCCCAGCCCTTGGTAAATAGGATGGGGTAGTCCGCTTCGCGCGTGGGATCGAGGTAACACCATTTTTCGATCGGCACGGGTGGCTTCACGGTTGGCGCCAGCTTGATCCGCTGCCGCTGGGGCGTGGCGTCGTAGTGGGCCATGCCGCCGCTCGGGGCGTGGATGACCTGCACGCCGAGCGAGCGCGCGGCTGAAACCACGCGGTTCATCTCGGGCGCCATCGTGTCGACGCGATGGGCCGCCATCTTGCACGGATGATCCTCCCACATGTCGCAGATGATGATGGCGGTCTCGGCGACTTTCCAGTCGGCCACGCGCGTGCGCGGGGAAAACGTCCCGCTCTTCGGAATGGCTTCCTTTTGCTCGCGCAATTGCAGCCGCAGCACGCCGGGCACCGTGGCGCGTTGCGGCCAAACGGGTGCGTCGCTGGCTGCGCCGATCAAGGGAATCGTCGCGAGAGTGAGGGCCAAAATGAGCAAGCGTCGGCAGGGCATGGTCGTCTCCTCGATGGGTGGGGTGGATCGGCGGCGGTCGAAAGCCGCCGGTGGGGGGCGGTTCCTGATGCCCCTGAATCTGCCGGACGGGCAAGCGCAAACTCCGGCGGCGCCTGGCGAGAGCGGTGTTTACGCGAAGGGCCAGAACTTGAAGAGCTGGAGGACAAATACGGCGGCGAGAACGTAGCCGAGGCCGGACATTTTTTTCGACTCGCCGAGCGCGAGGGCGAGCAACGCCGTGGCGATCAGGCCGAGACCGATGCCGTCGGCGATGCTGAACGTCAGCGGAATCCCCACGAGGGTGAGAATCGCGGGCAGGGCGGTCTTGAAATCGTGCAGGTCGATCTCGGTGACTGATTGCATCATGAAGATGCCAACGATCACGAGGGCGGGCGCCGTGGCGGCGGCGGGCACCATCAGGATCAGCGGCGTGAAAAACAAGGCGCCCAGCAGCAGGCAGGCGGTGGTGACAGTGGTGAGGCCGGTGCGCCCGCCGGCCTCGACGCCCGCGGCGGACTCGATGTAGCTGACGACAGTGGAGGTGCCGGCGACGGCGCTGAGGATCGTGGCGAGCGAGTCCGCGAGCAGCGCCCGGCCGGCCTTCGGCAGCGTGCCGTCGGGCCGCAGGAAACCGGCCCGCTTCGTGACGGCCACCAGCGTGCCGATGTTGTCGAAAAGGTCGACGAGCAGCAGCGTCAGGACCAAAGGCAGGGCGAGCAGGATGGCGTGACGGTTGGTGAGGAATTGAAAGGTGAGCTTGAGGAAAACCGGGGCGGGCGAGGCGGGCGCCGCGACGATGCTTTCGGGCAACTCGGTGAGCATCTGGCCGCCGCCGGCGCGCACGAAAAGCCCGGTGACCGTCACGGCGACGATGCCGAGGACGATCGCGCCGGGGACGCGGCGGGCGACGAGGATCGCGGTGAAGGCGATGCCCGCGAGGCAGAGGGCGACCGGGCCGGAGGCGAAGTTGCCGTGCGTGACCAGGGTGGCGGGATGGGCCACGATGATGCCGCCGTTTTTCAAGCCGAGGAAGGCGATGAACAGCCCGATACCGGCGGTCACGGCGATTTTCAGCGCGTGGGGAATCGCGGTGATGATGCGCTCGCGAATGCCGGTGATCGACAGCCCGAGGAAGAGCACGCCGTTGACGAACACCATGCCGAGCGCCTCGGTCCACGGCACGCCGCGCCCGATGCAGATGGTGTAGGTGAAAAACGCGTTGATGCCCATGCCCGGCGCGAGGGCGATGGGGTAGTTCGTGAGCAGCGCCATGAGCAGCGTTGCCACCGCGGCGGTCAGGGCGGTGACGGTGACGAGGGCGGCCTTGTCCATGCCGGTCTCGGCCAGGATCGCGGGATTGACCGCGAGGATGTAGGCCATCGCCGCGAACGTCGTGAGTCCTGCCTGCAATTCGCGGCCGACGGTCGTGCGGTGCTGGTCGAGTTGGAAAAGGCGGTTCAGCATGGAGGAAATTAAATCGTTCTCGTTCTCGGCAGCGGAATGGTTCTTTCTGCCCCGGCCCGAGAGGCGGAAAACCAGAACGATTGCCGAGACCAAGAACGAGCCAATACCATGCCGGTCGTCGACGCCCACGTTCATCTTTATACGGCCGAAGTCGGGCACGACCCGGCTGCTTGGGCGGCTGCTCAGGGCGAGGCCCACTGGTCGCGGTTGTGCACCCGGCGGCGCAAAGATGGCCGGCCCGTGCAATCTTTTCCCTCCGTCGCCGGGCTGCTGGCGGCGATGGATGCGGCCGGAGTCGGGCGTGCCGTGCTGCTCGGCTGGTATTGGGAAAGACCGGCAACGTGCGTGGCGCAGAATCGCTTTTACGCCGATTGTGTACGCCGGCATCCCGACCGGTTCTCCGCATTTGCGACGCTGCAGCCCGCCGCCGGGCGCGAGGCGACGCTGGCGGAAGTGCGGCGGGCTCACGGCGAGGGACTGATCGGGCTCGGCGAGCTGTCGCCACACTCGCAAGGCTTCGCGGCCGGCGATCCGGTTTTCCGGGAGGTGCTGGCGCTGGCGGGCGAGTTGCGCCTGCCGGTTAACCTGCACGTCACCGATCCGGACAGCCGGAGGTATCCCGGATGGATCGCGACGCCGGCGGACGATTTTGTCAGGCTCGCACGGGATTTTCCCCGCACGACCTTCGTGCTCGCACACTGGGGCGGGCTGCTGCCGCTGCACGACGCGCGTTTTCGCGCGCTGCCCAATGTCTGCTACGACACGGCGGCTTCGCCACTACTTTACGATGCGACGGTGTGGCAGCGGATGATCCCGGCGCTCGGCGCGGATCGAGTACTGTTTGGTTCGGATTTTCCGCTCAATCTCTACCCCCGCCTGGAAGCGGAGGCCGGGATGGTGCGATTCATCGCGGAAGCGAAATCGGCGGGCGTCGACGATGCGCTCATGGCCGGCAATGCGGCAAAATGGCTGCGGCTTTAGCGGCAATTTAATTTTTCTCTAGCCGGAAAGTTCAATTCCGTTTGTCACGTAATACGTGACAAAAACCCGGCGCGCGCCTTCGCCGGCGCGGTCAGAGAAACTTTTCCAGCGCCCATTTCACGACCGGGCTTTGCGGGTGGTTGACCACGATCTGCAGTCCCGTGGTCAAGCCGGAGGGAAGGGGGACGGGTACGGTGAGCACGGGCAGGCCGCCGAGGCTGGCCGGCGCCATCAGCGTCAGAATCCGCGTGCGATTTTCCAGCGTGTACTCGGCCTTGGTGAGCGCGGCGCAGGGCGTGCCCGGCAGGACGAGGAAATCGTAGGTTAGGAAAAAACTCGTCCAGCGCATGCGCACGGCGGCGAGCTCGAGTTGGGCGGCGTCGATTTCGGCCGGGGTCAGCGCGTGGACGCGGTTCACGCGCTGCCAGACCACGGGGTCGTAGCGGTCGCGATAACGCTCGGCCCAGCCCTTGTGCACCTCCCACGATTCGCGCGCGACGATGACGTGGTACGCGGACAAGGCACGCGAGAAGCCGTCGAGCAGGTCGTCGCGGACGAGGGGTTCGGCGGGTGAAGTCAGGCGGGCGGCCGCCGCGCGGCAGGCCACCGCGACCTCGGCGTCGATGCCCGGGAGTTCCAGGTAGCAGCCCACGGGCGTGCGCTCGCTGCCGCGGAGTCCCGTCAGGGCGGACAGGGCGACGAGCATGTCGCCGGCGTTCGCCGTGAACCAGCCCGCGGTGTCGAAGGTGGTGGACAGGGAGACGGCATCGCTGATCCACGCATCGCGGGGCCGGAGGCGGAAACCGAAGAGGCCGCAGAACGCCGCCGGCAGCCGGACGGAACCGCCGGTGTCCGTGCCGAGGGCGAGCGGCGCGATCCCGGCTGCAACGACGGCGGCGGATCCGCTGCTGGAACCGCCGGTGGTGCGCCCCGGAAAGTGCGGGTGTTCGCAGTTGCCGTAGTGCGGATTTTCGCCGGTGACGCCATAGGCGAATTCATGCAGGTGGGTTTTCCCCGCGAGGACGCCGCCCACCTCACGCATTTCCCGCACGGCCACGGCATCGCGCGTGGGCATCGGGCGCACCTCGGGTAGAAACGTCGAGCCAGCGAACGTGGGCAGGCCCGCGACGTCGAAAAGGTCCTTGGCAAAAAAGGGGACGCCGCTGAGCGGCAGACCGCGGGGCGCGGCGGCAAAGGCCTTTGCAAGGTCGGCCTCGTTCGGGAGCGAGGCGATGGCGGCCCGGGCCTGGCCGGACGCGAGCCGGGTGCGCACGCGGGCGTGGATTTCGCGGGCGGCGTTCTCGGGGGAAAGTTGCTGCCAGGCGTGAAAGTTCATCATCGCAGTTTCAGGGATCGGAGCCGCGAGGCAATCCTGCTGCGGTGTGAATGGCTGTCCGAGGTATTTTCGTTGTCATCACGCGGGCGTCGGAATGCCTTCGGGGACTCCATTTCATCATGAATCCTGAAGCCAGACTCGCCGAACTCGGACTCACGCTCCCCAATCCGCCCACTGCCGCCGGCAGCTACGTGCCCACCGTGCGCACGGGCAATCTGCTCTACTGCTCGGGGACGGTGTGCATGGTCGACGGCAAGATGACGCACTCCGGTCAGGTGGGCAAGGAGCACACGGTCGAGTCCGGGAAGAAGTCGGCCGAGGTGTGCGCGTTGAACACGCTGGCAAACATCAAGGCCGCGGTGGGCTCGCTGGACAAGGTGGCGCGGTTCGTCTTCGTGAGCGGATTCGTGAACGCCGTCGACGGGTTCACCGAAAGCCCCGCCGTGATCAACGGCGCGAGCGACCTCTTCGTGAAAATCTTCGGCGACGCGGGCAAGCACGCGCGGGCGGCGGTGGCGGTCAACGGCCTGCCGCGTGGCTCGACGACGGAAGTGCAGGTCGTCGTCGAACTGAAAGCCTGAGGCCAGGTGGTGGGTTTGTCCGCGAAGCGACGCGGACAAACCCAAAAGAAAATCCCCGCCGCGGGCGGCCGGGTCAGGCGGCGGGCGGCTTCGCGAGGTGGCCGGCGTCGGCCGCGGCCCGGATCATGCGATCGGTGTGGGTCCAGAGGGCGGCCGAGCCCGCGGCGATTTTTGAATTGCGCGCCACGACGCGGTCCTGCGTGACGCCGTGCTTTTTCCAGCCGCCGCCCTGCGCGCGACAGTTGAGCAGCACGGGCTGGAAGCGATCGCAGGCGAGGGCAAACGCGGCCTCGGCGGTTTGCTGCGCCTCGAATTCATCCCACAGGGTCCGAAACTCCCGCGCCTGATCCTCCGGCAGCAGCCCGAAGATGCGGTCAGCCGCGAGGCATTCGCGGGCATGCTGGTCCGCCTGGCCGGCGGTGTCGTAGCCGAAGGTGTCGCCCGCGTCGATTTCGACGAGATCGTGGACGATGAGCATTTTCAGCACACGCAGGATATCGAGGGCGGGATGGTTGGCGTGTTCCGCGAGGACGATGACGCAGAGGCAGAGATGCCACGAGTGCTCGGCATCGTTTTCCGCGCGGCGGCTCCGGGTGTTGAGCGTCTGGCGGAAGATTTCCTTCAGTTGATCACACTCGGCGATGAACTCGATCTGGCGCGCGAGGCGTTCGGCGGGGGATTCGTTCATGAAGGCGCGACCAAAACAGAAACGCCGCACGCGTGAAATCAGGAACTGCCGGGGGCGTCGGCCTTCACCCCATGCGACTCTGCCGTGAGCGCCGCCGATCCCGTCGTCAGGGGCTGGCGGGAGCGGCGGCTTCGTGGCCCTCTTGGACGAGGCGTTGATTTGTGCGGCCCTTCGGGGGCACCGTCACGGTCAGGTCGATCAACCGGTAGCGCCGGCTCACTTCTTGATCCAGCAACTCCTGCACGGTCTTCAGGAAAACGTGGCTGGGAATTTTCTGCGCGGCGGCCAGCTGGATCTGCAGGTCCTTCTCGTAGCGGTCGCGCGGGATCACGTCGATGCGCAGGGTCACCTGCCGGCCGGCCGGCACGTCGCGGCGCATGACGTGGCTCTGCCCGGGAGCGAGCCGGCGGTCCCAGTTTTCGATCAGTTTCACGAGGTCGACGTCGCGACCGATGACGTAGTCTTCACCGAGCGGCTGGTCGTCGCAGAGCAGGCGCACGTGCACCCGGGGCACGGGATAGGTGGGAAACATATGGCCGACCCGCGTGCTCGTGACGGTCGCAGTGGCGGTGGTCCGGCCCGGTTCGTCGCGGGTCACCTCCAGCCCGATGGTGAGCCCGCTCAAAGTCATTTCGCGATCGTGGATGCCGCGGAAGAGATGGCGTCGGTCCGGCATGTGGCAGGTCTGGCAACTGACGCCCTCCTGCGCGAAGCGACTGGTGCGCCACTCCTCGAAGGGATCGCCGACCATGCCGCCGGGACTCACGCGGGGCGCGAACGTGTGGCAGCCCATGCAAAAGCGACTGTCTTCAAACGCCGCCTCGGCGCGGAACCCGCCGTGCGGGGGCGTGGCGAGCGCGGCCGTTCCGGTGCCGGGACGCGGCGGCGGGCCGTAGCGCACGTTGTCGCGGACGTGGCAGACGGCACACTGCACCCCATCGCGTTGGAGAAAATGTTTCGGATCGTCGGGGGCGCGAAAGCGTTCGGTTTCGGTCCAGATGCCGGGGGCGGCGGCCGGATCGTGGCAGCGGCGGCAACCGTTGGCGTCCTGGGTGCTCTTGTCGCGGGCGGTCCAGCGCACCAGCGGGCTGGCGGCGGTCGCGTGTAGTGCGCCCCTCCAATCCTGATACTGCGGCTGATGGCAGTTGGCGCACGATGCCGGGCGCGTGTCGGCCTCGATGGGGCTGAAGGTCTCGGGCGCCTTGCCCTGCGGCTGGAGCGGTTGCTCCCAGTGGTACTGCAGAAACTTCGCGACGGGATCCAGCGGCTTGGCCTCCCAAAATGGATTGTGCGGAAACCAGCGGCCGTCGCCGACGGGGATCGGGTAGAGCACACCGTCCTGATATTTGAGCGTGTAGACGAACGGCTCCCCGGTGTTGGTGTCGCCGTTTTCGGTTTCGACAATGATGGGAAACGTGGTGGAGGCGGGGATGATCGCGGTGATGGAGGTGTCGGTGCTGCGCAGAATCCGGGCGGGCACGTCCTTGAAGATCACCTGCGGCCGGGCGCCGAAGCGCCGCCCCTGGAGCGTGATGGTGTCGCCGGGGCGCCCGGACATCGGCGAGACGCTCTCCAGCACCGGAGCGTTGGCGGGGTTGGTGGGGACCGCGAAGGCGGGGTTGCCGGCGTTGTAGGGCACGGAACTGGCCGCTCCGCTGGCGGGCGACGCGGGGGTGTTGACCGACGGCAGGCCGCTCATGCTCGGCGAGCCCGGGAGCTGCGCAGCGGCGCCAGCGGTACAGACTAAGGGAAACGGCGGCGTGGCCGCGGTCCCGGTTGGCGAAGGAGCGGGCCCTTGGGCGGCGGCGTTGACGGTCAGCAACGCGGTGAGACGAAGCGCCAGCATGGCAGTGCGATGAAGCGACGGTAGAGTTTGGAAATCGTTACCGCAGGTCAAGGGAGGCAAGCGGAGGCCGTGGCTGAAACGGCGAGCGTCGTCTGTTAATGCGATCGGCCGGCATTGGCGTTTAGCCGGGGGCGGCTGCCGGTGGCGACCTTCGGCTGGTTTTCCTTCGTCGCCGTCATCCTCACCCGGGTCGAAGTGCGTCGCCGGTTTCTGCGCTGGGGGCACTGGATCGACCGCGCGTTGGGCGTGGTGTTCATCGGCTTTGCGGTCAGCCTTGCAGTGGCGTCCCTGCGGTGAGTCCGGGTTGGGCGCGACGCGGGGTCGGACGCACACCGCGGACCGAAAGCAGGAAGTTTCACCACTCCGCCCCGAGCTCCGCGCGAATCCGGGTACCCAAGGCGTGCGCCTCCGGCAGGGCGAGGTGCAGGCCGTCGGTGGTCTCGTAGCGCCGGTCCGGCTCCGGTCGCAGCCAGCGGTAGCGATCGGCCGGAAACGCCCGGGCCAGGGCGGCCTGGGTGACCATGGTGCCCGGCAGGGGAAGCAGCGTGGCGTCGATCGGCATCTCCAGCAGGATGCAGCGAACACCGATTCGTTCCAGTTCGGCAACGCCCTGCTTCAATTCCGCGATCCGTCGCTCCAGCAGTACCGGATCCGGAGCCCGGCCATATTGCTCCTGTTGCCGGGCGAGCTCGGCCTCGAACAGGCGGGTATCGCGCTCCGCTTCCGCCTTGCGGGATGGGGCGGCGGCATCGCGCGAACCGAGAAGCTGCCGCGGGGCCGCCAGCACGGCACGGACGATCCGCTGGCCAAAATTGCCGGCCAGCAGGTTGGCCGGTTGATAGCGCTCGCGGAGACTCCATAGCTTCGTCTGCAACGCCGGACGCAGTGGCTGCGCGAGGTGATCGAGAATCACCGGGTTCTGCTCCCGCAGGACCACATTGGCTTCGATCAGCAGCACGCGCGGAAAAACTCCGCTCCGCCGGATCACTTCGAGCCCCGTCAGCGGTCCATCGCCGGCGAGTGCCAGGTTGAAGAAATCTCGGCTCAGGGGACTGAAGGCGAGCCGGACAGCCAGCGATGAGCCGACGACGGCGCCGGGCGGGCGCGGTTCCGCCAGCGCATATTCCTCCGCCTTCACCAGATTGGTCTGCCATTGTCCTTGCAGTGCCGTGAAGCGCGCCCGCACCGGCTTGACCGACAGCGCCAGGCTGTAGGCGGCGAACAAGACGACTGCGACGACCATGGCGCGTGCGATCATGGGTTAGAACTGGAAATAGATGAACGCTCCGGGCGAACCGCTGTTCACGAGCAGCGCAAACAGGCAGCTGCCATAGGCCAGTGACTGCCAGCGCGGGCCGGGGGTGAAGCCGCTCCGTTGTCGAACCAGATGGAGGGCGTGGTAGCCGATCACGGGCGTGGAATAGAAGAGGATGTAGGCGATCAACGCGGCGTCGTCCGGAAAACTCAGGTTGGTGACGCTAGCCCGGACGTAGGCGAGGGCGTGGGCAGAGTCCGGCAGCCGGAAGAGCAGCCATGCCGTCGTGACGAAGCCGAACACCAGCAGCGCGCGGACGATGGAGAAGCGGGCGGCGGCAGGCGTTCGACCCGCGCCGAGCGCCCGTTCGATCATGAGGCCCATGCCGTGCCACAGTCCCCAGAGAGCGTAGCTCCAGGCGGCGCCATGCCAGAGGCCGCCGAGCACCATCACCGCGAGCAGATTGAAGTAGGTCCGGAGCCCGCCGTGGCGGTTGCCCCCGAGGGGAAAATAAACGTATTCCCGCAGCCAGGTGGAAAGGGAGATATGCCATCGGCGCCAGAATTCGGAAAGCGACTGCGCGACGTACGGGAAGTTGAAATTCTGCATCAACTCGTAGCCGAACAGCCGGGCGGTGCCGATCGCGATGAGCGAGTAGCCGGCGAAATCGGCAAAGATCTGCATCGAATAACCCAGGAGCATGGTGACGAGCGTGGCCGTCGACATTCCCGTGAAGTAGGGGAAGGTCATCCAGAACGTCAGGTCCTTGAGATTGTCGGCGACCACCATCTTCAGGAAGTAGCCGAGGATGAGCGAACGCATCGCCGCCTCCCAGGCGACGGCGTGAAGGTATTTGGGCCGGATCTGCGGAAAGAAATCGTGGGCCTTCACGATCGGTCCCGCGACCAGTTGCGGAAAGAAGGCCTTGAACAGCGCGGTATTGACGAAATGGCTCCACGCACTCGGCGCGGCGATTGCGGTCGGGTCGCCTTCCTTCTGGCGGTAGACATCGACCAGCAGGCTGATGCCTTGAAAGGTGAAGAACGAGATGCCGATCGGCAGCGGCAGACTGACCAGAAAATGGCCCAGCGAATCGGGAGCGGTGGCGGCGAGCCCGGCGGTGCGGGCGGCGAGCGGGCCGTATTTGAACAGCAGCAGAACGGCCAGGTTCGTGGCGACGCCGGCCACCGCCCACCGTTTCCGGGCCGCGGGGCGTATGGCGCGGATGACCCGGTAGCTGGTCGTGAAATTGATGAGGATGGAAAAAACCAACAGCGCGAGGAGCACGGGCTGCCCGAAGGCGTAGAACACGAAACTCGCCGCAATCAGCACCAGGGACTGAAACGGCCGCAGCAGCGGAAGGTAGAACAAGGCCAGCGTGCCGAGGACGAGCAGGATGAACGTGTAGCTGTTGAAGAGCATGGACGGCGCAGCCCGCCGGGGTACAACGGATAAGTCCCCGGCGGACTTTCAGTCAATGCCGCTCCGGGGCGCGGGCGTAGACCCGTAGACCCAAACTTTGGCGTAGCCCCCCCTTAACCTCTCCTCTGAAGATGGTGCCCCCACGGGGAATCGAACCCCGCTTTGAAGATTGAGAATCTCCTGTCCTAACCGATAGACGATGAGGGCGAAAATCGGAGGGGAGAGCGTCTCGGTTTCGCGCGGTGGGTCAAGCGTCTTTGCGTGTCCTCCAGGGTTCTGTCCTCGGCTTCTCCTTCCCGGTGGAGGACCCGACGCGTACCGGGCTGGAGCGCGAGGCGCGATCAGTGGCGCGCTCGTCCGATCTCGTTGTCAGGCGGTGCACAACGCTTGCACGCGGACAATCGCCCCCTCAAAACGAGGGGAGTGAGGATTGTAATCGTCGAATATCATCTGATGTTCCGCGAGGTGTTGCGGAACATCTGCGTCGACGATTTGCGGCATGACGTCGTCGGCGAAGCGGAGGACGGAAGGCGCGCGGTGGCGCTCGTGGCCGAAACCGGGCCAGACCTTGTGCTGCTCGACTTGCATCTGCCAAATCTGGATGGCTTCGGCGTGGTCGAGGCGATTCGCAAGACCCAGCCCAATGTTCGCGTACTCGTCCTTTCGTCGCATTGCGACAGTTACACCGTTTTCCGAGCGGAGCGGGCAAGGGTGCAGGGTTTCGTCGACAAGAATACCACTACGGTCGCGGCCCTGAAGACGGCGATCACGGCGGTCGCGGCGGGCCGGGTGAGCTTTTCGGAGGCTTTTCACCGGATCAAGGCGGAGCGGCTCAACGATCCTCACTCCTTTGACAAGCTGCTTACCGAGCGTGAGCGCACTTTGCTTTCGATGATCGGCCAGCCGCTGAACGACGATGAAATCGCGGCGCAGCTGGCAATTTCACAGGAGACCGTCGAGAAGCATCGCGCCAACCTGCGGCGCAAACTCGGCATGGGCAGCACCGCCGAACTCGTGCGCTACGCCCACGAGCACGGCTTTACCCTGTCAGCGCCCCGGATCGGCGACGGCGCAACGCTGTCCTGAGCACGCGGCGGAGGAAAATTCAGCGCCGCCTGCGAGCGCGCCCGTCGTCGGACGGCTATCTGCGCGGCGGTGAACGTTACTTTTTCCTGTAGCCATCCGCCGCGATTTTTAAGGCGGCGGCGGATCGATCCGTCACCGCCTTGGGTGCGCTCAGGTCCAGCGGGTCACCGTATCGACGAGGGCCTGCATGCACTCGATCTTGGCGTGCGGCATGATGCCGTGGCCGAGGTTGAAGATGTGGCCCGTGGTGCCGCGCATCGATTCGAGCAGGCGCGTCGTCTGGTGGCGCACAATGTCGGGCGTGGTGTTGAGCAATACGGGGTCGAGATTGCCCTGCACGGCGATGTTCGCCGGGAGGTTGCGCCGGACGATTGCGAGGTCGTTCGTCCAGTCGACGCTCAACGCCCGCACGCCGGCGAACGCCTGGTCGGTGAGGTGTGGCGCGGTGCCCTTCGCGTAGAGAATGATCGGGAAATCCCGGGGCAATGCCGCCACCACCTCGCGGATCCAGCGCAGCGAGGCCGCGCCGTAGTCGGGTCCGGCGATGATGCCGCCCCACGAGTCGAAGATCTGGATCGCATCGGCGCCCGCTGCGATCTGCATCTTGAAATACGCGATGAGCGCGGCGGTGATTTTTTCGAGCAGCGCGTCGAAGGTCGCGCGCTCCGTGTAGAAAAGCTGCTTGATGCGCTCGAACTCGTCCGAGCTGCCACCCTCGACCATGTAGGTGGCCAGCGTCCACGGCGACCCGCCGAAGCCGAGCAGGGCGCGCGAGCCGGCGAGTTCCTTTTTCAGGAGCGCGAGGGTGTCGGCCACGTAGCGGAGGCGGTCGGGCACGACGTCGGCGGCGGCAAGCGCGTCGACCTGCGCGCGCGTTTCGAGGCGAAATTCCATCCCGATGCCGCCCGTGTCGCGAAAGTGGTAGCCCTGGCCCAGCGCCTCGGGAATCACGAGGATGTCCGAAAAAAGAATCGCGGCATCGAGCGCGAAGCGGTGCAGCGGTTGCAACGTCACCTCGGCCGCCAGCGCCGGCGTGCGGACCATTTCAAGAAACGAGGACTTCGCCTTCAGCTCCCGGTATTCGGGCAGATAACGGCCGGCCTGCCGCATCACCCAGAGGGGCGGGCGGTCGAGTTTTTCGCAGGCCAGGGCGGCGAGGAAGCGTTGGCGGGAAGTCATTTCAAACCAATGGCCGCGAAAATTCCGAAAAGACACAAAAAGAAATTCCGGCTTTGGGGGAGTTCCGGCGCTGCTGGTCGCTATTCATTCGCCCAATCGCGGGGTTTCAGGAAGACGTCGTCAAGTTTCGCCTCCGGGCTGCCCGGTTCGGGCCGCCAGTCGTAGTCCCACCGCACGAGCGGCGGGAGCGACATGAGAATCGATTCCGTGCGGCCGCCGCTCTGGAGGCCGAACAGCGTGCCGCGGTCCCACACGAGGTTGAACTCCACGTAACGGCCACGGCGGTAGAGCTGGAACTGCCGCTCGCGGTCGCCATGCGGCGTTGCCTTCCGCCGGGCCACGATGGGTTGATACGCCGGGATGAACGCGTCGCCAACCGCGCGGAGCAGCGCGAAGGAGCTCGCGAAACCCAGCTCGTTGAAATCGTCGAAGAAAAGTCCACCGATGCCGCGGGGTTCGTGGCGGTGCTTCAGGAAAAAATAATCGTCGCACCATTTTTTGAAGCGCGGATGGATCTCCGCGCCGAACGGGGCGACGGCATCCCGCGCGGTGCGGTGCCAGTGCACGGCGTCCGTTTCGAAACCGTAGTAGGGCGTGAGATCGAAGCCGCCGCCGAACCACCAGACCGGCGTGGCCGTTTCCGCGCCGGCGAGGAAAAACCGCACGTTGGCGTGGCTGGTCGGGACGTAGGGATTGCGGGGATGGATGACCAGCGAGAGGCCGACGGCCTCCCAGGCCTTGCCCGCGAGCTCCGGCCGGTGCGCGGTGGCGGAGGGCGGGAGCTTGGTGCCGCTGACATGGGAGAACGCGACGCCGGCTTTTTCGAATACACCGCCTTCAGCCAGGATGCGGGTGCGGCCACCGCCGCCCTCCGGCCGCGTCCACTCGTCGGTGCGAAAGACCGCCTGGCCGTCCTCCTCCTGGAGGGCGGCGCAGATCGAGTTCTGGAGCCCCAGGAGGTAGGAGCGGACGGCGGAAAGGTCGGGCGCGGCGGGCATGGAACGGGGCGTTTTCTTAGGCGTGGTGGTTTCCGTTCGATAGGAGAACGAGAATGAGGACGAGAACGAGAACGTTTTTGGCCGGGGCTGCTTGACGCATTTGCTACCTTTCACATTCGACAGCGCGCGACGTGCCGTGCTGCCTGACATTTCCTGATGCAATCCACCGTTCTAACGACTGTCGCTGTCACGGGCTTTACCGTGGCGTTTTTTCACGCGGCAATCCCCACCCACTGGCTGCCGTTTGTGCTCGTGGCCCGGGCGCGTGGGTGGAGCCGGACCAAGGCGCTGGCCGTGACCGCGGCCGCCGGCATCGGGCACGTGGCCATCACGAGCCTGCTCGGGCTCGTGATCGCGTGGTTTGGCTTTCAGCTCGACGAAAAGGTGGGGCGGGCGTTTCCGTTTCTCGCCGGTGGCCTCCTGATCGCGTTCGGCCTTTTCTATTTTTGGCGCCAGTGGACCGGCCGCGGCATCCTGCACCACCATCCGCCCGGCGGTCATCACCATGCCGACGAGCACTGCGGCGAGGCCCATGAGTTGAGTCACTGGCACGACGAGTTGAAAGACAGTCCGCTTGTCTCAAAAAAGTCGGGCGACTGGGCGGCCATCAGCGGCCTGCTCGTGATGCTCACGCTCTCGCCATGCGAGGGGTTTCTGCCTGTTTACCTCTCCGGCGTACAATTTGGCTGGCGCGGATTTGTGGTGCTCAGCGTGATTCTCGCCGTGGCCACGCTGGTGGGCATGACGCTGTTTACCTGGCTGGCCCTGCTCGGTATCGACCGGATCCGGATCAAGAACTTCGAGCGCTACGAGGCCGGCTTGCTGGGAGCGTTGTTTGCGTTGCTCGGCGTGATCGTGATCGCGCTCGAACGGTGACGGGTGGCGGGCTTCCTGGGGACTCCCGCTCCGCCGGGGAGTTTAACCCGCCGGCCAACGCCTATTTTTTCGCCGAGGGGATCGCGAACTTGATGCCGGCGTCGTTCGCGTCCGCGGGTTTCGCGGGCGCGGCGGATTTTGGCGCAGCCGTCATCGGCGAGGCGGCGGGCGCAGTTGCGGCGGCGGGCGATGCGGCGGCGGCGGGCGAGGTGGCGGCGCCCGTGGGCGCGGCGGTGGCAATCGGGGCGGACGGGGTCGCCGGCTTCGGGGCGGGAAAGGGCGAACTGCCCGGCGGAATCGCGGCGAACCCACGCTCCATCATCTCGGCCACCTTGAGATCGCGGGTCTTGGCATCGGGACTGCCCATGGCCACGACCACGACGCGGCGTCCGTTGCGTTCGGCGGTGGCGGCCAGGCAGAAACCCGCCCCGGCGGTGAAACCGGTCTTCAAGCCGTCGATGCCGCCGACTTTGCCGAGGAGATTGTTGTGGTTCTTCATCGCCATCGTCTGGGGCCGGACTCCGGCGCCGAAGGCCCGGAGGCGGATCGACGTGTACTTGGTCGCGTCGGTGTGCAGCAGCAGATGGCGGCTCAGGCGGGCATAGTCGCGCGGCGTGGTGAGGTCGCCATCGGCGGTCTTGCGCGTGGCGGGCGGCAGGCCGTGCGGGGTGCGGAAGGTCGTATGCGTCATGCCGAGTTCGCGGGCCTTGGCGTTCATGAGCTCGACGAATGCCTCGACCGAGCCGCCGGCGACGCGCGCCAGCGCATGCGCGGCATCGTTGGCCGACTGGATCATCATCGCATAGATGAGTTCCTCGACCGGGAACGTTTCGCGCGGATCGAGAAACACCTGTGTGCCGCCCATCTTGGCATCCTCCGCGGTCACCTTGACGGGGGTGGCGAGCGTCAGCGCGCCGCTCGCCAGTTTGTCGTGGAGCACGGCAAACGTCATCAGCTTGGTCATGCTCGCCGGCGGAGTGACAACGTCGGCGCGGTCTTCGAAAACCACGTTGCCCGTCGCGGCATCCACGACGATGGCGCCCTTGTAGGCGGTGGCATTGTCCACGGCCGCCGGGCGCGTGGGCGATTTCCGCGCGTTCGCGGCGAACGCCGTCGAGGCAAGCGCAAGTGCGATCAGCAGGGCGGAACGACGCAAAAAAATCATCCGCCGGAACAAGGGGATTTTGCCCGCCGGTGCGAGCCGAATCACGCCGCGCGGCGTGGTTTCAGCACTTCTTCAGGCGGAGACCACGCCGGGCGACGGGACGCGGGCGTCCGCCGCCGGGAAACGCACGCGGGCGATCGCGCCTACGCGTTGCTCGTTCGGGTCGAGACCTCGATCACATCGTGCGGCGCGGCCTCTTTCTGACCGGCGGGGCTCACGCGAACATAGCGGGCGCGGGCGCGGAGCTCGGGGAGATTGGCGGCGCCCAGATAGCCCATGCCGCTTTGCAGGCCGCCGATCAGGGTGGCGAGCACGTCGTCGACGGAGCCCGAAACCTCCTTCAGCGCCTCGATGCCCTCGGCCGCGACTTTCCGCGTGCTGTCGTTCTTGTCGTGGCCGTAGCGCGCCGCGCTGCCGGCCTTCATCGCGCTGAGGCTACCCATGCCGCGGTATTGTTTATAGACCTTGCCGCTGATCTCCATGATCTCGCCCGGTGCCTCGCGGCATCCCGCCAGCAGGCCCCCGAGGATCACGGCGTCGGAAAGCGTGAGCGCTTTGACGATGTCGCCGCTCTTGGTGATACCACCATCGGCGATGAGTTTCACGCCCGCCTTCTTCGCGGCCGCGCCTGCGACATGGAGCGCGGTGAGTTGCGGGATCCCGACGCCGGCGACCATCCGCGTGGTGCAGATGGAGCCCGGACCCTGGCCAATCTTGATGGCATTGGCGCCGCAGTCCGCGAGGAATGATACTCCGGCCCCACTGGTGACATTGCCGGCAATGATGGCGAGGTCCTTGAACGCGCCGCGGATGAGCTTCACAACGTCGCCGACCCCGGTGGTGTGGCCGTGGGCGGTGGAAACCGCGATGCAGTCGACATGCTCGGCCACGAGATGTCCGACCTGTTCGATCACGCGTTCGCGGTCCAGGCTGCCGTCGGGTTTGCGCACGGGCGAGAGCGCCGCGCCAACGACGAGGCGGAAGTCATGATCGCGGGCGGGTTTGCGGCGGGATTTCGACTCGGCGGTGATCCGCTCGACGTCGGAGGCCGTGATGAGGCCGTGGAGTTGGCCGGCGTCGTCGACGACGAGCATCTTGTTGATGCCGACGTTGGCGCTGAAAAACCGGTCGGCGGCCTTGATCGGATCCTTCGCGGCGGCCCGCTTGTTTTCCGTGATGAGTTGCGCGCGCGGTGTCATCACCTCGGAAACGCGTTTCGATTTGTAGCGATCCTTGACGACGTTGCCGGAAAGCAGCCCGGCCAGTTTGCCTTCGGCGTCGACGACGGGGAAGGTGGAAAACGCGAAGCGCTTCGCGTCGATCATGGCGAGGAGGTCGCCGATGAGCTGGTCCGGTGCGACCGTGATCGGATCCTGAATGAGGCCGTGGATGTGGCGCTTCACCCGCGCGACTTCCTTCACCTGCTCCTTCGGCGGCATGTTGTAGTGGATCAGGCCGAGGCCGCCATTGAGGGCCATGGCGATCGCCATGCGCGACTCCGTGACGGTATCCATGTCGGACGAGATCACCGGAATCTGCAGCCGGAGGGCGTCGCTGAGCGCCGTCGCGGTGTCGGCGTCCTTCGGCAGGATCTCAGAGTAGAGCGTCGCAAGCGAAACGTCGTCGAACGTAAGCGCCGTGGGCAGGTTGGCGCGGAAAAAGGCGTCAGCCGGCAGGTAGAATTCGGCGTCGGCGCCGGCAACGGGCGTCGGGTGGGTCGTGGCAACCTTGGTCATGAGTTGCCCTGAACGAAGTATGTGGTCGGCGGGTGAGCGCAACGGATTTTTTCGCGGTGGGATTGATCCACCCGGGATCGCGAAAACGCGGAAGGGCGGAAACGCGAAAAAAGCGCCAGGCAGATTCCGCACTTTCGCCCTTCGGCGTCTTCGCGATCGGCCTGGACCGTTTCGAGCCGTTGAGCCGCGAGGGTGCCGATGGCGGCAACGCCGCATAGACTCTGTGCTTTATGATTCCGTGGCTGGCCGTTTAGTAGAGGCACTGTATGCCCTTTCGATTCGAGTTCCGCCGGTATCGCCTGCCGTTTCGCGCTGCCGTGCGCACGGCGCATGGGCCTTGGTCGGAGCGGGAGGGCGTAATCGTGCGGCTGACGGCCGAGGGTGGAGCCGCCGGTTTTGGCGAGGCGGCACCGATTCCCGCCTTTGGCACCGAGACCGTGGACGAAATCGAGGCGGCTTGCCGGGAGATCGGCGAGTGGGTGGATGGCGACCGGCTCGCCAGCGTCCCGTCGCGGCTGGGGTGTTTGCGCCAGGCGATCGCGGCGGCGCAGGCTGAGGTGGGATTGGCCGATGACCGCCCGCCGGCGGATTCGACCGCGGGGGAGGAGAAAGCGAAATCTCCCGCCTACGTTGCGCTTGCCGCACTCCTGCCGGCGGGCCGGGCGGCGCTGGGTCAGATTGAGCCCAAGGCCGAAATTGGTTTTCGCGTTTTCAAATGGAAGGTCGGCGTGGGCGATCTGGCCGACGAGCTGGCGCTGCTCGACGACGTGTGTGCGCGGCTGCCGAACGGCGCAAAGCTGCGGCTCGATGCGAACGGCGCCTGGGACCGCCGCAAGGCGGAGCGGTGGCTCGAGCGTTGCGCGGAGCGGCCGGTGGAGTTCGTGGAGCAGCCGGTGGCCGCGGACGCGCGCGGAGCGGCGGACCTCTTGTTCGGGCTCGCGCAGAATTTTCCGACGCCGCTCGCCCTCGACGAATCGCTGGTGCACGAGGGCGATGTCGAGCGGTGGCTCGGCGCCGGCTGGCCCGGCGTTTTTGTCGTGAAACCGTCGCTGCTCGGCGACGTGGCCGGGACCGTCGCAAGGTTGGAGCAGGCGCGCGCCGCGGTGGTGTTCTCGTCGGCGCTTGAAACCGGAGTGGGAGCCCGCGCCGCGCTGCGGGTCGCGCTGGCCTGGCGGGGGGAGGCCCGCGCGCACGGATTTGGCGTCTGGCCGCTGTTTGCGGACGGGCGGTTCGACGGGCCGGTGGCGATGCCTTTTCTGCGGTCGGAGTATATCGGGCGGATCGATGTGGGGGCCGTATGGAACGCGCTGAGTTGATCGCGTTGGTCCGCGCGACGGGTTGCGCCGAAGCGTGCGGCGAATTCATATTCCTTTGCGATCCCCGGTTGACCGCCACCGAACGCGGCGAAGTTGAGGCGTTGAAAGCCGCGGTTCGCGACCGGGCCTCCGCGGTGGCCGCCGGCTGGCTGGGTGTGCGGACCGGCGGATCGAGCGGCGGGGTGAAATTTGCCCGGCACGACGAGCGGACGCTTTCGGCCGCGGTGCAGGGTTTCTGCGCGCACTTTGGCCTGACGCGGGTCAACGCCATCGACGTGCTGCCGGCGCATCACGTGAGCGGCCTGATGGCGCGGGTGCGCTGCGCCGCGACGGGCGGTGAGCACCGGGCGTGGGAGTGGAAGCGGCTCGAAGCCGGCGATGTGCCGGCGTTGTCGGGCGGCGTGGAGTGGGTGATCTCGCTCGTGCCAACGCAGCTGCAGCGCTTGCTGGTCTCGGAGCGGGCGGTCGCGTGGCTCCGGCAGTTCGCGATCGTCTTTCTCGGTGGGGGCCCCACGTGGCTGGAGCTGGCGGAAGCCGCGGCGCGGGCGAAGCTGCGGATCTCGCTCAGCTATGGCATGACGGAAACGGCGGCGATGGTGACGGCGCTGCGGCCGGAGGAATTTCTGGCGGGCGTGCGGAGTTGCGGCCCGGCCCTGCCGCATGCGCGGGTGGCGGTGGCGGCCGATGGCGGGGTGAGTGTCGCGGGCGAATCGGTTTTTCACGGCTATCTGCCGGAATGGAGCGACGCGCGCGAGTTCCTGACCGGCGACCTGGGCCGGCTCGACGAGCGCGGGCATCTCCATCTCACCGGTCGGCGCGACGCCGTGATCATCACGGGCGGCAAGAAAGTGCAGCCGGCGGAGGTCGAGGCGGCGCTGCGGGCAAGCGGGGAATTTTCGGACGTGGCGGTGATCGGCCTGCCGGATGGCGAGTGGGGAGAGATCGTGGTCGCGTGTTATGCGCCGCTGGCGAACGGGCATCCGCCGAACCTGGCGCGGGCGATTGCGTCACTCGCGCCGTATCAGCGGCCGAAGCGTTTCGTGGCGGTCGAGCCCTGGCCGCGGAATGCGCAGGGCAAGGTGAACCGCGCGGAATTGCTGCAAACCATAGCCGGCGGACGATGAAGCCCGCCGGCCTCCGATCGCGGGCGGCCGCCGCGCCGAATCCGTCGGATCAGCGGGCGTCCACCCAGGCCGCGAGCGCCGGTGGCACGGGCACGCGTTCCCGTTTCGCGAGCGAAGAGCAGACGTGTTCCGTCCGCACGCGCGCGGCGATCTTGTCCACGGGGCCGAGTTTGAAGATCTCGTAGCGTACGGCGAAGGATTCGGTTGCGAGCGGCTCGGGGCTGACCGTGACGCGGAGTTTGTCCCCGGCCCGCAGCGGGCGCAGATACTCGGCTTCGCTTTTGGAAATGGGGATGATCAGATCGCGGACGCCGAGAAAGTCGGTGAAGTTTAGGCCGGCGGCCGCGAGCGCCTCCTCGTAGGCCTCGTGGCAGATCGAAAGCGTGCGGACGAAATAAACAACCCCGGCGGCGTCGGTGTCGGCGAGGCGGACGGTGCGCGAGTAGAAAAAGGGCATGAGCGGCGGGAAGCGGCAGGATCGGGAATCCTCCGGGCGCGCACAATCTTTCTCGCGTCGGGCTGCCCCGACCGGTTTGCCTACGGAACACACTGAAGGGGTGGAATATTTCTCCCGTTTCCGCGCTCGGTTCGAAAGGCCGTTGAATTTTTCCGTGTATTCCCCGGGTTCCCTGCCCACTTTTCGGGCTGTGACGAAAAATGAAATTGCCGACGTGCTGTCCGAGATCGGGACGCTGCTAGAGTTGAAGGGGGAGAATCCGTTCAAGGTGCGCGCCTACCTCGCCGGCGCCCGCGCGCTCGAGGCGATCGAGGAGGTGGAACTCGCGAAATTGATCGAGCAGGACGAACTGCAGAGCGTGAAGGGCATCGGCGAGGCGCTGGCGCAGAAGATCGCCGAGTTGCACACGACCGGCCGGCTGGAGTATTTCGAAAAGCTGAAGGCCTCGATCGAGCCGGGGCTGGTGGAGATGCTGCAGATTCCCGGGCTCGGCCCGAAAAAAATCCGCGCCCTCCACGACAAGCTCGGGATCGCCGACATCGCAGCGCTCACGCGGGCCTGCACCGAGGGCCGCGTCGCGGAACTCGACGGCTTCGGCGAGAAGACGCAGGAGAAACTCCTTGCGGGCATCAAGAACCGCGAGGCCTACGGCCGCCGCCATTTGTGGTGGGACGCCGCGGCCGTGGCCGAGCCGATTGTCCGCGGGCTGCGCGCCCTGCCGCAGGTGCAGCGCGCGGAGGCGGCCGGCAGTCTTCGGCGCGGCCTCGAGACCGTGGGCGATTTGGACTTCATCGTCGCGGCGACGGACGTGGTGCCCGTGGTGGCGTGGTTCGTGGCGATGCCCGGCGTCAAGGAGGTCACGGCCCAAGGTGAAACCAAGGCGAGCGTCCGCTTCGAAAGCGGGCTGCAGGCCGACCTGCGCATCGTGCCGGACGACCAGTTTGTTTTTGCCCTGCATCACTTCACGGGCTCGAAGGACCACAACGTGCAGCTGCGGCAGCGCGCGCTCGCGCGGGGACTGAGTTTGAGCGAGTGGGGCCTCGTGCCGGCGGAAGGCGAGGGGACGGTGAAGGACAAGGCCGGGGACAAGCGCCAGCGGACGCCGGCCAACTCGGAGGCGGAGCTGTTTGCGGCGCTCGGGTTGCATTTCATTCCGCCGGAGTTGCGCGAAGGGCTGGGCGAGATCGAGGCGGCGGAGCGGGGCGAACTACCCGCGCTCGTCGAGGTGAGTGATTTGCGCGGGGCCTTTCACAATCACACGACGGCTTCGGACGGCCGCAACACGCTCGCGGAGATGGTGGCGGCGGCCGAGGCGCTCGGCTGGGAGTATCTCGGCATGGCCGATCACTCGAAATCCAGCGTGGTCGCCAACGGTCTCAGCGAGGAACGGCTGCTCAAGCAAGTGCGCGAGATTCACGCGCTCAACGCCTCGAAACGTTTCAAGACCCACGTGTTCACGGGAGTCGAATGCGACATCCTGCCGGACGGCCGGCTCGACTACGACGATGCGATCCTGGAGCAGCTCGATTACGTCGTCGCGTCGGTGCACAACGTGTTCAACCAGGACGAGGCGACGATGACGGCGCGGATCGTGCGGGCGGTGGAGCATCCCTGCACCACGATGCTCGGGCACGCGACGGGCCGGCTGCTGTTGCGCCGCGAGGCCTACAAGGTCGATCTGGCGAAGGTGATCGATGCGGCGATCGCCCACGGCGTGATCATCGAGCTCAATGCGAGTCCGTGGCGGCTCGACCTCGACTGGCGGCACTGGCGCAAGGCGGCCGCCCGCGGGCTGCTCTGCGCGATCAATCCCGATGCGCACGAAACGGGCGGGCTGGAGCAGGTCCGGGCCGGGATCAACGCGGCGCGCAAGGGCGGGCTGCAAGCCGCGCAGATCCTCAACACCCGGCCGCTGGCTGTCGTTCAGGACTATTTTGAGAATCGCAAAAAATCGGCGCTGACCCGGGCGAAGGGCTGACGGCGGCGCTCTGGTGTGCGCTGGGACCACGCCCCGGCCGCGGGTTCGGCGCGCGGGCTGCGAGGTGATGTGCCGGTGGTTTTCGAGAGTGACGAATCGATCCGGCCGGCCATACGTCTTTCGCCGAAGCTTCTGACTGTATTTCGCCGTCGAAGCCTCCCACGCTCCCGCCTCCCCTTATGAATACCTGTCGCACACTCTGGTTACGCACTGCTGTTTTGGGACTTATCCTTGGCGCCCAACTCCCCGCCCAGACTCCGGGGGCGCCCAAATTTCCCGCCCAAAGCCCCACTCAAACGATTTCGCAATCCGTGGGACTGACGACGATTGAGATCGTTTACTCCCGGCCCGGCGTGAAGGGGCGCAAGATCTTCGGCGGCACGGAGGCCTTCGGCCGCGTGTGGCGCACCGGGGCGAACAACGCGACGAAGATCACCTTCAGCACGCCCGTGAAATTCGGCGGGCGCGACGTGCCCGCCGGCACCTATGCGCTCTTCTCCATCCCGGGCGCGGACGAGTGGACCGTCATTCTCAACAAGGTCACCGGCCAGTGGGGGGCCTACACCTACGACCAGAAGAACGATCTCGTGCGGGTGACGACCCGTCCCCTGAAACTGCCCCAGTTGGTGGAAACCTTCACGATCGACATCAACGATATCCGCGATCAATCGGCGACGCTCAACCTCATGTGGGAAAACACCCGCGTGCCGGTGACCCTCGGATTCGACGTCGCCTCCACGCTCGTCCCGCAAATTGAGCAGTTCATGGCGTCCGCGGCGAAGAAGACGAACGCCCAGTATTACAACGCGGCCGTTTTCTACTACGACAGCGGCCTCGACCTGAACAAGGCGCGCGCGTGGATCGAGGCGGCGACGAATAACGACAAGCCGGCTTTCTACATGATGCACTGGAAGGCGAAGATTCTCGCCAAGCTCGGGGACAAGGCGGGAGCGAAGGCGGCCGCGGAAAGCTCCAAGGCGCTGGCGGTGACGGCGGAGGGTGCGCAAAGCCCCTTCCTGAAGATGAACAACGACCTCATCGCTTCCTTGGGCAAATGAGTCGGCATCGCGAAACGGGGGCGGGGCACCCCGGCCTGATCCACGGCGCACGGGCGTTGGGTTGTGCGGTGCTGCTTGCGGTCGGCGCGAACCGGAGTGCGGCGGCAGAGCCAGGCGCCGGGGCCCCGGGCGCCGCGATCCTGCAGGACCTGCGCAGCTTCAACACCATCGCGACGGTGCTGCACATCGCGGCCCATCCCGACGACGAGAACACGGCGCTGATCACCTATTTCGCGCGGGGCCGGGGGTATCGTATGGGCTATCTCTCGCTCACCCGCGGCGACGGCGGCCAGAATGAGATCGGACCCGAATTCGACGAAAAGCTCGGTGTCGCCCGCACGCAGGAATTGCTGGCGGCACGGCGGCTCGACGGCGGGAGGCAGTTTTTCACGCGCGCCATCGATTTCGGTTTCTCGAAATCGCCCGAGGAAACGCTGCGCTTTTGGGATCGGAATGAAGTGCTCGGCGACGTGGTGCGCGTCATCCGGATGTTTCGCCCCGACGTGATTGTGACGCGTTTCTCCACGACCGGCGGCGGCACGCACGGGCACCACACGGCGTCGGGGATTTTGGGAGTCGAGGCCTTCAAACTGGCCGGCGACCCGAAAGCCTATCCCGAGCAGCTCGCGCAGGGGCTCACCGTCTGGCAACCCAAGCGGGTGGTCTTGAACGCCGGCGGATTCGGCGGCGGCGGTCGCGGCGGCAAGGGCGGCGGCGGTGGTGGTGCCGCGCCCACGGGTGCGGTGCGCGTCGACATCGGCGGCAAGGATCCGGTGACCGGCGAGGATTTCAGCGCGATCGCGGCCCGCAGTCGCGGCCAGCATATCACGCAGGGCTTCGGTAATTTTGGTGGTCGCGGCGGCGGGGGCGGTCCCAACGAGCAATCGTTTATCCTGCAGGACGGCGAGCCCGCGCAAAACGACATCATGGATGGCGTCGACACCACGTGGGCCCGTTTCCCGGGTGGCGCGGCGATCGCGGCGCGGACCGCCGACGCGATCGCGCAGTTCCGGGGCGACGTCCCGGCGGCCAGCGTGCCGTCCCTCCTCGCGATCAAGCAGCAACTCGCCGCGCTGCCCGCCGATGCGGTGATCGACGACAAGCGCGCGCAGCTCGACCGGATCTTGCAGGCGTGCCTGGGGCTCACGGCGCGGACCACGGTGGCCCAGCCCGAGGTCGTGCCGGGCGAGAAGGTGAAGTTTCAGTCGACGGTGGCCCTGGCTTCGAGCGTGCCCGTGAAGTGGATCGAGACGCGGATCATCTATCCCCGCAGCGTGACGCGCTCCGGCCAGTCCCTGCAGTCCGGTCAGCCGCGCACGGCGGAGCTCGACGTCACTGTGCCGACCGATGCGCCTGTGACGCAACCGTACTGGCTGCGCCAGGAGGGGAGGAGCGGCATCGCGCGCGTCGATGATCCCCGGATGATCGGCACGGCGGAAAATCCGCCCACGTTTTCACTCGAGTATGTTTTTGACGTGGATGGGCAGACCCTGGTTGTGCCGGACGAGCCGAAGGCCGTCGTGAATTACGCGAAAGGCGAGCGCCGGCGCCGGCTCGATGTGATCCCGCCGGTGGCGCTGCGGTTCAAGTCGGAGGTCTCGCTGTTCAAGCCGGGCGCCACGAAGGCGGTCACGGTTGATCTGGTCACGGCGCGAGCCGGCGTGAACGGCAGCGTGCAACTCGCGGTGCCGGCCGGCTGGAAAGTGACGCCGGCGCGGGAATCATTCCGCCTCGCCGCCGTCGGCGACAAGGCATCGGCCACCTTTCAGGTGACGGCTCCGGGGCAGGTTGCGGCGGGTCGCGTGAACGCCTTTGCCGAGGTGGGGGGCCAGCGCTACTCCAACCAGCGGATCGAGATCAACTACGCGCACATTCCGCTGCAACTCCTGCAACCGCCGGCGCGCGCGCGGCTGGTGAGCGTGGATTTTGCCGCGAAGGGGAAAAGTGTCGGTTACCTGCCGGGCGCGGGCGACGACACGGCGGCGGCGCTGGAGCAACTCGGCTACACGGTGAAAACGCTCGCCGGGGCCGACCTCACGGCGGAAAAATTGCGCGGGCTCGATGCGGTGTTGATCGGCGTGCGCGCGTTCAACGAGCGGAAGGACCTCGCGACGAACCTGCCGGGTCTCTTCGCCTACGTGGAGGCGGGCGGCACGGTGATCACGCAATACAACCGGCCCAACGGACTCGCGGCGGAACAACTCGGGCCCTTCCAACTTTCGATTCAGGGACCGGCGCCGGCGTTGCGCGTGACGGACGAGAAATCGCCGGTGAGTTTCCTTAATCCGGAGCATCCGGCGCTGAATACACCGAACAAGATCACGACCGGCGATTTCGACGGCTGGGTGCAGGAGCGGGGCGCCTATTTTCCCAGCAGTTGGGATGAAAAGGCCTACGTGCCATTGTTCGCCCTCAACGATCCCGGCGAGGAGCCGCTGAAGAGCAGCGTGCTCATCGCGCGCCATGGGAAGGGCTATTACGTCTATACCGGGCTCGCCTTTTTCCGGCAGCTGCCCGCGGGCGTGCCCGGAGCGTACCGGCTTTTCGCCAACCTGGTTTCCCTCGGGAAATGAACGACGCGGAAAGCGATTCATCCGGCCGCTGCCGGCCCCGGTTTTTGGGCCGCGGTGTCCTCACCACGATTCGTCCGATCACCGCGGTGGGGGCACCGCGGCTCCAGTAGAACTCACCTGATGAAACGGGACAATAACTCCAGTCTGCCGCCAGATCGCGCCCCCGTGGGCGATGAATCCCCCGGCGTGCCCGGCTTCCGCACGTGGCGAGGCGTCTATTGGTTCGTGTTCGCCGGCTTTGGCGTCGTGGTGGTCGCGTTGACGATCTTCTCGGGCTACTTCGCATGAACGCCCTTGATTGGATCGTGCTGCTCGGGACGATGCTGGGAATCGCGGCCTACGGCACGTGGCGCACGCGCCACACCGACTCGCTCAATACCTACCTGAAGGGCAGCCAGTCCACCAAGTGGGGCACGATCGGGCTCTCGGTGATGGCGACGCAGGCGAGTGCGATCACGTTTCTTTCGATTCCGGGCCAGGGCTTCGAGAGCGGGATCGGCTTTGTGCAGAATTATTTCGGTCTGCCGCTCGCGCTGATCGTCGTGTGCGCGGTGTTCCTGCCGATCTATCGCGCCCTCGGCGTCTACACCGCCTACGAATTTCTCGGCCGGCGTTTCGATGCCAAGACGCGACTGCTCGGGGCCGGCCTGTTCCTGCTGCAGCGCGGGCTGGCGAGCGGGGTGACGATCTATGCCCCGGCCATCATCCTCTCGACCGTGCTGGGCTGGCGGCTGGACCTCACGATCATTTTCACCGGCCTCGTGGTCATCATCTACACCGTCACCGGCGGCAGCGCGGCGGTGAACCTCACGCAAAAATGGCAGATGGCCGTGATCTTCGGCGGCATGGTCACGGCGTTCGTCGTGCTCGTGACCAAGCTCCCGGCCGACCTGGGTTTCACGGGCGCGGCGCATGTGGCGGGGGCGATGGGCAAGCTGCAGGCCGTGGATTTCTCCCTCGACCCCGACAAGCGCTACACCTTTTGGAGCGGGCTGCTGGGCGGGCTGTTCCTCTCGCTGTCGTATTTCGGGACCGACCAGTCGCAGGTGCAGCGCTACATCGGCGGGGCGGGCCTGCGCGAGGGCCGGCTGGGGCTCATGTTCAACGCCCTGCTCAAGATTCCGATGCAGTTCTCCATCCTGCTGCTCGGCGCGCTGGTCTTTGTTTTCTACACCTTCGAACGCGCGCCGGTCTTTTTCAACCAGACCGAGTGGCGGTTGCACGTGGAGGGAAAGGGCGGGGCGAAATTCCGCGCGCTGGAGGAAAAGCATGCCATCCTCCACACGCAGCGGCACGCGGCGGTGCGGGCGTGGAGCGACGCGCGCGACGGGGGAGATCCCGGCGTGGAAAAGGCCACCCGCGCCGCGATGCTCGACGCCCAGCGGAAGACCGACGCCGTGCGCAAGGAGGCCAAGGACGCGCTTGTTGCCGAGGATCCGCGGGCGAAGATCAAGGACTCCGACTACGTCTTCATCACTTTCATTCTCACGCAGCTGCCCCATGGCGTGATCGGGCTGCTGATCGCGGTGATGTTCGCCGCCGCGCTGGGTTCGAAGGCAAGCGAGCTGAACGCACTCGGCACCACCAGCACGATCGACTTGTGGCGGCAGTTCCGGCCGCTGGCGGCGCACGACGAGGCGCGCAATGTCCGGAACGCAAAATGGTTCACCGCCTTCTGGGGTCTTTTCGCGATCGCGTTCGCGCTGTTCGCCAGTTTCGCGGAGAACCTGATCGAGGCGATCAACATTCTCGGCTCGATTTTTTACGGCGTGGTGCTTGGCATTTTCCTCGTGGCGTTCTTCTTCAAGAAAGTCGGGGGCACCGCGGTCTTCTGGGCCGCGATCCTCGCGCAGATCCTCGTCATCGTGCTCTACAACATCCTCACCATTTCCTACCTTTGGTATAACCTCATTGGATGCGCGGCCTGTGTCGGACTCAGCCTCGGTCTGCAAATCATGCTGCGGGGCGACGCCCGGCCGGTCTCCGCCGGCGGAACCCCGCGTTCATGAGCGGCGCCCCCGTCATCTGCTTCGGCCAGCAGCCGTGCGGCATTTTCCCGCGGCGTTTCCTCTACGCCAAATTTCAGACGGCGCGGAAACTGCAGGCCGAGATCGGCGGCGAGATCGTGTTCTTTTTTCACGATAGCGACCACGACCCGCGCGAGACCCAGACGATCCTGCGCCACCGCAAGACGGGCGAGCCGGCCACGCTGAATTTCGCGTTCGAAAACAAGGTGCAGCGCAAATGGTCGCCGCTGTTCCTCAAGCGCGTGCCGGCGGGCTGGCAGGCCAACACCGCGCGGCAGCTCGGCGCCTACGTCGAGCCGCCGTTGGTCGAGGCCTTCAAGCAGACGACGGCGGCGAATGTCGCCGACTTCTGCCTCGAGCTGTACCGGCGGACGGGGCTGCTCGAGGGCATCCGGGTCGTGCGCTCCAGCGATCCGGCGGTGCGCCTCGCGGCCTGCGCGATCACGGATTTTTTTGTCGATGTGCCCCACGCCGGCGAGATCGTCCGGGCCCGCTGGCTCGCCGGCGCGCTCAAGTTGCACGAGGGCGGCGAGTCCTACGTGACGCTGCCGCCGGCCGAATTCTCCCAGGCGCAGATCAGCCCGACGCGCGATTCGCGCCTGGGCTGGATGCAGTCGGTGCTCCACTGCACGCACTACATCGCGGGCGCGGGCGAACAAGCTTACTTGCGGAAAGAGGACGCGCCTGAGATTACTTTCGTCAATCGCGACCCCATCGACCGCTCGGATGAAGCTTACACCTGAATCGAAATCCTCCGCCGCCCCCGCCGGGGCGGAGCGTGCCTCCCCGGTGCTGGTTTTCGGGGCCCACCCGGACGACATCGAATTCGGCTGCGGCGGGGTGGTTGCGCGCGAGACGCAGGCCGGCCGGCCGGTGCACTTCGTGGTGGGCTCACGGGGCGAGGCGGCGACGCACGGCACGCCGCGCCAGCGGACGGCCGAGGCCCGGCGCGGGGCGGCGCTGCTCGGCGCGACCCTCGAGTTCATCGAACTCGGCGGCGATGCGCATTTTGAATTCCGGGTGGCGCATGTGCTGAAGCTCGCTGCGATCATCCGGCGGATTCGTCCGGGCGTGGTGCTGGCGCCGACCGTCGTGGAAAACCAGCACCCGGACCACGCGGTCCTCGGCCGGATGGTGCGGGATGCGGCGCGCCTGGCCCGCTACGGCGGCGTGAAGGAATTGCGCCGGACGAAGGCGCACGCGATCGACGCCCTGCTGTTTTACGCCATCACGGTGGAAGGCGAGCCGGCGGGAGTGCCGCCCGTGCTGGTCGATGTTTCCGCGCCGGCCGTGATCGGGGCGTGGACGGCGGCGATGCAGGCGCATGCGACGCAGGCGCAGACGCGGCGCTATGCCGAATTGCAGCTGGCGCGGGCCGGCGTGCTCGGGGCGCGTTGCGGGGTGGCGGCGGCAATGGCCTTGTGGCCGGCCGATCCGCTCGTGTTCGACTCGCTGGCCGGGATCGGGCGCGGCGCACGGAAATTCTGAACGATGCGTCGATTTTCGCCCTGTTCGTTGGTTGCGGCATGACTTCCCATCGCGCCTTGAAAGTCGGGATCACGTGCTACCCGTCGGTCGGTGGCAGCGGCATCCTGGCGTCGGCGCTCGGCGAGGAACTGGCGCGGCGGGGGCATGAGGTGCACTTCATCAGCTACGAGCGACCGTTTCGGATGCCGGCCCACGCGCCGCGACTCCACTTCCATCCGGTCGTGATCAACGACTACGGCCTGTTCAAGTATCCCGACTACACGCTGCCGCTGTCGGTGAAGATGGCCGAGGTGTCGCGCGATCACCACCTCGACGTGCTGCACGTACACTATGCGGTGCCGCATGCGACGGCGGCGATCCTCGCGCGCTCGATGCTACCGGCCGGCCAGCGGCCACGGGTGGTGACGACGCTGCATGGCACCGACACCACGCTGCTGGGGCGCGATGCCGGCTACCGGCCGGCGATCCGGCACGCCTTGATGCAATCGGATGCGGTCACCGCGGTATCGGGCTGGTTGCGCGAGGAGACGCGGCGGCTGCTTGACTACGACAAGCCGATCGACGTGATCCATAATTTCTTTGCGCCGCGTGAGGCGAAGCGATCACGCGCGGAGGTGCGTCGCGAGCTGGGGCTGAAACGCGAGGCAATGGTCCTGCACAGTTCCAACCTGCGCCCGGTGAAGCGCATCGATCTGCTCCTGGAAACGGCGGCACGGATCGCGCCACGCGACGGTTTCAAGCTGGTGGTGCTCGCCGGGGGTGACTTCGGACCGTTCATCGACCAGGTGCGGCGACTCGGGTTGGAGCGCACCGTGGTCGTGCGCGAGAAGGTCACGGACATCGAGGATTATCTCCAGGCGGCCGATGTCGGGTTGTTCACCTCGGAGAGCGAAAGTTTCTGCCTCAGCATCCTGGAGGCGATGTGGTTCGGGTGTCCGAGCGTCGCGACGGCGGTCGGCGGTATCCCGGAGGTGATCGAGGCGGGGAAGAGCGGGGTGCTGGTTCCGGCCGGCGATCCGGATGCGCTCGCCCAGGCGGTGGTCGGCTTGATTGGCAACGCGCCGGCGCGCCGGGCGATGGGTCGCGCGGCGCAAAAGCGGGCCCGCGCGACCTTCTCGGCGGATGCCATCGTGCCGCACTACGAGGCGCTCTACCGCCGGGTGTGCGCGGCGAGCTAAACGGCAGTCGCGTCAGGCGGGATCGCTCCAGCCGATCGGGAACCGTAGCTGGCATCGTGGGTCGGCGTCGTTGCGATGGCGCGGTCAAGGTTGCCGCCATTCAAATTCAACTCGTCCCCCTATGAACTCATCGACACGGCGATCGCCGAGAAGTCCGCGCTGCTAAAGAAAACCGCCCGGGCGCCAATCGGCTCGCACATCGTTGCGCCGACGGCCAAGCCGCCGGAAACCGGCAAGCCGCTCTGGAGCAAGCCGCCCTCGTCGTAAGCGAACGCTGGCCCGGGCGAGCGCGGTTACGAGCTGGAGCACGCTGACGGGGACGAGTTGACCGGTGAAGCGACGATGGGGCCGGCGACAATAAGCGGCCGGGCCGCCCGACGGGGCTTGCTAGGGGCTGGCGTCTTCGCGGATAAACACCCACGCCGTCGGGGAAACGAACATTCCGAAGGTGAGTTAACTCAACGAAAGAAATCACCACCATGGGCGATAGATCTCCGAAATCGGTTCAGAAGCAGGCCTCGCAAAAGCAATCGAAGACGAACGTCTCGAATCAAAATAAGCAGGCGCTGGTCACGTCGCAGCAGGCGACGAAGGCGAAAGCCGCCGCGAACAAGAAGAAGTAGGCGGGCACCGCTCCGGCGGTGAGCCGGAGCAGGCAGGCCCTCGCCCCCGTCCGTTCCGGATTCGATTCCGGGGAGGCTGTGGCAGGGGCGTTTTTTACCGCGACCGATGGAATTCATTCGGATGGATTGCCATCCCCACGGCAGTCGGACATTCACCGCTACCGCCGGGCAAGCCGTGCCGCGGGTGAGGTCTTGATACGCCTTGCCGCGGCAGTCGGTGTGGCCCGTCTCCTGTGGAATCGACACCGCGTTCCTCTTTCATCTCATCGCCTGCGCCACCCCCGGCGCAGTCGGTTGTCGGTTGGACTGAATTGCGCGCGCAACTGCACGCGGCCGGGTTGCTGGCCGCCGATGAATCCGCGGAACTGATTCCGCTGCGCGGTGGGGTTTCGAGCGACATCGTGTGTGTGCAGGCGGCCGATGGTCGGAAATTCGTCGTCAAACGGGCGCTGGCAAAGCTCAAGGTGAAGGACGACTGGTTTGCGGACCCGAGCCGCAACCGGTCGGAGCAGGCGTGGTTCGACTACGTTGCCCGCTTTGCCCCCGCTGCGGTGCCGCGCCTGCTCCACCGCGCCCCGGATTGGTTTGCGATGGAGTTTCGCGGCGACGATCTGGCCAACTGGAAAGACGACCTGCTGGCGGGCCGGGCCAGTGCGATCCATGCCCGCCGTGCCGGTGACTTCCTCGGCACCGTGCACCGCGTGTCGTGGAACGACGCCGTGGCACGGGCGACGTTTGCGACCGGCCGGAATTTCTACGACCTGCGTATCGAACCGTATCTGCTCACGACGGGCCGGCGAATGCCGGCGCTGCGCGCGGCCTTCGAAGCGGAGGCCGCACGTCTCGCGGCCACGGCGCTCGCGCTCGTGCACGGCGACTTCAGTCCGAAAAATCTTCTCGTCGGTGACAACCAGTTCGTGGTGCTCGATGCAGAGGTGGCCTGGTTCGGCGATCCGGCGTTCGACCTCGCATTTCTTCTGACGCATTTGCACCTGAAGGCGCTGGTGCACGCGGCCCGGCCCGATGCCCTGCTCGAACTCGTGCCGGCCTTCTGGACCGCTTATGGCGAGGCGCTCGGTGCGCCCGCCGATGCCGCGCTCGAAGCCCGCACGGTCCGGCTGCTGCTCATGCTGCTGCTGGCGCGCGTGCACGGAAAATCTCCGGTCGAGTACCTCGACCCACTCCGGCAGGAGCGCGTCACGCGCTTCGTGTCTGCACACTTGCCCGCTCCGCCCGACAGGGTTTCCTCGCTGACGGCGGCGTGGAAAAGCGCGCTCGCCGCACCATGAAGATAACCGGCGTCGATGCTTTCCAGATTTTCGATTCGCGCGGACAACCGACCGTCGAGGCGGTGGTCACGCTCGCCGACGGGACCCGCGGCCGCGGACTCGTGCCTGCAGGGGCGTCCACCGGCAGCCACGAGGCGGTGGAGCTGCGCGACGGCGATTCGCGCCGGTTTTTGGGCAAAGCGGTGTTTCGGGCGGTCGCCCACGTTGGCGGCGAGATCGCCGCGATGGTCAGGGGACGCGACATCTTCGATCAGGCCGGTCTCGACGAAGCGCTGATCGCGCTCGATGGCACGCCCGACAAATCTCGTCTTGGGGCCAATGCGATCCTCGCCGTGTCGATGGCCGCGGCGCAGGCGGCGGCCGCGGCGCGGCGCGAACCGCTGCACGCGTGGCTGGGCGGCGGCGAAGGCACGTTGCTGCCGCTGCCCCAGATCCAGATCTTCGGCGGCGGCAAACACGCGGCCGGCCGGATCGACGTGCAAGATTTTATGATCATCGCGATGGGCGCGAGATCCTACCCGGAAACACTCGAGATGACGCACGCGGTCTTTCACGCGGCCGGGCGCCTGTTGAAGAGGCAGGGCCGGCTGGCCGGCGTCGCCGACGAGGGAGGTTATTGGCCGGTGTTCGAGACCAACGAGGCGGTGTTCGCCACCCTGCTCGAAGCCATCGCGGAGGCCGGTTACACGCCGGGCCGCGACATCGGGATTGCCCTCGACATCGCCGCGACGGACCTGTTTCGCGACGGCGCCTATGAGCTCGGACTCGAACGGCGGAAGTTCACGTCGGAGGAGTTTGCGGCGCTGATGATCGGCTGGGTCGAAAAGTATCCCATCGTCTCCATCGAGGATCCGATGGCCGAGGACGACTGGGCGGGCTGGCAACGCGTGCGGGCCGCCATCGGGCACCGGTGCCAGCTGGTGGGCGACGATCATTTCACGACGAACCTAGGGCGGATCGCTCGCGGTGTGGCCGCCGGCACCACCAATGCCGTCCTGATCAAGCTCAACCAGATCGGGACCGTCACGGAGACGCTCCGCGCGATCCGGGCGACGCAGGCCGCCGGCTGGCTGCCCGTGGTGTCGGCGCGCTCGGGCGAGACGGAGGATGCGTTCATCGCGCATCTCGCGGTGGCGACAAACGCCGGTCAGCTCAAGGTCGGTTCATTCAGTCGCGGCGAGCGCATGGCGAAATGGAACGAAGTGCTGCGAATCGAGCGCGATCTCGGCCCGCGCGCGCGCTTTGAGGGCGCCGGCATCTTCCGTCGCCATGGTATCGGCGTCGGCGGCTGACGGCTCGCTCCGGCTTGATGGGCCAAAGCTATAGAAGCGGTTTGATCCCACGATTCCGCCCGGCCGCGCGGTGTTCCGTCGTCGCCAAAGCTACGATGGAAGAGAAAGCCGCGACAGTTTTTCGCGAGGCTCGGGTTTGCCTCGGGGAGCTTTACCCGGGTCCCGCCGGGGTGGAATTACCGCCCGGTCAGTTCGGCGATTTTCCCGGCGAGTTTTTCAAACGCCAGGCGGTCGCCGTTGTTCTTTCCGACGTAGCGGAAAACCTCCCGGCCATCCGGTCCGAGGAGGATCGTCGCGGGGAAGTGCACCACCTGGCCGTGAAACTTGTAGCCGTCGGGCACGCCGAAGGCGGTCGCGAGGGCGGCCTCGGGATCGTGGTAGATCGGATTTTGGGGCAGTTCTTCGGCCGGGAGCTTCAAGGCCCACTTTGCGATTTCCTCCCCGGTGTCGGGTTTGATGAAAACCTGCACGACGTTGGGCAACGTGGCGGACTTGGTGAAGTAATCGCGGGTGTGCCGCAGACAGTACGGGCATTCGGTTTTCAGGAGGAAATGTAACGCGACGCACTTCCCCTTCGCATCGCCGAGGGAAAACGTCCCGTTGCCGGTGGCCGCCTTGAGCGTGAAGGTGTCGGGATTGGCCGCGAGCAGCGGGTGCGACGAGACCTGCAGGGTGGCGGCAAAAAAAACGGCGGTGAGCAGGCGGGGGAGTTTCATGCGGAGTGTTGAACGTTGAGATGCGCTCATGGGAGCGGATACCTGCCGGGCTTATGCCAGAGATTTTGAAGAATCGTGCGCACCGAGGCTAACATTTCACGAGTCGCCGCCGGCCTGCGCCACCGGTAAATCAACTGATCAGCAACAGGCGCGGTGGTTCCCCGGGCAGGGTGGTCGGCGCGCGGTGGATGCAGGGGGGGGCAGGACTGCCGGGATAGTCGGTGGCGATGCGCCAGAGATTGCCCAAGCCGAAGGAATACGGCCGGGCCAACGGTGCCGGGGCGTAGTGGAGATCGTAGCAGTTCTCGTTCAAGTAGGTGCGGAAGTCGTCGTCGTCCGCCCCGCCAAAACGCTGGAGGAGTTCGGCGCGGGTGGCGGGGAGGTCCACGCGCCGTTGCGCCTCTTCGTTGCGCAGGCCCTCGCTCGGCGCGCCGTGATACGTGCACAGCCAGGTGTCGGCCGGGACCGGGGCGCTGTCGGCGTGGAAGGAGAAAACGTCCGTGGCGACCGGCCCTGCCTCCTCGTCGCGCGGGTAGCCGTGGATGCAGTTGAGCACCGGATCGAGATCGTGCTCCCGGAGCCGCCGCAGGTCGGCGAGCATTTGGTCGATGGCGACACGGCCCGCGGCGCTGACGGGGAGGGCGAGTAGGCGGGCCTCGTCGAGCGCGACGATGCCCTCGCCCGGACCGAGCCGCGCCACGACCTCGGCAAAATCACCGGAGAGCGAGCGCTCCCAGCACAGGGCGTTGACGCCGTCAGCGAAGGGCGTCGTGACCAGTTCCGGAAAGCCCTGCACCCGGCGGATGCGGGGGTAGTCGAGTGGCCCGTTCGACGGGCTCAGGGCAGGCGGGTGGGAAGGTGTCATGCGCTCTGCAGAGTGGGGAGAAGCAGGTTGGTGGCGCCTCGCAATTTGCCGCGTCACCGCCGGCCGGTGTAGGCGACGCGCCAGACCGTGTTGTTGCCGTCCTCGGACACCAGCAGGGCGCCATCCTGGGCCACGGTGAGTCCCACGGGGCGGCCCCAGACCTTGCCGTTGTCGATCACGAAGCCGGTCAGGAAATCCTCATACTCGCCGGTCGGTACGCCGTTCTTCAGCCGGAGCCGGACGATCTTGCTGCCGGTGCGCACGCTGCGGTTCCACGAGCCGTGGAGGGCGGCAAAGATCGCGCCCCGATACTCCGCGGGAAACACCGCCGCGCCCGTGCTCGCCGTGTAAAACGTGATGCCCAGCGGTGCGGAATGGGCCTGCACCGGCACGTCGGGCACGAGGATGCGACCGGCAAGATCCGGCCGTGCACCGGCGTGGCGCGGGTCCTCGTGGTTGCCGATGTAATACCACGGCCAGCCGTAGAAGCCGCCTTCGCGCACGCGTGTGACGTAATCCGGCACGAGGTCGTCGCCGAGGCCGTCGCGTTCGTTGGTCGTGGTCCAGATCTCCCCGTTCGCCGGATTCACGGCGAGGCCGACCGGATTGCGGATGCCGGTGGCGAACAGCCGGAGCGGGCGGCGTCCCTCGGGATCCGTTTCGAGGAGGCCGGCGCGCATCGCCTCCGCGCCCCACGCCGCGCCGAATCCGTACTGCGATTCCCACGCGCGGATTTCCGCGGGCGTCTTGACCGTCAGGCCCTCGGCGACGTTCGAGCCTGAGCCGATCGCGATGACCATGCGCCGGCCGTCGGGGGAGAAAACCACGTCGCGCGTGCTGTGGCCGCCCGTGGTCTCGGCGAGTTGGGGCACGACGATCTCCGCGGGTCCGCGGGCCTTCATGTCGCCGGAGCGGTAGGGAAAGCGGAGGATCGCATTGAGCGTGCCGACGTAGACCCACTGCGGGCTCGGGCCCGCCGGATAGAACGCGAGGCCGAAGGGATTGCGCAGTCCCTCGACAAACACCTCGTTGGCGGTGGCGGCTGTCGCGCCCTTCGCGGCGCGGAGCACGCGGATTTTGCCGAAGCGCGTTTCCGCGACGAAGATGTCCCCGTTCGGCGCGGTGCGCAGGAGCCGCGGTCCGGCGAAGCCGGAGGCAAACAGCCCGACCGTGAAGCCGGGCGGCACGGCTAGTTTTTGGCCGACGGGCTGTGTCACCGTGGTGTGGTTGTTCGCGGCGGAAACGGTGGCGAACGGCGCCGGCAGGCTTTCCGGCCGGGTGGCATGCCCCGCCCCGGGAGAGTCCTTGAGCCAGCTCCCGGGATCCGCGGCGATGGCCTCGGGCGTGGCGGACGGAGCGAGGTTGACGGCGCCCGGATTGACGGCGACGGCGGGTTGCGTCGCGAGAAACGCGATCAAGTCGCTGCGATCCGTGGCCTCGGGGACCATGATCGGCATCAGGGTGCCGGGCACGAGGGCCGTCGGGTTCGTGAGGAAGCGGTCGAGGGTGGCGGGATCCCAGGTGAGTTTCGACAACTGCATCGCCGGGGAGTAGCTGTATTTGGCGACGGTGGCCGCCATGCGTCCCACGACGCCGCCCAACAGCGGTCCCGGCACAGCGGCGGGTAGCGCCTCGGAACCCGTGGTGTGACACAGCGCGCAGCTCTGCTGGAACAAGAGTTTGCCCCGGGCGGGATCGCCGGCGGCGTGCAGGGCGGGAACGAGGCCGCCGCCGAGCAGGGCCAGGGCGGAGGCGAGAACAGCGGGACGAAAGCCGGAGCGGGGCACAGTCATTTTCATGGGTGGGTCGGGGAAGGGGAGTAAGGCGCGACGGCACGCGTCTGGCAACTCACCCGCGGACGGATTTGATCGGAGCCGGGCTGTTTCCCGCGGATCACGCGGATGGGCGCGGATGGAAATACCCGGGCCTGCTTCGGCCGGGCTCCGAAGGGGAATCGCGGGAGCGGCCGGCGGCGTCAGGGCGCGGGGGCGGCGAAGTACTCGCGGAACACGGTGGGCAGGGCGCGGCCGAATTCGTCCCAGTCGGCGCCGAGCGGGGCTTTCTTTTTGCCCGCGATCCAGTGCGCATTCAGTTCGAGGACGGCGGCGGGGATGCCGAAGCGCTCGAGCCACCCGTCGCCCAGCGTGCCGGGATTGCGGTAGGTCGCGCCCGTGCTGCCCTCGGTGAACCACGTGTGTTGGCGCAACAGCGCCTCGAAGCGCCGCATATTTTCCAGGTAGGCCGGGAGACCGGGCACCGCGGGGCGGCTGACGTGGAGCTTGCCGTTGTTGTCGTTGTGGAGTTCGAGGGCGAGGTCGGGGCGAAGGCCCCGGGCTTGCATCGCGGCGAGCCATTGTTCGAGCGCGTAATTCTCCGGACACAGTTCGGCGGAGGCGGGCTGGTCCCAGCCGCGGTTGAGATCGATGCCGCGGAGGTTGAAGCGGGTGCGGCCGCGCGCGACGCCATCCTTGTTGGCTATCGGCAGGATGTAGGCGCAGAACGTGTCTCGGGCGCGGCTGGCGTCGGGCGTGTCGGCGAGCAGCGCGCGGATGAACCCCTGCAGGACCCAGTTGCCGCCGGGTTCCCACGGATGAGCGCGGGCGCGCAGGAACACGCGATGCGGCGCGGTCTCGCGGCCGAGGCGGATGATTTCCAGCGGGCGGTCCTCGACGGTGCGGCCGATGACGTCGATTTTCACGAGCGGGTGGGGCCGGATTTCCGCGAGCAGTTTTTCGAGATCGCTGAGGCGGTAGGGCTCGACGCGGGCAACGTAGAGCGAACCGGTCGGGCCCAGCGTGACGCGGATGCTCACGCGCGAGTCCGCGAAATGCATGGGCTCAGAGCGCCACGTGCGACCGTCGTCGGAGAGGAGGCAGGCGGTCCGCGCGTCGATGGGCAGGCCGGGCTGACCGTTCCAGAGGTTGAGGAAATTCTGGAAGACGAGCGTGTGCGTGGAACCGGGGCGGCCCTCGAGCCGGAAGTGCCAGTGGCCGGCGGCGCGGTTGGGCGAGTCGCGCTCGTGGTCGTATTGCAGCGAAATCAACAGCGTGCCGTCGGGCGAGCGGTCCCAGTGCAGCGGCGAACCGTTCTCGATGCTGCAGTCGATGAACGTGAAATTGGGGTCGCGCGGCGCCGCGGGTGCGGCGGCACCGGCGGCGTCCGACGCGAGCAGGAGCAGTGTGGCGGCGAGGGCGGAGGCAAGGGGGCGGAGCAACATGGGCGGGGTGGCCGAGTGAGGCGGGAGTTGAGGCCGCTGGCAATCCGGCGCGAGTGGACCTCAATTGTTTCCCGCGAATTGCACCGATGGGCGCGGATCGCGGCGGGCTACTTCGCTGGGCGCGCTCGGCCCCAGCGCCAGAAAACGGCCTCGAGAATGCCGAACTGGTCTGTAAGCAGGCCTTCGTAACCGCAGGGACGGTCGTCCCAGTAGCGCCAGTCGACGCCGCTCTGGTTGCCGCCGAACACGCGGGCGTCGGCGAGGCCGGCGCACAACCGCTCCAGCAGGCGGTCGGCCTCCGCCGTCAGTCCGACGTGATACAACGCCATCACAAAATGCCGGGTCTGCGCGTGGGTGCGGCCGCCGTTTTGATAATAGCCGAGCGGGTAGCCCTGCATGATGTCGGCGAGATCCGCGTCGGGAATGTGCCATAGGTTGCCGGGGAGCCCCAGCGCGGCGTCGGGCAGGCCCACGCGTTGCGCCTCGGCGAGCAGGCGCTGGAGGATGGCCCGGCCCTGTTCGACGTCGGAGAGGCCCTGGGCGACCACGGCGCCGTTGACGGCGAGGAAGGCGTGATCGTGGAGCTGGTCCGCCTGGCAACGCCAGCCGGCATACCAGCCGGTGCGCTCGTTCCAGAACGTGGGATGAAAATTTTTGCGTAGGTGATCCGCCCAGGCATCGAGCTCGCGGGCTTTTTCCTTTTCCCCGAAGCGGCGCAGGGCCGGGCCAAGCACCCGCAGGGTGCCGTGAAGAATCGCGTTGGCGAAGGCGTCCTTCCAACCGAACGAGACCACGTCGAACCAGCACGTGCTCCACTGGCCTTCGCCGCTGACGCCGGTGCGATAAGGGCTTTCGATGAGGCCGTCGCCATCGAGATCGCGGTGCCGCACGGCGTCGATCCGCTGCAGGATGCGGGCGCGGTAGTTTTTGAACCACGCGCGATCGGCGACGTGCAGGAGAAAATCGCCGAGGCCGCGCAGGGCCGCGGTGTCGGTCATCAGGTATTCGTCGGCGGCGTCGTGCGCCACGCCGTCCTGCAGCAGGCGGCCGGCGGCGTAGCCGGGGGCGCCGGCGAGCCAGCGTTCGAGGGAGGTGCGGAGGAACGTGGTGGCGGTTAGGCCCGGCAGGATCTCGCCCATCGGCCGCGTGACCGCCGCCCACGAATCGAGGCAGATGGGGCAGTGCATCGAGGCGCCGTTGTTGCTCAGCGTGCCGGTGTCGGCGCGATAGGTGAGCGTCGTGAAATACGTCCGCGCGAGTGCCCGTTGCACGAGCTTCGGGGCGGCGCGGCGCAAAGCGGCGGGCGGAGTTTTCGGGCGGAAGGTGATCGTCGCGGCGAAGCGGCCCCGGGGCAGCCGGTAGAGGCCCTCGGTGGTGCGGCGTTCGCCGAGCTTGAGTTCGAGGGTGTTGAAATCGTGCGCGCGGAAACAATCGCTCCGCGCGAAGACGTCGGCGCCGACCGACGCGATTTCCCACGTGCCGAAGCGCGGGAGGTGCAGCAGCAGGGGCAGGGCGAGCGCGCCGGCCTCGCCATCGGGCAGAAGCCGGCCGAGCGCGTGCGAGGGCGCGACGCGGTTACGCAGGCCGATCGTCCACGCGGCACTGTGCCACGCGAGGACATCGCGGGTCGCGCGGCGTTCGGCGCGGAGAATCATCCCGCGCGGCGTCACGCGCCAGCGGAGGGTGTAGCGCTGCGCGCCCGAGGTGAAATCGTAGGCGATCGTGGCGCCGCGCACGCGGGTCGTGCCGGCGACATCGAAGCGCACAGCGGGAGCCATCGCGGGGGCGGTGCCGACCTCGTGCAATCGTGGTCCCTGCAGGCTGAAGCCCGGCTGCACGGCGAGGGTGTTGACCCCGGCCAGGATGGGATCCTCGGCGTGCAGGCCGAGGAAGGAAAATCCCGGTCGGGCGAGATGAAAGCCGACTTCGAAGTCGCGTGTGCGGTAGCGCACTTCGCCGTCGCGGGTCCACGCCGCGACGCCCCGCGGCAGTTTTTTCAAATCGACCGGCGCCACGTCGAGCAGCCGCTCGCGGCGCGGCGGCAGCGGGTCGAGCAATTCGCCCTGCAGCACGAAGGCGGAGAGCGCGAGGTTCCACGGCGTCCAGCCATCGTCGATGCCGGACTTTCTCACCTCGATGGAAACGGCCGTGGCCGTCACGCCGCCGAGTTCAAACCAGAGGATTTCGCCGTCGGCGGGTTTGCGCACGTCGGGGAGGGCGACGATTTCGCGCCAGCGTCCGCCCTGGAAAGCCAGCAGCCGCAGGGCGGTGACCCAGTCGAGATCCTGGCGGCTGCCGCACTTGTGATAGCCGGGGCCCTTGCGCACACCGAGGCGGTGCAGGCGGGCGTTGCCCGTCAACCGCAGGACGCGAGCATGGATGATGCGCCGGTCGGGAGCGCCGGATTCACGCGACAACGGCGGCGTCCAAAGCGCGCGGCCCGCCGCGAGCGTCGCAGTGGTGGCCAGGTCGCCCATCGGGGGCTCGAGATCGCGGAGCAGCAGCAGATCTTCGATCATCGCCGCTTTATCTCGCGCGAACCGGCGGCGGCGGCAAACGGCAACCGGCTGCGCGCGGAGTTATCTCGGCGCGTAATGGCCGGTCAAAGTCCGGCGCATGGCGCGGGCAGTGCGACGGATTTTGACCGGAGAGTTAACGCACCGGGCGTCGGCGGGGCGAAAGCGCCCCGAGGGACCGGTTCAGAGCTGCTTCAACTGCGCGAGCCAGCGCTGCCAGCCGGCTTCGCGGGCTTTCTTGTTGGCGGTGTACATTTCGCCCGCCTTGGCGCCAGCGTCGGCGGCGGGCGGCGGAGCCTGGCCCGCCTTCATGAACCCGTGACCGGCGCCCTCGTAGATCATGACGTCGTAGGGTCTACCGGCCGCCTTCATGAGTTCCTCGGATTTGGGAATGGTAGAATTGATGCGGGCGTCGTTGCCGCCATAGAAGCCGAGCACCGGGCAGGCGATGCGGCCGATCGCGGCGGGATCGGTGGGGCCGTCGCCGTAAAACACGAAGGCCGTCTTGATGTCCTTGTTGTTGGTCGCGTAGCGGAAGCTCTGGCTGCCGCCCCAGCAAAAGCCGGCGACGGCCACCTTGCCGTTGGCGGCGGGAAGCTTGGCGACGTAAGCGGCCGCGGCGTTGAGGTCGGCCGTGATCTGGTCGGCGGGCAGTGTGCGGATCGTGAGTCCGATCTTGTCGCTGGCCAGTTCGGAGGTGCCGCCACCCTTGGCGCCGGTGCCCCACAGGAGGTCGGGCACGATCGCGATGTAGCCGGCGGCGGCAAGATCGTCGGCGATCAGGCGGGCCCAGTCGGAGAGGCCGTAGATGTCGTGGATGACGAGGACAGCCGTGGCCTTGGTCGCGATCTCGGGATAGCCGACGTAGCAGCCGACTTCGCGATTGCCATGTTTGACCGTCACCCATTCGAGGTGACGGGAGGATTTTTCGACGCGGGCCTTGGCCCAATCCTGAGCGAGACCGGGAGACGCGGTGAGGAGGCAGGCGGCAAGGACGACGAGCAGACGTTTCATGGGGTTTGGTCTTTCGCGGGGTGGTGGGGTGGGGTTGCCGGCCGCAAGCGCGCGGCCAGCGGAGGGTGCCGGTGCGACCAAGCGCCGGCCCCCGGGAAACTCAGGGCGCCTGGTAGACCGTTTTGCCGTCGACGACGGTGCGGAGAACCTTGATGTCGCGGATCTGCTCCTCGGGGCACTTCAGGTAATCGCGATCGATCACGACGAGGTCGGCGTATTTGCCGGCTTCGAGCGTGCCGCTCTTGGCTTCGTCGAAGGCGAGGTAGGCGGGCATGGCGGTGACGGCGCGCAAGGCGTCGAGGCGGGAGAGCTTCTGATCCGCGTTGTAGACGTTGCCGGCGTCGTTGCGGCGGGTGACGGCGATGTAGAGCGGGAGGAAGGGATTGAAAGAATTCATCGCGTGGTTGGGATCGAAGCCGACCATGTGGTCGGAATTGAGGGCGACGGGGACGCCGGCCTTCTGCCAGGTGCCTATGCCGAGGAAGCGATCGGCCCAGTTGCGGCCGTAGATCATATTAATGAACTCCGAGTCCTTGTAGTAGAGGTAGGCCTGGGTATCGACGCAGACGCCGAGGGCGGCGGCGCGCTGGGCGATGGCGGGCGTGGGGAAATACGAGTGCGTGAGGCTGAAGCGCCGGTCCTTGAGGGGCGTCGTGGCGTTCACATTTTCCATCGCCTGCAACACGGCGTCGGTGCCCGCATCGCCGGTGACGTGGATCACGAACTGCCAGCCGGCCCGGGCCGCGGCGCCGAAGATGCTGGTCATTTCCTCGACGGTGTAGGCGAGGTCACCGCGGTAGTTGGGATCGTTGCGGACGTAGAATTTGATGCGGCGCTCGCCGTAGGGTTCGCTCAGGCGGGTGTTGCCCCAGTGAATGCCGCCGTCGGCGATGATCTTGATCGGCCCGAGGGCCACCCAGTCGTCACCCATGCCCGGGCGGACATTGGCCTCCGACGTGAAGCGCTGGAGTTCGTCGCCGCTGCGGTAGGCGGGAGGATACATGAGGGTGAAACGCATCCGCAGGGTGAGCAGGCCGGCCTCCTTGAGCTTTTCGTAGGACCGGTAGACGGCGATGGCGTCGCCGCGCTCGAAGATCGTGGTGATGCCGACGGAATTGTAGATGCGATGGAGTTTGAGTAGGGATTCGCGCTTCTGCTCGGCGGTGGCGCTGTCACGCGCGGCCCACCGGCTGGTGTATTGCACCGCGGTAGTGATGAGGAACTGCGGTTTGCCGTCGGCGCCCGGGAGGATCTCGGCGTTGGGAATGGACTTCGTTTCGGCGGAAATGCCGAACTCAGCGAAACCGCGGGTGTTGAAGACATACTTCCGCACCGCCTCGAAGACCACCGGGTGGGTCGTGGTGGCGGCGTCGAGTTCCTGCACCGTGGGGTGGCGCTTTTCCTTCAGGCGGGTGATCTCATTGCGCGGAATGCGGATCCAGGCACCCGCGGGAACCAGCCGGGCTTTCTGGCGGATCCACTCCTGGATCTGCGGGATGGTCGTGAGTTCCTGATAGGAATCGCGCAACTCCGCCTCGGCCGTACGCAGCGCGTGCACGTGGGATTCATAGAGCCCGGGCAGGACGGTCTTGCCGCCAAGCTCGATGACCTGCGTCGACGGACCGACCTGCTTGCGGATCTCCGCGCTGCTGCCCACGGCGACGATCCGACCGCCCCGCACTGCGAGCGCCTGCGCGGTCGTGCCGCGCGCGTCCGCGGTGATGATCTGGCCACCGACAAAAACGACGTCGGCGTTTTGGGCGACGACGGGGCCGCACCCGAGGGCGAGGCCGGAGACAAGGAACAGGGGCAGACGAACGCGGGCGAGGGGCAGGGGCATCATAGTGCGGAGACGGAGGTGAAGGAGCTGGCGGCAGGTCGGGCGCGGGCGGCGCGATTACTTGCCGAGGGCCCAGGCGATGCTGTTCCCGAGCAGGCGGCGGAAGTCGGCGTTCTTGAAATCATCCGGGTCGCCCATCGAGGTGTAGAAAATGCGGCCCTTCTTGGCGCCGTAGAGATGAGTCCATGCGATCGGTTCCGGGCTCTCGTTGGGAATGGTGCCGATGACGAGGGGAACGGTGCCGTTCACGAGCGGGCTGACCTTGTAGAGGGAGCGCGGGCTCGTGAGGTTGGCGACATTGACGCCGCGCAGGATCGGGTGCTTCGCGGCACCGGGAGCGGTCGTGGCGGTGCAGATGATGCCGGCCTTGTGGTGGTTGGTGTAGCGACCGCCGAGCACCTCGGGATCGAAATCCTGCCAGATGGCGAGCTTGGGGTCGGTGAGCGCCTTGGCGTTACGGGCCAGGGCGAAGGCGTGGGAGGCGGTGCGGATGCCGACGAGCGGCTTGCCCGACGCGAGGTAGGCGCGCACGGCGTCGAGTTGCTCCTTCACGGGCGTGCGGCGGCGGACGCTGACGAACAGCAAGTCGGCGTCGCGCAAAGCGGCCTCGATGCCGGGGAAGTTATTTTTGTCCTTGGCGTCCGCGTGCACGATCGTGACGCGGTAGCCGGCGGCCTTGAGATCCGAGCCGGCGTATGCGGGGAGGGTTTCCCACGTGTGATATTCGTCCTCGCCGATCATCATCACGATGTGAGCGGGGGCGGCGTTGGCGGCGGAAAGGCCCAGACCGAGGACAAGGGCGCAGGCGAGCAGGAGTTTTTTCAGCATGGTGGGGATGGGTTGGAAAAGACGGGTGGGGAGGATCGATTATTTCAAGCTCTTGATAAAGAGGATTAGCGCGTTGATCTGCGGATCGGTGAGGACGCCGGCGTAACTCGGCATGCCGGCGTCGGACTTGGCAAAGCCCGGCACGATTTTGGCGGTGGGTTCGAGGATCGATTCCCGGAGGTAGGCTTCGTCGGCCGTGACGTCGCCGATGTCGGGGCCGAACGAACGGGTCTTGCCGTAAAGGCCCTTCCAGACCGGGCCGACCTGGACGAAGGCCTGGGCTTCGATGGAATGGCAGCCGAGGCAGCCGAAGAGCTGGTAAAGGCGGCGGCCCTCCTCGACGGTCTCCGGGGTGGTCGCGGCCTTGGCGACGGCGATTTCGGAAGACAGATCGACGGCGATGTTGCCAAAGCCCTCGGCCACGGGATCGAACTTCGGCAGATCGTAGGGAGTGAAGTAGGCGTTCTCCTCAAATTTCTTGCCGGCCTTGGTGGCGATCGACCAGCCGACGCGCATCTGCATGACGGGCTTCATGCGGGGCACGCCGACGAAAACGCTGCGGCCATCCTTGGAAAGATACGCGCTGCTCGCCCCGAGCCAGTCCATGCCGGGGGTGCCATCGGCCTTGAGCTGCGGGGATCCGTATTTGTAGGTGCGCTGGTACTGCCAGCTGGCGAGGGAATAGTTTTTCGGGTCGGTCGCCTGGTCCGGCGAAAGCTCGACGTCGAAGCGCAGCAGCACGCCCTGATCCATCGGCACGACGTCGCGCGGCACGACCGAGGGAGCCCCGGTGTAGCGCACGCGGCCGAGGCCGGCGATGCGCGTGGAATCGGTGCCCCAGCCGAGCACCTGGAACCCGGCGATGTAGAGCTGGCCGTCGGCGGGATTGACGGAGCCGGTCAGCGGGGGAAATTCGAAGGCGCGCGTCACGCTGACGACCGACGCCTGCGGTTTGAGGCCGCGGTTGTTGAGCAGCACCCGGAAGAGTTCGGGGCGGCGGAAGCCGAGGTGAACCAGCGAGTCGTTGAGCGGCCCCATCTTGGCGTCGAACAGCCAGAGCAGCGAGATCGCGGACGAGTCGACGGGATGCGGAATCCACGTGAGCGGGTCGGCGATCGGCGCGGGATATTTTTCCCGCGGCTGCTTGGAGCTGAGGAAGCCGTAGAACTGGGCGTCCCGCACGATGTGGAGGGGAGTGCTGGGTACGTATTGGCCCTGCTGATCGCTGGCGAGGACGAGGCCGGTGCGAACGTTGACGCCGAGGTTAGGCTGGCGGAAGCCGTAGCCGAGCACGGTGGCCTGGCGGCCGTCGGCGGAGATGCGGAGGATGCTGCCGTTGTGCTTGCCCAGCGTGGTCGACTGCTGGCCGCCCTTGGCGATGACGAATTCACCGCCGGGCGCGAGACGGATGGCACTGGGGAATTCGCGCATGTCGGCGGTTTGCGCGAAGGCGTTGGAGAAGAGTTCGTGCACATCGGCCTCGCCGTCGCCGTTGGTGTCGCGCAAGCGCCAGATACCGTTTCGGTCGAACGCGTAGAGTTGTTCGTCGCGGACGACGAGAGTCATCGGCTCGTGCAGGCCGGACGCGAAGCGGCGCCAGTGCACGGGGCCGGCGGGCGAGTGGAGGCCGGTGACCTTCCAGACGTCGCCGTCGATCGTGATGCCGAAGCCGGTGCCGTCCTTGAGGAATTGAATGTCGGCGATGCGAATGTCGCGGCGCCATGGGTTCACCGTGGGCAGGTCCACGTCATCGACGACGTAGGCGTCGGATGCCGCGGAGCGCTTGATGCGGGTGGTGACCTCCTGCGGCCAGCGGCGGACGGGAGCCTCGGTGGGCAGCCCCCGCGGGGTCAGGTTGGCCACCGGGCCGCCCGCGGAAATGGCGGCGCAGAACCGGACCGGCGTGGTATTGGCCGGGACGCGAACGATCCAGAGCGCGTCGTCGTTGAGCAATTCCGCGGCGTTCGATCCGGGGGTGAGCCCGAGTGAGACCGCGGTGGGAGCGGACTTCGATTTGAGTCCAAGCACGAGGAGCCGTGCCCTGGTCGAAGGCTCCAGTTCGAAATTTCGCACGATGGCCGGCTGGCCGGCGTGATCCGCGACGCTCAGCCATTCGCTCACCTTCGTGCCGCCCGCGGTGTATTCGAGGACGACACTCCGACCGACGAGGCGGACAGCCTGCAGGCGACCCTGCTCCTCGGAAAGGGGGCCGCGGCCGACTTCCTCCGGGCTGGGGGCAGGTTCGCGCGGATCATCCAGCGAGGGCCGGGCGCCGGTTTGCCAGCCGGGATAAATTCCGTTTACGAGCCAGACGGTGCCGGCCGGCTCGGGGGCCGGAAATTGTCCGCCGGGGCTTTTCTCGTCGGGCTTGTGGTAGGAACCGGGGGCCAGCGCGCGGGGCGTCACGCCCTGGCCGCGCCAGACAGCGGCCACGCGGAGGAGGTCGGTGTCGAAGCACACCCAGCAGTCCTGCCCGAGGTTCACGACCAGCCCGCGGGGAGTGAGGTTCTTCGGGGCGAGGCGATCCTGCGCCTTGCGCGCGTCGAGGACGGACGAGAAAAACGGAAAGTCGGGTTCGACCCAGTCGGCGAGGCGCGAATCCGCCGCGGGCAGGAACGACGGGAGCACGAGCAGGCAGCAGGCGGTGAGGAGGGCGCGGATTCTCATAGGGACGGGGGACGTTCGGAAAACGGAGACGGTGCGGGGCGAGAATCCCTCTTTCGTGCGGCGCCGGTCGGAGGGAGATCGAAAGTCGCCCAACCGGAGGGAGGAGCGCCGCTGCACGGACGACGCTCCCGCGAAACTTTCCGGATCAGGCGCTGTGGCTGGCCGCGGGTGCCGGCAGATCGCGGGTGATCTCCGAGAGCCGGTAGCCGAAGCCGTTGCCCTTGATGCTTGAGAGATCGAGCACACCGTTGCGGCGCTCGTAGAGTCCCGGGTGAATCTTGGCCTCGGGCTTCGAGGCCTCGGGGTAGAACTGCATCGAGTTGCACTCGACGCCCATGATCGTGCCGACGTGCGCGCACAGCTGCACGTGCGGCAGCATCGCGATCATCGGATTGGTCAGGTCCTGCACCATGAGCGTCATGCCGTGCGCCTTGGCCCAGCACGCGCTCAGGAGCGCACCAGTCTGGGTCTTGCAGGTCTTGAGCGCGACGCCGCTCCAGCCGAGTTCGCGGCCGACGGCGACATGTTTCCAGTCGTGCGCGCTCTCGTCCATGAACAGGGGCTTGCGCGCCGAAACACTGTGCACGTCGATGTGGTGCTTCTCCAAATCGTAAGGGAAGGGCTGTTCGACGTAGAGGAGCCGGCCGTAGGTGGCTGGGTGCTCGAGGCACAGGCGGTCGAGGATGTCGTTGACGTAGGCCGGGTCGGTGACGGTGCAGTTAAAATCGGCGGTGAGCCACGGCACGTTGAGCTCGGCGGCAATCTTGCCCACGTGGACCGTCCGCGCGTAATCCCATGCCGCGTCAATGCCCCGCAGCTTGATCTTCAGGCATTGCAGGCCGTCGCGCTTGATCCAGTCGCGGAGCAAAACGGGATAACCGTCCTTCGGCTCGCTCCCGTTGAGATCGGAGGTTTCGAGCGGGTCGACGCCACCGACGAGGTGCCAGACGGGGAGCTTGGTCGGCACCGATTTGACGAAGAAGTCCTGGGGGTAGAGGCCCGCGAACGAGACCTTGGTGCCGGCCGCCGGCGTGAGGAAAAACGCGAGGTCCCGGTTCATGAACTCCGGGCCGTAGGTCTGATAAACGGGCCGGCCGACGAGATGGCCGAAGGCGTCGTGGAGTGCGATGTCGAAGGTGCAGCAGCAGACGAGGGCGGCGAGCCACGGCATCGGCTCGGCATCCGCGCCGCGCTCTTGGTTATAGCTGGTGAGCAGTCCCGGGAGGACCTCTTCCTGGAACTCACGACCGACCTCCATGGGGTGGCCGAAGACGTCGAACTTCGCCCAGGCCTCGGCGAGTTTGACGCAGAACTTCTTCAGCACCTCTTCGCGACCCTCGAAAGTCATGGCGCTGGGCCAGACCCAGGTCGCGGCGATGGGCGACTCGCCCCAGCCCTCGACCTCGCGCCCCTGGCGGTCGCGGGCGCGCAGCATCACCCGGGCAACGGTGCCGCCGGTGACGGTTTCGCGGCCGAATTTGAACGGCACGCGATTGTTCACATGCTGAAAATAGAGAGTGGTCGCGACGGGGCGGAGATCGGTGGATTTCGACATAGGATGAAGAGAAGTTAATACCCGGAGCGGAGCGCCGTGATCAAGCCCCGCGAAGAATTTCGGGTGGTGATTTTTTCGCCACGAGTGGCGATGTGTTTCCGAGCGCTGGCACGTTGCCCGGCCTAGTCGATGGTCGCCGGCCGGCCGGTTCGATTTTGACGACCGCCTTGCGATCGATGGCGACATTCTGCGCGTCCAGGCCGCGCAGCACGACGAACTGGTCGTTCTTCTCGGCGAGAAAGCCGCTGAGGGAGCGCCCGTCGCTGGTCTGGATGAGATTGTATTCGTAGCCCTCGCGAATCTCGGCACTCGGGTTGACGATGTTCGCCAGCAATTTCGCGATGTCGTCCCGTTTGTACGAAGTGAGGTCGGGTCCCAGCTGGCCGCCCTGCCCTAAGAGCACGTGGCAGGCGGCGCAGGATTCACGGAACAGGTCGCGGCCGGCGTAGGGTTCGCCGTTGCCGCCGCGGATGACGCCGGCGAGTCGCTGAACCTGCCTTTGCATCTGTCACTCCGGTTGGTGCAGCGTCGGCGGCACGAACGTCAGCCAAGGGGAGCGAGAGCAGAGCAAACGCGGCCAGCCATCGCCCGCCACGGACGAGCGGCGAGGAATCAAAAGGCAGGGGTGGCATGGAGGAGGAATTTGCCGGCGGGAACAGGGTTGGCAAGGGACTCGCCCCGAGTCGGTGCGGCACCGGGACTGCGCCGGCGCCTTACTTCAGGCTCTTGATAAACAGGATGAGCGGATCGATCTGCGGGTCGGTCAGCACGCTGGCGGAGGGCGCCATGACGGTCTCGCTGCGCTCGAAGCCCGGCACGATCTTCGCAGCCGGCTGGAGGATCGATTCGCGGAGGTAGGCTTCGTCGGCGACCACGGGACCGACGCCGGTGCCGAAGGTACGCTGCCGGCCGCCCAAAAAAAGAATGCCCCGCGGCCGGTGAGGGCACGCAGGGCATTCCGAAGGATAACCGGCGGTTTACAAGCGGCCGTTGATGCCGAAGAAGAACTGCGGACTCAAAATACGGATATCTCCGGGACGTCCGTTGTAGTCGGTACCGCGATCGCGTGCCCACGTCAGGTTGTTGACGTCCAGGTACACGTCGTAGCGCTTCGAGATATTATACTGGGTCTTCAGGTCGAGGTGCGTGTAGCTCCGGGAGTAAGTTAGGCGCGAGTCATTCACATTGTAGGAATTGAGGTACCGACCGCGGTGGTTGGCCAGCAGTCGCACGGTGATACCCTTCCGGCTGTAGGAAAGGGCCATGTTGCCTGTCACGGGATTGAAACCGGCGATCTTTGGATTGGGCGCGAGGGCGATGGCGCTGCCGGTGCCGTAGTTGCCTTCCGCGTGCATGAAGGTCGCGTTGGCCGAGAAGCCGAAGCCGCTCCAGAAGCCAGGCAGAAACGTGAACTGCTGACCGTAGTTGAGCTCGAGCCCGGTGACCTTGGCGAAGCCGCCGTTGAGCTGCGTGGTGTAAATATACCCTGGATACTGGCCATCAAAGCCGTTGTCCTGGCCCGAACTGATGGTCTGCCCGCCGGCGGTATAGATGAAATTTTTAATTTCCTTCAAAAACACACCCGCCGAAACGACGCCGGCCGGCTCGAAATAGTATTCGGCGGTGGCATCGAAATTATTGGCGGATTGGGGCTTCAGGCTCGGATTGCTGGAAGAGACGGTCTGATTGTCGTAGTTGACCGTGGTGCGGGGAATGAGCTGTCCGATGCCGGGGCGACCGATGTTGGTCGCGTAGCTCGCACGGATTATCATGCGCGACATCGGCGCGTACTTGAAATGCAGACCGGGCAGCACCGTGCGGTATTCGCCGGTGCGCGTCTGGCGGCGACCGTATTCTTCAACGTTGCGGCGGAGCGTTTCCTCATTGGTGACGGCCCCGACGTAGGAGGCCCGGCGCGCCTTCTCCTCGGGAGTGATTACCTGGAGGGCCCCAGTTCCTTCAACCTCCGTCGTCTCAACGCGGACGCCGCCGAGGATCGACAACTTGCCGATGTCGATATTGCCTTGGAGGTAATAGGCACTGATGTTTTCCTTGAATTTGGTGAAACCGGTCAGATTGGTTTGCACGTTGGCCGCGATATTTCGGGTGAAATACGAAGGGTTCTGCGCCAGGGCGTTGTCGATCAGGTTGTTGCCCCGTCCGGGGTGGGCGGGATAGGGCACGTTGGGAAACTTGACGCGGTCGTTCCAATAATGACCCGGAGTGCCGGTGCCAAATTGGGCCAGGTTGTCGTCATTCTTGCCGGTGGCCGGATTGAGGCCCATGACGCCGTCGGGCCCGACATAGGTCCCGGTCCACGGGTCACTGGCATTCCGGCGGGTTTGATCGCGCTCGCGCACGCCAATCTTGATATAGGCGGGAACCGTCGTCGTGAACTGCTTCTTCAGATTGACCGAGACGCCGACGTAGTCATCCCAACCGACGGTGCGTCCGACGCTGTAGTTATTTTCGGTGTAGCTGGAAAGTTGGGTCCAATCCGGACCGGCCGTCTGCGTGATCGTCGGCCAATACATTCCGGTGGCCCGGTCGATGTTGAAGCCAACACCGCGGGCGATGAAGTTCAGTGTTCGCTGACCGGCGTAGTTGGTCTTCGAGGCCGATTTGTAGGTGTCGTAGTCGATGTCGAGATCCTTGAAACGATGTATGCCGTTGAACTGGATGGTCGCCGTCTTGCCGTCCTTATAGGCGTTGTAGGGCAGGATGGTCACGATGCTGTTCGTGGTCGGGCGGACGGCCGTGAAGAGTTCGGTGTAGCCGGGGGTGATGCCGTTGTTGCCGGTCAAATTTCCCGCGGCGTCGCGGGTGGCGACGCCCTGGTTCGTTTCCCATGTCACGTAGTGGTCAACCTCGTGCTCCACGATCTTGTTCAGCGTCATGTTGACGGTGAAGCGGCTGGCATCGCTGAGCTTGTAGTCCAGCTTGAGGCCGGCGCCGGAGCGGGCGCGTTCGTTAAATTGGTCGAAATACTGCACCCGGTAGGTGTAGGCCGGGCCCGCCGAGCCATTCGGAAGCTGCTCCTCGTTTTGGAAGATCTGGTCTTGAGGCGTGCTGTAGACGCGGTAGGCCGTGTTGAGGGAGATGCCGAATTTGCCGCCAAAAACCTCCGAGTAAGACAGGGAATAATTGCGCGGCGCCCGAGTTTCGCGCGGGTCATAGGGCCGCATGATGGCACCGAACGAGCCGCGAATGCGGCGCTCGGGAGAGCTGTCGAACGCACCCTTGGACACCATGTTCACGTTACCGCCGATCGAGTCACCGTCCATGTCGGGCGTGGGCGATTTGACGACCTCGATGCGCTCGATCGAGTCCGAACCGATCTGCTGAAATTGGTATTCGCGGGTCGTGCCGGCCGAGGCCGCATCGGCGAGGCGGTTGCCGTCCATGGTGATGGAGCTCAAATTCGAACTCATGCCGCGGACGCGCAGATAACGGGTGTCACCGTCGCAGGCGACGCCTTCCACGCCGGGCAGGCGCAGGGCGAGTTCCGCGGGATTGCCGGGGAGGCTCCCGAAGGCGTCGGTCGAAGCGATGGTTTTAACGCCGGTCGACAGCCGCTGGAGCGTGATCGCCTGGGCATTGCCTTCGCGTTCACCGGCCACCACGAACTTGCTCAGCGTATAGATATCCGCCGTCAATTTCGCATCACCCCGGTTGGCGCCGCCGGCGCTGACGACGACGGGAATCTCAAGGGCATTCAATCCCGTGTAGGAAACGGACAACGTGACGCCGCCCGGAGCGACGTTTTCAAAGCGGTAGGATCCCGTGCGGTCGGTGGTCGTTTCGCGACCCGTCCCCTGCAGCACGACGCGGGCGCCTTCCAGCGTTCGGCCGGTGGCGGCGTTCGTGACCAAACCAGTGAGGGTTTCCTGAGCGAACGCGGATTGGGCGGCGAGATTGAAACACATCAAGAGGGCGAAGATAAGTGCCCATTGCGAAAAAGCCGTTCGAGGACGGCTGGCGTGATTCAGGGTTGGGTTCATAATTTTGGTTCGATTCATTCTTGGTGTTTAACGAGGGGGCAGAACGGAGGCGCCATGCTCAAGGAATGGCACAACGCATTCTGGGAATCTGGCTGGTGTTTTCGACACGTACGTGAGTGCAGTGCAACGAATGGCCTTTGCCATGCGGGGATCGGGCAAAGTGGTGGCGGGGGTTTTCTTGTCAAGAAAGCGAGAGATATGCCGGATATTTGCGCATTTCTGGGGAGAGCGGGTTCATTGCGCCGGCGGCAGTCCCCCCCGAGACCGCAGCTCAGGGACGGGGTTCCGCCGGCGGAACGCCGAGGGGGAGAGTTGCGCAGGATCGGTCAAGGGTTCGTATTTTCTCCGAAGGTGAAAGACGTTCGGGGCGAAAAAAGGGAGCGGAAAACACTGTCCGGAGCCGGACCTCGTATCTCCATTGCGACGCCGGCACGGGGCGGATTTGCGATCCGGATGGCGCTTTTGAATTTGCGCGCTGGTGGCCGGGTTCGTTTCGTGCTTCCTCCCCAATCTCCGCCACGGCCCATCCTTTCGCTATTCCCTGCGTCTCCTCTCCCACATGCGCGATCATTCCCCCGGCTCCTTGTTCCTGAAACGTGTTGGTCTGGCTCTTCTGGCTTTGGTCGCCGCCGGGCTGCGCGGCCAGGGAGGGGATCGAGCCGGCGACGTGCCGCAAGTCCCTTCCGAAGTCGCCCGTTCGTTGCCGCCGGCGCCACCGCTCTCGCCGGAAAAGCAACGCGCGTCGTTCAAGCTGCCACCGGGCTTCCGCATCGATCTCGTCGCGGCCGAGCCGCTGGTGCACGAGCCGGTCGCGCTCTGTTTCGATCCCCAGGGCAATCTCTGGGTGGCCGAAATGTCCGGTTACAATTCGCCGATCATCGAGGACGCACCGGCCCTGTCGACCGGCGAGGCGAAGAAATGGATCACGGGGAAAATCGTGAAACTTGAGGACACCGACGGCGACGGCCGGATGGACAAGCGCACGGTGTTCATGGACGACCTCGACTCCCCGCGCTCGCTCGCGGTGGTGCAAGGCGGCCTGCTCGTGGCGGATCCACCCTACCTCTGGTTCGCGCGCGACACCAACGGCGACGGCAAGTGTGACGAGCGCGTCGTGATCGCCGACGACTACGGCCCCAAGGGTGCGGCGGAGGCGGCGGCCAACGGCCTGCTCTGGGGCCGCGACAACTGGCTGCACAACATCTCCGGCTACCGTGCCGACTTCCGCCGGCGCCACGGCGCGTGGGAGCGCATGGCGGTGGTCCCGCGCGGGCAGTTCGGCATCACGCAGGACGATGACGGCCGGCTCTTTCACAACCGGAACAGCGACCAATTGCGCGCCGACGTGTTCAGCCCCTTCTACGCGGCGCGGAATCCCCGGGTGACCGACTTGCCGTGGATGAACACCCTCGTGGCCAAGGACCAGACAGTGTGGCCGAGCCACCCGACTCCCGGGGTAAACCGCGGCTACCGCAAGGGTGTGCCGGGCCAGCCCGGCGACGGCTTGCGCGACGACGGCACGCTGCTGCAATTCACCGCGGCCTGTTCGCCCTACATCTACCGCGGCGCCAATTTTCCCACGGAGTTTTATAACAACGCGTTTGTGCCCGAACCGGGCGCCAACCTGATCAAGCGCAATGTGCTGACGGAGACAGCGGGACGGATCACCGGGACCAATGCCTATCAAGGCCGCGAATTTCTGACCTCGACGGACGAACGCTTCCGGCCGGTGGCGCTCTCGAACACGCCGCAGGGCGATCTTTACATTGCCGATCTCTATCGCGGCGTGCTCCAGGAAGCGCGCATGATCACCACCTACCTGCGCGACCAGGTGCTGATGCGGAAACTCCAGGCCCCCATGTTTGGCTTGGGGCGGATTTGGCGCGTGCGTTATGAGGGCGGACCGGTGGAAACGCGCAAACCCGATCTGGAACGCGCGCCGGCGGTCGAAGTCGCGCGCGAGCTTGCGTCGCCGAATGCGTGGTGGCGCGACACCGCGCAACAGGCCTTGGTGGAACGCGGCGATCGTTCGGCCGTGTCCGCGTTGGAGAAGATGGCCCGCCAGGAATCCCTGGAGCGCACGCGCGTCTATGCGCTGTGGACGCTGGAGGGCCTCGAAGCGCTGACGCCGGCGCTGCTCGATGCGGCGTTGCAGGATCCCGCGCCCAAGGTTCGCGCGGCGGCGGTGCGGCTGCATGAAGGGTTTCTGCGCGGCGCCGACGCGGATCGTGCCGTCTCATCCCTCGCGCCGCTCGTCCGGGATCCCGCGCCGGAGGTGGTGATTCAACTCGCTTTGAGCCTCGGCGAGGCGAAAACGCCAGCGGCCCTCTCGCTGATGGCGGCCGTGCTCAAGGCGAGCGACGATTCGTTCCTGCCGAAAGCCGTTGTCAGCGGTCTCGCCGGGCGTGAAGCGGCGTTGCTCGATCTGCTCGCCGGCCAGCCCGACAGCGCCTCGCGTCCCGCGGTCGACGCCACCTTCACGGCCCTCGCGTCGGCGATCGCCGCCGAAGGAAAAACCGAGGAAGTTGCGCGGCTGATCGAGCGCATCGGCGACCGCAGTCCGTTGCCGGAATCGGCCCGGCTGGCCCTCCTCGGTGGACTGGAGTCGCTCACGCGGCCGGCGACGCGCCGCTCGGTGCCGGCGGGCCGGATGTTGCAGCCGGCGGTGCTGCAACCGCTCACGACGAGTGCGAACGCCGCGGTGAAAACCCGCGCGACGCGGCTGGTGGCCAATCTTTCACGCAGCCAGCAGGAACGGGCGGAAGCGGCGCGCAAGGCCGTCACCCTCACCGCGGAACAGACCAAGTCCTACGAGTCCGGCAAAGCGGTCTTTGCGCTCTGTGCCGGCTGTCATCAGCCGACGGGCGCGGGATTGGCGGGCGTCGCGCCGTCGCTGGTCGACTCGCAATGGGTGACCGGGGCGCCGGAGCTGTTGATCCGGATCCTGCTGCAAGGCAAGGAAGGCAAGACCGGGTTTCCCGCGCCGATGCCGCCGGTGGCTTCCTTCTCGAACGAACAGATCGCGGGCGTCCTCACTTACGTGCGCAATTCGTGGGGGCTCCAGTTGGGGGCGGTCGAGGTGAGCACGGTGGAGGCGGTGCGCAAGGCCACCGCGAGCCGCACCCGGCCCTGGACGGACGCCGAACTGCAATATGCCGAGGGTCCGGCGGCGCCGGCGCAGAAGCGCAAGCGGATCTGAGGTGGCGGGTGGCGCGAGGCGTGGATCGCCATGACATCGACCCTGGGCACACCGACGGCGGATGGGATTTCGCTGCGACCGCTGTTGCGCGCGGACATTCCGTTCGCGAACGAGCTGCGCCGGCTCTCCCGCTGGAACCAGACGGAGGCGGACTGGCACGGATATCTCGATTACGAACCGGCGGGTTGCTTTGTCGCCGAGATCGAGGGCACGCCGGTGGGCACGGCGACGACGGTCCGTTACGGCCCCGAAGTGGGTTGGATCGGCATGGTGGTGGTGCATCCCGCCGCGCGCAGTCGCGGAGTGGGGAAGCGCCTGCTGCGCCATGCCATCGCCTATTTGAAAGCGTGTGGCGTGCGATGCGTGAGACTCGACGCGACGCCGATGGGAAAAGTCGTCTACGTGCCGCTGGGGTTTCGCGACGAATACGAAGTGCGGCGCTACGAGGGGATCGCCGTTGTTACAGCGCGTGATTCCGCGGTGCCGGAACGGGCGTATTCCGAAATCCCGGCGGGGGCGATCGCGGCGTTCGATGCCGCCGCCTTCGGCACCCCGCGCGGCCCGGTCCTCGCTTCGCTGAGCCGGCGCGTTCCGGACTTCTGTTTCGCCGCGAGCGAGGCCGGGACGATTCGCGGCTACCTGATTGCCCGAGAAGGCAGCGACGCGGTGCAAATCGCGCCGTGGGTGGCGCGGGACGCGGCGACGGCGCTGGGCCTGTGGCGGGCGCTGGCCCGGCGGGTGGCCGGCCGGCGCGTTTTTGTCGATGTGCCGGTGCCGAATACAGCCGGATGTGCGCTGGTGGAGGCGTGCGGGTTCACCGTGCAGCGGACGTTTACGCGGATGTATCTCGGGGCGGAAAATCTGCACCCGGGCGAACTGGCGCGGATTTTTGGCACCGGCGGCGCGGAAAAAGGGTAAGCCCGCTTCCCCCCCCGGCGAATGGGGGCTCGCACCGCTCCCGGGGTCCGGTCAGGGTGGGGCATGGAAAAACGTCCCTTTACCGAACTCGGTCTCTCACCGGAGATCCTCAAAGCCGTCGCCAAGATGGGTTTTGAGGAAGCGTCGCCGATTCAAACCGCGGTGATTCCCGTCGCCCTGACCGGCCGCGATGTGGTCGGCCAGTCCTCCACCGGCTCGGGCAAGACGGCGGCATTTGCCATCCCTTGCATCGAAAAAGTCGAGGTGGCGCAACGGGGCGTGCAGGTGCTGATTCTTTGTCCGACGCGTGAACTCGCCGTGCAGGTGGCCGAGGAGACGGGCAAGCTGGCGCTCTTCAAACGGGGGGTGCGCGAGGTGCCCATCTACGGCGGCCAGAGCTATGAGCGGCAGTATCGCGCGCTCGAGGCGGGGGCGCAAATTGTGATCGGCACGCCGGGACGCGTGATGGACCTCATGGAGCGCGGCGTCTTGAAACTCAACGCGCTGAAATTCGTGGTGCTCGACGAGACCGACCGGATGTTGGACATGGGCTTTCGCGATGACATCGAGCACATCCTGAAGTCGGTGCCCGCGACCCGGCAGCTGTTGTTTTTCTCCGCGACGATCCCCCGCGCGATCCAGGACTTGATCGGCCGCTATTCGAAGGACCCGGCGTGGATCAAAATCGAATCGGTGGCGCAGAACGCGCCGCAGGTGGAGCAGACCTATTTCGAGGTCGACCGCCGTTCCAAGATCGAGGCGCTGACACGCCTGATCGACGTGAACGATTTCCGCTACGGGATCATTTTCTGCAGTACGAAGATCATGGTGGACGATCTCGACGAGCACCTGCACTCGCGCGGTTACATGACCGACCGGTTGCACGGCGACATTTCGCAGGCGCAGCGCGATCGGGTGATGGACAAGTTCCGCCGGCGGGCGTTCGAGTTCCTCGTCGCGACCGATGTGGCGGCCCGCGGGCTCGACGTCGACGATCTCGAAGTGGTCTTCAATTTCGACCTGCCGAACGATGCCGAGGACTACACGCACCGCATCGGCCGCACGGGACGGGCCGGGCGGAAAGGGCAGGCCTTCACCTTCGTTTCCGGCCAGGAGATCTACAAGCTGCAGAGCATGGTGCGGTGGGCGCGGCTCGACATTCACCGGGGGAAAATTCCGTCGCTCGACGAGGTGGAGGAAGCCCGGTCCCACGTGTTCGTGGAGAAGATCCGCGCGACGCTCGATGCGAAGGAGTTCAAGCCGCACGACCAGATGATCGACCGCCTGCTGGATCAGGGCTACGCGAGCACGGACATCTGTTCGGCCCTCATTCATTTGTTGCAGGGTACAGCCGGCGGGCCGGCGGAGAAGAAAGCGGGGGCCCTGAGCGCGCCGCCGACGGGGAAACCGGCCGGGCGTTCGTCGGCCGCGCTGCCGGAGGAACGCGCGGCCCAGCCTCCGCCCGAGTGGGCGAAGCGTGCGGCCGCACCGAAACCGCCGGCAGCCGCACCGCGGAGCGGCGCCGGGGACGATGTCTCGGGAGAAGCCGGGGACGAGGCGATGTCGGTGGCGGCGCGGAAGGCGAAATACGAGCGACCGGCCCGGACCGGCCGCGAAGCCGGCATGACGACGATTTTCCTGAACGTCGGCCGGAAGCAGATTGTCACGCCGGCCGACATCGTGGGCAAAATCGCCGGCGTCACCCGGCTGCCGGCAGCGGTGGTCGGTGCGATCGACATTCATCAGCGCCACACGCTCGCGGACGTCGCGACGGAGCATGCGCCCCTGATCGTGACGAAACTCGCGGGCATTAAATTGAAGGGCGTGGCGCTGGCGCCCGCGCTCGCCGGCGACGAGCCGGCGGTGTAGCGCGAACGGCCGGCGGGAATGCCGGCCGCTGCTGCGGCCATCGGCCGGTTCCGCGGGCGGGCGTCTGCCCGCGCCCTTGACAGTTCCGCGGGAGCCCCGCTATTGGCGTTCCCCCGTATGGAATTGGCGCTCGATCAACCCGTCCTTGTGTTGAACCGCCTGTGGCAGGCGGTGAACGTGATTGGCGCGCGGCGCGCGTTTGCGCTGCTGGCGCGCGGGCACGCCCACGTCGTGCACCATCACGATGACGATTTCCGCACGTTCTCGATGGTGGACTGGATCGACTTCTCGGCGAACAACCCGCCGGTCGCGGCCGGCGAGACGGTGCATACGCCGAGCCGCGCGATCCGGCTGCCCCGCGTGATCCTGCTGGCTTTTTTCGACAAGCTGCCGTGCAAGGAACTGAAGCTGACGCGCAACAACGTCTTCGAGCGCGACAAGAACACCTGCCAGTATTGCGCGCGGCCAATGCCGCGCGAGCAGCTCAACCTCGACCACGTGATTCCGCGCGACCACGGCGGGAAGACGACGTGGGAGAACATCGTTTGCTCCTGCATCAAGTGCAATACGCGCAAGGCCAACCGTCTGCCGCACGAGGCGGCGATGCGCCTGATCCGCAAGCCGGTGTGCCCGAAGTGGCGGCCGGTGATTTCGCTCGTGCTCGGCAACCAGCGCCACGAGGTCTGGAAGGACTTCCTCGACGTCGCCTACTGGAACGTCGAGTTGGAAGAGTAAGGCGCTCCAGGGCGGCCCGCCTCACACCAACAGCAGCGCGGGACTTTCGAGGAGCTGCTTCAGCGCGCCGAGGTACCGGGCGCCGACGGCGCCATCGACGACGCGATGATCGCAGGAGAGCGTCAGCGTCATCGTCTGGCCGACGACGATCCGGTCGTTTTTCACGACGGGCTTTTTTACCGTCGTGCCGATGGCCAGGATGGCGGCGTTCGGCGGGTTGATGATGGCGCTGAATTTCGGGATGCCCATCATGCCGAGGTTCGACACGCAGAACGTGCCGCCGGTGAATTGCTCGGGCTTGAGCTTCTTGTCCTTGGCCAGCTTGCCGAGCGACTTCGCCTCGGCGCTGATCTGGAAAAGGCTCTTGAGGTGAGTGTCGCGGATGACGGGCGTGATCAGTCCGTCCTCGATCGCCACCGCAAACGAAACATGCGCCGCTGCGAGGTAGCGGATCCGGTCGCCCTCCCACGAACCGTTGACCTGCGGCACCCGCCGGAGCGCTTCCGCACTGGCTTTCAGGATGAAATCGTTGACCGAGAGTTTGACGCCATCCTGCTCGAGGCCGGTGTTGAGTTGCTCGCGGAGAACGAGGAGCGGCTCGGCGTCGATTTCGATTTCGACGTAGAAATGCGGGAGCTGCGTCTTCGATTCGAGCAGCCGCCGGGCGATCGCGGCGCGCATGTTCGAAACCGGGACCGTGCGTTCTTCCTGAATCGGTCCCTTGGTCAGCAACGAGGGTCCGCTCGCGACGGGGCCTTTGGCGCCCGGGGCGCCGATTTGAGATTTGGAATTTGAGATTTGAGAGTGCGGCGCGGGACGCGCCGCGGCCGCCTCGACGTCGGCCCGCACGATGCGCCCACCCGGGCCCGAGCCGGTCAGGTGGGAGGGATCGAGGCTCTTCTCGGCGGCGAGCTTCCTCGCCAGCGGGGAAATTTTCACGCGTCCCGCCTGCGCTGAAGCTACGGAGGGCTCAGCTGCCGGAACGAGCGCGGCGGCGGGGGTAAGCACGGTAGCCGGCTGCACGGGCGTCGGAGCCGCCACGGGCGCTGGGGCGGCGGAAGCTGGAGCTGTAGACGCGGGGGCCTCGACTTTTTCCCCGGGCTTGCCGATGGCGCAGAGCGCGGCGCCGAGGGCGACCTGGGCGCCGTTCGGCGTGAAAATCTTCAGGAGCGTGCCGTCGAAAAACGACTCAAGCTCCATCGTCGCCTTGTCGGTTTCGACCTCGGCCAGCATGTCGCCGGACTTCACGACATCGCCTTCCTTTTTCAACCATTTGGCCAGCGTGCCCACCGTCATGGTGTCGCTGAGTTTCGGCATTTCGATGATGTTGGCCATGGGAAGGAAGTTGTAAGCTTTGAGCGATAAGCTCTGCGCTCAAAGTGTGTTCGGTGAAGCTTGGGAGGTCTGGAGCTTTCGGCTTAGAGCTGGTCGCGCTCAGGCGAGGGCCTCGAGCACGGCTTTCAAGACGCGCCGTGGGTTCGGGAGCTGTTCCGTCTCGACCGGGGGGCTGTAGATCGCCGGCGCGTCGATGGTCGCGAGGCGATGGATCGGGCCGTCGAGTTCATCGAAGGCTTCCCGTTGGATCATGTAGGCGAGCTGGGAGCCCACGCTGGCAAAGGGCTTTTGCTCCTCGACGATCAGCACGCGGTGGGTCTTCGCCACGGACGCAAGGACCGTGTCGATGTCGAGCGGACGGATCGAGCGGAGGTCGACGATCTCGACCGAAACGCCGTGTTCCTTCTGCAGAATTTCCGCGGCGGCCAGCGAGTGCAGCACCGAGCGGCCGTAGGTCACGATGGTGAGATCGGTGCCGGCGCGCTTCACGTCGGCGAGGCCGAGCGGGATCACATATTCCCCGGCCGGGACCTCGCCCTTTTCGCCGTAGAGCATCGTGTTCTCGAGAAAGAAGACCGGGTCGTTGTCGCGGATCGCCGACTTGAGCAGGCCCTTGGCATCGTAGGGCGTCGCGGGCACGACGACCTTCACCCCGGGATGGTTGGCGAGGACGTTCTCCGGCGTGTGCGAGTGGGTGGCACCGACGTTGGTGCCACCGTTGGCCGGGCCGCGGATGACGATCGGGCAGTTGATCTGGCCGCCGCTCATGTAGCGCACGTTGGCGGCATTGTTCAGGATCTGGTCGAAGGCGACCGAGTAGAAGCTCCAGAACATCAGCTCCATCACGGGCCGCACGCCGAGCATCGATGCGCCGATGCCCATACCGATAAAACCGGCTTCGCTGATCGGCGTGTCGACGACGCGCTGCGGGCCGAATTTCGCGAGCAGGCCCTCGGTGATCTTGTACGCGCCGTTGAACTGGGCGACTTCCTCGCCCATGACGACGACGTTCTTGTCGCGTTCGAGCTCTTCGGCGAGGGCGTGGCGGACGGCTTCGCGGTAGGTGATCAGTGGCATCTGGAGAGGGAGCGAGTTTTATGTGGAAAGCTGGAAAGCGGGAAAAAGACAGTACTCGGAGGGACGTTGTTTGCTTCCGATTCCGGCTTTCCAGCTTTCCACATTCAATGGATTGAAATTCCTCAGTCGAAGAACAGGCGGCCTTGCGATTTGCGCTCGGCGGGATTGTCGGCTTCCCAGTAAACATCGGTCTGGATGTCGGCGGGAGTCGGGTAGGGACTGGCCTCGGCGAAGTCCGCGGCGTTTTCCGACTCGGCGCGGGCGGCGGTGTCGATCTGTTCGATCGTCGCTTCGTCCAGCACGCCCTCGGCCACCAGTTGTTGCTGGAAGACCTGGATCGGGTCTTTCGTGCGCCGGTATTCCTCGATCTCCTGTTTGCTGCGGTAGGTGTTGTCCGGGTCGGCGACGGAATGGCCGCGGTAGCGGTAGGTGTCGATCTCGACGGTGCTGGGGCGCGATTCCTCGCGGGCGAGCGTGAGAAACTTGTCCATGCAGGCGCGGACTTCGTAGAGGTCGTGGCCATTGCACTGGCCCCACGGCATGTCGTAGCCCTCGGCGCGTTTGGCGAGTTTGCCGGCGGAGGAGCGGGCCTGGCTGGTGCCCATCGAGTAGCCGTTGTTTTCGATCACGAAGACGACCGGCAGTTTCCAGAGCGCCGCGAGATTGTAAGCCTCGTGGACCGCGCCCTGGTTGACCGCACCGTCGCCCATGAACGCCATCGCGGCGCCCTTGAGGCCCTGGTATTTCAACGCGTAGGCGAGGCCGGTGCCCAGCGGGATCTGGCCGCCGACGATGCCGTGGCCGCCCCAGAAATTCCGGGAGGGATCGAAGTAGTGCATCGAGCCGCCCTTGCCCTTCGAGCAGCCAGTGGCCTTGCCATAGAGTTCGGCCATCAGGGGCTTCAGGTCCATGCCGACGGCGATGGCGTGGCCATGGTCGCGATAGGCGGTGATGACGTGGTCGTTCTTGCCCATCAACGAGCAGCAACCCACGGCCACAGCCTCCTGGCCGATGTAGAGGTGTAGGAAACCGCCGATTTTCTTGGCTTGGTAGGCCCGCAGGCTGCGTTCCTCGAAGCGTCGGATTCGCACCATCGTGCGATGCAGATCGATCTTCTGCTCGCGCGTAAGTCGTGAATTTACAGGAGCTTGGCCATAGTCCGGTGCCTTGGGGGCATCGGCGGCTTTTTTATCGGCACTGGCAGTCGTTTTCTTGCTCACAGAAGGTCGATGGATTGGTGGAATCGGCAAGTGTTTGCCGGTCCCCCGGAAAATCAAGCGTGGATTGGTCCGGGCACGATGACGCGCGTGACCGCAACTCCCGCGGATAAATCGGTTTCGCCCCGTCGGGGCCTTGCGAGACCGTAGTCCGTGGGAAGCGTAACCTTCGCAGGGATCAGGCCGGCGTGATTTCCTCAATCTCCACGTGCACCGGTTTACCGGGTGCGCAGTCGGCTTTGAGCGCCACAAACCGGTCACGATAGCGGTCGTAGATGGGCCAGAGGGCGGAGCGGTCGGTCTCGGGTAGCGGCAACCCGTCGATCGCCGCGCGGGAAAAGAAGCCGAATTTGCCTTCCGGGATGTCCGGCGGCAAGGCGGTGAGCGGGATCTGGCAGCGGAAAAGGAACATCAGCCAGTGCGACTGCCCCTCGTAGGCCTTCTCGGCGATCATGGCGAAGAGGTGCAGCTGGCTCGATTCGATACGATGACCGGTCTCCTCGAACGTTTCGCGCACCGCGCACTCGAACGGCGATTCGCCGAGGGCGGTTTCGAGCTTGCCGCCGATGGGACTCCAGACGCCCAGATTCGGCGCCTTGGCGCGGAGCAGCAGCAGGTGCTCGCCCGCCTGGTTTTCCAGGAAGACCAGGACGGCGATCTTGTAGCCCAACGGGCCTGAGGGATTTCCGGACATCGCGCAAACGCTCCCGATTCCCGGCGCGAACCTCCAGAGAAATCCTCCGCGGGAGGCAGGGGGCGGCGGGTCGCCCGGCCAGAATGCTCTTGCGACGCCCGGTCTTCTGAAGTCGCCTCGTGGCGCCGCAAACCGACTTTATGCGCTCACCCCGAGTTCTCGCCGTCGATGTCGGTGCCGGGCATATCGCATGCGGAGTTTTTTCCGCCGGAGCGACGGGCCGTCTGGTGCTGGAGCAATTCGCGTTGGAAAAGCAGAGTTCCGATCCGGCGCGCGAGCCAGCCTGGGCGAACGAAGTGGCCCAGGCCCTCGGAGCGATGGCCGGGCGGCGAACGTTTTTCGGGCCCGCCGCGCTGGGGGTGCCGGGGCATCTGGTGCTGTTGAAATTTATCAAGACTCACTCGGTCGAGCCGGCGAAGCGCCGGAAGATCGTCGCGTTTGAGGCGGCGGAAAACATCCCGCATCCCCTGCCGGAAGTCGTCTGGGACTACATGGTCGTGTCCGACGACAGCTTCGATCTCGAGGTGATGCTCGCGGCGGCGAAATTCGAGACGATGCACACCTTGTGCGCGGCGATGGATTCCGCCGGCCTTCCGACCGAGCGGGCGATTCCGGCGGGTATGGCCTTGCGGCACGGCTTCCGGTACAATCACCCGCGGCTGGACACTCCCGTGGTGGTGGCGGACATCGGGGCGCGTTCGACCCAGCTGCTTTTCCTCGAGGGCGAGCGGTTCTACGTGCGAACGCTCGCGCTGGCGGGCAACGCCGTTACGCAGGCGATTGCCGAAGAAGCGGGCATCGATTTCGCCGCGGCCGAAACTGTGAAACTGCAGGTGCTCGCCGGATCGCCGGACCGCCCCGTCAGCCCAAATTTGCGGAGTGCCGTGCAACGCGCCGCGGCAAATTTCACCCAGCGGCTGCAACTCGAGATCGCCCGGTCGACGGTCAACCATCGCCGGCAGTCGGGCGGCGCGGCCCCGGTGGCGCTTTACGTCGCCGGCGGCGGTTCGCTGCTCCCGGACCTGCCCGCCACCCTGGCGGAGAAGCTCCAGGTGCCGGTCGAACGTTACGATCCGCTGCGCGAGCTCGACCTTTCCGGAGACGCGCGGGCGGCGGGCGCCGACTCCGCGGGTTCCGTGCTCGCCGGGTTGGTCGGTTTGGCGACGCGGCTGGTTGCGAAACAGGAGGTTGAGCCGAGTCTGTTGCCACTGGAGGTCACGGCGGCGATCGCGTTGCGCAAGCGCCAACCCTGGTATCTGGCGGCCGCGGCGCTCCTCGTCGTCGCGTTGCTGCCGCCGCTGGTCTACATGCATGGGCTCGTGCGGATGAACGAGGCGGACATCGCGCGGCTCGAAGACCGGCTCGCGCCGCTGCGGTCGTTGGAGAACCGCAACGCCGACAACCTGCGGCAGATCGACGAAGCGAGGAACCAGATTGCGGCCCTTCGCGCCGCCCACGACACCAAGGCGAATTGGCTGAATTTTTTCGCCGACCTCCAGAGCCGGCTGGTGAAGGTCGAGGACGTGTGGCTCGACAAGTTGCAGGTGCTGCGTGGGCCTGCCACCGAGCTCCCGGCGCCGGCCGGAGCGGAGCGGCCGCCGGCGACGGCCGAAACCGCGCCCACGCCGGATCCGGTGTCACCGGTGCCGCCCCGCCAGCCCTTGCGGCTGACCTTGACCGGTCGGTTGCTCGACGTGGCAAACCCCCAGTCGCGGGTCAGCCAGGAGTCGTTACAGCGGGTGCAGCGGCTCGTGGCGGGTCTCGTCGGTTCGCAGTTCATCGCGGCGGTCGAGAGCGAGCATTTCGATAATAATCAGAACGGCCTGTTGCGTTTCGATTTCACGCTGGTGATCAATCCCAAGAACCCGTTGTGACGCGATGGCCCTCCGCGATTTCGCTTTTCCGTCGGTGCTGGCGATCGCGCCCTCGCCGGGTTTCCGCATGAAAAGACGGGCACGAAAACCGGCGGCGTCGATCCCATGACCTGGTATCGTAAATATCCGTTATTTGCCTCCTTGCTCACGCTCTGTGCGGTGCTGGCGGCGGGCGAAGCCGGGTGGATTTTCGAGCGCAGTGCCGTGGCGCGGTCGAGCGCGGCAAAACTGGCGAAAAAGCGCGGCGAACTGCAGGCGATGAGCCAGCTGGTGCCCGCGCCAAAGCGCGATGTAGCTGAAGCGATCGGGGCGGATCTGGCCGGGGCGCAGCGCGCTCTCGCCACCATGCAGGCGGCGCTTCAGGGGCGGGGCCCGGCGGCCGAACGACTGCGTCAGGCACGCCACCCCCGTGCCCGCACGGACGCCTATTTCGATCTGGCGACGTTCGTCGAAAGGACCCGGGAACTCGCCCGCAAGAATGCCGTGGACGTCCGCCGCGATGCGGCGCGCCTCGGATTCTCCGCCTACGCGAACGAAGGTCCCGAACTCGAACGCATCGAGCCGATCTTCCGGCAGCGCCAATCCGTCCAGTATCTGGCCGAGGCGTTGATCGAGGCCCGGCCGCTCGCGATTCTCGCGGTGAAACGGGAGGTTCCACTTACCCGGGCGGAACGCGAGGAGCGGGCCTTGGCGGTGAAGAACGCGGCGCCGGTCGATCCGGGCGCAGAACCCGCGGCCACTGCCGCCGATGAAGGTCCCGATTTTTTCACGATCGATCCGCGCATCAGTGTGCGGGCCCCCGGCTTTCTGGAGTCGACCGCGTTTCGTTTCGTTTTCATTGGCCAGACGGCCGTGTTGCGCGCGTTTTTAAACCGACTGGCGGCTTTCGAATTGCCGGTGCTGGTGCGGGAAGTCGAAGTTGAACCCGTATCGGCCGAGGAGGCCTTGCATCCCGCGGCCGGCGATGACGTGGCCGTGGAACCGGCGCCGGCACCGGCCTCCGTTGTCCTGACGCTCGGGCCGGCGCCCGCGCCGGCGAGGAAAGCGATCGCCGGCCCTGCGATCGCACCGATCGTGGGCAAACCCTATTCGAAATTCACGGTCACGGTCGAATGCCTTGAGCTGGTGCCGAGCCCGGCGCCGGCGGTTGATGGCGCCCCGGGCATGCCGGCACCGACCCAATGAGGACTGCTTTTTCCACCCAGATCAGGGTCACGACGGGGCCGGAATTTTTTTCCGCCGCTGCGCTTTCGCGACGGCTTCGATGCGATTGGCCATGATTGCCGTGCCCAGCCACCGGGTGATCTTTTTCGCGGCCCTTGCGGTCGCGGTGACGTCGGTCGTGGCTTTTGGCTTCTCCGGCTGGCGGGCCGTGCGCTCCGGTGCCGCCGGCGAAATGACCGTTCAACTCGCCCCCGCGCCCTATGTGCCGGCCCGGGTGGAGGTCGGATCTTTGAAGACCGACGGGTGGAATCCTCCGTCTTCCCAATCGCGTGGTCGCGAGTGGGTGTATGACCTGTTTACACCGCCCGAGATCTTCTACCACGCGCGTTCGAAACAATTCACCGTGAAACCGCCGGCGGGATTTTTGGAAGACGAGTCACCCGAGTCCTTCGGCCTCGAACTCGCGGCGATCCGCCCCGAACCGTTCCGTTTACAGCTGATCGGCTACATGGGCGAGGAGGGAAACTGGCGCGGCACGTTCGAAAACCTCGCTTCCGGAGAGGTATTTCTGGGGGCCGCCGGTCGTCGTGTCCCCAGTCTCGGCGTCACGATCCGGAGTCTGGAGGTTCGTCTTCAACCGGTCGCGCCAGGCCAGGGTATGGTCACCCGGCAACGGGTCGCCACCGCCGTGATCCAGGACGAGCGCGCCGGGCGCGAAGTGACGATCACGCATCGCGAGCGGCGTTTCACCGACACGCTGTCCGCCTTGGTGGCCGCGCCCGGGGCCACTGCGACGCGCGAGGTGCGGCAGGGAGAGGTCTTCAAGCTCGGCGACGCGAATTATCGCATCGAGAAAATCCAGCTCTCGCCACCCTTGCTGGAGGTGACAAAAGAGATCCCGGGCCGCGCGCCCTCCGAGCGCCGCGTCCTCGCACCGCGCGAGGGCGACGCCGCCGACAACGTCCTTCCCTCCATCCCGCTTTTCTCGCAATGAAAAATCGTTTTTTTGCCCCCCCGCTGCTGGTGCTGCTTGCGGCTGTGGTGTTCGCCGTCGCCCCACCGGTCGCCCGACTGGTGGCCCAGAGCCAGACGGACGCCAAAATCCGTCTGATGTCCGAAGCGTTGCGGGCGCGTGATGCCGGCGATCTGCCGGGAGCCCAAGAGGCGCTGGCCAAGCTGGCGGCGCTTTCGCCCAACGATGCCGCCGTCCAGCGGCTGCGGGCCGAGATCGAGGCGCAGGCGGTGGCGCAAAAAACGGCGCTTGCCCGGCAGGCCGCCAACGAGAAAGCGGTGGCCGAACGCCTCGCCGTCGGGCGTGCCGCGGCCGAACGCGCGGCGGTCATCGCGGCGCAGACCGCTCCGGCGCCGCGGCCCGAGGTCCGCAGGCAACCAGCCGGCGCGCCGGCTGCAATGGCGGTCGTGCGTCCTCCGGCGTCGGAGCCCGGCCCGATGGTCGACGTCAAGATTCCCGAGCCGGGCCAGCCGATGGCCGTCTCTGTTGCGGTTCCGTCCGGCCCGACGCCTGAGCAGGAAGCGGAGGCGCTCGCCCGCGCGGAAACCCGGCGCATCGGCGAGTTGATGGCAACCGGCCAGACGCAGCTCGCCACGGTGCGATCCCAACTGCGCGACGGGCGAACGGATGCGGCCATCGCCACGGTCGACGCCGCGCTCGGCTTGTTGCCCCTCAATCCGCTGACCCAGAAATTGATCGCCGATCTGAAACGGGAAAAGGCATCCGCGTTGCTCGACCGGGCCCAGGTGCTGATGCGGCGCGGAGACGTGGGAGGTGCGCGCACGGCGCTGGCCGAGCACGAGCAACTGGCGCCGGGCAGCCCGCGGGCCGCCGGGGTGGAGCAACAGCTCGCGCGCACGGCGGCCCGCAATGCCCCGGGAGCCGTTGATCCCGGCTTTCTCGCCGACCGCGCGGCCACGGCGCAACTTGTCGCCAGGGGCCGGGCGCAGTATCTCGCCGGCGACGTTGACGGCGCGCAGGGGACGTTTCGCGCGGTCGAGGCACAGGAGCCGGACAACACCATCGCCAAGGGATTTCTGCTGCGGATCGCCGAGGAAAAAATCGAGACCGGTGCGCTCAACCGCGAAAAGACGCGGGCGCAGTTGCTCGAGGAAGTGGCGAAGGGCTGGCAGCGGCCTAGCATTTATCAGGAACGGACGCGCGAACCCGACCAGGCGGCGGCCGCCGCGCCGCTGGCTCGAAAACTGAATGAAATCACGATCCCGAGTGTGAGTTTCACGCGGGCGGAGATCGGCCAGGTCGTCGCCGCGCTCAGTGCAGCCTCGGAGGAATTTGATGTGACCGGGGGCAATCCCAAGGGCGTCAACATCGTGTTGCTCGATCCCTCCAACAAGAATCCGACGGTGACGATCACGCTGCGCAACGCGACGCTCAAGCGGGTGCTCGATTTTGTGACCGAGGCCGTCGGCTACCAATACGAAATCCAATCCGATGCGGTGGTGGTGCGGCCGGGTGGGGAAGTGACAAATTTGGAGACGCAATTCTTTCCGGTCACCCGGGCGACAGTGTTGCGGATGACCGGCATTGCCGGTGTGACGGGCGGCGGCAAGGATCCGTATTCGACGGCCGGGGCCGGCAACACTCCGGAGCAGACGGTCTCCGGGGGCGAGGCCGCGGCGATGAAGGCGTTTTTGCAGCAGGCCGGGGTGACGTTCACCGTCGAGGGCAGTTCGCTCGCCTACGACGGCTCGGCGATCATCGTCACGCAGACGGCGCGCAACATCGAACGCATCCGCAACATCCTCGCGCGCTACAACGACGTGCGCCAGGTGGAGATCGAGTCGAAGTTCATGGAGGTGGCGGAGGGCGCGCTCGAGGAACTGGGCGTGCAGTGGAATCTTTCGCGGCGCGGCGTGCCGCAGGTCAATCCGGCCACCGGCGCGCCGGTGCTCGATGCGAACGGCCGGCAGGTGTTCGTCCCGCGCGAAGTCTACAACACCGGCGGGGTTAACCGGCCGCTGTCGGGGGCGTTCACGAATTCCTCGAACGGGGGCAGCATCAACATCAGCGGTGGCGACAACCTGACCGTGCCTTTTCTTTCTCCGGTCCTGCCCGGCGCGATCTCCGTCGGCACCGGCGCGACGGCGCTGGCGAGCATCGCGGGTTTTGTGGGCGAGTTCGACGTCAACGCAGTGGTGCGGGCGCTCTCGCAAAAGCAGGGTACCGATTTGCTCAGCGCCCCGAAGGTGACGGTGTTGTCCGGCAATCCGGCGAACATGACGGTGGCGCAGGAAATGCGTTATCCGCAGAGCTATGGCGAAATCCAGAGCCAGGTGGGCACGGGCAGCGCGGCCGGCGGCGGTTCCGCGGGCGTGACGATCACGGCCGGCACGCCGCACGAGTTCACGTCGCGCAACGTCGGCGTGGAGCTGAAGGTGACCCCGACGGTGGAGGAGGACGACTATTCGATCAGCCTTGACCTGAATCCGCGCGTCACCGAATTCGATGGCTTCGTGGAATATGGCGGACCGAGCGTGGCGATTTCCGGTGGCACGACCGTCACGGTCCCGCCGGGCTTCTTCCAGCCGATCTTCTCGGTGCGCGACATCTCGACGAAGGTGACAATCTGGGACGGCGCGACGCTGGTGATGGGCGGGCTGACGCGCGAGGAGGTCAAGAAGGTGAACGACAAGGTGCCGTTCTTCGGCGACATCCCGCTCGTCGGCCGGCTGTTTCGCTCGAAGGGCGAGAGTTCGCAGAAGCGCAACCTGCTGATCTTCGTGACCGCGAACCTCGTGAGCCCGGGCGGTTCGCCGAAACGGCAGAACCTGAAAAACACACCGGCCAATTCGCTTTTCCAAAATCCGACGATCGTGACGCCGGCGAGCGCCGAGCCGCGCACCCGCAGCGGCAGCCGGTAAGCACCCTTCCTTACCGTGCGCGGCATGAATGCTTTTTTTCGAGTCCTGCTGCTGGCGCTTGCGACTGCGGTCGCGGGACGCGCAGCTCCGACCGTCAGTGTCTCGGTGCCTTCGGGCGGCTCCACGTTTCAGTCCGGTACGGCCACGACCCTCACAGCCACGGCGACGCCGACCGCGGGATCCGCCATCACCCAGATGGTCTTCTTCGCCAACGGGCAACAAGTCGGTTCGCCCGGGACGGCGTCGCCGTATTCCGTGTTGTGGAATACCCCGACGTCGTCCGGTTCGGTGGCGATCACGGCTCAGGCGACCGACAATAGCGCCGGCAATCCGGCGGTCACGTCGGCGCCGGTGAACGTGACCATTGTCGCGGTGGCCCCCACCGTCACGCTCACCAGTCCCGCGAACGGAGCGACCGTGGCGGTCAACGGCAGCGTGACGATGACGGCCACGGCCATCGGCAATGGCGGCGCGACGGTGAGCAAAGTCGAATTTCTGGCGAGTTCGACGGTCGTCGGGACCGCGCTGGTCGCGCCTTATTCGATCACCTGGACCCCGGCAGCGTCCGGCATCACCGCGCTAACGGCCCGCGTCACCGACTCCAACAACACCTCGGTCACGTCGTCCGTGGTCAACGTGAGTGTGACGGCTCCGACCGTGACGCTGACCAGCCCCGTCGCGGGCACATCGGTGACGCTCGGAACGGCGACTTCGCTGGTGGCGAGTGCCAGTGCGGTTGGCCCGGCGACGGTGACCAAAGTGGATTTCTTCGCCGGCGCGACGCTCGTTGGCACCGCCACCACCGCGCCCTACTCGGCCGATTGGACTCCGGCGGCGGCTGGGGCGGCGTCGCTTTCGGCGCGGGTAACCGACTCCACGGGCGCCACGACCACCTCGACGGCCGTGGCCGTGACGGTGGTGGTGGATCCCACGCTGGCGACGATCGCGCTGTCGATCTCACCGGGCGTGACGACGCTGCCCGTCGGTGCGACCCGCAATGTCCTCGCGACCGTCACGCCCGGCACCGGCCGCGCCATTGCGCGCGTCGAATTCTTCGTGAACGGCGGCAAGGTTGGCGAAAAGACCGGCGCACCGTTTAATTTTCGCTACACGGCGGGAGCGGCGGGCAGCTATGCGTTTTCGGCGAAGGCGACCGACAATGGCGGCGCGACGCGCGAGGCGCAGTTGAACCTGCTCGTGGTCGCCGCCGTCGGCGTCAAGCCGGTGGCGACGCTGGCGGTCCCGGCGAACAACAGTACGATCGTGCCCAACGCAGTGACGACCCTGAGCGGGGCGGCGTTTGCCCAGGGCGGCACGTTGAGTGCCGTGCAGTTTTATGTGAACGGCGGACCAGTGGGAAATTCGCTCGGCGCTCCACCGTACACCGTTGCCTACACGCCCCCGTCGCCCGGCGGCTACACGGTCGATCTGATTGCGATGGACGACCGCGGCAACAGTACCGTTTCAAGCGCGGCGTTCGTGACCGCGGCGTTCGGCACGCCGACGATCGCCATCGTTTCCCCGGGTGCCTCCGGCACGGTGCGCGCCACGCCCGGCGTTCCGCTGACGGTAACCACGACCGCGACCGGCGGCGGTGGCGCAGGCGTGCTCCTGGTCGAGTTGCTGATCGATGGGACCCCAGTCAGCGCCCGCACTGCGCCAACCGCGACCGGTGGCACATCGTATGCCTTCACGTGGACACCGACGGCCGCCGATCTCGGCGCGCATCAACTGACGACCCGCGTCACCGACACCAATTCGAGCATCACGATTTCCGCGCCGGTGACGGTGAATGTTGCGACGGTGGTTGGCACGCCGCCCACGGTTTCGCTCACCACGCCGGCGAACAACGCGACGGTGCAAAGCCTTTCGTCCGTCAATCTGGTCGCCAGTGCGTTTGCGACCGGCGGATCGATCACGACCGTCGAGTTTTTTCTGAACGACATCAGCATCGGTCTCTCGGCCCGGGAGCAGGCGACAAACACCTACCGGTTGCCGTTTGATTTCACCGGCTTTAATTTTTCCGCGCTGCAGCAGGATGCCCAGGGCCGCTACCAACTCGGGCTCTACGCCATCGCGAAGGATTCGAATGGCAACCAGACCGTCTCGACGCCGTTCACCCTGTTCGTGTCGCCGTCGACGAGTCTCGCGCCCGGCGTCGTGTTGGTGCCGCTGGGCGTGGCCACCGTTACGGCCGGCACCCAGTTCGCGATCGGCACCACGGTGTCGGATCCCGATGGCACCGTCACGCAAGCGCAGTTGTTTGCCAACGGCACCGCGGTTGCCACCGTGCCCAATCCCCATCCGGGCGCGATTTTCACCTATACGCCGAACGCGGCGGGGCGTTTCAATCTTTACGCGGTGGCGACCGACGACACGGGCAATACCGCGGTGTCCTCGCCGGTGTTGCTCACCGTGACCGGCAACGCCGCGCCGACCAGCGGACTCGTCCGGCCGGGCGATGACTCGACGGTGACCACCGTCAATGCCCCCGTGTTCCTGGAAGCGCTGGCGAGCGACGCCGATGTCGGGCAGGCCGTCACGGTCACCTTCATCAACACGGCGAACGGGCAAACCCTGGCGACGGGCCAACGGGTCGGTACCACCGACACTTATCGCGCGATCTGGACGCCGGCGGCGGCGGGGACTTTCACGGTCGCGGCCAGGGTGCTCGACACCGCGGGCGCGACATCCGTCAGCGCCGTGTCCCGGCGGGTCGTTGTCACAAGCCTGGTCGGCCTCGCGCCGACGGTCACCCTCAACGTGCCGGTCGCCGCGACGACGGCCTCGAACGTCAATTTCACCGCGACGGCGACCGACTCCGACGGCTCGGTCGTCGGAGTGGAATTCTTTCTCAACCGCAACAGCATCGGGCAGGCGACGCGGGACCAGTTGACCAACACGTGGCGGCTGACCGCGTCGTTCGCGGGGGTGACGCCGGGGGCCGGGATCGAAGTCGTGGCGCTGGCGCGCGATGCCGCCGGCAACGTGGCCGCTTCGCCGACGAGCACGGTCACCGTCGTGGCCGCGACCAGCATCGCCCCCAGCATCGCGATTAGTGCGTCGGCGACCGATGTCGCCTTCAGCCAGCAGGTGCAGCTGACCGCGAATGCGCGCGACACCGACGGCGCGGTCGCGGGCGTGCAGTATTTTGCAAATGGCACGGCGATTGGCACGAGTAGCAACGCTGCGACCAATTATCAGACCAACTGGACGCCCAATCAGTCCGGCACGTTCAATGTGTGGGCGGTGGCCACGGACAATTCCGGCAATACGACCGTGGCGGCCACGTTGCCCGTGACCGTGCGGCGCAACAACCCGGTCCTCGAGGACTCCGCCTTCATCCTGCAGACGTATCAGGACATCGCGAACACGACGACGATCAACCCGCTCGTGTTTGTCAGCCTCAACGCGCAGCTGGCGGCGGGCACGCTGACGCGGGCGCAATTCGCGGCCTTGTTGACGGGCGATCCCGCGTTTGCGCCGGCGGTGAACCTGCTCGCCGCCTACCGGGTGATCATGGGCCAGTGGCCGACGCCGGCGAATTACCAGGCGCTGCTGCCGCAGTCGCGCACCAGCCTGGCTACGGCGATCGGCGCGATCCTGGCGTCGAACGAATACTTCGCGAAGTTCGGCGCCGTGCCGACGGTGGCGCTGCTCGAAAACCCCGCCAGCGCGATTCCCGAGGCCGTATTCCTAGCGCGGCTCTGGCAAAGCGCCGGGCTCGGCACGCCCTCGGCGCTCGATCACGTGCGCTTTCGCAACAACGACACGGCCAGCGCGACGCTCGGGCGGGGTTACAACGTCGCGGGCCTCAACACCGCCCTCGCCGAATTCGTCACCGCCACTAACTCCGGCAACACCGCGCTGCAGAAGGCGGCGCAGGCCGCGGCGCTTTATTACCAGCTGGACCGGCCGCCGGTCACGGTGACGAGCGACGATATCGCGGTGCGGGTGGCCGCCTTGTCCCAATTGGCCGACGTCCCGGCGATGGCCGACGCGGTGCTCAAGGACCTGCTTTACGCATATCGCTACGTCACGGTCCTCACGCACCCGCAATCGCTCACGGTGGCGCCACGGTCCGGGGCGCTGTTCCGGGTCGATGCCCTCGGCGCGCCTCCGCTTTCCTACCAATGGCTGCTGAACGGTGCGCCCGTGGCCGGCGCCACGAGTCCGTTGCTCAGCCTGACCAACGTCGACGCCACCCGCGTCGGCAGCTACACGGTCGTCGTGACGAGCAGCGCGGCCACGGCGACGAGCGATCCCGCCACGCTTGCGCTCTCCAGTGCGCCGACCCGCCTGGCCAATATTTCCACGCGGGGGCCAACCGCGGGCGGTGCGGATGTGCTCATTGGCGGATTTGTGGTCACTGGAACCGGCAACCGGCAGATGTTGATCCGGGCCGTGGGACCGACGCTCGCGGGCGGACCGTTCAATGTCCCGGGAACGCTCGCGAATCCCCGTCTCGAGGTTTACAGTGGCACCAACCCGGTGCCGATTCTTGCCAACGACGATTGGGGCAATCAGGGCGGAGGGGCCACGGCGGTCACGGCCATCCAGCAGGCCACGACCCGCGTCGGCGCCTTTGCGCTGCCCAACAACTCCGCGGACGCCGCCGTGCTCGCGACGCTCGCCCCCGGAAGCTACACGGTGCAGGCGAGGGGCCCGGTGGCGAGTGCCACCGGCCTCGTCCTGATCGAGGTTTACGATGTCACGCCGGGGACGACGGGACCGAAGGCGGTCAACGTTTCCACGCGGGGTAATATCGGAACGGGCAACAACATCCTCATCGCGGGCTTTGTGGTGAACGGCACGGTTTCGCGCCGGCTGCTGATCCGGGGTGTGGGCCCGACACTCACGCGTTTCAACCTGCCGGCGGGCGCGGTGCTCGCGGATCCGCAGCTCACGCTGATCGATCAGGCGACGGGACGGACCCTCAGGACGAACGACGACTGGGCCGCGGGCGACGATGCCGCGATCATGGCGGCGGCGGCGGTCGGAGCGGGGGCCTTTCCGCTGACGAACGGCAGCAAGGATGCTGCGATGATCGTGATGCTTCCGCCCGGCGGGTACACCGTGCATTTGAGCGGCGTGAACAACACGACGGGCATCGGCATCGTGGAGGTCTACGACGTCGATCCCTGACGGAAGCGGAGTGCGCGGCGGGAGAGTTTGGAGTTATCGTTTGGGTCGATCTTCAACGCCGGGCTCAGCCGCTCCCTTGACCACGGCCGTTTCGCCGGCTCTTTTTGCGCCATGGCCAAATGGCTCCTGATCGACGGTTTCAACCTCGCGTATCGCTGCTTCCACGCCCTGCCGGAGCTGACGTCGTCCACCGGCGTGCCGACCGGAGCGTTGCATGGCTGGTGCAAATCGCTCTGGAAGCTGATCGACTTGGAGAAGCCCGATTCGACGCTGGTGTTCTTCGATCTGGGCGAGTCGGAGGCGCGGGTGGCGTTGCATGCCGCCTACAAAGCCCAGCGCAAACCGATGCCGGATCCGCTGCGCCAGCAGATCGATCCGATCAAGGCGCTGACGCGGGCGATGGGACTTGCCGGCATCGAGGTGGCGGGAGTCGAAAGCGACGACCTGCTCGCGTCAGAGGCCGTCGCGCTGGCGAAGGCGGGCCACGACGTCGTGATCGTGAGCAGCGACAAGGACTTTGCCCAAATCGTGGGAGAGAAGATCAAGATCATGCTGCCGCCGCCCTCGGCCAATCCGAAGCTCGGCTGGCGGCTGCTGGATGCCGCGGGCGTGCAGGAAAAATTTGGCGTTCCGCCGGTGCAGATCGCCGACTATCTGGCGCTGGTGGGCGACACGTCGGATAACATTCCGGGGATCGACGGGGTCGGGCCGATAACTGCATCGAAGTGGCTGGCGGATTTCGGCGGCAGTGTCGAAGCGGTGATCCAAAACGCCGCCAACCTGAAGCCGGATCGTTTTCGGGAAAAAGTCGCGGCCGAGGCGGATCGCCTGCGGTTGAACCTGAAATTGACGACGCTGGATCTCGCGCTGCCGCCGGTGAAACCCGAGTGGCGGACGCCGCAGCCGGAGGAATTGTTCCGGATGCTCGAGGGCTTTGAAATGCGGTCGACGGCGGCGGAGGCGCGGAAGCGCTACGGTGCGGCCGAGAACGCCGCGCCCGTGGACGTCGCACCGCCGGTGACGCCGCCCAAGCGGGAGACGCAGACCGAGCTGTTTTGATTCGCGCGGGTTGGCTCGATCGATCACGAGCACGATCAGGAGCACAATCACGATCAGGAGAATGAAGGCTCTTTCCCCTCCTGACTCCTGGTGCGGCTGCGCGGGGGGGATTTATCCGGCTCAACGCCGCCGCCGGCGCCAGGCCGTGACCGACAGGGCGCCCACGCCCGTCAGCATCAGCGCCCACGTGGACGGCTCGGGGACGGCGATAAATTCGGAAAGCACGACGCTGTTGGTCAGGGCGGTGAAGGCGCTGCTGGCGCCGTAATTCACCACGAACGTGCCATAGCCATCGAGGGTGAAGAGCCGCTGACCGTTGTTCACGTTGGCGAACAGGCCGGTGAGCGACGAGGCCGTGAGCACCATGAAGGTCTGGGAGTAGGTGGCGTTGGAGTGGAAGCCGTTGACGAAGGCGAGGCGCAGGTCGCCGTTGAGCTGCGCGGTGCCCGACACGCTGAGGTAGTCGTAATTCACGCCCTGCGAGACACCGCCGAGTTCGAAGAGGAGGGCGGACGTGGAGGCGAGGGTGAGGTTGCCCGTGACGTTGAGCTGGCCGGGGGAACTGCCGGGGGAGAGCAGTCCGGAGTTGGCGATGTTGCCCTGGATCGTGCCGTTGCCGGTGAGCGTGCCGGCCGCGAGATTGAGACCGCCGGCGAACTCGACGGTCGCACCATCGCTCACGGCGACGGTGCCGGCGGTTTGCTGGAAGCTTGAGGCGAAGCGCAACGTGCCGGCGGAAACGTAGATGGCGCCGTTGTTGTTGACGAAGGGGACGTCGATGCTGGTCAGGCCTGCGGCGAGCTTGTTGTAGGTGCCGTTGTTGGTGAAGGTGAGGACGGTGCCGGCGTAAGGGTCGTCGATGTGGCTGCTGGCGGAATCGTTGAAGACGCCGCTGGCGGCGTTGGTGAACGTGGCACCGTCGCCCGCGCGGAGGTAGCCGCCCTGCCAATTGACAGTGCCATTGTTCACGATGGCCCGGCTGTTAAAGTTATGATCGTTGGCGCTGGTGAGGTTGAGCATTCCGTCGGTCGCGACGGTCGTGACGCCGCCCGAGTTCCAGTTGCCGGCAGACCAGTCGTAATTGCCGTGCAGCGTGTGCGTCCCGGCGAGGACGCCGCCGGTCTGGCTCAACAGGCTTGCGGTAAGGCTGCCGGTGATCGTCAGGGTGCCGTTGGTGAGTTGATGCGCGCCAGCGCCGGACAGGATCGAACCGTTCGCGAGGGTGTACGAGGAGTTGAAGAGGGTCGTCGCGCCGAGGCTGGTGCTGAACACGCCCGTGCCGGCGTTGCTGCCGCCGCCGTTGAGCCGGAATTCACCGGCGGCGACGTTGACCGTGGCGGTGTTGACGAACGGCACGTCGAGATAGGTGATGCCGGCGGCCAGTTTGTTGTAGGTGCCGTTATTGGTGACGACGAGAGCGGTGCCGGCGTAGGGGTCGTCGATGTGGCTGCTAGCGGTGTCGTTGAAGACGCCGGCTGCACCGTTGGTGAACGTGGCGCCATCACCGGCGCGGAGGTAACCGGCCTGCCAGTTGACGACGCCGTTGTTCACGATGCCGCGGCTGTTGAAATTATGATCGCTGGAGCTGGTGACGGCGAGCAATCCGTCGGAGGCGATCGTGGTAATGCCGCCCGAATTCCAGTTGCTGGCGGACCAGTCATAGATGCCGTGCAGGGTGTGCGTCCCGGCGAAGACACCGCCACTCAGGTTCAGGCGGGACGCCGTGAGATTGCCGCTGATCGTCAGCGTGCCGTTGGACAGTTGATGGATTCCACCGCCGGTGAGTTGTGAACCGTCGGCCAGGGTATAGGAGGAATTGAACGTCAGGGAGGCGCCCTGCGTGGTGGCGAACACGCCCGTGCCGGAATTGCCGCCGCCGCCGTTGAGCCGGAACTCGCCGGCAAGCACATTGACCGCGGCGTTGTTGTTGAAGGGGACGTCGAGGAAGGTGGTGCCGGTGGCGAGCTTGTTATAGGTGCCGTTGTTGGTGACGACGAGGACGCTGCCGGCGTAGGGATCGTCGATGTGGCTGCTGGCGGTGTCGTTGAAGACGCCACCCGCGGCATTGGTGAGAGTGGCACCGTCGCCCGCGCGGAGGTAGCCGGCCTGCCAGTTGATGATGCCGCTGTTGGCGAGGGCGCGGCTGTTGAAGTTGTGATCGCTGGCGCCGGTGATGTTCAGGGTCGCATCGCTCGCGAGCGACGTGGTGCCACCTGAATTCCAACTGGTCGCGGACCATTCATAGAGTCCGTGCAGGGCGTGGGTTCCGGCGAGGGTACCGCCGGCGAGATTGAGCCGGCTGGCGGTGAGGCTGCCGCTGATCGTGAGTGTGCCGGCGTACAACTGATAGAGACCGGGGCCGGCGAGCTGCGATCCGCCGGCCAGACTGTACGATGAGTTGAAGGTGGTGGTGGCGCCGAGGCTGGTGGTGAAGAGGCCCGTCGGCGAATTGGTGCCACCGTTGTTGAGCCGGAAGTCGCCCACCGTCACGTTGACGGTGGCGTTGTTGTTGAACGGCACATCCATGAACGTCGTGCCGGCGGCGGCCTTGTTATAGGTGCCGTTGTTGGTGACGACGAGGACGTTGCCGGCGTAGGGATCGTCGATGTGGCTGCTGGCGGTATCGTTGAAGACGCCACCTGAGGCATTGGTGAGGGTGGCGCCGTCGCCCGCGCGGAGGTAGCCGGCCTGCCAGTTGACGACGCCGCTGTTGGCGAGGGCGCGGCTGTTGAAGTTGTGATCGCTGGCGCCGGTGATGTTCAGGGTCGCATCGCTCGCGAGCGACGTGGTGCCACCCGAATTCCAACTGGTCGCGGACCAATCGTAGAGTCCGTGCAGGGTGTGGGTCCCGGCGAGGGTGCCGCCGGCGAAATTCAGCCGCCCGGCGGTAAGGCTGCCGCTGATCGCCAGCGTGCCGTCGGTCAGTTGGTGAACGCCGCCACCGGTGAGTTGCGTGCCATCCGCGAGGGAGTAGGAGGAGGCGAAGGTGGTCGTCGCACCGAGGCTCGTCGTGAAGATGCCGGCCGCGGCGTTGGTGCCGCCGTTGGCGAGCCGGAATTCGCCCGCTGTCACGTTGACGCTGGCGTTGTTGTTGAACGGCACGTCGAGGTACGTGGTGCCGGTGGCGAGTTTGTTATAGGTGCCGTTGTTGGTGAACACGAGCACGGTGCCGGCATAGGGATCGTCGATGTGGCTGCTGGCGGAGTCGTTGAAGACGCCGCCGGCCGCGTTGACGAGGCTGGCGCCGTCGCCGGCGCGGAGGTAGCCGCCGGCCCAGTCGATGGTGCCGTTGTTCAACAAGGTCTGGCTGTTGAACGTGTGATCGGCGGCGCTGTAGATCGCGAGACGACCGCCCACGGGCACGATGTTGGCGGGCAGGGCCGCCGGCGTGACGCTGCCGAGAGTGCCGCCGCTCCAGAGATAAGTGGAGGGATCGAGTTGGAATTGCGAAAGGCTCAGGGCCGTGCCCGAGAGCGTGACGAGGAAGGAGCCGGCGCCGTCGCTCGTGGCGAGCCGGGCGCCGCCGGCGATGTTGTCGAAGGCCCCGGCCACGGCGCCCGCGAGCAACAGGGTCAGCGAGTCGGAGTTCTGGACGGCCGCATAACCGGCATTGACGAAGGAAAGCTTGAGCGTGCCGGCGAGGGTGGCGGTTCCCGTCGCGTCGATCGCATCGTGCTGGGTGCCGCGCGTGGTCCCGCCGATTTCGAACTCGGCCGTCGCGGTGGAGAGAAGCGTCAGGTTGCCCGGGCTGCCGATGACGCGCAGCAATCCCACGGAATTGCCGGGTGCGATCACCCCGCCGGCGGTGACCGAAGGCGTGAGGAACGTGCCGGTGCCGCCGATCGTGCCGGTGCCCACATTCAGGGCATTGGCGAACACGAAGTTGCCGCCCGCGGCGGTGAGCGTGCCGCCCGTATTGGTGAAGGTGCTGTTGAAGGACAACGTGCCGCCGCCGGCCGAGCGAACCGTGCCGGTGTTCGTGAACGGCACGTCAATACTCGTCGAGCCGGTGGCATTGCGGAGGTAGGAGCCGGCGTTGGTGAAGGTGCCTCCCCAGCTGGGATTGTGCACCGTGTAGCTGCTGGCGTTGAGGTCGTTGAAGGTGGCGCCGGCGGCGTTCGTGAACGAGGAACCCTGACCCCCGCGGAGATAGGCGCTGCTCCAGTTGACGACACCGTTGTTGACGATCCCGCGGCCGGAAAAATCGCGGTAGGAGTCGTTGGCATTGGTGAGGTTGAGCGTGGTGCCGGCGGCGATGGTGGTGGTGAGGCCGGAGTTGGCGGCCGCGCTCCAGTCGCCACCGGACCAGAGGAAGGCACTCGCGCGGAGCGAGCCATTGAGCGTCAGCGTGCCGGCGGTCTGGTTGATGCTGCCGGCGCCGGTGAACCGGGCGCCGTCGGCGAGCGTGTAGTTGTTGGTGAAGTAGAGATGGGTGCCCACGGCCGCCTGGACGACGCTGGTAGCCGACATCGTGCCACCCTGATGGATCTGGATGTCGCCCCCGAGCAACTGCAGGATGCCGGTGTTGTTGAAGGTCGTGTTGAAGGTGGTCGTATTGCCCGCGTTGCGGATATAGGTGCCGTCATTGGTGAAAACGAAGGTGCCGCCCAAACTGGGATTGTGAACCGAGTAGCCCGAGGCGTTGAAATCGTTGAAGACGCCGCCCACGGCGTTGGTGAACGACGAGCCCTGACCGCCGCGCAGATACGCGTTGCTCCAGTTGACGATGCCTTCGTTGACGATCCCGCGGCCGGAGAAGTCGCGGTAGGAGTCGTTGGCGTTGGTCAGGTTGAGTGTGGTGCCGGCCGCGATGGTGGTGGTGAGACCGGAGTTGGCGGCCGCGTTCCAGTTGCCGCCGGACCACAGAAAGGAGCTGGCGCGGAGCGAGCCATTCAGTGTCAGCGTGCCGGCGATCTGGTTGAACACGCCGTCGCCCTTGAAGCGGGCACCGTCGACCACGGTGTAGTCGTTCGTGAAATAAAGACGGCCGCCAGGTCCGGTCTGGGCCACACTGGTGGCGGACATCGTGCCGCCCTGCTGGAGTCGAAGGTCGCCGGCCTGGACGGCCAAGGTGCCGGTATTGTTAAACGGCACGTCGAAGGTGGTCGTGCCACCGGCATTGCGGATATAGGTACCGTTGTTGGTGAAAACGAACGTGCCGCCCCAGCTGGGATTGTGGACGGAGTAGCCCGACGCGTTGAAGTCGTTGAAGACGCCGCCCGCGGCGTTGGTGAACGATGAGCCCTGACCGCCGCGGATATAGGCGTTGGTCCAGTTGACGATCCCTTGGTTGACGATGCCGCGGCCGTAGAGATCGCGATAGGAATCCGAGGTGTTCGTCAGATTCAGCGTGCCGCTGGCGGCGATCGTGGTCGTGAGGCCGGAGTTGGCAGCGGCACTCCATACGCCGCCGGACCAGGCATACGTGCCGCCGATTGTGTTCTGGCCGGCGAGCGTGCCGGCGGTCTGATTGAAGGAGCCCGCAGCCAGGGTGCCGCTCAAGTCGAGCGTCGCGCCCGTCAGCCAGTAGGTGCCGGAGCCGGAGAGGGACGCGGCGTTGGCGACCGTGAACGTGTTGCCGGTGAAGTAAACATTGGTGCCCGGCGCGGCGAGGAGGTTGCCCGTTGCCGACATCGCCCCGCCCTGACGGATCTGCAGGTCGCCGCGCTGGAGTTGGACACTGCCGTTGTTGTTGAACGTCGTGTCAAAGTAGGTCGTGCCGCCGGCATTTCGAATATAGGTGCCGTCGTTGGTGAAAACGAAGGTGCCGCCCCAACTGGGGTTGTAGACCGAATAACCCGATGCGTTGAAATCGTTGAAGACGCCACCCGCGGCGTTGGTGAATGAGGAGCCCTGACCGCCGCGGAGATAGGCGTTGGTCCAGTTGACGACGCCGTTGTTGACGATCCCCCGGCCGTAGAAGTCGCGGGTGGTGTCGTTGGCGTAAGTCAGGTTGAGCGTGGTGCCGGCGGCGATGGTGGTGGTGAGGCCGGAGTTGGCCGCAGCGCTCCAGTTTCCGCCCGACCACAGGAAATTGCTGGCGCGAAGGGTGCCGTCCAACGTGAGCGTGCCGGCGGTTTGGTTGACCAGACCCGGACCGGTGAATTGGGCCCCGTCGAGCAGCGTGTAATTGTTGGTGAAGTAGAAGTGGGTGCCCGCCTCGGCCTTCACCATACTCGTGGCCGACATGGTGCCGCCCTGGCGGATCTGGATGTCGCCGCCTGACAGCTTGATCGTGCCGCTGTTGTTGAAGGTCGTATCGAAGGCGGTCGTGCCCCCGACCTTCCGGACGTAGGTGCCCGCGTTGCTGAAGACGAAACTGCCGCCCCAGCCGGGATTGTGTACGGTGTAGCTGCTCGCGTTGAGATCGTTGAACGTGCCACCGGCGGCGTTGGTGAAGGACGAGCCCTGGCCGCCACGCAGATAGGCGCTGGTCCAGTTGGTGATGCCCTGATTCACAAGCGCCCGGCCGTAGAAGTCGCGGGTCGTGTCGTTGGCCGAACTCAGATTGAGCACGGCGCCGGGGGCGATCGTGGTGGTGAGGCCGGAATTGGCCGCGGTGTTCCAAGTGCCGCCGGACCAGTCGTAGCGCCCGTCGATCGAGCCCACGCCGGCCAGGGTGCCGCCCGTCTGGCTGAAGGTGTTTACCCGCAGGGGACCCGAGAGCGTAAGGGCGCCGCTCGCGAGCTGAACGTTGCCGCCGAGCGCAAAGGTCGCCCCCGCGCCGATCGTGTAGTCGGAATTGAATTGCAGCGTCGCCCCCGGGTTGACGTTGAAGGAACCGGAGGCCGCGGAATTGCCGCCACCGTTGAGCACAAGAGTGCCGGCCTTGATCAGGACATTCCCGTCATTGTTAAACGGGCCGTAGAAGTAAACCGTGGCGGCACCGGTCTTGGTGTAGGTGCCCGTGGCACCGTTGGTGAAACTCGGCGCCGTGCCGCCGTAGTAGTTATCGAAGGCGACGGTGGCGGCGTTGGAATCGTTCCAAGTCCCGTTGTTGACAAACCCGCTGCCGTGGCCGCCGCGAATGTAGCCGCTGGACCAGTTGACGGTGCCGTCGTTGGTGACGAGCCGGTAGTCGTAGTAGTGGTGATCGCCGACTAAGGAGAGGCCGAGGATCGCGCCCGGGGCGATGGAAGCAGTCGAGCCCGCGGCGCCGTTCCAATTGCCGCCGGTCCAGGTCGAACCGGTGCCGGTCAGGGTGAAGGTGGTGATGCCGATCGAGCCGCTGGAGAGCGTGAGATTGCCGATGGAGGCCGTGCCGGCACCGGCGAGCGTGCCGCCATTGACGGTGAGGTTGGAAATGTTGGCGGTGCCGCTGGCGATCGAGAGCGTGCCGCCGCTCAACCCGAAGGTGCCCTGGCCGGAGAGGGAAGTGCCGCTGGCGAGCGTGGACGTGCCGCCGCCGAAGTTGAGGGTGGTGCCGGAACTGACGCTGAAGGAGCCCGAGGTTGCGGAATTGCCGCCGCCATTGAGTGCGAGCGTGCCGGCCTGAACGAGGACGCTGCCGTCATTATTAAAAGGGGTGTTGAAGGCGACGTTGCCCGCACCGGTTTTGGTGTAGATACCCGTGGCGCTGTTGGTGAACGTCGGAGACGTGCTGCCATAGTAATTGTCGAAGGCGACGCCGCTGGCATTGGAGTCGTTCCAAGTGGCGTTGTTGACAAAGCCGCCGCCGTGGCCGCCGCGAATGTAGCCGCCGGACCAGTTGACGGTGCCGTCGTTGGTGACGAGGCGATAGTCGTAGTAGTGATGATCTCCGACGAGCGAGATCCCGAGGATGGCACCCGCGGCGATCGAGGCGGTCGAGCCCGCGGGGCCATTCCAGTTGCCGCCGGTCCAGGTCGAAGCAGGGCCGTTCAGGGAAAACGCGTTGATGCCGATGGAGCCGCTGGAGAGGGCGAGATTGCCGATGGTGGCCGTGCCCGTGCCGACGAGCGTACCGCCGTTGACGGTGAGGTTCGAGAGACTCGCGGTGCCCGCGGTGATGGAAAGCGTGCCGCCGCTCAACCCAAAGGTGCCGGCGCCGCTCAGGGCGGTGCCACTGGCGAGGGTGGACGTGCCGCCGCCGAAGTTGAGCGTGGCCCCGGAAGCGACGGCGAAAGTGCCGGCGCCGCCGGTGGCGCCGCCGCCGTTGAGGGAGAGGGTGCCGGCCGAGACGAGGACGCTACCGTCGTTATTAAAAGGGGTGTTGAAGGCGACGCTGCCCGCACCGGTTTTGGTGTAGACGCCGGTGGTGCTGTTGGTGAACGTCGAGGCCGTGCCGCCGTAGTAGTTGTCGAAGAAGTTGCTGGCGGCGTTGGAGTCGTTCCAAGCGGCGTTATTGACGAAGCCGCCGCCGTGGCCGCCCCGGATATAGCCGCTGGACCAGTTGACGGTACCGTCGTTGGTGACGAGCCGGTAGTCGTAGTAGTGCTGGTCGCCGACCAAGGAGAGGCCGAGTACGGCGCCCGCGGCGATCGAGGCGGTCGAGCCCGCAGTGCCGTTCCAATTGCCGCCGGTCCAGGTCGAGCCGGTGCCGGTCAGGGTGAACGTGTTGCTGGCGATCGAGCCGTTCGCATGAGTAAGGTTGGCGATGGTGGGAGTACCCGCGCCGGCCAGCGTGCCGCCGTTGAGAGTCAGGTTCGGGAAACTCACGGTTCCCGCGTCGAGTGACAGCGTCCCTCCCGTTAGGGAGAAATTTCCGGCCCCAGTGAGCGTTGACGTGCTGGCGAGGGAGAAATTGTTGCTGAATTGAACCGTGGCTCCGGCTGCGCTGACGGCGATCGCGCCCGAGTTCGAACCTCCGCCGCTGAGATTCAGTGTGCCGGCGGAGACCGTCAGCGTGCCCGCATTGGTGAAGCTGACCGGCAGGCTCTTGGAGACGGAAACGTTATAGTTGGCTCCAGCGGAGTTGGTGAACGTCAGGTTCGCGCCGCTCGTGCCGGTGCCATTGAAGATGCCGGTCGAGGAGTCGTTGAACGTGCCGTTATTCGTGAGGGTGGCGCCGCCGCTGGCGGCGAAACCGCCGCTGCCCGACCAGTTGATGGTGCCGTCGTTGAC
>CANJKL010000006.1:0-237277 GCA_947474935.1 Opitutia bacterium
AACGCGGATCGTCGCGGATAAATGCTTGGTTCAATCCGCGTCCATCCGCGACATCCGCGGGGAAAGCATAGGATGATCGGTATGATAGCTCCGAGCGCTTCTCGGTGTCTCCGTGACTTCGTGGTGAACTTCTGATCGCTGAATTTTTGCCCACGGAACACACGGAATACACGGAAGAGGGATCGCGGAAGCGCGGAAGGGCGGAAACGCGAAATGAGCTTGTAGCTTTTAGCGCTCCAAGCTCGCTATGGCTTTTAGAGCTTCGAGTGCTTTTAGAGCTCAAAGCTTATTCAACCATGATTCCCCAACCGGAAAACAACCCCGACTCAACCCTGCGCGTGCGGCTGGACCAGTTTGACTCCCGGAAGGGGCTCGACCGGGGACGGCCGCGCTGGTTCGAGGCGTGCTGGTATCTGGTCAAATGTGCCTTCTTCCTGAGTGCGCTGCCCTGGCCGTCCGCCTTGAAGTGTACGTTGCTGCGTTGGTTCGGGGCGAAGGTGGGGCAGGGGGTGCGTATCATGCCGCGGACGAGCATCCATTTCCCTTGGAAACTGGAGATCGGCGACTTTTGTTGGATCGGACAGGAGTGCGAGTTCCTCAACTTCGAGCCGATCCGCCTGGGGAGCCACGTGGCGCTGGCGCATCGCGTTTATGTCGCGACGGGCAATCACGACTACAAGGACCACACGATGCCGTATCGCAACGCCTCGATCCAGATCGACGATGGCACGTGGGTGGCGTCGTGCACGTTCATTGGCCCGGGGGTGCATATCGGTGAGCACTGCGTCGTGACCGCCGGCAGTGTCGTTAACAAGTCGGTGCCCGCCTGGTCGATCGTGCAGGGCATTCCCGCGATGGTGGTGCGGAAGCGAGTGATTGAGCGGTGAAAGTGAGCGCCGCCGCGCAGGCGGCGGGCGCTCATAGCTCTAAAAGCTCTCGAAGCACTAAAAGCGCTCAAAGCTTCCGATCAGGTACACGGAGAGAGATCGCGGAAACGCGGAACGACGGAGGTGGCAGTAAAAGCTCTCAAAGCTCTAAAAGCACTAAAAGCTCTCGAAGCTTCCGATCACGGTCCTCCAAGCAAAATGAGTTACGAGCTATGAGCGGAATGAACTGCGAGCTTTCCGATCGGCTCCGAGTTTGTAGCTTTTAGAGCTTTGAGAGCTTTTAGTGCTCCAAGCTTTCAGTCAGCTTTTAGTGCTACAAGCTTCGAGCGCTTTGAGAGCTCAAGTTATGATTCATGGATAATTATCGCAAGTTGCTGGTCTGGCAGAAGGCGAAGGATCTTGCGGTGGCGACTTATCATTCGATTGGCGCCAGTGAGGTTTCACGTGATTTTGGCCTGCGCGATCAGATCTTGCGGGCGTCCGTTTCGGTCGCCTCCAACATCGCGGAAGGCTACACGCGGGAGACCGCTTCGGACCGGGCGCACTTTTTGAGCATCGCCCGAAGTTCCTGTGCCGAACTCGAAACTCAAGTTATCATCGCCCAAGAGGCGGGCCTGCTTGGGGCGGCCAAGGCGGCGGAATTGCTCGCCGCCACCGAAGAAGTTTCTCGCATGCTTTATGCACTCCGCGCCCGCATTCGAGCGGCAGAATGAGCTACGAGCGCTCAAAGCGCTAACGAGCTCTAAAAGCACTCAAAGCGCTAAAAGCTACGAGCAAAACGAGCTGCGAGCTCTCAAAGCTGCGAGCTATGAGCTTCCCGATCGCCCCCGAGCTTTTAGTGCTTCTAGAGCTACCGGCTTCGAGAGCTTTTAAGGCTCCGAGCTTCGAGAGCTTTTAGTGCTTCGAGGGCTTTGAGAGCTCCATGCTTATTTAAAATACATGCGCATCCTAGTCACTGGCGGATCCGGGTTTATCGGCACCAACTTGATCGAGGCGCTGCAGCAGCGGGGCCACCACGTCCTGAGCGCCGACCCCATCGCACCACGTAATCCCGCGCACACCGCGATCTGGCGCAAAATGGATCTCTGCCGCCGGGACGAGGTGCTTGCCACCGTGGCCGACGTGCAGCCCGAGGCGATCTATCATTTGGGCGCGCGGACGGACCTGCATGGCCGCACGCCCGCCGACTACGCCGCGAACACGGACGGCGTCAAAAACCTCATCGAGGCCATCCGAAGCACCGGTACAGTCCAGCGGGTCTTCTTCGCCTCGTCGCGGATGGTTTGTCGGATCGGCTACCAGCCCACCGGGGACAACGACTATTGCCCGTCGACGCCGTATGGCGAAAGCAAGGTCGAGACGGAGCGCATCGTGCGCGCGGCCGACCTCCCGATCCAGTGGTGCCTCTTCCGGCCGACCTCCATCTGGGGGCCGTGGTTCGGAGTGCCGTACAAGGATTTCTTCATGGCGATCGCCCGCGGGCGTTATGTGCATCCGCGCGGCCGACGGATCCGGAAGTCGTTCGGTTACGTCGGCAACAGTGTGCATCAACTTGCGGCTTTGCTCACCGCGCCCGAGGCTCTCTTCCATCGGAAGACATTCTACCTCGCCGATGCTCCATTGGACGTGGAGCAATGGGCCCGACTCATTTCCGCCGAGTTAGGGCGTCCGGCCCCGCGGCAGGTCCCGTATGGGGTCTTGAAGGCCGCCGCCCTCGCTGGCGATTTCGTGAAGCGAATTGGTTTCAAGGAACCGCCTTTGACCAGTTTCCGACTCGATAACCTGCTGACGGAGATGGTCCACGATACGGCGGCGATCGATCGGATCGCTGGGGCACCGCCGAATGATCTGGCCAGTGGCGTGCGCCAGACGGTCGGGTGGCTAAGATCGATGGGGGAGATCGAGAAAGTCTTGAACCGCTAATCTCCGCTAATTGCCGGAAGTGGCGGCGGGGTTTGTCTGCGGGCTTCGCCTGATCCTCCTTCGCCAAGGCTACGGAGAACAAGTCGGCGAAGCGTTCACGTCGGCCGCGAGGGTGGATTTCATTAGCGCCGATGAGCGAAGTTTACCCGCCTCAGGCGGCGCTGACGTGACCAGGGATTAGCGGTTAGTCCGTTTGAGGTTGGCGAGATCGAGCATATCTCGTTGGGTCGGGGCAAAGCCCCAAGAATACCGGTTTTCGACTCGAATGCGCATCATCGTCTGGGGAATAAACTATGCGCCGGAATTGACCGGGATTGCGCCGTTCAACACCGGCCTGTGCGATCATTTGCGGGCTGCGGGCCATGAGGTCGAGATGGTCACCACGTTTCCGTACTATCCCTTCTGGCGGAAGATTCCCGGAGACCAAGGGCGACATTTTCGCACCGACGAGATCGACGGAGTGCCGGTGCATCGCTGCTGGCATTATGTGCCTTCACACGCGACGACGCTGCGGCGGATCTGGCATGAACTCTCCTTCGGGCTGACATCACTCTGGCGCGTGCTGCGACTGCCAGTCGCCGATGTCTACGTGGTCGTGAGTCCGCCCTTGATTCTCGGGCCGTTCGCCAGAATGGCCTGCGGGCTGAAGCGCCGGCCTTATGTGTTCCACGTTCAAGACCTCCAACCCGACGCGGCGGTGGGCTTGGGCATGGTGAGTCCGGGTCTGTTTACCCGCCTGCTTTATCGATTGGAAGCGCTGGCCTATGCCGGAGCGGCCCGCGTGTCGGGAATTTCTTCCGGCATGATATCCGCCTTTCAACGCAAGGGCGTCCCGGAGGAGAAGCGGTTGTTGTTTCCAAACTGGATTCGCTGGTACGGTCGCTCGTGTGAGCTGGTCATGAGTGCGGACCAACGGCGTGACGAGGCGGGTGTCTTCCGCCGCAAATACCAGGTTCCCGAGGGGGCATTTTTTGTTTCGTACTCCGGTAATCTCGGCCGGAAACAGAGTCTCGAAGCATTGCTGGATGCGGCCGCGATATTATACTCTGGCTTCCTTTCGCCAGATGACCGAGCTCACGAAAAAGTGGTCGCGCCGCCCACGTCCGCCATCCCAGGCGTTGAGCGGGAAATTCTGATTTTCGTCGTAGGCGAGGGAGTGATGCGCGACGTTCTGGCGAAACGAATCGTGGACGCTGGACTCAAGAACGTCCGACTCATGCCGTTGCTGATCGAGAACGACTATCGCGCGATGCTGGCGGCCTCGGATGTGAGTGTGATTCTGCAGTCGTCCGGGACCGGTCAATATTTCTTCCCCAGCAAACTCCTCTCCGCGCTTTCGACCGGAACGCCGATCCTCAGCGTGGCGGATGAAGACAGCGAATTGGCCCGGGCGGTCGATGAAGGGAAATTCGGTGTAAACGTGCTCCCGGCGCAACCGGACGCACTGGCCCGCGCCCTCGTCGCGCTGGCGAACGATCCGGCGGCGCTTGCCACCATGCGGGAAAATACGCGTTGGGTACGCCGCTTTTCACCTGAAGCGGTGCTCGAACCCTTCGAGCGTGAATTGCGCAAGGTGGTCGGAGGCTGATCGGGATTGTTGAGCTCTCAAAGCGTTAAAAGCTCTAAAAGCGCTCAAAGTTGCGAGCAAAGTGAGCTATGAGCTATCAGCTTTGAGCCAGGAGCTTTGAGCTTTGAGCTTTCGATCTGCTCCGAGCTTTTAGAGCTTTGAGTGCTAACAGCTTTTAGAACTTCGAGGGCTTTTAGTGCTCCAAGCTTACGATCAGCTCCAAGCTCCCGGCTACCAGCTCCAAGCTTTCAATCAGCTACCAGCTTTTAGTGCTTCGAGTGCTTTTAGAGCTCCGAGCTCCAAGCTAGCTTTGAGAGCTTCGAGAGCTCCCCGCTTTATTCGTCGTCGCGGAGGGGTCCAACTCGGCCCAGCGCACGCTGGCGAACAGCAGGACCCACCAGGTCGTCAGGATCGCCGGGTTGTAGAAATTGAAGTCGATGATCGAGTGCACGGCGACCGCCCCGAGGCCGGCGCAGACGCAGAACGCGAAGGGGTTTCGCAGCGCCTGGGTCGCCCGGAGCTGCCACAGGCCGAAACCGGCGGCGGCGGCGATGAGGCCCAGACCGAGGACGCCGAGTTCGGCGAGCAATTGGAGGTAGTCGCTGTGCGCGTGTTCCCACAGCACGCGTTTGCCGCCCGCCGTGAAGATCGCCGGATTTCTCGCCTGATAGGGAGGAAAAGCGGAGCGGAAATTTCCCGCGCCCCAGCCCAGCCAGAGCCGGTCGCGGGCCATCTCCCACGTGGCGCGGGCCACCGGCAACCGGCCGCGCTCGAGATCGGCCTCATACGCCTCGGGAGTCCGATCGATTTGTTCGAACAATTTCTCCGTGCGCACCGACATTACGGCGATGGCCGCAAAGGCGATCAAACCGAGCGCCATGAACGGGAGGGTGAACACGCCGCTCCGCTCCGCCGCGGCGTGCTTGAAATAGCCGGCGATGAAAACGGTGAAGAACAGCAGCAGCAGCGCGCCCAGCAGCACCGTGGCGGTCCGCGAATACGAGAAAACGACGATCAGGGCGACCGCCGTTGCAAAGAACGCGAACAGGCTGCCCGGGTTGGATTTTTCCAGCCGCTGCCGGCTGCGCTCGTAGTACCATAGGGCCAGCCCGACGCAGAGCGTGAATGCCAGGTTGAAATAGGCTCCGGCGTGGTTCTTGTAGGTGAAACTTGCGACGAAGTAGTTCGCCGGCGGCCGCCAGAAGAAGAACATCAGGTCGGTCTTCATCACGCGCTGCACGAGCCCGAAAAGGGCGAGCAGAAAGGCGTTGGCCGCCAGGACGACGAACAGGAATTGCAGCGACCGGCGCCGTGTCACCCCGATCCAGAGGGCGCACACCGCCATCCATACCGAGCCGTAGATGACCAGCATCCGCCACGGGCCCCACTGTGTGAATGGCACCGCGACCCCGGCCGGCAGCCATTCGATGCAGGCGATTTTTGCAATCCACCACACGACGCCATCGTCCCGATATTCCCACGCCGGATTCAGCGCCTGGATGAGGATCTGTGCGAGCAGCGCGAACCCCAGCCAGAAGAAGGGAAAGCGGAGGAGGCGGGGCAAGGGATAGAGCCGGAAGGAGGCCTGCTGTTCCCCCACGTTGACATAGTGCCGCGGGAGCAGACTGAGCAGGAAGCCGAACGCGGAGAGTCCGAAGGCGATCCACTGGCTCCACGGCCGCATGCCTGCCAACCCCCACGGGAGGAAGACGAGCTGCGTCGCGATCACGCCGACCACGGCCATTTCCTGGGCGTGAAGGGGCACGGCTATGCCGCGGGGAAGATTCTGGCTCGCAGGGGGAGCGGACGAGGACGGCTCGGGAACGATCACGTCGCGAGCGTGCGACATCCGGGCCGCTGCTCAAGTGGTTTGTCGGGGGATGAGCACTCAAAGCACTCAAAGCACTCAAAGCACTCGAAGCACTCGAAGCACTCGAAGCACTCGAAGCACTCGAAGCACTCGAAGCTACGAGCTTGGAGCCGGGAGCTGTGAGCTTTCGGACACAGAGGGCGGAGGGCGGACGGTCAAAGCACTCGAAGCACTCAAAGCACTCGAAGCTCTAAAAGCGCTCGAGTGCTGCGAGCTGGGAGCTAGGAGCTGTGAGCTTCCGATCACGGAGCGGAGGGCGGAGGGCGAGCTCTCAAAGCACTCGAAGCACTTGAAGCTTCCGATCCGTGATGAACCCAACCCGGCAAAGCCGGAACCAGAACTTTCCGCGGATAACGCGGATCGTCGCGGATAAATGCTTGGTTCAATCCGCGTCCATCCGCGACATCCGCGGGGAAAGCATAGGATGATCGGTATGATAGCTCCGAGCGCTTCTCGGTGTCTCCGTGACTTCGTGGTGAACAAGGTTTCGTGTGATTCGTGGTGAACTTCTGATCGCTGAATTTTTGCCCGCGGAACACACCGGATACTCGAAATAGGGATCGCGGAAGCGCGGAAGGGCGGAGGCGCGGAACGAGCTACGAGCTTGTAGCCGCGAGCTATGAGCGTTCAATCAGCTACAAGCTTGGAGCTTTGAGCTGGGAGCTTTCGGGCGGCTCCGAGCTTTTAGAGCTTTGAGGGCTACCAGCTTTGAGAGCTCCAAGCTCCCGGCTCCAAGCTATGCGCGCTTCGAGTGCTCCCAGCTTTTAGGGCTTTTAGAGCTCCAAGCTTCCGAGCAGCTTAGTCGCATCGATGATTTCCTACCGCCTGCGAGGCCTGATCAATCTGCACGTGGTCGCGACCGCCATCCTCGCGACAAGTTACTTTCTCGTGGCGGCGGTGGGCGTGCGGTTCGTGCCGTTTCTGGAACTCAGCCCCGACGTCGACCTGCTGATTTATTCGGTGCCGATCGTGGTGGGGATGCTTGTGAGTGGTCGGTTTTGGGTCAGCGGGGGCGGGCGGTTCCACCAGATATCGTGGGGCGACGCCGTCGCGGTGACGTCGCGCCAGATCCTGGTGGTGGCCCTGCTGATGTTCACGCTGATCGTGGCGACCAAGGACCGCAGTATCAGCCGTCTGTTTCTCGCCTCTTATCTGGCGACCTGCTGGGTGCTGCTGACGTGGGTGAACCGGCATCTGCCCGGTTATCTGACGCGGCTGGCATTTCCGGAGATCCATCAGATCCCTGCGATTTTCGTCGGACCGACGCGCGCCTTGGGCAAGCTGGAGTCGTGGATCAAGCAAAAGGCGCATCTGGGCGTCCGCGTGGTGGGAATCCTTTCGGATGAACCGGTCACCGGGCCGCTTGCCTCCTCCATGACTCATCTGGGGGGCATCGACCAACTGGCGCGGATCATCGAGGAGCGGAGCATCGGACAGGTGATCCTGCTCGAATTGCCCGCGGAGCAGGAACAGGTCCGCCAGCTCATCGAAACCTGCCAGGCGGCCGGATGCCGGTTGTTGATCTACCAGAACCTCTGGGATCGTCTGCCCGTACCGATGGCGCCGATCGTCGAGAACGAGCATTTGTTTCTGACGGTGCACGACGAACCGCTGGAGGATCCGCTCAACCGGGGGATCAAGCGGGTCTTCGACATGGTGGTTTCGCTGCCGGTGGTGCTGCTGATTCTCCCGCCGCTGTACATCATGGTTTGGACGGTGCAACGGGGGCAGGCGCCGGGGCCGCTGCTGTTCAAGCGACCGCGGGGCGGCCAGCACCGGCGGGAGTTCGTGATGCTCAAGTTTCGTTCGATGTATGTCGGGGACGCCGATCCCAAGCGGGAGGCCCGGCAGGCGAGCAACGGGGATCCGCGCATCTATCCGTTCGGCCGTTTTCTGCGCAAGACCAGCCTCGATGAGTTTCCGCAGTTCTGGAATGTTTTCGTCGGGAACATGAGCATCGTCGGCCCGCGTCCCCATTTGCCGATTCACGACTACGAATTCAGCCTGCTCGCGAAAACCTATCGCACGCGGCACCTCGTGAAACCGGGCATCACGGGACTGGCCCAGGTCCGCGGGTTTCGGGGCGAAATCTCCGATCCCGAGTTGCTGCGGCAGCGCGTGCAGCTGGATATCCGCTACATCACCACCTGGTCGGTCTGGCTGGACGCGGAGATCACGCTGAGCACGTTCCGGCAGATCTTCTTCCCGCCGCGGACGGCGAGGTGAGAGAGATGAGCACTCAAAGCACTCAAAGCTCTCGAAGCGCTAGAAGCTCTAAAAGCTCTCAAAGCGCTAAAAGCTACGAGCTCTCAAAGCGCTCAAAGCTGCGGAATCGTTTCCTCTCTTTGTGTCTCCGTGACTTCGTGGTGAACTTCTGATCGCTGAATTTTTGCCCACGGAACACACGGAACACACGGAACACACGGAACACACGGAATACACGGAAGAGGGATCGCGGAAGCGCGGAGGGGCCGAGACGCGAAAAAATTCCGGTCTGATTCCGTGCTTTCGCTCTTTCGCGCTTTCGCGATGAACTCCGAAGGACAGGAGCGGCGACCCGGAACGAGCTGCGAGCTCCCAAAGCTTTTAGCGCTCCCAGCTCCAAGCTCCCAGCTCCGAGCTTTTAGAGCTTTGAGCGCTACCGCTTCAGCCGATCGAGGCTGAAGAGCCCGATGTCGTGGCGCGTTTCGCCCCGGTCCGCCAGGTCGGCCAGGATCTCGCCGACGACGCTGCAGAATTTGAAGCCGTGGCCGGAAAAACCGCACGCAATGCTCACCTGCGGATGGCGGGGATGGGGCGTGATGATAAAGTTCTTGTCCGGCGTGTTCGTGTACATGCACGTCGCGCCCGCCAGAAACCGGCCGTTCAACGCGGGGATACGTTCCGCAATCGCCTCCCGCATCTGGGCGATCTCCGAGTCGCGAATGCGGCGGTCGATCGTTTCCGGTGTGCAGACTTCCTCCGCCGGCGCCCGGTAGAACGCAATCTTCACGCCGCCCTGGGGGCCGTCGATTGCCGGGAAACCGTAAGGGGTCGCGCCTCCGTCGGTGCCCCAGATAAAAATCGGAAACCGGTCGGGGAGGAACGGACCGATTCCGCCCACGGGATCGAACCAGTAAAGCACCTGCCGCTCGACCACCAGCGGGAGCCCGAGGTCGGCAAGGATGCCCGGTGCCCAGGGGCCGGGTGAAATAATCAGCCGGGCCGCCTCATAGGTTCCGTGATCCGTCGTGACACGCACGCGGTCGGTTCCGACGGGTTCCCAGCCCAGGGCACGCTCTTCGAAGTGCAGTTCGGCGCCGAGGCTGGCCGCGCGGTCGAGATGGGCCCGTACGGAGTCTTCGGGGCGGAGAAACCCGGCCTTGCGTTCGTAGAGGGCCACCGTGTCGGCATCCGCCTGGATCGCGGGAAAGCGGCGGCGAATGTCCGCCGCTTCGAGGAGCTCGTGGGCCAGGCCGTATTCCCGCGCGCTGCGGACGCTCCCTTTGACAACGTCGGAATCCGGCGGGCCGATCATCAAGCCGCCGACCTCGCTGAGCACGGAAGCGCCGGTTTCCACCTCGATCTGGCGCCATAGTTCGTAGGCGCGCAACAGCAGCGGGACGTAGGCGGGGTCTTCGTAATACGCCTGGCGGATGACACGGGTTTTGCCGTGGCTCGAACCCCGGTCGTGCGGGGCCGTGAACTGCTCGATGCCGAGCACGCGTTTGTTGCGCCGGGCGAGCTGGTAGATTGCGGCACTGCCCATGCCGCCGAGTCCGAGGACGATCGCGTCGTAGGTCATGAAAACGGGAAGGGGCAAAGCTCGGGTCCCTCGCCGGGGAGATCAAGCTCCGGGATCGGTGCTGAAATCAGATGAGCGGCTACGCGAATTGCGCGTCGATCAGCTCGCAGAAATGATGGATCAGGAACAAATGGGCCTCCTGCGCCGCCGCCCCGCTGTCGCCGGGCATGATGAGTTCGCACGTGGCGAGGCCGCGGGCGCGGCCGCCGCCGCGGCCGAGAAACGCGATGGATTCGAGACCGAGTTTTTTCGCCTCCTGCAGCGCCTCGATCACGTTGGCGGAATTGCCGCTGGAGGTGAGCACCACGACGAGGTCGCCGGGTTTGGCGAGACCGGCGATCTGGCGGGCAAAGACCTGGTCGTAGCCAAAATCGTTGCCGATGCACGAGAGCAGCGAGCCGTCCGACGAGAGCGCGACGGCGGGCAGGGAACGGCGGGGCTTCGCATAGCGTCCGACGAGCTCGGTGGCGAAATGGGCCGCCTCGGCGGCGCTTCCGCCATTGCCGCAGACGAGCAGTTTCCCGCCGCTTTGCAGCGTCGCGAGAATCATCCGGCCGGCCCGGTCGATGGCGGGGCGGATGGCCGGCAGGCCTTGGAGCGTGCGCGTGGTCTCGGCGAGCGAGGCTTCGAAGGTCATGCGAAAAAGTAGCGGGTAGCGAGTAGCGGGTAGCGAGTAGAAAATTGGCCGGGCAGGCAGCCAGGAGTGGGAATTGAAACATGCTCGCTACCTGCTACTCGCCACCCACTACTTTGAACCGTCATGCGCCTGCGCAAACTCACGGTCCGGCATTTCCGCAATGTGGGATTTGCCGCGCTCGAATTTTCCGGGCGGCAGCAGTTCCTCGTCGGCGCCAACGGGCAGGGAAAGACCAACCTCCTCGAAGCGGCGGGCTTTATCTCGGCGCTGCGCTCGTTTCGCACCCCGGATCAAAAGCTCGTGATCGGCCACGGACAGCAATGCGCCGCCATCGCCTGCCACGTCGAGGAGGCCCGGATGGGGGAGACGCACGTCACGGTGAAGATCCGCCACGACGGCAAGGAGGTCTGGTGCGACCAGACGCGCGTCACAAAACTCGGCGACTACCTCGGGCAGTTTCCCACCGTGGTGTTTTCGTCGTCGGATCTGCAACTCGTGCGGGGCTCGCCCGCGGGCCGACGCCGGTGGCTCGACCTGACGCTGGCCTCGGCGGCGCCGGAGTATTTCCGGGCGCTACAAACCTTTACCCGCGGGCTCGCGGCGCGCAACGCCCTGCTGAAAACCGGCCGGCCCGCAGACGCCGAGTTGGAGGCCTTCGAACAGGCGCTGGCGCCGGCCGCGGCGGAGTTGATCGCCTTGCGCGCCGCCGGGGTGAAGGCGCTGGCGGGGTTTCTACAAAAGGCCTACGGGCAACTCTGCGACGACGCGGAGCCGGCCGGGTTCACGTATGAACCGAATTTTCCCGAGCCGTCCGCCGAAGCGCTGCTCGCGCGGCTGGCCAGCGGGCGCGCGCGCGACGTGCAATTCCGCTCGACGCAGGCGGGCCCGCACCGCGATGACTTTCACTTCGCGGTGAAGCGCACCGCCGCGAAGGATTTTGCCTCGGAAGGGCAGCAGCGCTCGTTCGTGCTGGCGCTGCGGCTGGCGCAGGCCGCGTGGCTGCACCAAAAAACCGGCGTGCGGCCCGTGTTGCTCGCCGATGACGTGCTGGGCGAACTCGATCCGGCGCGGCGCCGGAAGTTTTGGTCGGCGATCGACCCGGAGTCGCAGGTCATCGCGACGGGGACGCATCTGCCGGACGATCAATTGGGCACGTGGCAGGTGTTTGAGGTGGCGGACGGCGTTTTTGGCGAAAAGGCGGCGTCGATGACCCCGGGCGCGTGAACCTTTCCCCTTCACACCTGCTGCTCGCGATCCTGGCGGCCTTTCTCGTGGGCGTGGCCAAAACGGGGATCGGCGGCCTCGGCATGCTGGCGGTGGTACTTTTCGCGCAAATCATGCCGGCGAAGCAGGCGACCGGGATGGTGCTGCCGCTGCTGTGCTTCGGCGATCTCTTCGCCTATGCATCGTACCGGCAGCACGCAAAATGGAGCGCCTGCTGGAAATTGTTTCCATGGACGGCGGCGGGCGTGGTGGCCGGCTATTTCGCGCTGGGGCGGATGAGCGAGCACCAGACGCGGACGCTGATCGGCAGCATCGTGCTCGGCCTCGTCGTGCTGCATTTTGCGCGCCGCCGTTTCTACGGGCATGAGACGGACCACGGCGCCTGGTTTGCGCCGGCAATCGGCGTTCTGGCGGGGTTCACGACCCTGGTGGCGAACGCGGCGGGGCCTTTCATGGCGGTCTATTTTCTCGCGATGCGCCTGCCGAAAATGGATTTCGTCGGCACGGGCGCCGTCTTCTTCCTGCTGCTGAATCTCTTCAAGCTGCCCTTCATGGTGAATCTCGGACTGGTGACGAAGGAGAGCTTCACGCTGAACCTCCTGCTGGCGCCCGCGGTGGTGGTCGGGGCGCTGATCGGGCGGACGATCTTGAAGCGGATCGAACAACGGGTCTTCGAGAATCTCGCGCTCGCGATGAGCGCCGTGGCGGGTTTGAAACTCTTGTTGTGAGCGCCGCCGTGGGCCATTACCCCAGTCGAAACATGCAAAGCCAAGGAGCGCCATGGCGCGGATGACGGTTCGGCAGATGTGGGCGGCGAAGCTGACGGGGCAGCCCGTCGGGGCGAGCGCGTCCGCGGCGCGCGCCCGCGCCACGAACGCAGTGATGGCGCGCGAATCGCGACCGCGCGTGCCCTTTGCGGGCGTCGTGCTGGGCATCGATCCCTCGCTGCGGGGCACGGGGCTGGCGCTGATCGAGTTTGCCCCGGGGCGCCAGCCGGTGCTGTTGCGCTGCCAGACCGTGCGCGTGCCGGCGAAACTGCCGATGGCGGTGGCCCTGGGCGAGATTCACCGGGCCGTGGCCCTGTTCCTCGACGGCGCGGAGGTGCGGCACGTCGCCCTCGAACAAACGATCTTCGTGCAGAATTTTCAGACGGCGCAGATTCTCGGGGCGGCCCGCGGCGCGGCGATCTCGGCTGCCGCGCTACGGGAGCGGCCGGTCTTCGAGTATGCGCCGTTGCGCGTGAAACAGGCGGTGGTCGGCGCGGGCCGCGCGAGCAAGGAGCAGATGGCCCGGACAGTGATGGCGCTGCTCGGCCACGGCCGGCCGCTGGCGTTCGACGAGGCGGATGCGGCCGGCGTGGCGCTCTGTCACGCGTTCACCTGGCGGGAGTAGCGGCGCGCGCGCGGGGCACGGAGCACGGAGGACGAGCTCTCAAAGCATCCGATCAGCCCTCAGCTATGAGCTTTCGCTCGATTCCCACCTCCCATTTCCGAGCTTTTAGGGTTTCGAGGGCTTTTAGAGCTTTGAGGGCTCCCGGCTCCAAGCTCCGAGCTCCTAGTTCAACCGAGCACGGTCTTCAGGACCTTGCCCAGATCTGTCACGCGATACGGTTTCGTAAGGTAGCCGCAGAATCCCTTGTCGAGGAACTGGCGGGCCATCTCGTCGTTGTCGTAGCCACTGGCCACGATCGCGCGGACTTCGGGATCGAGCTGTTTTAGCTCGGTGAAGCATTCCTCGCCGCCCATGCCGCCGACGACCGTGAGATCCATGATCACCGCGTCGTAGGGCCGGCCGATGTTCTGGTAGCGCTTGTACAGCGCGATCGCCTCGTCGCCGTTTTTCGCGAGGTCAAACTTGTAGTCGAGGCTCTGCAGCATCGTCGCGGTCAGCGCCGAGATTTTCGGATCGTCGTCCATGAACAGCACCCGACCGGTGCCAAAACGCAGGGAGGCGGCGCGGCGCGCCTGCACCTCGACCGGCTTGTCAGCCTTCGGCAGATACGCCGTGAACGCCGTCCCCACGCCGACCTGGGTGTTGAGCGCGATCTGCCCGCCATGTTTGCGGACGATCGAGAGCACGGTCGCAAGGCCGAGGCCGGTGCCGTGCTTTTTCGTGGTGAAAAACGGATCGAAGATCTTCTCGACGTGCTCGGGCTTGATGCCGCTGCCATTGTCGCGAACCTCAAACTCGACGTAGTCGCCCGCCGCGAGGGACGGCACCTGGTTATCGCCCAGGGTCACATTGCTGGCGCGAATCTGCAGCCGCGGCTTGTGCGGCGGAGGCGGCATGGCCTGCAGCGCGTTGACCATGAGATTCTGGAACACCTGCAGGATTTGCGCGCGGTCGATGAGCACCGGCTCGGTGCCGGCGGGGACCTCGAGGACGATCTCCGCCGTGGAAGCGGCCGCGGCGATCTTGATCGAATCCTCAAGAATTTCCCGGGCGGCGGTGACCGTCTGCGTGCCGGCGCCGCCCTTGGCGAACGAGAGCAGTTGTTTGGTGAGCCCCTTGGCGGCCATGCAGGCCTTCTCCGCGTCGCCCAGCGCGGTGTAGTCGCGATTGTCCTTCGCGAGGGAAACCGCGCCCAGAATCGTGGTCAGGAGATTGTTGAAATCGTGGGCGATGCCGCCGGCGAGGAGGCCGAGCGCCTCGAAGCGGTTGGCCTTCACCAGTTCCTCCGGCGTCAGGGTCATTTCCTCGGGGTTGCGAAAGACGATCACGACGCCGCGGGCCTTGCCATCGGGCCCGTAGGCTGCGCGCGCCGTCCAGACGATCGGCAGCGGCGGTTCGCCCTCGACCGCGGGCGCGAGGGCGTCGGTGCCGATCAACGCCAACGGCTGGTCGGCGGCCAACACCCGCTCGACCGGGTCGTCGCCCGGGCGGTTGCTCTGGCGATTGACGAGGCGAAACACGTCGCCCACCGGCTGGCCGCGCGCCCGTTCCGCCGGCACGCGCAGGATGCGGAGAGCGGCGGCGTTGAGGAAAATAATTTTGCCGCGGGCATCGGTGACGACGACGGCCTCGGCCAGCGTGCCGAAGGCTTCCTCGGCCAAGGCGGCGGGCAGGGCGCCGTCGGGTTGCAGGGCGTCGGCCGGGAGGGCGCAGGCGAAGCCGACCACGCGGGTGAGCTCGCGTTTGCGCGTGACGCTGCGGTGGGCGCCGAACAACACGTGGACGGGACGCCCGTCCTTGGCGCGAAGCCGCAGCGGTTCGACGAAGCTGTTTTGACCGGGAACACGCGCCAGCAACCAGGCGGCGACGCCCGCGGAGGCCTCCTCGGGCGGAAGCGCGGCGGCGAACGACGCCACCGCGGGAGCGAGTTCGCCCGCGTCGTAGCCGAGGAGTTTTTCCCAGGCGGGGGAGAACCAGAAAACGTCGCCGGTGAAATCGAGTTCGAAGGCCGCGAGCGGGCCGTTGCCGCTGAGGTCCTGCAGCCGCGCCTCGTTGGCAAGCGAGGTTTCCTCCAGTTCCTTGCGCTCGGTGATGTCGAGATGAAGGCCGACCACGCGTTCGAGCTGGCCGGCGGAGTTCGTGACCTGCACGCCAATAAACTGAATCCACACCCAATGACCCCGCTGATGCTTCATCCGGAACTCGACACTGAACGGGCGCGAGGCGGCACCGCCGGCGGCCAGCTTGCGGCTGATCTTGTCGGGTGACGCGCCGGAGTCGTCGGGATGGATCAGCGTGTGCCAGGTCTCGATCGTGTCGGGCAGTTCGGCGGGGACGTAGCCGAGGATTTTTTTCCAGGCGGGGCTGAAATGCACCCCGCCGGTGAGCAGATTAAGATCGAAGAAGCCAGCGGCGCCCTGGTCCGCCAGCAGGCCATAACCCGCCGACGTGGCCGCCGTCGGACCGGCCGCGGCGGGCGCGATCACGGGAAATTGTACGGTGGCGATATAACCGTCGCGGTCGCCGCCCAGCGGCTCAAGCAGGACGCGCATCTCGCGGGTCGGTCCCGCGCCGGGCTGCAGGGCGAGCGAAGCTGGCTTGTGCAACGCGCTGACGAGGAGCCCGTCCCACTGCGCCGCGAGAAACTCCGGATCGCTGGAGGTCACCTCGAACTCGAACAAGGTGACGAAGGCCGCGCCGCTCAATCCGCCCGCCCGCGCGCGCCACAGTTCCCGGGCGGTGGCATTGCTCGCCGTGATCCGGCCGGACGAATCGAGCACGAGCACGGCACAGGCCGAACCGCGTCCGGCGGACGCAGCGCCCGGCGATTCGCCGCCGGCCGGGGTTGAATCAGATTCGCTCACGCGCGTTCATCACGAAGCCAGCGTTCGACGCGCTTGGCGAGAAATTCGATGAACGCAGGGTGGTCGTTCGGGCAGGGTATCTGCTGAAATGATTCGCCGCCGGCGGCAAGGAACTGGTCGCGGCCCTCCTGTTGCAGTTCCTCGAGCGTCTCCAGGCAGTCGGCGGTGAACGCGGGCGACATGACCAGCAGGTGCTTCACGCCGACCTTGGGGAGCCGTTCGAATTCATGGTCGGTGTAAGGCGTGAGCCACGGCTCACCGGCGAGCCGGGATTGAAACGAAAGGGAATATTTATCCGCGGCGAGGCCGGTCCGCGCGACGAAGGCCCGCGTCGTGGCAAAACACTGCGACCGATAGCAGGTCGCGTGCGCCGGCGAGCAGGTGTTGCAGCAGTCCGGAACCGTCAGGCAGTGGGCCCCCGACGAATCCGCCTTGCGCATGTGCCGCGCGGGCAGGCCGTGATAGGAAAACAAGACGTGGTCGTGAGGCTGGGCCAGAAACGGCGCGGCGACGGCGTGCAAAACCCCGACGTAGTCGGCGTCCGCGTAGAACGGCTGTACGGTCGTGACGCGCAAGCCCGGGGCCTGCCGGGCGACTTCCTCCATGACGCGGACGACGACGGTTTCCCAGGAGGACATCGCGTAGTGCGGATACTGCGGAAACAGCAGCAAGTCCGTGATGCCGTCCGCCGCAATCTGCGTGACCAGGGAGGCGATCGACGGATTGCCGTAGCGCATCGCGAGATAGACCGGGGTCGCCGCGCCGAGCTGGCCGGCGAGTTTTTCCCGCACCCGGCGTGAGATCACGACGAGCGGCGAACCCTCCGGCGTCCAAACCTGCTCGTAGGCGTGCGCCGATTTCGGAGCGCGGCGCGGGATGATGATCCCTTTGACCAGCAGCGAACGGAACGGCTCGGGCGGACGATCGATCACGCGCTCGTCACCGAGAAATTCGCGCAGGTAGCGGCTGACATCGGGAACGGAGGTCGACTCGGGGGACCCGAGATTGACGAGGAGGACGGCGCGTTTGGGCATGGGCAGGTGGCTGCTGCGCAAGAACCTCAATTTGCCCTCCGCCGCAAGGCGGAAAGCGCTGATCCGACTCGCCGGCGGCGGCATCCGGCTTTTCCGGTTTTGTCTTTTGACTGCGAAGCGGGGCCGGCCAACAATCTTCGGTTTCTCTTATGAGCACTCCTCGCAAGCCTGTCCTCCTCGTGATCCGTGATGGTTGGGGCAAAAGTCCCGATCCGGCGCAGAATCAGACCAACGCGGTCTTTCTGGCGAAAAAGTCCTGCGACGACCGGCTGCATGCGAAGTACCCGCACACCCTGATCCGGACCTCGGGCCCCGATGTCGGTCTGCCCGAAGGGGTGATGGGCAACAGCGAAGTCGGGCACGAGAACATCGGTGCCGGCCGCATCGTGGACCAGGAACTCGTGCGGCTGAACAAGCTGTTTTCCGAGAAGCGACTCGTCACCAATCCGGTTTGGCGCGCGGCGATCGAGCGGGTTAAATCCCGGCCGGGCGCGCGGCTCCATCTGATGGGCATCGTGAGCGATGCCGGGGTGCACGGCATGCTCGAACATCTTTACGGGATTCTGCGGCAGGCGAAGGCGGATGGTCTGGGCGGCGGGCAGGTCTTCATCCACGCCTTTACCGATGGTCGCGATACGGCCCCTTCGAGCGGACTCCGCTATGTCCGCGAAGTCGACGAACAGTGCCGGGCGATCGGCATCGGCCAGATCGCGACGGTCTGCGGCCGGTTCTGGGCGATGGATCGCGACAACCGCTGGGAACGGGTCCAGCAGGCCTACGACATGCTGGTCGGCCGCAAGGCGGTCGCGACCGCACCGAACGCGGTGGCGGCGGTGCAGCAGTATTACGCTGCGCCGTTGAGCGAGACGCAGAAAGGCGACGAGTTCGTGGCCGCGACCTGGGTCGTGGGCCCCGACGGCAAGCCGGTCGCGACGCTGCGCGATGGCGACGCGGTGCTTTTCTACAATTACCGGGGCGATCGCCCGCGCGAACTGACGAAGGCGTTCGTCCTCGATGGTTTTAAGGGCTTCGACCGCGGCGTGAAGCTCGACCTCTATTATGCGACCATGACCGAGTACGAGGTGGGTCTGCCGGTGCAGGTGATCTCGCCCAAACCGGAAGCGTTGAAGAATATTCTGGGCCAGGTCGTGAGCGCGGCCGGCATCGCGCAGTTCCGCTGTGCGGAGACGGAGAAAAATCCGCACGTGACCTTCTTCTTTAACAACTACCGGGCGACGCCGTTTCCCGGCGAAGACCGCGCGGGTCCGGCGAGCCCGAAGGTGCCGACCTACGATCTGCAGCCGGAAATGTCGGCGGCCGAGGTGACCGCGGCGGCGAAAGCCGCGATTCTATCGGGCAAGTATGGCCTGATCGTGGTGAACTTCGCGAATCCCGACATGGTCGGTCACACGGGCTCGATCCCGGCGACGGTCAAGGCGGTGGAGGCGACGGACCGAGGAGTGGAGGAGTTGCTCGCGGCGTTGGAGACGGCCGGCGGTCGGGCGGTGATTCTCGCCGACCACGGGAACGCCGAACAAATGTGGGATCCCGTGACGAACGGGCCGCACACGGCGCACACGTTGAACCCGGTCGAGATCTTTGTCGTCGGCGAGGGTTTCGCCGTCGGAAAAACCCGGATGCGCGAGGGCGGCCGGCTCGCGGACGTCGCGCCCACGGTGCTCGCCCTGATGGGCTTGCCGAAGCCGCCGGAGATGACGGGCGAGAGTTTGGTTCTCGGCTGAATTCTGCGCGAATTGACATCGATCCCTCGCAAAGCACCCTTCCGCTCATGACCGCGATGCAAGTCATCAAACGCATCCAAGCCCTGCCGCCGCGCGAGCGCCGCAAGGTGTTCAAGTTCGTCTATGCGCACGAGACGCCAAACGCGACGACGCGAAACGCGTTGCGTGAAGACGTGTCGAAGGCGAAGCGATTCGCGTCCGTCGCAGCGATGATGGCTGACCTCAAGAGCTGATGCGCCGGCTCGTCCGCGCGTCGCAGTTCAAGCGGGATTTCAAGAAACGAATCCTGAATGCGGCGGACGAAGCGGCGCTCGCGGAGGTGCTCGACCGATTGGTCGCGAGTGCGCCGTTCGAGCCGAGGCACCGCGACCACCCGCTGAAGGGCACGCGTGATCGCATCCGCGACTGCCACGTGAAGCCTGACCTTGTGTTGCTCTACCAAATCGAGGGCGATGTGGTCATACTCCGCCGTCTCGGCACGCACAGCGATTTGTTCGAGTAGCGCGAAGCGGACGGAGTTTGGTTTACGCTCCGCGGCGACGGTGCTGGCCCTGATGGGCCTGCCGAAACCGCCACAGATAACAGGGGAGAGCCTGCTCGCCTAGCAGCCCGGATAAATCACACCTGAAATAAACCAAGACATGAGTCACAGAGGACACGGAGCCTAGACAAAGAGGCCACAGAGCAAGACAGGGCGTTTGGCTCTGTGCTCTCTGTGTCCGAAGTCTGTGCGCTCTGTGGCAAAAAGATCTTCACGAAAAGTGTGAAATATCCGGGCTAGCGCCGGCGGGCTTGTTCCGGGAAGTCGCGCTCGAAGCGCTGCACCAAGGCGGCCTCGTCCGCGGGCACGAGGTAGATCTTGCCGCGGATCACTTTTGTTTCGCGCGGCTTGAGGCCGCCGATCCGAAAATCGTTGTGGATGCAGGTGATCACGCCCTGGAAGATTTCCTGATACGGTTCCCAGGCGACGGCCATGATCATCCGGCCATCCTGCGAATAGCAGCCGCACAGGCCGTTGGAGGGCACGAGGGCGCTGAGCGGGCGCGGGTTCACGTCGTTCCGGTCGACGTGCGCGGGAGCGTAAACCTGGCCGGGAACGTAGCGCGCCTTGTCGGCCCAGGGCTGCGTGGGCAGGGGCGTGAGCTTGCCACCGAGAAAAAGAAAACACTGGTGCGCGTAGGGCGGCACGAGGGTACGGGCATCCTTGGGATCCGCGCCGGTGAACGCATCCACGCGGATGCAGGGCTGGGCCCAATGTGCCTGCGACGCCGTGGCGGTGGGGTTGTGCGCGGTCAGCCGAAAATCCACCTCGTCCGCCCGCGCGGTGATCACGTGGGTGACAACGACGCCGTCGGTCAGCGTGTCCTTCAGGTTGATCACGCTGCCGTCGGAGCTGGTCGAGACGAGTTCGGCGGTATGGCGGATGACGGTCTCGCGCCAGTCGCGGTCGGTGGAGCCCGGCCGGCAATAGGCCTCCAGATAGTGGATGCGGATCGGGCCGGGCAGGCGATCGCCCGCGATGGTGAGGTAGTTTTTCTCCCAGTGGATGCGCAGCGGCGGAGCCGAGGCCGCACGCGCCCCAAGGGCGCAGAAGGCCACGGTCAGGCAGGTAAGGATGAGTTTCATAAAGATGGGGAATGAGCGTTCGGTGGGCGACTACGGCTCGACGATGACGTGCAGGTGTTGCACGGCGAGGGCGAGGCGGGCGGGAAGGCCGGACGGTGAAATCACAGGCGGAGGAAAATTTTCCGACGATGGAGGTAAACCAGCAGCAGCCACGCGAAGCCGAAGGTCGCCACGGCCATCCCGACGCCCGACCAGTAGTCGCCGAGATGGGCGAGCAGGCCGCCGAACAGCCGCTCGGCGAGGCTGCGAAAGGGCGCCACGAATACGCCGGCGATCAGGTAGGCGAGGAGGGAATTGCTGCCGATCGCGGTGAACAGGCCGGCCCACCGCCGCAGGCCCCGGACGTCGATGATCCAGTAAAAGAGCGCCAGCAGCAGAAAGCTCCAGCCGCCGGCCCACAGCACGTAGGTGCTGGTCCAGCGACTTTTCACGATGGGGAAATGGAGGCTCCACCACCAGCCCGCCGCGAGGCACGCGGCGCCGAGCAGGACAAGCCAGCGCAGTTTCTTTCCGGGGGCGGCGGCACCGCGAAGAATCTGCGTGGCGAAGACTCCGAGCATGGCGGTCGCTCCGTGCGGCCAGAGCGAGAGCAGGAAGCCGCGGCCGTATTGGCTGCTCCAGGGTTTGCCGAGCAGGCCGACAGAGTGGTCGTAGAGCCAGTCGCTGAGAATCGCGCCCGCCTTGAACTCACCCGCCACGTGCCCCGGCACCGGCACGCCCATTTGCAGCACCCAGTAGCCGACCAGGATCGCACCCGTCGCGACGATCTGGGTACGGAGTGAGGTGAAGAGCACCAGCAGGACGGCGATCAGGTAGCCAAACCCCAGCATCATCAGGACGCTGTAGGACAGCCGCATCTGCGCGACGTCCCAGCTCAACAAGTTGCCGGTGGCCCACCACCCGAAGAAAACCATCCCCGCGAATCGAATCAGGGCGTGCCGCAAAATCCGGGAGGAAGTCTCGCCGCGCGCGCGGCGGCGGTCGACCGCGTAGGGCACCGCCATGCCGATCATGAAAAGGAAGAGCGGGAAGATGAAATCGTAGAAGCGAAAGCCCGCCCACTCGACGTGGGTGAATTGCTGGCGGAGCGCGTGCAGCCATGAACCCTCCGGGGCTCCCTTCGCCAGCGCCGCCACGATTTGCTGGCCGCCGAGCAGGCAAGCCATGTCAAAACCCCGCAACGCATCGAGCGACATGAGCCGCTGGTCGGGGGGCGCCGCGGGCGTTCGCGTCGCTCCGGTTGATAACGGCGTGGCGTCGGCCGCGGACCCGGAGTGGAGCGACACCATGGCGGATCCCTCCTAGTCGACCGTCGATTCGCGCAAGAGCTGACGGTAAACCTGGCGGGCGTGATCATAGGCTTTCACCGCATCGGCCATCTCGTTGGCGGCGATGAGGCCCTTTTTCTGCGACCAGCACTGGTCCACGCCCTGCAGGCACCACTCGACGCTGCGGCGCGAGCCGCGGATGGGCTTGCCACCCACGACGACGAAAATCGGGTTGGTGTGGGAGGAGGGGAGGATGCGCAGCGCAATCCAGCTACTGCGGTCGACCTTCACATCGAAGGCCACGTCCTGCACGCGCCCGTCGGCCACGATGTTCTTCCGGGCCACGGGATAGCCGTTCACGATGACCTCGACGGGGATCTCCCGGGTGTTGCCGACCCGGGCGCGCTCGACGTCCCAGTAAGGCTTCTGCGTGTAGCGCAGGTTGCGGATGGCCTCGTCGGGAGTCTCTTTCAGGCGGGCGGCGACGCGCGCGGAGAGACGCACGGTGCCGGCTTGGGCGAGACGCAGTTCGCTGCCCTTTTCGCCCATCGCGACATCGTCGGCGCGGAATTCCATGAGATGGCTTTTGCCGTCGCTGACATAGTTGCGGCCGGCGCGGATGCCTTCGCACCAATCATCGTAGGTCAACTTGCCGTCGAGTTTGACGTAGGAACGCCCGAGGCCGACGCGCTCGCCATAGATGCACGGGAAATCCGTCTCACCGCTGCCCCGCGTGCGGAAACCGGCGTTCAACGTGTGATACCACATGTTCAACTCCCACACGCTCGGCGTATCGACGAGGGAAATGAAATCGACCGCGGGGCCCAGCCGTCCGTCGGGGCCGGGCAGTTCATGCGTCACGTCGACGATGTATTCGTTGGCGCCAATGCCGTTGTAGGGCGGGATGATGTAATTCGGGAGGTCTTCCGTCGCGAGGCGGAGGTCGAAAGACGTCTTGCTGCCACCGTTGCGGTTTTCGCCGGGCACGGCGGGCTGCAGGCCCCAGCCCGAGTGGGCCGGACCAACCAGCGCGCCCTGGGCCTTGGCCCAGCGCAGCGTATTCAAACACAGGGTCGGCCAGTGCTCCGAAGAATTGCCGCCCGGATACATCTGATCGCGCAGGCGCAGGAGGCACAGGTGGCCGGAGCGATGCGAGCCGAAGCCGGACACTTCGATGTCGTAGCGCAGCAGGTACGGATACTCCGAGACCTTGTCGATCACCCCCGTGAAGAACTGTTTTTGGAAATCGAAGCCCGGGCCCCACGTGAGGTTGGCGCCGATCTTCAGATCCTCCCCGCGGCAATGCCGGGCCATGTCGGGCGCGAGCACGCCCTCGCTGGGCTTGGTGTAATGTGCGCAACCCGAGGCGTGGATGTGATGATCGCCCGACCACCAGCCGGATTTCGAGGGATCGATCCAACGGTCGACCTTGAATACGAGGTCCTTGGTCGCGGCGTTGACCGAGACGGCGCGCGTGGCCGGGATCGACTCAGGACCGCGTTGAAACTCGACGGTGTAGTCGCCATCCGGGAGACGGAGGCTCTCGCCGTCCATGAGGTAAACCTGGGGGTGGAAGGCGAAGTCCGGCGCGAGGCGCTTGGCGAGCGACGGGTAAATGCGCTTCTGTTTGTCGCGGACGATGAACGAGGCGGTGGTCGGCGCGCCGGTTTCATCCTGCACGCGGAGCCGGAGTTCGCGCGCCGGCAGGGAGGTGAAGAGCATGTCCGTCTCATTGCGGAAGCCGATGTCCTGGGTGCCCTGGCCGACGCTGAAGGAAATCTTCGCCTCCCGTTTGCCGGCGTCGCGGCTGTAGAGCTGGACGATGCGGTATTCGAGGTTCAGGCCGCTCAGCGTCGGATTGAGCGGCTGGGCGTCATAGGTCTGGAGATCGAGCCAGAGGTCCTCGCGCGGCGGCATCGGCATATGGGCGGCGTGGGTGCGAAATTCCCGGTCGGAGGAGGTCTCGACGTTCGCGGCATTGTGCACGGACTGCGCGTTCGGGCTCACCCCGAGCAGGGCCGCCGTAGTGCCGGCCTCGTTGTGAACCTTGACCAGGAATTGCCGCCAGCCGCGCTCGACGAGTTCCGGTTTGGCGGGGCCGGCGGCGACTTTCACGCGCATCTCCGGACTGATTTCGACGGCGAAGAGGCAATACGAATCGAGGATTTCCTGCACCGTCCGGACCGCGGCGCGCGCATCGCCCGATTGCATGACGGTGACGAGACGCTGCTGATCGGCGGCACTGAGCGGAGCGCCGAGGTAGTTGGTCGCCTCGAGCAGGCGCCGTACCTGCGCGAACAGGGGCTGGGATTCGACTTCGGGGATGAACGGCAGATTCGCCGCGAAGGCGGAAAGGGCGGACGCCCATCCGAAGGTGACAATCGTAAGACGACGCAAAGCAGCGATGATGCGCATAACGGGGGTGGGGGTTATCCTGACGCCGGCGATCGCATCGAACGCGAGCGCCGGTCCGATTACAAGATCTGCGATCAGCCCGGCCCGCCTTGCACGCGCTAGTGCCGCCGCTGCTCGATCAATCGCTCCAGCTTGACGATATCCGCGGCAAAAACGCGGATGCCCTCGGCGGTCTTCTCGGTCGCCATGGCGTCCTCGTTGAGCGCCAGCCGGAAACTCTTTTCGTCGAAGCTCACCGCCGCAACGTCGACCTGCCGCGCCCGCACCGGATCGAGTTTGCGGGGGAGCGGATCGGTGCCGGCCTGGAGTTCGCCCAGCAATTGCGGGCTGATCGTGAGCAAGTCGCAGCCGGCGAGCTCCGCGATCTGTCCCTTGCTGCGGAAGGATGCACCCATCACCTCGGTCTCGTGCCCGAATTTCTTGTAGTAATTGTAGATCGCGGTGACCGACTGGACGCCGGGATCCTCGGCCGGGGCAAAGTCGCGCCCCGTGCTCTTCTTGTACCAGTCGAAAATCCGGCCGACGAAAGGCGAGATGAGCCGCACGCGGGCTTCGGCGCAGGCGACGGCTTGGGGAAAGCAGAAGAGCAGGGTGAGGTTGCAGTTGATCCCGTCCCGTTGCAGCAACTCGGCGGCCTTGATGCCCTCCCAAGTGGCGGCGACCTTGATCAGGATGCGTTCGCGCGGGATGCCGGCTTTTTCGTAGAGGCCGATGACTTCACGCGCCTTTGCGATCGAGCCGTGGCGGTCAAACGAGAGCCGCGCATCGACTTCGGTCGAAACCCGCCCCGGCACAATTTTCAGAATCTCCAGTCCGAACGCGACAAGCAGCCGGTCCATCACCCGGTCCGACGCCGCCCCGATCCCGGCGTCTTGAATGGCGCGTTCCACGAGGTAGGCATAGTCGGGCGCGGTAGCCGCCTTCAGGATGAGACTGGGGTTGGTGGTCGCGTCCTGCGGGGCGTAAGCCTTCATGCTCGCGAAATCTCCGGTGTCCGCGACGACCCGGGTAAACTGTTTCAGCTGGTCCAACTGGTTGGGGGCGCTCATGGCCGGCACGGTGGGGCAAATCGGCGGGATCCGCCCGCAAATAGTGCGGGAAGCGCGAAAGCCGGCGGCCGCGGGCGAGTTCGGCCGGGGCGCAAATTCTGTTTGCTCGCGGGCACGCCGGGCCGCTTAGTTTGCGGGTTTACGTCTACAAATTTACCATGAAGCGCACCCACCACTGTGCCCAGCTCACCTCAGCCGATCTTGGCGCGACTGTTTCCCTCCTCGGGTGGGTCGATACCATCCGCGACCAGGGCGGGATCATTTTTGTCGATCTGCGCGACCGCAAGGGCGTGACGCAGATCAAGCTGGAACCGCGCGACAACGCGGCGCTCGCCGAACAGCTGAAGCACCTGAAGCCGGAGTCGGTGATCGGGATCAGCGGCACGGTCGCCCGCCGGCCCGCCGGCACGGAAAACTCGTCCCTGCCCACGGGCGAAGTCGAGGTCGACGCGACCGCACTGGAGATTTACAATATTTCCGACACGCCGCCGTTTCCGCTCGACGATGCGGGGGGCGACAAGGTCAACGAGGATCTGCGGCTCACGTATCGCTATCTCGACCTGCGCCGGCCGAAGATGCGCCGCAACCTTCAGGTGCGCCATCGCGCCGCGAAATCGATCCGCGACTATTTCGACTCCCAGGAGTTCATCGAGGTGGAGACGCCCGCGCTTTTCAAGAGCACCCCGGAAGGCGCGCGCGAGTACCTCGTGCCCTCGCGCATCCATGCGGGGCAGTTCTACGCTCTCTCGCAGTCGCCCCAGCAGTTCAAGCAGATCCTGATGGTGGCCGGAGTGGAGAAGTACTTTCAGATCGCCCGCTGCTTTCGCGACGAGGATTTGCGGGCGGACCGGCAGATGGAATTCACGCAGGTCGACGTCGAGGCCTCCTTCGTCACGCGGGAGGACATCTATGCGCTGTTCGAGGGGATGCTGAAGAAGCTCTGGAAGGACGTGCTCGGCACCGATATCCCGACTCCGTTTACCCGCATGGCCTACGTCGATGCGATGAACCACTACGGGGTCGACAAGCCCGACGTGCGGTTCCCGCTCGAACTCGTCGATTTCTCGGACACGTTCAAGAACTCCGGCTTCAAGGTCTTCCAAGCGACCGTCGCCAGCGGCGGTGTGATCAAGGCCATCAACGCCAGGGGGCTCGCGGACCTCACGCAGGGTGAACTGAAGAATCTCGAAGACATCGCGAAATCGCTCGGCGCGAAAGGCCTCGCCTTCATCAAGGTCGAGGGGGGCGAGTGGAAGTCGCCGATCGTGAAATTCTTCTCCGACGCCGAGAAAGCGGAACTGACGGCGAAGCTGAACATCGCCGAAGGAGACATGGTCTTCTTTGCCGCCGCGCCCTGGGAAAAGGCCTGCGCGATCCTGGGTCGCATCCGACTGGAGTCGGCGGCGCTGTTGCAAAAGCGCGGCAAGCTCACGGTTCGCCACGACGACTGGAAGTTTTTGTGGGTGATCGATTTTCCGCTGATGTCGCACGACGAGGCGGAAAACCGCTACGTCGCCACGCATCATCCCTTCACCGCTCCGGTGCCGGAAGACGCGGGGCTCCTCGATTCGAATCCGAAGGCGGTCCGCGGGCAGCACTACGATGTGGTGCTGAACGGCATGGAACTGGGCGGCGGGTCGATCCGCATTCACCAGCCGGCCCTGCAGAAAAAGGTTTTCGAGGACGTTTTGAAGATTCCGGCTGACGTGGTGGAAAGCCGTTTCGGCTACATGCTGAAAGCCTTCACCTACGGCGCCCCGCCGCACGGCGGCATCGCCTTCGGGCTCGACCGGATGGTCGCGCTCCTGTGCGGCACGACGAGCATCCGCGACGTGATCGCCTTCCCGAAGACCCAAAGAGGCCAGGACCTGATGGCGCAAAGTCCGACTCCGGTGACCGCCCGACAGCTGAAAGAGCTGCACATCGCTACGGTGATGCCCGAGTAAGGCGGGATTCAGCGCCGGCTCCAGCCCTCCCAGGCTGTCAACCATTGGTTGACAGCCTGATTTTTTTTAACGGCCCGCCCGCTGGCGCGGAGCCCGCGGACGGGTTGAGCGGAGTGCAGGCGGAGGTGGGACGGGGCGTTCCTCCGGGGCGGAGGAACGATTTCTTGCGCTGGTTCAACCGGGCGCCACACTCGCTTTCGCGCGAACTTAATCGCCCTGCATGAAACTCATCATCGCCATCATCAAACCATTCAAGCTCGAGGAAGTGAAAGAGGCTCTCGCGGCCGCCGGCATCGAGGGGATGACCGTCACCGAGGTCAAAGGCTTCGGCCGGCAAAAGGGGCACACGGAAATCTATCGCGGCAGCGAATATACCGTCGATTTTCTCCCCAAGGTTAAAATCGAGGTTGCCGTGGCCGACGAAACCGCCGGCAAGGCCATCGATGCGATCGTGAAGGCGGCGAAGACCGGGAAAATCGGCGACGGCAAGGTCTTCGTCCTGCCGCTGGACGAAGTGGTGCGCATCCGGACGGACGAGCGCGGCGAGTCGGCCGTCTGATCGACGGGCAACGTCTCAACTTTAAGAGCCGGAATCGTGCGCGATTCCGGCTCTTTTTTTGTCGCCGCCACCAGAGGCTGACCGCGGTCGGATGGGGCGGGGGGACAACAATCGTCGGGAAAAGCCGCAGCCGGCTCCGGTGCGGCATTGATTTTGCTTAGCGAAGGGCGCGTCCACCATGAACATTATCCGACTCAAGCCGTTCCGGGCTCTTTTCGCCGCCTGCCTGATCCTCGCGGCGGCCGGGTCCGCGTCAGCCCAGCCTGCCGCCCCCGCGGCCCCCACGCCACCCGCCGCGACGCTTGAGCAGCGGATCGCCGGACTGGAAGCCTACCTCGGGAATGGCGACCCCTCGGCCGCGTTGAAAGACGCGAAAGGCGCCATTCCCGCCGGGCTGGCCACGGCCGCCGTGGGCGTGGCGGGTCCCGGGCATAATGCCTGGATGATGACCTGTGCGGCCCTGGTCCTGTTCATGACGCTGCCCGGTCTGGCGCTGTTTTATGGCGGCTTGGTCCGCACGAAAAACGTGCTCTCCGTGATGGCCCAGTGCTTTGGCATCGCCGGGTTGGTCACCATTTTGTGGTGGGCGGTGGGCTACAGCCTCGTCTTTGGGAAAAGTTTCAACAGCCCCTTTCTCGGCGGCTCGGAATTTTTCTTTCTGCGGGGCGTCGAGAGTGCGCCGAACCCGGACTACGCCTACTGGGTTTCGCACAACGTCTTCTCGATGTATCAACTCATGTTCGCGATCATCACGCCGGCGCTGATCATCGGCGCGATCGCGGAGCGCATGAAATTTTCCGCGATTCTGGTGTTCGTGACCGTCTGGATGCTGGTCGTCTACTTTCCGCTCGCGCACATGGTATGGGGCGTGACGGGCCTGATGAACGGGGTCTGGAATGCCGGCGCGGCGATCAAGGCGATCGACTTCGCCGGGGGAACGGTGGTGCACATGTCCTCGGGGTGGTCGGCGTTGATCCTCTGCCTGATTCTTGGGCCGCGACTGGGCCACGCCAAAACGCCGATGCCGCCGCACAGTCTCGTGCTTTGTATGATCGGCACCGGCATGCTTTGGGTGGGCTGGTACGGGTTCAACGCGGGTTCCGCGGTCGCCGCGGATGGCATTGCGGCAAACGCCTTCACCACGACGACACTGGCCGCGGCGGTCGCCTCGTTCACGTGGGGAGCGCTGGAATACCTGATTCGCCGCAAGGCGAGCGTGCTCGGGTTTTGTTCGGGCGCCGTGGGCGGCCTGGTGGTCGTCACCCCGGCGTGCGGCTTCATCACGGCCAGCGCGGCCATTCCGCTGGGCGTGCTCGCCGGCGCGGTGCCGTTCTTCGCCTGCACCAAACTCAAGCCGTTCCTCGGCTATGACGATGCGCTCGACACCTTCGGCGTCCACGCCGTGGGCGGCACCTTGGGCGCGTTCCTCACGGGCGTTTTCGCCACGGGAGCCGCGAATGCCAACTTGAACACGAACCTGAAGGATCTCCTGGGCAAATCGCTCTGGCAGGAACAACTCAAGGCCATCGGACTGACGGTCGCGCTTTCGGTCGTGGCCACGGTTGTCATCGCCCTGGTGCTCAAGGCGACGATGGGGCTGCGGCCCACGGTCGAAGCGGAGCAGGAGGGCATGGACCTCAGCGAGCACGGCGAGGAAGGCTATATTTTCGAACCGAAGTCCTGAGCCAATCCTCACGCAAATTCCATGAAACTCATCATCGCCATCATCAAGCCCTTCAAGCTGGAGGAAGTGAAATCCGCCCTCTCCGAAGTCGGTATCGAGGGAATGACCGTGACGGAGGTCAAGGGCTTCGGCCGGCAAAAGGGCCACACGGAGATTTATCGCGGCAGCGAATACACCGTCGATTTTCTGCCCAAGGTGAAGATCGAGGTGGCCGTCACGGACGATGTCGCCAGCAAAGCGATCGCGGCGATTATTAACTCGGCGCGGACGGGCAAGATCGGGGACGGCAAGGTCTTCGTCGTTCCGATCGAGGAAGTCATCCGCATCCGGACCGACGAGCGCGGCGAATCCGCCGTCTGATTCCTCGATCCGTCGCGGCCCCGGCTTTGATCAACCGGGGCCGAGGGTCGGGCTTGGAGAAACTCAGGCCTTCTTCTTGTCGGGCAGGGAGCGGGTCGCGACTTCGGTCTTGAGCCGGGCCGCGAACGCATCGGCCGGCATCACGCCTTCGTCGCCCCGGGCGCGGGAGCGCACGGAAACGCTGTTGGCTTCGGCTTCCTTCTGGCCGATGACGAGTGTGTAAGGGACCTTCTCCAGTTCGGCGCGGCGAATCTTGGCGCCGAGCTTGTCGCTGTGCTCGTCGAGGACCGTGCGGAAACCGTCCGCCCTGAGGCGGGCGTGCAGCGCGCGGGCGTAGTCGATGACCTTCTCGCTGATCGGCACGAGGCGCACCTGCTCGGGCGCGAGCCAGGCGGGAAAGTCGCCGCCAAAGTGCTCGATGAGCACCCCGCAGAAACGCTCCATCGAGCCGAACGGCGCGCGGTGAATCATCACCGGCCGGTGCGGCTGGTTGTCGGGTCCGATGTAGGACAGGTCGAAACGCACGGGCAGGTTGTAGTCCACCTGCACGGTGCCGAGCTGCCACTCGCGACCGATCACGTCCTTGATCACGAAATCGATTTTCGGCCCATAGAACGCCGCTTCGCCCGGCTCCTCGGTGAAAGGCACGCCGAGGGTCTGCGCGGCGGCGCGGCAGGCCGCCTCGGCCTTGTCCCAGTGGGCTGCTTCGCCGGTGTATTTGTTGGAATCCGGATCGCGCAGGCCCACCCGCACCCGGTAGTCCTGCATGCCGAGGGTGGTGAGGATGATCTTCACGAGGGCGAGACAGCCGAGAACCTCGGCCGCGACCTGTTCCTCCGTGCAGAACAGATGGGCATCATCCTGGGTGAAAGCCCGGACGCGCGTCATCCCGGTCAGCTCACCGCTTTGCTCCCAGCGGTAGACGGTGCCGAACTCCGCTAGCCGGACCGGCAGATCGCGGTAGGAGTGGGGCTGCGAGGCGAAGATCTTGATGTGATGCGGGCAGTTCATCGGCTTCAGCATGAAGCCGTCGAGCAACTGGTCATCGGGCCGGACGCGATCGGCGGTGATCGTCTCCCGGCCGGTGCGCGCGTTGACCTTGTCGCGCAGATGGCCGGAGACCGCCTCGAGGCGGGCGAATACGTCGCCACAGGGGCAGTTTTCGCCGAGCACCTTCGCCAGCGATTCGCTTTCCAGCACGGGCGAAAACTGGGATTCCTTGTAGTAGGGGAAATGGCCCGAGGTCTTGTAGAGCTCGAGCTTGCCGATATGCGGCGTGAACACCTGCGAATAGCCCTGCTTGCGGAGTTCTTCGCTGATGAAGGTCTGCAACTCCTGGCGGATGACCGCCCCGTTGGGCGTCCAGAGGATCAGCCCCTGGCCGACCTCGTCGTCGATGTGGAAGAGTTTCAGTTCGCGGCCGAGTTTGCGGTGGTCGCGCAACTTAGCCTGCTCGAGTTGGGTGAGGTAGTTGGTCAGCTCTTCCTTCGACGGGAAGGCGGTGCCGTAGATGCGCTGGAGCTGCTTGTTTTTTTCGTCGCCGCGGTGATAGGCGCCGGCGATCGAGAGGAGCTTGAACGCCTTCAGCTTCGACGAATAGCGGACGTGCGTGCCGGCGCAGAGATCCATGAACTCGCCGTTTGAATAGAATGAAATTTTTTCGCCCTCGGGAATGTCCGCGAGGCGACCCAGCTTGTAGCGCTCCTGGCCGATTTTCTTGATCATCTCGATCGCTTCGTCGCGCGAAACTTCCTTGCGATAGAACGGCTGGTTTTCGTCCGCGATTTTCTTCATCTCGGCCTCGAGGCGGACGAGGTCGTCGGTGGTGAATTTGTGGTCGAGGTCGATGTCGTAGTAAAAGCCCGTATCCGTCGGCGGCCCGATATCGAGCTTCGCCTCAGGAAAAAGGCGGAGGACGGCGGTCGCGAGGATGTGCGACGCGGAGTGACGGAGTTCTTCGAGCGGTGTCATGGCCATGAGGTGTGGTGATTGTGGTCCGGCTTACGATTGCAGGACCTGAACCGGCAAGACCGCCGCGAAACGGAGCGGGTGTCAACGCGCGGGTGCTACCGTCCCGAGCCGGGAGCTCCGGCAGCCTGCAGGGGACCACGGATGTCCCGGGTGAGGTGCAGGGCGCAGACCTGGCCCTCCGCAGGACACGAGGCATTTGGCCTACTTTTTCAGCGGTTCGAGTTTGTAGTCGGTTTTGCTGTCGAGCATCGACCAGCCGGCGGCGGCGAGTTCCTTGCGGAGGGCGTCGGCGGTGGCGAAATCCTTCGCCTGCTTCGCGGCCCAGCGTTTTTCGGCGAGGGCGGAGATTTCGGCTGGCGCCGAAATCTTGGTCTGGCCTGCGGCCAGGTCGAGCCCGAGGGCGAACATGGCGCGGTCGAACCATACCGCATTGATGTCGGCGGGCGTGGTCGTGTTGATCGTCGTGAACAGCGAACCCAGGGCACCGGGGGTATTGAGATCGTCCTGAAGTGCGGCGACGAGAGGTGTGAAGACGCTGAAATTTCCGCCCGCCGCGGGGAGCGCGGCGCGGATCGATCGCAGGGTCTTGAGCGCGCTCTCCGCCGCGTGCAGCGAATCGAGCATGAAGTTGAGCTGCTTCCGCGGATGGCCCATCAGCAGCGCGTAGCGAATCGCCATCGGGGAAAAGCCCTTCGCGACGAGCTCGTCCAGGGTATAGAGATTCCCGAGGCTCTTGCTCATCTTCTTGCCGTCCACGAGCAGGTGCTCGCTGTGATACCAGTGATGCGAAAACAGCGTGCCGTTGCAGCACTCGCTCTGGGCGATCTCGTTTTCGTGGTGCGGGAAGAGCAGGTCGACCCCGCCGGTGTGCAGGTCGATCGTCTCGCCGAGGTGCTTCTTGCTCATCGCGCTGCACTCGATGTGCCAGCCCGGGCGGCCGCGGCCCCACGGGCTGTCCCACGCATTGGCGCCGTCGTCGGGCTTGTGCGCCTTCCAGAGGGCGAAGTCGGTGGCGTCCTCCTTCTCGTCGGCGTCGGCGGCCTGCGATTTGCCGGCGAGCGCGGAGCCGACCTGGAGTTCACGCTCCTTCACCCGCGATAGTTTGCCGTAGTCCTCGAACGAGCTGACCTTGAAATAGACGGAGCCGTCGGGGGCGCGGTAGGCGTTCCCCTTTTTCATGAGCACATCGATCATGTCGATCTGCTCGCGGATGTGGCCGGTGGCGGTGGGCTCGACGTGCGGGGGGAGGCAGTTGAGCGCGGCGCAGTCGGCGTGGAATTTTTCGGTCGACTGCCTGGTCACGTCGGCGAGCAGGCGGCCTTCGTCCCGCGCCCGCCGGATGGTCTTGTCGTCGACGTCGGTGAGGTTGCGGACGTGTTTCACCTTGTCCTTTCCGAATTCGAGCTCAAGCAGCCGGCGGATCACATCGTTGACCACGAAGGTGCGGAAATTCCCGATGTGCGCCGGCGCATAGACCGTCGGACCGCAGTTGTAGAAGCGGTAGACGCCGTCCGGGTGGCAGGGCTTGAGGTCGCGCAGCTCGCGGGAAAGGGAATCGTGGAGGCGGATGGGCATGAGTCGGATTTGAAACCGCTAATCTTCGCTAATTGGCGCTAATCAAGTGCAGGCGGCCACATTTTTTTCAAGATTAGCGTGAATTAGCGAAGATTAGCGGTTAATCCTCCCGGCCGCTTTTATGGCCGACCATTTCAGGCTCGATTTGACCCAGCGTCCGCGGCGCCTGCGCCGCACCGCCAGCCTTCGGGCGATGGTGGAGGAAACCGTGCTGCGGCCGGCGGACTTCATCGCGCCGCTCTTCGTCGTCGATGGCAAGCCGGCCCCCGACGAGATCAAGTCGATGCCCGGGGTGTTCAGGCTGAACATCCAGGACCTCGTCAAGGAATGCCGCGCCCTTCACAAGCTCGGCGTCCCCGCCGTGGCGCTGTTCCCCAAGCTCGATCCCAAACTCAAGGACGACGAAGGCACCCACGCGCTCCATGAGGACGCGCTGGTATTGCGGGCCGTGCGGGCGGTGAAGAAAGCGGTGCCCGAACTGACCGTCATCACCGATGTCGCGCTCGATCCCTATACGACGCACGGCCACGATGGCGTGTTGACCCCGAACCGCGACGACGTGGACAACGATCGCACGGTTGAAATTCTCGGGCGCATGGCCGTCTTGCAGGCGCGGGCCGGGGTCGATCTCGTCGCGCCCAGCGACATGATGGACGGCCGGGTGGGCGAGATCCGCCGGGCGTTGGACGCGGCCGGCTTCACCGGCACGGGCATCATGGCCTATTCGGCAAAGTTCAACTCGGGGTATTACGGACCGTTTCGCGATGCGGTCGGCAGTGCCCAAGCGGCCGGCACCCGCCTGCTGAGCAAGGCAACCTATCAGCTCAATCCGGCCAATCGCCGCGAGGCCGTCGTGGAGGCGCTGCTCGATGAAGCCGAGGGGGCGGATATCGTGATGGTGAAGCCGGCAGGCATGTATCTCGACATCATCCGCGACGTGCGCGAAGCGACAAAAAAGCCGGTCGCAGCCTATCAGATTTCCGGGGAATACGCGCAAATTCAGGCTGCGGCCCGCCTCGGCTGGCTCGATCTGGCGCGCTGCCGGCACGAGTCCCTCCTCGCGATCAAGCGCGCGGGGGCCGACATGATTCTGACCTATTTCGCCCGGGACATGGCCGTGGCACTGAAAGCCTGACGGAGATTTCCCCGCCGCGATCGCCTCCGGCTCAAAACGGCGAGCGCGGGATCTGCAGCGAGTCGCCGGGAACGAGGTGGGGATCCTGATCGGGGATTTTTTGGGCGAGCTTCACGTCGATGGGATACGCGTCCCTGTCGCGCACGAGACTCACCGCCGTTTCCTTCGCGTAGAGCGTAAATCCGCCCGCTGATTGAATGGCTTTCGTCACCGTGAGATCGGGCGTCCAGATGATCCGGCCGGGCCGCTGAACTTCTCCGCCGACGTAGATGTAGCGCTCGGTCACACTCACCGAGACATCGACGGTGGTGTAGATTTTCCGGGTCACGTAGGTCTCGCGAATGCGTTGCGAGAGATCGGCCGTGGTTCCACCCGCCGCCGTCAGGGTGCCGATATAGGGCAGGCTGATCAGACCCTGCTCGTCGATTTGCACCGAATTCGTGCTCGGATCAGGCACGCCCTGAAGAGCGACGGTGAGACTGTCGCCCGGGCGCAGCTGGGCCGTCGAGGTTGCGATTGGAATCCGGGGGTTGACGGTTGCGCCACGGTTGCTTGCACAGCCGGCGATCAACAGAAGGGCGGCCAAAGCGGATACCAACGGAAACTCACGGCGCGAGAGCATGGGCTGCTTTCGTGCGAGAACCGGGAGTAAAAGGCAACGTCCTGGTGGACCCGACGCCAAAAACCGGCGGGCGGATTCAAGCCCCCGCGCGACGATTAGCGCTTACCCTTGGTCTTGCGCTTGGGCTTCTTCTCCTCGTCCTCGTCCTCTTTTTCTTCGTCGTCATCCTCATCGTCATCTCCGTCCTCGTCGTCGTCCTCGTCGTCATCCGTCCCGGCCTTCTTCTTGTCCTTGTCCTTCTCTTCGCCGTCCTTGGGCTCGGTCTCGTCCTCGTCCCATTTCAGGGATTCATCGTTTTTCAACTTTTCCTCTTCCGCTTCGTCGAGTTCGGGCAGATCGTCATCCTCGTCCTCGACGCCCTTTGCGGGTGCCTCTTCGTCGGCGTCGTAGCCGGCCGGCATGTAGTCCAAAATATTCGTCATTTCCTCGAAGGTATGGACCGCCTTGCCTTGGATGAAATTACTATTCTGGTCTTCGCGGATCTCGTCCTCGACTTCGTCGACCGAAAGTTTCGATTCGAAGTTGAAGAGGTCGTTGAGCATTTTCACCCGGCAGCGGGTAAGGTGATCGAGCAGGTCGGCGTAAGGGCCGTTTTCCTCGTCGAGAATGTCGGGCAGGACAAAAAGCTTTTCTTCGGAATCGAAGAGCGACTCCTTGACCCGCTTGAGGCGCACCTTGGCCTCGCCGAGGTCCTTTTCGATGCGAAACGGGATGAACGCGTTCTCGAACACGTCCTGATCGAAACCGTAATCCCGGAGGGAATCGACGAGCTCGGTCAAGTGGGCAAGCTGGCGCGGATCGACGATGCTCAGGCCGTCAACATCCCACCGGACCGGGTCGCTCGTTTCTGCGACCCACCAATTATGGTCGTCGCCTAGCCGCACGATGCACCAGCTGAGAGTGGAAATAGCTTTAGCCATGAATACGAATGTGAATTTTTGCGCAGCGTGCGAGGGGAGGTTGAAAAAACAAGCACAAAAGGTGCGGCGCGCGGCACCGGCGGTTGAGAACTTTTTTCCAGTGCGAAAAGCGGGCAATCCCCCGGGCGGCGGCTGGTGGCTTGCTAAATTTCCGGTGGAATTTCACCGTGCTGTAACATGGGGAAATTCTACGAACGTTTCATCCGTCCCGCGCTTTTCGCGGACGATCCCGAGCGGGCCCACGAACGGGCGGTGATCCTGATGAGGCGGCTTGGCGGCCTGCCGCCGGTGTGCCGGGCGCTGGAAACCTGGACCGGCCTCGCGGCAAAGCGGACCCGTCCGATCGAGGCCTTTGGGCTGACGTTTTCGAATCCCGTGGGCCTCGCGGCCGGTTTCGACAAGAATGCGCGGGCCTGGCCGGCGGCGGCGGCCCTTGGTTTTGGGCATGTGGAGGTGGGCACCGTGACGGCGTTGCCGCAGCCCGGTAATCCGCAACCCCGGGTGTTTCGCTACCCCGCCGAGGAGGCGGTGATCAACCGGCTGGGATTTAACAACGAAGGCGCCCAGGCCGTCGCCGCCCACCTTGCCAAACTGCCTCCGCCCGGCCGGCGCCGCATCCCGCTCGGGATCAATCTGGGCAAGTCCAAACTCACCGAGATCGAAAACGCCGCCCAGGATTATCTCGCGAGCTTCGCGGCGCTGGCGGACTGGGCCGACTACCTCGTCCTCAACGTATCGAGCCCCAATACGCCGAACCTCCGCCAGTTGCAGGACGAGGGGCGCTTGCGTGAACTATTGGGTGCCGTCACGGGAGCCAACCGTGACCGCGCCGCACGGGCGGGGAAGCGCCGGTTGCCGATTCTCCTGAAAATTGCGCCCGACCTGACGTGGCCGCAGATCGAGGCCGTGCTGGGTGTGATCGAGGAATACCGGCTCGACGGCATCATCGCCACGAACACGACGCTGGCCCGGCCGGGATACTTCGCCTCGGTCAACGAAGCGGGGGGATTGAGCGGCGCGCCCCTGCGGCGGAGATCCACGGAGATCGTCTCGTTCATCGCCCGCCTCACCCAAGGCCGGTTGCCGATCATCGGCGTCGGCGGGATCATGGACCCGGAGAGCGCGGCGGAAAAACTCGATGCGGGAGCAACGCTGATCCAAGTTTATACCGGCCTGATCTATCGGGGTCCGTTTTTTGCGGCGGAGCTGGCGGCGGACCTGGCGCATCGCCGGCGGCCCTGACGATTTTACGAGCGGAACGGATGGTCGTTGGCCGGCCCAATCCGATCTGACTGTAAAATCATTTCAGGGCTGGACAAGCGTGGGGCGTTCTCTCTTAGTCCGCGTTCCTCTTTTGGGAAACTGCTCAGGTGGTGGAATTGGTAGACACACACGTTTGAGGGGCGTGTGCCGTAAGGCGTAAGGGTTCGAGTCCCTTCCTGAGCACCATTGCTGTCAGAGGTAGAACGGGCCCGAGGGGCCGTTACTCTGGCCACCAAAGCGGACAGACCATACATCCCCTGCGGAAGGGGTGCTGCGTCGAAAACGCGCGGCCGTGATGAACCCGACCTCGCGCGGGACCGGCGCTACTTCGTTTCCAGGATCCGGATGTTGCGATACCAAACGGGCGCCTGGGCCTTGCCATGAAGGCCTTGGAAGCCAATCGGGCCGACGCGGCTGAAATCTTTCAACGCCTTGGGAAATTTGTTCCTGGTTCCGTCGGGATTCACGTGTGCCTCGTTCCACCGGTTGAGGTCGGCGTCGAAGACCTCCTCGCCGTTGAAGATGAGTGACACGTGGTTTTCGTGGCAGGTGATCGTGAAGCGATTCCATTCGCCGACCGGCCTGGCCATGGCTTTCGACGGTGGCTGGGCGTTGTAAATGGCGCCCACCATTCCGTAGAGCGCACCATCCTGGTTCTCATGGACCTGGATTTCGAGCGCGGCCAGCACGTCCTTGATGCTGCCCGACCGCAGAAACACCCCGCTGTTCGCCTCCTTCGCGACCTTGAACTCCAGATCGAGGACAAAATTGGTGTAGGATTTCCTGGTCCAGAGGGTCTCGTGCGTCCTGGCGACGAGCACGCCGTCTACAAAGGCCCAGTCGCCGGGCTTCGTGACCGCATCGGAGCAATCCGCGGCCAGGAGCGGCTTCCAGCCGGCGGTATCCGGATGGGCCCTAGGGGCGGCATCGAGGCCGGCGGCGACGGCGAGGCTGAGGCCGACGGTGAGAAGGAGACGACGGGGAAACAGGATGATCATCGCGAGGGGCGGGCAGAGGTTGGGGGGACTTCATATCGCACGGTGGACATTCGGAGGGCAACGATGATCGCGTAATGTGCGTGTACTCGGCGCAAAATTGAGGGCAAAAATGGCATGACCCGCGGCCGCCAACGCGAGCCCTGCAATTAGGAAAATGAGATGCGCCCCACCTCTTCGTCGCGATGAGTTCGACGTTGATTCCCGCCGGTGCGTGGTTGTCCTTGTTCACGAAACGAAACCCCGCGGCCGGTCTTTAACGTTCACCAGATGAAGATTTTCTCCGCCGTGCGCCGTCTGGTTTTCACGGCGGAGGGCAAGATTGCCGGATATTGGTGGGAACGGCGTCACGGCCTGCGCATCGGCCCCGGCTTCACGGGGCAGGCGAGTGATCGAAGTCGTCGCTGAAATCATGAGACAGTCCATCTGAAGGAATTTATGTCGAAAACCCCACCCGCCCCCCCTGTTGAATCCCAAGACTCCAGATCGAAAACGTCCAGCCGGTCCGGCCTGCCTACCGCGGACAAACTCCCGCGTTTAAACCGCCGCGACTTTCTGCAAATCACCGCGGCAGCCGGCGTCGGCTCGGTTTTGGGCGGGCAGCTCTCGGCCCGGGCGGCGGAAGCGATCCCGGTCACCGGTACGCCCGTGGCGAAGGCGGGCCACGTGACGGAGCTTTTCCTCGACAACAAAATGATCGAGGTGACGCCCGGGGTTTCGCGGCGGCTGCATCAGCCGAAAAAGCACCTGTTGAATCCCGTTGTCCGCTGCGACCGCTGGTGGGAGGGCAACAATATGCAGCCCTACACCACGATGTACGACAAGGAGGACAAACTGTTCAAGATGTGGGCGAGGGCGGGAAGCGACTGGCGCTCGAATCGCGTGGGGGGCAATGCCGCCTACATGGTTTATCTTACGTCCACCGACGGCGTGCAGTGGAACAAGCCGGAATTGGGGGCCATCGAGATTGGCGGACGGCGCGATCACAACATTGTCTTCGCGAGCGACATGATTGCGCCGGCGGATTCCCAGGCAAAAGGCCGGTTTATCGAGCCAAGTAAAGTCATGCCGCCGCAGGGCAAGAAGGCCTTTTTTTGGTCGGTGACGAAAAATCCCAAACCGCGGAACGCCGGGGAGAAGTTTGTCGCCCTGGCAATCGTCCAGGATCACCGCCGGGGAGCGCATATCGCCACCTCGCCGGACGGGATCAAATGGACCTGTGGTAGCGTCCCGATCTGGCAGTCGCCCAACGATGTCTCGGGAGTGGGAGACGACTGCCTCATGAATATCATTTACGACCCCGCCAAGGGAACGTGGGTGATCTATCGCCGCACGAATCCAGAGTTTGGCGAGCACCTGATCGCCGACGAGGGGGATCGCGAGCGGAAGCGGCTGGACCGCTACTATCGCACCTATGCCTATGCCGAGAGCGATGATCTCCGGGTTTGGAAAAATCACCGCCCGATCCTCAGCATGGAACCGGACGATCCCGCCGACACGGAGCTCTACCAATTTTCAGCGCATAAATTCGGGGAGATTTACGTCGGTTACGTGAGCGTGTTTCATCTGACCAAGGAATCGATCGACGTGGAACTCGCCACCAGCCGGGACGGGGTCAACTTCACCCGGGTTTGCCGGGGCACGCCCTTCATCCCATCTGGCGCCACGGGATATTACGACTACATGGCGATGGCCTGCACCCAACCCGAGCCCATCGTCGTCAACGACACGGTCTACCTCTACTACGCGGCGCTCAATTTTCTGCACAGTGCGGGTGAGGCGGATCTCGACCCAGCCGTGGTCAGATGCGGGGCGGCGCTGGCCACGTTCAAGCGGGACCGGTTCGTGTCGCTGGAAACCGGCGCGCCTCGTTCCGGGCCCTCCCGGGTGGTGACGAAGCCGTTCAAGGTGGAACATCCCCGGGTGTATCTAAACGCGGCCACGTGGGCGAAGGGATCGATTCGCGTGGAGGCGTTGACGCGCAACTGGCAGCCGATTCCGGGGTTCACCGCGGCGGATGGCGTGGACATCCAGGGCAACGCTCTCGACTTTCCGGTGCGGTGGAAGGACCGGGCCGATCTGCACCAGCTGTTGGGCAAAGAGATTCGCCTCAAGTTCTACATGACCGACGCGCGAATCCATGCCCTGACCCTGAGCGCGGAGGAGCGGAAGCTTGGCGCGGTCAGCAGCGAAGACGGTCTCGAACGGCTCGGAGACTCCAGCCCAACGGCGATTTGAGGCGCCGGCGCTCGGGCAGTTAGCCCGCGTCCGGCGCCGGCTTGACCATCGCCTGGAAGAGGCCGTCGGCGATCTCGTTGTCGTGCCGGGGAAGGATCACGAGATTGCCGTGGGGCTGCCAGCCCTGCCGGATCAGTTCGTTGATCGCCTTCTCGAAGCGCTCGATGTTTACCTCCTCCACGATTTTGTATTCGACGTATTTCATTTCGATTTCGGATGGATGGCAGGGAACCGCGGTGCCGCGGGATCGTCCGGATCCTGGCGCGTGCCGGCACCTTTGACGTTCGCTCCGCGCCCTACGAGCTTTTAGCTCGCCCCCCCCATCGCCCGTTGTCAGCGGTTTTTTCCCTGGGCGTAGATCACCGCGGCCTCGGCGCGGCGCGAGACGTGAAGTTTCTCGAACACCGTGCTGAGGTAATTCTTCACGGTCTTTTCGCTCAGGCCGAGTTTGGCGCCGACCTCCTTGTTCGTGCAGCCCTCGGCGATCAGGGCGAGTACCCGATTTTCCTGGGACGACAGGGTGTCGCGCGCGTCGCGCCCCCCCCCTCCGGCCTTCACCAGTCGCATCACCCGGGCCGTGATCGCCGGATCGAGGATGGATTTGCCGGCGGCGACATCGCGGACCGCGTTCACCAAGCCACGACCGTCGATTTCCTTCAACAGATAGCCGTTGGCACCGGAGCGAATCGCCTCGTCCACCATGGCGTCGTCGGCAATCGAGGATAGAATCAGTACGCGGGTATCCGGCGCGTGTTTCAAAATCTGCCGGCAGGCCTCGAAGCCCGTGCCATCCGGCAGCCGGATATCGAGCAGGACGAGATCCGGACGCAACCGGGCCGCCGCCTCAACCCCACTGGCAACCGTCGCGGCCTCCCCGACGATCGCAACCGCCGCGTCGGTCCCCAGCAGGGTGCGCAGGCCCGCGCGGACCACTTCGCTGTCGTCGATCAGGAGCACCGTGACCGGGGATTTTGTTGGGTCGGGGATCATGCGGTGGTCGGGGCGAGGATCGGCAGGATGGCAATGACGCGGGTGCCTTCGCCCCGCCGGCTGGTGACGCGGAGCGAGGCGCCGAGACGCTCGGCGCGGGCCTCCATGTTGCCCAAACCGTGGCCGCCGTCGCGACGCGAGGAGGCGTCAAAGCCGCCGCCGTTGTCCTGCACGAGCAGGCAGATTTCGCGATCGCTTTGGTGGACGCGTACAGTGATCCGCGACGCTCCGCCGTGACGCAGAGCGTTGCTGGCGGCCTCGCGCACGATTTGCAGCGCCTCGATACTCTGGTCGGGCGTGAGCCGGGCGGCCGCCTCTTCATCGATGTTGACGTCGAGCTGCGCGTCCCGGCTTGCGCTCAATTCGGCCAGCAAGCTCCCGATCGCGCGGGCGAAGTCGGAGCGTCGGAGGTTGGCGGGGGTCAACCCACCGATATAGGCTCGCACGTCACGGATGGCATTGTTGAGGCTGGTGCGGATTTGCTCGAGCCGCCGGTCGGCGTCTTCCGGATCCGATTTAACGATCGCCCGCACCGATTCCAGCGTGAGGCCGACCGCGTAAAGCGACTGGATGATGCCGTCGTGCAGGTCGCGCCCGAGGCGAATCTTCTCTTCGAGCGACTGGGCCAGAAGGTGCTGCTGGAGCGCTGCATCCTCCTCGGCGAGCCGCCGGACGTCGCGTTCCCGGTCGAGCGCCGCGCTTTGTGCCACCGACGTCTCCGCCAGGCGGGCCAGGGTGCCGATTTCGGAACGGGCGATCGCGAAGGGTGGGGGGGCGTCGTTGGCGCGCGGCGGCCGGCCGGCCACGATGATGATCAACGTCAGGACCAGGGCCGCACTGGCCAGCCCCAGGGCGAGGCGTTGCGAATGGATGACTGCGCGCCGCGAGCCGGTCTCCGCCGTTCTGCCGCGCTCGGCCACCCCACCCACCTCGGCCGATTCCCTCTGGGCACTCCGCCAGATTGAGCCCGCAAGCAGGGCAACCAGTGCGGCCAGGGCGACGAACAGCGCCAGAGCGAGGTAACGCGGCAGCGGATTCATACTTCAGAAAGCGCGAGAGTGCCGGGGGGGCGACGGGGCGTCAACGCCGGCACGCGACCGACTCCCACTTGCGGAGGGCGGTCGCCGGCCGCAAATCTTTCGACTTTTCGCGCGGTCGGGTTTTGGGTGACCGGCTCTGCATGAAGTCCTTCTACATCACGACCGCCATCGACTACGTGAACGGTTCGCCGCACCTGGGCCACGCCTACGAAAAGGTGCTGACGGACGTCATTGCCCGGTTTCGGCGGCAACTGGGCGACCGCGTGCATTTTCTCACCGGCACGGACGAGCACGGCCAGAAGGTGCAGGCGAGCGCGCGCAAGCTGGGCATCGAGCCCCGGCAGTATGCGGATCAGGTGAGCGGCGAGTTCCGGACGCTCCTGCAACGGCTCAATATCTCCAACGACGACTTCATCCGTACGACAGAGGAGCGGCATAAGAAAGTCGTGCACCAGGTGCTGCAAAAACTCTTCGACAAGGGGGAAATCTACAAAGCGGAATACCGGGGATTTTACTCCACGCGGCAGGAGCAGTTCCTGCAGGAAAAGGACCGGCTGCCGGATGGATCGTGGCCCGAGATTTTCGGCGAAGTCACGGAGCTCACCGAATCGAACTACTTCTTCAAGCTGCGTTCCTATCAGGACTGGCTCATCGAATTTCTGACGAGTCACGAGGATTTTGTCTTCCCACGCTACCGCCAGAAGCAGGTGCTGGAATTCCTCAAGGAGCCGTTGAACGACCTCTGTATTTCCCGGCCGCGCGCGCGGTTGGAGTGGGGCATCCCGCTGCCGTTCGACGGGGAATACGTGACCTACGTCTGGTTCGACGCGCTGCTCAACTACTACTCCGCCGTCGCGGACCAGCCTGGGATCTGGCCGGCGACCTACCACGTCATCGGCAAGGACATCCTCGTGCCGCCCCACGCGGTCTACTGGCCGATCATACTGCAGGCCGCGGGGATTCCGCTGCCGCAGGGCCTGCTCGTGCACGGCTGGTGGATGCAGAGCGGGGCGAAGATGTCGAAGAGCACGGGCAACGCCCTCAACCCGCTGGATCTCGTGGACGAATTTGGCGCCGATGCCTTTCGTTATTTCCTGATTCGGGAGATGAACGTCGGCCAGGACAGCGATTTCACCCGCGAGCAATTCCTCGTCCGCTACAACAGCGAACTCGCGAACAATCTCGGCAACCTCGTGAACCGCGCGCTCAACATGACCACGCGCTTCGCCGGCGGAGTCGTGCCGGCGGCCGAGGTGGCGGAAGATCTGGAGCGTTCGCTGCACGCCCTGTGGGACAAAACTCGCGACGAATTCATCACCCTCTGCGAGGGCTTTCAGTTTCACACCGCGCTCGAGCGCGCGATGCATTTCCTGACCGAGACGAACGCCTACGTCGAGAAGCGCGCGCCGTGGAAGCTCGGCAAATCCTCCGAAGCGAAGGATCAGGCCCTGCTGCGCACGGCGCTCGCCACGATGACCGAGGCGCTCCGCCTGAGCGTGGCGCTGATCCGCCACGTCACCCCGGCGACCACCGAGAAAATCAACGGGGTGCTCGGTTACGTGCCGGGCCCGGCGTGGCGCGACGAGTTGAATTGGAGTTCCCGGCTCGACGGAGCGAAGGTCGCCCCCGCACTCGTGCTCTTCCCGCGGCCGGCGCCGCCGGAAAAGGCGCCGGTGAAGACGGCGTAGCAATCTTTCTCCTTTCTCTTTATCTTCCTCCTTCGGCAGCGCCGGTGAAGGGAGAAAAATGAAGCGAAGGAGGAATGCGAAAGATTCATCGTGACCATCCTCCCGCTGCACCCGGCGCAAGACGCCTCTCCGGCGGCGTTGCGGGCGTTCCTCGGCGAATGCCGGGCGGCGGCGGCGCGGGATCGCCATCCGAAGCTCGTCAGCATTTCGCTCGCCGTCGACGCGCTCGATCCGCTGGCCGTACTCGAGTCGATTTTCGAACCGGCGGCGCCGCACTTCTACGCCGAGCGGCCGAGCATCGAGAGCGCGGTGGCGGGCGCGGAAGTGGCGGCGACGTTCACGGGGCGCGGGGCGACGCGTTTTGCCGACGTGCAAACGTGGATCGACGAAACGCTCGCACACACGATCGCGGTGGGCGACGTCGCGGCCCCGTTTGGCGGACCGCATTTCTTCGCGGGTTTTACGTTTCACGACGAGATTGAAGCCGGGGAGCCCTTTGCGCCGGCCAGCGCATTTGTGCCCCGGTGGCAGGTGGCGCGCGCCGGAGCCACCTCGACCGCGGTGGCAAATCTGGTGATCGCACCGGATTCGGACCTCGACGGTCTGGCCGAGCGCGTGTGGCGGGCCCATGGCAAGTTTACCCGCTTCGACTATCGGAGCGCGCGTGGCATGGCCGGCTTCCGGGCGGTCGAGAAGCCGGCCGACGCGCCGGGTTTCCCTCGGGCCCCGCGTCGCTTTACGACGAGCGAGGCGGGGGACTATCGCGCGGCGGTGGGGCAGGCGGTGCAGCGCATCGCGGCCGGCGATTTCAAAAAGATCGTCTTGGCGCGTGCGCAGGATGTCCGGGCGGACGAGCCGCTGCATCCCCTGGAAATGCTCAACGGGCTGCGGGAGAGGTTTCCAGACTGTTATTCGTTTTCGTTCACCCGGGGAGCGGGGCCGAGTTTCATCGGCGCGAGTCCCGAACGGCTGGTACGCGTCAGCAAAAGCATCCTCGAAACCGAGGCGCTGGCCGGATCGATGCGACGCGGGGCGACGGCCAGCGAGGATGCCGCGCTCGCCGATGCCCTGCTGCACAGCGAGAAGGACGGACGGGAGCAGCAGGAGGTGCTGGACGATATCGTGGCGCGGCTCGCCCCGCTCGGGGTGGCCCCGGAGTTCTCGACCCGGCCGCACGTGCGCCGGCTTGCGAATGTGCAACACCTGCAAACCGCCGTGCGCGCCACGTTGCCGCCGGGCGTACGGCTGCTCGATGTCCTCGGGGCGCTGCATCCCACGCCGGCGGTGGGGGGCAGTCCGAGGGCGGCCGCGGTGAGCCGGATTCGCGAGTTGGAGGGTTTCCCGCGCGGGCTTTATGCCGGAGCGCTGGGCTGGATGAATGCCCGCGGCGGTGGCGAATTTTTTGTCGGCATCCGCTCCGCCCTCGTCGACGGCGCGACGGCGCGGATCTACGCGGGGGCCGGCATTGTCGCGGGCTCGACCCCGGAAAAGGAATTTTCGGAAACGGAGCTCAAGTTTAAGGCTATGCTGGAGGCGCTGCTGACCTGAGCGGGCGCAACCCCGCACTTGCTTCGCGGCCCCGCGCCCCGCCATCCTCGCCGCCCGCCGGAATACAACCGACCGTCCGCATGTCCTCGACGCCCTTCCCCGACTCCCGCAACCCCAATTCCCTGTGGGCGGGCGTGCTGGTCGAGACGTTGGTCCGCGGGGGAATTCGGACCGCCGTCATTTCGCCCGGTTCGCGCTCGGCGCCCCTGGCGTTTGCCTTCGCGCGGCATCCCGGGATCGAGGCGATCCCCGTGCTCGACGAGCGGTCGGCCGCATTTTTCGCGCTGGGACTGGCCAAGGCAACCGGCCGAACCACGGCGCTCGTTTGCACCAGCGGCTCGGCGGCCGCGAATTACTTTCCCGCCGTCGTTGAGGCGAGGGAGAGCGGCGTGCCGTTGCTGATCATCACGGCGGACCGCCCGCCGGAGATGCGGGCGTGCGCATCCGGCCAGACGATCGATCAACAAAAGCTCTACGGCGATTACGTCTCGTTTTTCCACGAACTTGCGGTGCCGGAGATGACCGTGCCCCGATTGCGCTACCTGCGGCAAACGGTGGCGCACGCACTCCAGCGCACGCGGCAGCCCCTGCGTGGCCCCGTGCACTTGAACGCGCCGTTTCGGGATCCGCTTCCGCCGCTGCCGGACGACGGTGCGACCACGGCCCTGGCGGCCACGGTGGATTGGACGACATTTTTTGCCCACCTCCCGGAGGCCGCCCTGGAAACGGGGGCGCTGGCGGCGGGACCGCGCCTCGGGGCGGATGTTCATGGCGTGATTATCGCGGGTGCCGCCCAGCCAGCGCATCCGGCTGGCTACGCGCAGGTGGTCGGCGAGTTGGCGCGCAAGCTCGGCTGGCCGGTGCTCGCGGATGCGCTCAGTCCGCTGCGGAATCACGCCGACGTGGTGCCGCAGCTCGTCACGAGCTATGACACGATCCTGCGCAACGAGAACGCCGCGGAGCGATTGAAACCGGACCTTGTGCTTTGTCTGGACGGCTGGCCGACGAGCAAGGTTTTGCGGGCCTGGCTGGAAGCGAGCGACGCGCCGGTCTGGCTCATGTCGGAGCGGATAGACAACCGCGACGCCCTCCACGGGCGCACGAGACAGAGTTCGCTTTCGCTGGCCACGCTGGCCGGAAGTCTCCCCGCCACGACGGAGGCCAATGGCTACGAGCGCATGTGGGCCGCGTTCGAACGCAAGGCCCGGGCGGCGCTCGACGCGCGGCTCGGCGCGACCGCCGAACTTTTCGAGGGCAAGGCGGCCTGGCTGCTCGCGCGGCATTTGCCGGAGGCGACGCCACTCAGTCTGGGGAACTCGATGCCGGTGCGGGACGTAGAGTATTTCTGGCCCGGGAACGTCCGCCGGGTGCCGGCCTTCTTCAATCGTGGCGCCAATGGCATCGACGGCACGCTGTCGACGGCGCTGGGGGTGGCGCATGGCACGGATCGTCCGGCGGTGCTGTTGACGGGCGATCTCGCGTTGCTGCACGACACGAACGGTTTTCTGCTCCGCCCCAAAGTGCGCGGTTCGCTCACCGTCGTGGTGATCAACAATCGCGGCGGGGGTATTTTCGAGCACCTGCCCGTGGCCCAGTTCGAGCCGACGTTCGAGGAATTTTTCGCCACGCCCCAGGAGGCCGACTTTGAAAAACTAGCCGCGGCATACGGAGCCGGGTATGTCCTCGTGCGCGATTGGGATCATTTTACGGGTTTGATTTCGGCGCTGCCGGCAAGCGGAGTGCGCGTGATTGAGCTGCGGACCGATCGCAAGCGGGACGCGGCGTTTCGCAAGCGAGTGTTCACCGAAATCGCGGCGGGATTGTAGGAGGGCCTCCCTCGTGCGGTGCTGGCGGGAAGCGGGTGAACCGCCGGCGGCGGCTACAGCTGGATCGGCAGGCCCACCTCGATGATTTGCATCGGCGGGAGTTGATAATAGTCGCGCGCCTGGCGGGCGTTGCGACTCAGGAAGGCGTAAAAGTGCTTCTGCCATTCCCACATCGCCGCGTCGCCACCGGTGATGATCATCTCGCGGTTGAAATAGTAAGTGGCCTCCGACGGCTTCAGCGGCACGCCGCGCTTGCGAATCTCCTCGATCAGGGCGGTCACGTCGGGCGACTGCATGTAGCCGTAGCGCGCGAGTGCCCGCCATACGCCCTGGCCGATTTCGCGCACGGCGAGAAATTCCGGGCCTTCGACGTAGGGCACCTCCTCGGTGGCGATGCTCAGCAGTACGACGGTCTCATGCAGCACTTTGTTCGCCTTGACGTGGTGCAGGAGGACGAGGGGCGTGCCGTTGGGATTTCCCGCCATGAAGACACCGGTGCCGCGGACGCGGGTGATGTGCCGGCTGGAGGCGATGTCGCAGAGTTCCTGCTCCGTGATCTCGTTGGCGTAAATTCGCTGGAAGATCTGAGACTTGCCGGATTTCCACGTGTGCATGATCGCGACGACCAGCGCGGCGATCGCGATCGGCAGCCACCCGCCGTCCATGAATTTGTGCAGCGTCGCGAGGAAAAAAGTCGCGTCGATCACGATGAACACGGAAGTGAGGGCGAGGGCATGGCCAAGCGACCACCGCCAGTGCCGCCGCATCACCCGGAAAAAGGCGTAGGTGGTCACAATCATGGTGCCGGTGACCGCGATGCCATAGGCGGCCGCCAGCCGGTCGCTGGATCCGAAATCGGCCACGATGGCGATCGCGGTGAGGGCCAGGGCGGTGTTGATCAGCGGCACATAGATCTGCCCGACCTGGTGGGCATTGGTATGGGTGATTTTGAGGCGAGGAAAATAACCCAGCTGGATCGCCGAGCGCGTCAGCGAAAACGCCCCGGAAATCACCGCCTGGCTGGCGATGATTGCGGCAGCAATCGAAAGGAGCGTCAGCGCCAGCTGCCCCCAGCCGGGCGGCGCGAGGGCGAAAAACGGATTGTCGGTCGAGAAGGGGTGGGTGACCACATACGCTCCCTGTCCGTAGTAGTTCAGCAGCAGTCCGGGGAACGCGAAAAAATACCAGGCCTGGGTAATCGCCTTGCGCCCGAAGTGGCCCATGTCGGCATAAAGCGCCTCGGCGCCGGTGATGGTCAGCACCACCGAACCCAGGATGACAATCGCCCCTGCGGGATGGGTCATCAGCAGCTTGATGCCGAGCAGGGGATTGAGGGCCGCGACCACCTGCGGCGCTTCCTTGATCTGCCAAAGCCCCAGCAGGGCTAGGACAAGGAACCACACGAGCATGACCGGACCGAAGATGCCGCCGATCGCCTTCGAGCCCTTGTGCTGGAACCAAAACAAGCCCGCGAGAATGGCGCAGGCGATCGGCGTGACGTAGCGCTGCAGGTCCGGATTGAAGCCCTTCAAACCCTCGACGGCGCCAAGCACCGAGATGGCCGGCGTGATCACGCTGTCGCCATAGAGCAGGGCGGCCCCGATCAGGATGATGAGTATCGTCGGACGGACCTTGCCGCCCAGTTTACCGGCATCGACTTTGGAGTGGCTCAGGGCGAGCAGGGCGAAAACTCCTCCTTCGCCGCGGTTGTCGGCTCGGGTGACGTAACCGATGTATTTCACGCAGACGACCAGCAGCAGCGACCAGGTCATCAGGGAAAGGATGCCGAGCACCCCCTCGGCGCGTTCGCCCGGCGCGAGTTGCGCCAGACACTCCTTCATCGCGTACAGCGGACTCGTGCCGATGTCGCCAAAGACGACGCCGAGGGCCCCGATACAAAGGGCCCGTTGGCTGACAGTCTTGGCTGACGTGGAGGCGGAACTGGACATCGTGGAAAGGTGAAGTGTCTCGGATGCGCCGGAAGGCTCCAAGCTGTTTCTGCCGGCGCGGGAAATCAGCTTGATTTCGCGTCACGCTGGCCGGTGGACAAGCCGTGAAAAAGTTTTCACGCTCCGCACCATGATTTCCGAATGGCAGGTCGCCAAAACCTACACCGACATTCTTTACCACAAGGCCGGCGGTATTGCGCGGGTGACCATCAACCGCCCGGAAAAGCGCAACGCCTTCCGGCCGCTGACCGTGAGCGAAATGTTCGATGCCTTCTCGGATGCACGGGAAGACCCCAGAATCGGGGTGGTGCTGCTGGCCGGCGCGGGTCCGCACACGGACGGAAAATACGCGTTCTGCGCCGGAGGCGACCAGGCCGTGCGGGGACACGCCGGCTACATCGACGAAGCCGGCGTCCCCCGGCTCAACGTGCTCGATTTGCAGAAACTCATCCGCTCGATGCCCAAGGTCGTCATTGCGCTGGTGGCCGGTTACGCGATCGGCGGCGGGCATGTGCTGCACGTCGTGTGCGATCTGAGCATCGCCGCGGACAATGCGATTTTCGGGCAGGTCGGTCCGAAAATGGGCAGTTTCGACGGTGGCTTCGGTTCGAGCTATCTGGCGCGGGTGGTCGGGCAAAAGAAAGCGCGTGAAATCTGGTTTCTCTGCCGGCAATACAACGCGCAACAGGCCCTCGAGATGGGACTCGTCAACGCGGTCGTGCCCGTTGCCCAGCTCGAAGCCGAGGGCGTGAAATGGGCGGGAGAAATCATGGAAAAGAGCCCGTTGGCCATCCGGCTGCTCAAGAGCGGGTTTAACGCCGAGCTCGACGGACAGGCCGGCATCCAGGAGCTGGCGGGGAACGCCACGATGCTTTACTACATGAGCGACGAGGCGAAGGAGTTCATGACCGCCCAGCGCGAAAAGCGAAAGCCGGATGCGCGGAAGTATCCGTGGCTGCCGTGAGGATTCGCGTTTTTGCGTAGATTTTTGGGACGGTTTGGCCGTCCCTTGCGTCCTGCCCCCATGCTTCCCTTTGCCCTGACGATTTTCACGGGAGCGTTCCTGCTCTTCCAAGTCCAGCCGCTCATCGGCAAGTACATCCTGCCGTGGTTCGGCGGCAGCCCCGGCGTGTGGACGACCTGCCTGCTTTTTTTCCAGACCCTGCTGCTCGGTGGCTACGCCTACGCGCATTTCACCGCCACGCGCCTCCGCCCGCGCACTCAGGCGGTGTTGCACTTGGTGTTGCTGGCCGTGGCGCTCGCTTGTCTGCCCATCACGCCGAGTGAAGGGTGGAAGCCCCTGGACGGCACGGAGCCGGTCTGGCGGATCTTGAAATTGCTGACCGTGTGCGTGGGCGTGCCGTATTTTGTACTGTCTTCAACCGGGCCGTTGATGCAGCGCTGGTTCAGCCAGACGAATCCCGGCGTGTCGCCGTACCGGCTTTATGCGTTATCGAATGTAGGGTCGTTGCTGGCGTTGCTGAGCTACCCGGTCTGGTTTGAGGTGCAGTTTTCGCGCCACGCCCAGGCGCTGTGGTGGTCGGTGGGGCTCGGGGTGTTCGTGCTGTTGTGCGGGTTTTGTGCCGTGCGCGTCTGGCGGACGGGCGATGCGCCGTCCGGGGCCGGAGCCGAGCCGGAGTCAGACGCCGCGAACGCCGAGCCGCCGGCGCCATGGAGCGACCGACTGCTTTGGCTGGCGTTGCCGGCGACCGCGTCGTTGTTCCTCCTGGCGACCACCAACAAGCTTTGCCAGGAAGTCGCGGTCATTCCCTTTCTGTGGGTGATCCCGCTCGCGCTTTACCTGTTGAGTTTCGTCGTGTGCTTCGATCATGCGCGCTGGTACCGGCGCGACGTCTTTGTCGCTTTGATTGTCGTCGGAGTTGCGGTGATCTGGCTCTTGCAGGGCGCCGGCTCCGATGCGCCGATGAAATACCAGATCGCCGGCTATTGTACGGTCTTGTTCGCGGTCTGCATGGTGTGTCACGGCGAACTCTACCGGCTCCGTCCGGCGCCCCGGGGGCTGACGGCGTTCTACCTGATGATCTCCGCCGGCGGCGCGCTGGGCGGGCTGTTCGTGGCGGTGATCGCGCCGATGTGGTTTGTCGATTATCGCGAGCTCGAGATCGGCCTCGGCCTGATGGGCGGGGCCCTGGCCGCGCTGTGCTTCCGGCATCGGAGCCGCGAGATCGTGGCGGCCGTGGCGGTGGGGCTGATCGCGGTGACCGTGGTGGGGCCATGGCTGCGCAGCGCGTTCGACGGTGGGGCGGGGTTCCCGACGGAATGGGTGAATTTTCACAAGCGGTTCGGCTGGCTGATCCTCGTCGGATTCGTGGGGTTCGTCGCGTGCGCGACGGATTTTCCGGGGCGGCGGCTGCTCGGCGACTGGCAGCCGCGCATGGGCGCTTTCGTTGCGATCTTGGCCAGTGCGCTGGTGGCCGCGATGATCCGGGAGGCCCGCTCGGCGGACGGCACGTCGGTGATCCGGGCGTCGCGCAATTTCTACGGCACGCTCAAGGTCTTCGATTACTCGCGGGAGGATGAAGACGATCACTACCACCTGTTGATGCACGGCGCGACGACGCACGGCCTCCAGTTCGTCTCGCCCGAGAAAAGGGACATGATCACCAGTTACTATGGCGATGCCAGCGGGGTGGGGCTGGCGTTCAAGCACCTGATGCCGGAAGGGCCGCGCCACATCGGTGTCGTCGGCCTCGGGACCGGGACGCTCGCCGCCTACGGGCGCACGGGCGACCGCGTGCGCTACTACGAAATCAATCCCGCGGTGGAGAAACTCGCCCGCGATCCGTTCACCTACCTCGAACGCTGCAAGGGCAAGGTCGAGATCGTCTATGGCGACGCCCGCCTCACAATGGAACGCGAACTAGCCGCGGGCACACCGCAGCAGTTCGATTTCCTCGCGTTGGATGCGTTCAGCAGCGACGCCGTTCCGGCGCACCTGCTGACCCGCGAAGCCTTCGCGAATTACCTGAAGCACCTCGCGCCCAACGGCGTGATCGCCGTGCACATCTCCAACCGTTACCTCGATCTCCAGCCGGTGGTGGATGCCGCGGCCGCGCATTTTAACCTGGGCATCGCGACCATTTCCAACGACGTCGAGGAATCCTGGTTTCTCTATTCGTCGACCTGGGTGCTCTTGTGCCGAAACCAGTCGCACCTGGCGAAAGAGGAAATCATCAGCGCCAAGGAGGAGCCGCGCGCCAAACACCGTCCGCCGCTTCACTGGACGGACGATGAGGTGAGTCTGTTCAAGGTGCTCAAGTAGCGTGGGCTGATTCCGCGGTGGCGAAGGGAGGAGGTGGCGCCTCCGTTAGATCGCGGCCGCGATCATCGCCGCCGCCTCGCCCGGCGAAACGGTTTCCGTGTCGATGGCAAGGCGGGGCATCCCGGCACAAAAAAACCGGCGAGCCTGAGCTCGCCGGCAGAGATCAATCTCGACGGGGCAAATTACTTCCCGAGGCTGGCCTTGAGGTCGGCGAGTTGGCCGGCGCTGCCGAGGAACACGTTGCGGCTCGCGATGAATTTCGCGTATTCTTCGATGAAGATCTTGCCCGGCGGGCGGAAATCGAAATCGCCCGGCTTGTCGCGGAAGAACTCGCGGTGGACGCGGGTCCAGACGAGGCGGCCGTCGGTGTCGATGTTGACCTTGGTCACGCCGAGCTTGGCGGCCGGGAGATATTCGTTCGGGTCGACGCCCATCGAGTCCTTGATCGTCCCGCCGGCCGCGTTGATGCGGTCTACTTCATCCTTCGGTACCGACGACGAGCCGTGCATGACGAGCGGGAAGCCCGGGAGGCGGTCCTGGATCTTCTGGAGGACGTCGAAGTGCAGGGACTGCTTGCCCTTGAATTTGAAGGCGCCGTGGGACGTGCCGATGGCCGCCGCCAGGCAGTCGCAGCCGGTCTGTTTCACGAATTCCTTGGCCTCATCCGGATCGGTCAGGCACGCGTTGCCGTCCTCGACCTTGATGTCCTCCTCGACGCCACCAAGCATACCGAGCTCGGCCTCGACCGAAATGCCCTTCTTGTGGGCGGCGGCGACGACGCGCTTGGTGATCTCGACATTCTTCGCGAACGGGTCGTGCGACGCGTCGATCATCACGGAGCTGAAAAAGCCGGAGTTGATGCAGTCGTAGCAAGTCTCCTCGTCGCCATGATCGAGGTGAACGGCGTAGATCGCATCGGGGAAGATCTCGCCCGCGGCGCGAATGATCGCCTCAAGCATGCGCTTGTCGGTGTATTTCCGCGCACCCTTCGAAATCTGGATGATGAACGGCGCCTGGGAGTCGATACAGCCCTTGAAGAGCCCCATCGCCTGCTCGGCGTTGTTGATGTTGTAGGCGCCTACGGCGTATTTGCCGTAAGCGTGTTTGAAGAGCTGCGCGGTTGTAACGATCATGGGAAACGAGAGAGGGCGCCACTGTCCCGCCCGCGGATTGTTCCCGCAAGGGTTTTCTCAGGCCGGCCGGAGCGCTCGCCGGGCCCCACGTCGAGCGCGGGGCAAACTCTGCGCAGGTCAGCCGGTGGGGGACTTAACCGCCACCCCGGCGCCGTCCGTTGCCGCCGTTGGCCGGGGCGGGGGCGGGGGCGGCGCCACTTTTCTGGCTGCCGGGGACGTTTTGCTGGAGCGTGCTGCGGACCATTTGTTGCAGTTGTTGCTGCGCCTGCTGCTGCTGCTGCATCTGCTGGAGGGCCGCCACCTGGGGTTGGGCGAGCACGGACTGGGCCTGGTTGACCGCCGCGGGGGTAATCGGCGCGGTGCCGCCTCCGCGTCCGCCCTCGAACGCCGCGGCAAGGGCGCCGCCACCCGGCCCGCCGATGAATGCTCCGGCCAAGGCGCCGATTTCGCCACCCCGCCCGCCGAAGCCGGGACCGAATCCCTCCATGGCCACCGGGCCCCGGCCCATCCCGTCGCCGCCACCCGCATTGGCGGGGCGGGAGGGGGCGTTGGCCGCCAGAATCTGGACGAGTTGGTCGGACTGGGACGCCGAAAGCGGGGTATTCGTGTAGCTCAACCGCTGCTGAAGATCGTTCACGAGATTCCGCTGGGGCTGCGTTTGCTCGTAATTTTGGAGTTGGGTCAGCCCGGTGTCGCCGATGACCGCCTTGATCCCCTCGGTCACCTGGTTTTGAGCGTCGGCGACCAGCTTGCGGAAGCTCTCGGGATCCGTGCGGGGGTTGATGCCCTGCTCACGGGCCGCGGCCATCACGTCCTGTATAGTCGTCTGGCGGTCTGCCAATAGTCCCTTCAACTTTTCGGACTGCTCGGACGAAAGATTCAGTGACTTAAAGAGGGCGGCATAGCGTTGTTCAATCGCGACCTTGCGCTGCTGGTCGACGATCGCCTGCACCTCGGGCTTGGCCATCAATTCTCGAAGGGCCGCTTGTTGCGCTCCGGCATTGCCCCGGCCACCGCGACCGACCTCCGGCGCACCGCTATCCCGACGGCGCCGTCCATCGTCGGCTGCGAGGGAATCCGCTGCCGGATCGCCATCGCCGATGCGCGCCTGCAGGGCCACCAGTTGGTCCGAGATCTGCCGGTTCAGTTTCTCGAGATCCCAAATGCGCTTTTGCAGATCGGCGCGCTCATCCTTGTTCATCGCCGCCGCCCGCAGCTCGACCAGTTCATGGTACTGCCGCCAGGCGAGCGCCACTCCGCCGCCGGTGGTGAGGACGAGAACGAGAATGAGGTAGGTTTTAATGCTTTTCACGGTGAGGGGAAAGACGCGGGGGTTTACGCGAAGTTACCCACCGTCGCCGATCGCGCAACCCCCGTGATCGTGGATTGCCGGGGGGCGGGCGTGCTGGGTCGGGCTGGCGCGCGATCCAACCCCCGATGAACCGGTGATTTGCCGTTCGTTGCTGCGCGAATCGCGGCGGGGCGGATCGTTTACCGCGGCGGAAACTCAAACTCCGCCTTCACGCCGGTCTTCGACAACACGAGGTAGGCCCCGAACGGCATGCCGCGTTTCGACATGAAACCCTGGATGAGCTCGGTGCGACCGTTCTCGAAGAGCTTCAACGCCTCGTCGGCGGGAATCTCTCTGCCGCACAGCTGCTTCTTCAACGTGAATACGATGCGGTTGTCCTGGTCGGGCTTGCGCACGTAAAATGCCTCGGGCGTTTCGACGATCTCGGCGTCCTTGTGCATCTTGCTCTTGCCGAGCATGACGCCCTTGGAGAGGTCCGGCGGCGTCTTCGCCTTGCGGGCGATGGGATTGCCGTCCTTGTCGAGCTTCGGTGCGCGCGGTGGAAACTCCCACGAGAACTTCGGGCCCTCGCGCTTGAGCATCGCGCTGAACGGCCGGCCCTTTTTCGAGATGAAATTTTCGATGACCGAGGTCTTGCCCTCGGCGACGAGTTGGATGGCCATCTCGCGCGTGATCGGCTTCTGGCACATCAGACGGCCGATGCGGAAGGTTTGTTTCCAGCCCTCGCCGTCGCGCTCGCGCAGCACGTGACTGGAGCCGACCTCGCAAAGACCCGCACCGGTTTTGGGATCGGTCCAATAGGGCTCGACGGTGCCGAGATCGACTTTGTCGCCGAAATCGTACTGCGCGACCCACTTTCCCTTCTCCTCGTCCTTGACGAGCTTGAGCAGGGCGGAAAAACGGCTGCGCGTCTTGGCCGAAATGAAACCGTCGAGCGGGCCGACCTTGCCGGCGGTGACGAGTTCGCGGACCTCGGGTTCCTCCATCCGGCGACCGCCGATGACCTTGTAGATCATGAACTCGCCGTCCTGCGATTTGTAGCCGCGGAGGGTTTCGCGCAGGGGCTTGCCGTCCGTCGGGGAGGGGATGTCCGTGACACGGGCGACCGAGTCGTCCTCCTCGAAGCCTTTCACGCGTTCGATGATACCCTTCGTCTGCTCGATCACCTCGTCCATGAACTGGGCGCGGGAGAACTTATTGTGCTCCATCTGACGGAGCTTGAACTCCCATTCGCCGGTCATCGCCGGCTGGGTGAGAGCATCGGCCTTCACGGCCCCGAGAAACTGGATCAACTGCTCGGCCTTGGCGGTTGGGATGAGTTCGCGCAGCGGGCGGTCGACATACTTCTGATTGATGAGACCGTCGATCGTGTCGGCGCGCGTCGCGGGGGTGCCGAGGCCGCGTTCCTTCATGGCTTCGGCAATTTCCTCGTCTTCGACGAGCTTGCCGGCGCCTTCCATCGCGGAGAGAAGCGTGGCTTCCGTGTAGCGCGGCGGCGGCTTCGTCGTCTCGGCGTGAAGGATGGGGTCGACCGTCTTCGCCTTGGCGGGCGAGCCGTCCTCGGCGGTCAGCGCAGGCAGGGCTTTCGAGTCGGGCGAATCGTCGTCGACGGTATTCTTGCCGTAAACCGCCAGCCAGCCGGGGAAGGTGAGGACCTTGCCCTCGGTTTTGAAATCGTGGCCGGGCGTCACCGTGCTGATGCGCGTGGTGACGTCGAACTCGGCGGCAGGGTAGAACGCGGCGACAAAGCGGCGGGCGATCATGTCGAACACCTTGGCCTCCATGTCGTCGAGGTTCTTGGCCTCGTGCGCCGTCGGGATGATCGCGAAGTGATCCGAGATCTGCGCATTATTAAAGATGCGCTTGTTCGGGCGGAGCCAGCCGGCTTCGAGGACCTTGTGCGCATGGACGCCGAGGTCACCGGAGAGATTGTTGAGCGTCTCGCGACAGGTGGGAATATAATCCTCCGGCAACGCGCGCGAGTCGGTGCGGGGGTAGGTGATCATCTTGTGACGCTCGTAGAGCGCCTGGGCGATCTGGAGTGTGCGGCGGGCGGGCAGGCCGTAGCGGTTGTTGGCCTCGCGCTGGAGCGTCGTCAGGTCGTAGAGGCGCGGCGCGGCCTGCGTGCTGCCTTTCTTTTCCTCGGTAACGCCGGCGAGCGGCTGGCCCTGGCAGGCGGCGAGCACGGCCTCGGCCATCGCCTTCGCCCAAACGCGATCGATGCGGTCGTGCTCGTCGTTTTCCGCCCGCTTGAAATTGGGCCGCTGGTAGACGCCCTCGTAGCGGCCCTTGGCCACCTCGAAGGTGGCGGTGACGCGCCAGTAGTCGCGTGGCTTGAAATTTCGGATCTCCAGCTCGCGGGCGTAGACGATCGCGAGCGTCGGAGTTTGCACGCGTCCAACGGAGGCGACGTTGCCGGCGCGGGAACCGAACATGCGCTTGGTGAGCGCTCGCGTGCCGTTGATCCCGATCAGCCAGTCGCTTTCGCTCCGGCACCGCGCGGCGTCCTCGAGGCCCTTCATCTTCGCGCCGTCGCGCAGGTTCTTGAACGCTTCCTGGATGCCGCCGGTGGTCATCGTCTGCATCCAGGCGCGCTTCACCGGCAGCTTGCACTTTGTGAGCTGGTAAAGGTAGGCGAAGATCAGCTCGCCCTCCCGCCCGGCGTCGCAGGCGTTGATGACCTGGCCGATATCCTTGCGGCCGAGGAGCTTTTTCAGCGCACCGAAGCGTTCCTTGGACTGCTCGATCGGCTTGAGGCCGAATTTCGCCGGAATGATGGGCAGCGTCTCGAGCCGCCAGAAGCCGTATTTCTTCTTGTCGATGTCCTCCGGCATCTCGAGTTCCACGAGGTGGCCGAGCGCATACGAGATGACGTAGTCGTCGTTTTCGTAATGGTCGCCTTTCTTTGGAATCTTCCCGAGAGAACGCGCCAGATCGGCCGCGACGGACGGCTTCTCGGCGATGACAAGTGACTTCATGTAACGCGAGCCGTTACCCGCGGGCCGACGAAGTGCAAGAAATTGTTTTCAACCGATCTCCTTCGGCCCGCGACTAATCCATCGCTTCAGCCGCCATTCGCGCCGTGAATTTTATGGTGGGATCGGGGCGGCCGGGCTCACGTCCAACCGGACCGATCGGCGATCGGATACGACGGGGATGGAGGCAATGGCGGCCTTCGCCGCCGGGTCGGACGATCCGCTCAGGCCGTCGCCTTGGGCGTTTCGGCCAGCGCGGAATCGAACGCTTTCAGCATGACCGCGATCGTCTCATCCGTCTCGTCGCCCATGTTGGAGATGCGGAAGGTCTTTCCCTTGAGCTTTCCATAGCCGACATCGATCACGAGCTGGTGCTTCGACTTCAAAATCTTGTTCAGCGCGCCGAGGTCGATGTTCAGCGTGTTGGCGAAGCAGTTCAGCGTTACTGAGCCGTAGCCGTCCTTCGGGAACATCTTGAAACCCTTGGCGAGGGCGTGATCGCGCACGGTCTGGTTGAGCCGGGCATGCCGGGCATAACGCGCCTCGAGGCCCTCGGCCTTGATGTCGTCGAGTTTCGAGCGGAGCGCGTAGAACAGCGAAATTACCGGGGTGCTCGGCGTCATGCCGGCCTCGTGGTTCTTCTGGAATTCGACGTAGTCGAAATAGTAGCCGCGGTCGGCAATCGTGGCGGCGCGATCCAGCGCCTTCTTCGAGACGGAGAGGAACGAGAGGCCGGGCGGCAGGGCGAAAGCTTTTTGCGAACCGGCCACCAGCACGTCGATGCCGAGTTCGTCCTTCTTGATCGGCAGCGCGCTGAGCGAGCTGACGGTGTCGACGATGGCGATGACGTCGGGAAACTCCCGGACGACCTGCATGATCGCCGCGAGGTCGCTCATGCAGCCGCAGGACGTCTCGTTGTGGATGAGCGTGAGCGCGTCGTACGCGCCGGTGGCGAGTTCCTTGCGGATGGCCTCGGGATCCACGGGCTGGCCCCATTCGAACTTCAGGGCGGTGGCCTGTTTGCCGCAGCGCAGGGCGACGTCGTACCACTTGTCCGAGAAGGCGCCGTTCATGCAGTTGAGCACCTTCTTTTTAACGACGTTGCGGAGGGAACCCTCCATCACGCCCCAGGCGCTGCTGGTGGACAGGTAGACCGGGTCCCGGGTGTAGCACAGGGCCTGCAACTCGGGCTGGATGGAATTGTAGAGCGCGACAAAGTCCGTGCTGCGGTGGCCGATCATCGGCTGGGCCATGGCCCGCAGGGTCTTTTCCGAAACGGCGACGGGGCCGGGAATGAATAATTTGTAGCTCATGGTTGGTGTGGCGGGACAACCTTAACGGCGCGCAATCGGCGGCGGACGCCCGGCGCTGGTTTTGGTTGTGTGGTTGGACATCGAAGATGGAACCTGCGAAAGTGCGCAGGCGCTCCGAAAACTGTTTACGTGGCCTGCCGGGTCAATCTTAGGTTTTTGCACCGCAAGCACTCCATGTCCTGGCTGAAGAAACAAACCAACGCGCTCGAACTTTACACGATCGACGTAATTTACGGCCGCCGCGCCGGGGCGGGACCGGCGGTTTACGGCGCGTTTCTCCAGACCCTTTCGTGGCTCTTCAATGGCGTGACCCAGGCCCGCCTCTGGCTTTACCGGCATCGTATTCTGCACGACCAGCCGCTCGGTTGCCTCGTCGTGGTGGTTGGAAACCTCACGGTGGGCGGAACGGGCAAGACGCCCGTGGTGGAAAAATTCGCCAAGGCCCTGCGCGACCGTGGCCGCAAGGTCGCCATCCTCAGCCGTGGTTACAAGAGCAAGAAGCCCCCGCTGTGGCAGCGGGCGTGGCACGCGCTGACCGATGCCGCCGAGCTTCCGCCCCGCATTGTCAGCGACGGCGAACGCGTGCTCCTCGACAGCGAGGAGGCGGGCGACGAGCCCTACATGCTGGCGCGCAACCTCCCCGGCGTGATCGTCCTCGTGGACAAGAACCGCGTGAAGGCGGGGGCGTTCGCGATCAAGAAATTCGGCTGCGACACCCTGGTGCTCGACGACGGTTTTCAATACCTCCCGCTCAAGGGCCGCCTCAACCTGCTGCTCGTCGACAAGACGAATCCCTTCGGCAACGGCCAGCTGCTCCCGCGCGGCATCCTGCGCGAGCCGATCAAGCACCTCCGCCGCGCGAGCTACGTTTTCCTGACGAAGTCCAACGGTCAGCGCGATCTTGAGTTGGAGCGGCTGATTGAACGCCACAATCCCGGTGTCGACATCATCGAGTGCGCCCACCGGCCCCAATACCTGCAGCGGTTCGGGGCTCCGTTCGACGCCGCCGAGGGGCGCGAGCCGCTGGCCTTTCTGAAGGGCCGGCGCGTGTTTGCCTTCAGCGGCATCGCGACCCCCGAGAGCTTCGAGAAATTTCTGCGAGACCTTGGCGCGCGGCTGGTCGGGCGGGAGCGTTTCCGCGACCATTATCGCTTCGTGGAGGAGGACCTCGCGGAACTGTTCGCCCTGGCGCAGCGCGAAGGTGCGGAGTGCGTCGTGACGACGGAGAAGGACGCGGTGCGGATCGCGCCGGGGTTTCGCGGGCCACTGCCGTTTTACTACCTGCGGCTCGAAATCGACATCATCCACGGTGCGGCCGACTTTGACGAGGCGGTGTCGCGGATCTGCTTTCCGCAAACTACGGTCCGGGCGGGTTGAACCCGCCACGGTTTCGCCCTTGCGACGCAACGCACGGGTGGCGTTAGTTGGGCCGCATGATTATCGATCCGCGTTTTTCCGAACTGGCGCGTGGCCTGACGGGTTTCTCGACGGCGCTGAAAAAAGGCGAGCGGGTGCTCATCGACGCCTTCGATGTGCCCGATGCCATGGTGATCGCCCTGATCCGGGCGACGCGGGCCCGGGGGGCGTTTCCCTATGTCCAGATTCACCGGGCGCGGGTGACCCGGGAACTCTCCCTGGGCGCGGAAGAAGCGCAGTTCGCGCCGCACGCCGACGTCGAACTCGTGCGCATGCAGAAAATGGATGCCTATATCGCGCTGCGCGGCTCCGGGAATATCTTCGAGGCATCGGATGTACCTTCCGACCGCGTCCAGCTGGTCTCCCGGCTCATGAAGCCCGTGCTGGATTACCGGGTGGGCAGGACGAAATGGGTGGTGCTGCGCTGGCCGACCTCGGCCATGGCGCAGCAGGCCGCCATGAGCACGGAGGCGTTTGAGGATTTCTATTTCAAGGTTTGCACGCTGGATTATTCGCGGCTGACGCCCGGGATGAAGGTGCTCGCGGACCTGATGAAGAAGACCGATCGCGTGCACATCAAGGGCCCGGGGACCGACCTGCGTTTCTCGATCAAGGGCATCGGCGCCCAGCCCTGCGGCGGCCTCCGCAACATCCCGGACGGCGAGGTATTTTCCTGCCCGGTCAAGGACAGCGTCGAGGGCCACGTGCAGTACAACGCGCCGACGGTTTATCTCGGGGCGTCCTTCGACAACATCCGGCTGGCCTTCAAGGGCGGCAAGATTATCGAGGCGACATCGAGCAACACCAAGCGGCTGAACGAGATTCTCGATAGCGACGCCGGAGCCCGCTACATCGGCGAGTTCGCGATCGGCTTCAACCCGTACATTCTCGAACCGATGCGCGACATTCTTTTCGACGAGAAAATCGCCGGCTCTTTTCACTTCACGCCCGGGCAGGCCTACGAGGGCGTGGGCAACGGCAACAAATCTCAGGTCCACTGGGACATGGTGTGCATCCAGCGCCCCGAATACGGCGGCGGCGAAATCTGGTTCGACGGCAAATTGATCCGCAAGGACGGGCTCTTCGTGCCGAAGGCCCTGCACAAGTTGAACCCGGATTATCTGCTTGGAGAAAAGTAGGGAGTGGCGGGTAGCGAGGAGGGATCGTCAGTCCCCAATCGTTTTCTAGCCGCTGCGCACTACTCGCTACTTCCATTCTCATGCGCGACTTCATCCAGGCCCTGCCGAAGACGGAAACCCACCTGCATGTCGAGGGCGCGCTGCCGTATGAGCTCCTGGTGGCGTGGCAGCCCGAGCGCTGGCGGCCCGATCCGGCGTTTCGCGCCCGGTCCTATCGCTACCCGTCGTTTCCGGATTTCGAGCGCATTCTTCTCGATCACGCGCTGCCGTGGTTCACCTCGGCCGAGCGTTATCACGAGGCCGCCAAAACGCTTTTCACGAAGCATGTCGCCCAGAATGTCCGCTACGTGGAGACGAGCTTTCACCTGCCGGTGACGCAGTTCATCGCCACGCCGGGTCACGAGATCATCCGGGCGATTCGCGCCGCGGTGCCGGCTGGATTGGAAGTCCGCATCTTTGCCGGGATGGTGCGAAACGATTTCGACGGTCCGCTGCGGCCGACGATCGACGAGCTGCACACGTGGGACGGCCTGGCGGGCGTCGATCTGCACGGCTTTGAGCAATTGCCGACCGCGCCCGACACGGCGGCAGTCTGGGCTCGACTCCGGGCGGCAGGCAAGGTGACCAAGTGCCACGCCGGCGAATTCGACGGGGCCGCGCGCGTGCGCGAAGCCATCGAGGTGCTGGGCGTCACGCGCATCCAGCACGGTGTGCGGGCCGTCGAGGATCCCGCGGTGGTGCGCCTCGCGGCCGACCGTGGCGTGACGTTCGACATCTGCCCGATCAGCAACGTGGGCCTGCAGGTGGCGCGTTCGATCGGGGAGCATCCCCTGCGCCGGCTGATGCAGGCCGGGATCAACTGTACGGTGAGCACGGATGACCCGCTGTGTTTCGCCAATTCGATCGCCGAGGAATACGAGGCGCTGGCGGCGGAGCTCGCGTTCACCCCGGCCGAGCTCGCCCAAGTGGCGGCGAACGGCTGGAACGTCGCGGACGTCCCGGCCGCGACCCGGGCCGCGGCACTCGCCACGATCGCGCGGGTGGCGAAGTTGCAGGTCGCGCTTTGAGCGGGATCTGTCGGAATCGGCCGGACGACATGTCTACTCAATCTTTCACCGTTCCCGAAGGCCTCCGCCGGCTGCGGGCCGACAAGGCCCTTGCCATGGCATTCCGGGAGCACAGCCGCACCGCGTTGCAACGGGCGTTCGACGCCGGCCATGTGACCGTGCGCGGCAGGCCGATCAAACGTGACCACTCCGTCGGGGGCGGGGAGACGATCGAGTTTTCGTTCCCTGATGTCGTGCCCGCGGAGTTGAAGGCTGTGGACATCCCGCTCGACGTGCTGTTCGAGGACAAGCACATGCTCGCCGTCAACAAGGCCTCGGGGATGATCGTGCATCCCGGCGCGGCCACCGGGGAGGACACGCTGGTGCACGCCCTGTTGTCGCATTGCGCCGGGAGCCTCAGCGGAATCGGCGGCGTCGAGCGGCCGGGCATCGTCCACCGGCTCGACAAGGAAACCACCGGAGTGATCGTCGTCGCGAAGTCCGACAAGGCGCACCGGGCCCTCGCGGAGCAGTTTGCGACACGGACCCTGAAGAAAGAATACCTCGCGCTCGTCGCGGGTGCGCCGCCGCTGCTCAGCGGCACGATCGACCGGGCGATCGCGCGGCATTCCACGCACCGTCACCGCATGACCGTGAGCGAGGGGGGCAAGCCCGCCCGCACGGATTGGGAGCGGGTCGAGGCCTTCGGCGACATCGCAGCCCTCATGCGGCTCCAAATTTTCACCGGCCGCACGCATCAGATCCGCGTGCACATGAAATCGATGGGCCATCCGCTGCTGGGCGATCCACTCTACGGCTGGAAGGAAGATTCGCGGCTGAAGCAGCCGCCCGCGCGGGTGATGTTGCACGCGGAACACCTCGTGCTGACGCACCCCGTGACGGGCAAGGTGCTCGATCTGCGCGCGCCAGTGCCGGAAGATTTCAAAGCCCAGATCGCGCAACTCCGGAAACTCGCGCAGGCGTCGGCCAAGGCGAAGGCGCTGATCGCGGCGCCGGTGAAGTCGCGCAAGAAGGCCGAGCCGCCGCCGTTTCACGAGCACGAGTCGCGAAAGTGAGTGGGGCGCGCGCCCGGCTCCGCCGCTTTAATTTTCCAGCAACTCTGCCGCCAGACCGAAGCGGAGGTTGAACAGCGAGTGACGGAAGGCGGCGAAGCGACCCAGTTCGGCCACCGCGATCAAGGTGGCGAGGGCCGTCGGGAAAATATCGGCCCGAGTGGGCGGCAGTCCGGGAATCTTTTTTCGCTCCGCGAGCGACAGCGCGCCCAGCGTGGTCAACAGGTCGCGGATCCGCGCCGTTCGTAGCAGGGATTCCGCCGCCTCGAAGGTCCGGCCGGCCTGCTCTCCGGCGATCGCCCGGACCGTGCCCGCCGAGCCGCCCGTGGCCACGGCGGTGGCGCCGGCCGGAAGCGTGAAGGCGAAACCCGCGTCCGCGATCACCTGCCGCGTGTAGGCCGAAACCGCGCGGGCCGCGGCCTCCGAAAAGGGCAGGGTGGCATCCGGGATAAATTTTTCCGTCAGGCGCACGCACCCCAGTTGGAGGCTGACCGCCTGCTCGATCCGGCGGTCGCGGAAGGCAAGGCACTCCAGGCTGCCCCCGCCGAGATCGAAGACGTAGAAATCGCGCAGGCCCGCGAGCGCCGGGTCGCACGTCAGCCCGCGGCCGATCAGGTTCGCTTCCGCGACGCCGTCGAGAATGCGGATCTTTTGCCCGGTCGCCGCCGCGACGCGCGCGGCGAACTCCCCTCCGTTCTGCGCGTCGCGAACCGCACTGGTGGCGACGAGCGCGATGCGCTGCGGTGAAAACGGCGCCGCCGCGACGAGCAATTCAAGGATGGCCGCGAGGCCGCGTTGCATGCCTTCCTCGGCGAGGCGGGGTGCCTGGCGGTCGATGCCGGCGCTGATGCGGGCCTCGATCGTGCGCTCCGTCAGCGCCACCGGAGACGAGCCTTCCGGCAGGCGCGTGGCGACGAGCAGCTTGATCGAGTTGCTGCCGATATCGATCACGGCGACGACCGGCCGGGCGGAGGTGGAGCGCGGTGACGTCATCGATAGCCTCGCTGCCGGCCCAGTTTCACCAAGGGCGATTCGAACAACCGCCACGACAGGCCGCCGAGCACGACCGTGAGGGCCAGCGCCAGCAACGGGACGCCGACTCCCGTCCCATTAAAATGCATCGCCGGCTGATGGCGGATCAGCCCGTGCAGGGCATACAGGACTGGATTGTGAAACAGATAGATGAAATAGGAGATGAGGCCCATGGCGCAGAGCGGTTTCAGGCTCAGGGCCCGCGCGGCTTTGCCCTCGGGGAAAAGCATCACCCACAGGACGACGCCGACGAAAAACAGGGAGACAATACTATAGCCGAACGAGGCCATGAGCGCCGACCCGGCGCGCAGGTTCAAGCTGCAGAACAAGGCGAGGACGGCCCCGAGGGCGGCGATCAGCCAGCCGATCAGCCGGCAATGCGCTCGCAGCACGTCGAGGATCCGCGCGTCACGCAACGCGATCGCGCACAGCACGCCACCCAAAAGGCCCTCCGCCCGCATCGGGAGGAGAAAGACTGCGGCCAGCGGATTTTCGCCGTGCAGCAAAGCGGTCACGCGCAGCAGCGGACACAGCACGAAGAAGAGACCGACGCCGCAGAACGAGAGGCTGAACGCACGCTTCAGGCCGTCGTGCCAGGCGCCGCCCTCGAGCGTCGGCACGGCCACGTAGTAGTGCATCACCAGCACGAGGATCACGGCGATGCCCCGCAGGCCATCGAGGGCGGCGAAACGGCGGGGCGGGGCGCTTTCCGGCATGGGCTGCGTCTCAGAGCACGTAGTCGGCCGGCGCGATGAGCAGGACGAATTCGCCCTTCAGGCTCGTCCGGGCGAGGCGGGCCTTCACGTCGGCGGCCGGGCCCACGAGGAAGGCCTCGTGCAGCTTGGTCACTTCCTTGGCGACGCAGATCACGCGGGCGTCACCCAGCGTCGCCACGATCTCGTCCACCGCCTTGTCGATGCGATGGCAGCTTTCGTACAGCGCGAGGGTATAGTCGAAGGCGCGGTATTTTTCGAAGAACCCGATCCGGGCCGCGCTTTTCGCGGGTAGAAAACCGACGAAGAGAAATCCGTTGGTCGGGAGCCCGCTCGCGCTCAGGACAGCCACGATCGCGCTCGGGCCCGGCACAGGCACAACCGGCAGGCCGCGGCGCCGGCAGGCCCGCACGAGGCGAAATCCCGGATCGCTCAGGGCCGGTGTCCCGGCGTCGCTCACGAGGGCGACCGACTTGCCGGCGGCAAGCTGCTCCGCGAGGCGCTCGGCGGCCTCGGTTTCGTTGTGCTCATGATACGACACGAGGTCCTTCCGCAGGCCAAGGCGCACGAGCAGGCCGCCGGTCGTGCGGGTGTCTTCACAGGCGACGAGATCGACGGCGCCCAGAATCGCGCGCGCGCGGTCGGTGAGGTCGGCGAGATTCCCGATGGGCGTCGCCACCACGTAGAGGTGTCCCGGTTGCGGCGTGAGGGAGGCGTTTTCCATCGGAGCGGCTCCAACATCCGTGGTGGCCCGTTCCGCTGTCCAGCAGAATGGGGGTAAAAAAAATCCGGCGTGAGCCGGATTTGCACAAGGAGGGGAGTGAAGCGTCCCGGATCAGCGCCCGGTGGGGGCCGCCATGCCGGGGACTTGGCCTTCCCAGCCGGCGGGACGGTTCCACGGAATGGCCGTCTCCTTGGGGGAGTTCGTGGAGCACCCGCCAAGGAGCGCGCCGAACGCGGCCAACAACATTGCGAGGACGGGTTTCTTAAGCTTGGTCATGATTTACGGGACTAATAGGGCGGAATCTCCCTTCTGCAAGTCCGCACGAAGAGTCTCCGGCGAAACCTGTCCGATGGAGAAATTGGGCCGGACGTCGCTGAGGGTGACTGTGGCCACCGGAGTGGTGCCCTGCACGATGTCGAGTTTCTGGCCGGGCTGGGCCCCGCGGCTGGTGCCGAAGTTGAGCACCACGAAGGCGTTGCCCGGGCCCACCGTGAGGACCGACGCCCGGCCGGCCCGGCTGGAAAATACGGCGGTGGAGGCGCCGGCGGCGTTGACCGCCGCGGCCCCGCTGCCCGCCGCGGCCAGCTGGCGCTCGAGTTCGGCGATTGTCGCCTTGTAGGCGGCGACGGCCTGGGGAGAGGCCGCGGAGGCCCGGCTTCCGGCCAGATCGCGGCGCAACGCTTCCAGTTCGGCCGCCAGCCCGCGCGCGTTCAATTCGTGGACGGCGAGGGCGTTCTTGGCCTGAGTGAGGTTGCGATCCAGCTCCGTCGCGCGGCTCGTCGCCGCTGTGAGTTTCGCCTTCGTGTCGTTCAAGTCGGATTCCAGCGTGCCGATCCGGGCGGTCTGAGCTTTGGATTGCGCCTGCGTCACCGCTAGGTCCGCGGAAAGTTTCGCGGCGCGGTTGCTCTCGTCAACGAGCCGGGCCTCGACCTCTTTTTTCCCGGCGCTGGTGCGGAAGTAGAGCCCGCCCAGCAATGCCGCACACCCGATCGCGAGGGTGCAAAGAAACAGGAGCGTGCGATGCATGGCCAAGGTAAGGGTGGGGTTTTCCTCCCGGGGTGCAAGCACGGCACCGCCGGGATGCGCAACGCTCCGCTCAGCCTGCCCGATAGGTCGACTCGAAGAGCGGGGTCCGGGCGCGCTTCTTTACTCCGCTGCCGCGGTTAGCGGCCAGATGCTCCAGAATCTTGAAAGCCAGTTCGGCCTGCTCGGGGGCGCCGGCCTCCGCCGCCAGCTTCTCCGCGGTGAAGGTCCGGTCCGGCGTGGCCTGCAACGCGGCCAGCAGTTTCAGTTTCAACGTGATCACGCCCCCGGCCGCCTTTTTCCCTGCCTCCACGCCCGGCTGGTGATAGGCGTTGACGCCGACGAGGGAGGCGTAGAGCCCGACCACGCGTTCGTAGAGCGCGATCAGCATCCCCAGCGAACGGGGCGAGACATCGGACAGCGTGATCGTGATCGATTGCCGGTCCTTTTCGCTCAGGGCCTCGCGGGTGCCAAGCAGGAAGCCCTGCAGGAAATCGCCGCTCGTGACGCCCGGCTCCACCTCCAGCGAGCCGCGGGCGTCGCGATCCTTGAGCACCTCGATGAAGGTAACGAAGAAATTATTCACGCCCTCCCGGAGCTGCTGCACGTAGGCGTGCTGGTCGGTGGAGCCCTTGTTGCCGTAGACGGCGAGGCCCTGGTTTACGACGCGGCCCTGGAGGTCGAATTCCTTGCCGATCGATTCCATCACGAGCTGCTGCAGGTAACGCGAGAAGAGCAACAGGCGGTCCTTGTAGGGGAGGACGACCATGTCTTTCGCACCGCGTCCGTCCGTCGCAAAATGCCACATCAGCGCGAGCAACGCCGCGGGGTTTTGCGCCGTCACGGGAGCACGCGTCACGTCATCCATCGCCGCGGCGCCATCGAGCATGGCCTGGATATCGATCCCTTGGAGCGCCGCGGGCAGCAGGCCAACGGCACTCAGCTCGCTCGTGCGACCGCCGACCCAGTCCCACATGGCAAACCGTGCCAGCCAGTTTTCCTGCCGGGCCGTGGCGTCGAGCTTCGAGCCAGCGCCGGTGACGGCGACAAATTGCTTCGTGTAATCGATCTTCGCGGTTTGGAAGGCGGCGATGGCTTCGAGCATGCCGTTGCGCGTCTCCGCGGTGCCGCCGGACTTGGAGACGACGACGACGAGCGTCTTCGCCAGCTGGCCGCGCAGGCTGCCGAGCACGTAATCGATTCCGTCCGGGTCGGTGTTGTCGAAGAAGGCGACGTCGAGCTTGTCCTTGCGCGGCCGGCCGAGGGCATGGCTGACGAGTTGCGGGCCGAGGGCGGAACCGCCGATGCCGATGACGAGGAGTTTTTTGAACTTCCCCTTGGGGCCCGCGATCGCGCCGGAATGGACCGCGGCGGCGAATTCCTTGATGGCGGCGAGCGTCGAGGTGATCTCGCTCGCGATTTCCGGCGTAGGCGCCAGCTGCGGCGCGCGCAGCCAGTAGTGGCCGACCATGCGTTTTTCGTCCGGGTTGGCGATGGCGCCACCCTCGAGCCGGGCCATGGCGGCAAAGGCCAGCTGCATGAGCGGCTCCATCGACGCCAGATAATCGTCGGGAAACGGGATGCGGCTGATGTCGAGCGAAACGCCCAGGTCGGCGTTGTGATAGAAATGGGTTTTGAAGCGTGACCAGGTCATGGGCGTGAAAGGAAAGGACGTTTTTATCCGCGGATGGCGCGGATAGGCACGGATAAATTCAGGGAGCCGGGCCGGCTGCGGCTCAACCACGGCACGCGGACGCGCCGATGAAATCATCGTGAAGAAACATTTAATTTTCCGCGCCGGTCCTTATGGTGGCCCGAATCCGCAAAATAGAGCGACCGCGTGACGTGACGCCGCGACCACGAAAACCGACCCCGCCCAGGCTCCCATGAAAAGCACTTCCCCCATTTCAGGCCGGCCGCTTTCCCGTCGGAATTTTTTGACCGCGGCGGCGGTGGGCGTCTCCGCCGCGTCGGCCGCCACGCTGGTCGGCGCGACCGCGAATGCCCCGGGCGCCCCTGCGGCCGGCCGCTACTCGATCGTTCGCGACCGCCGGTTCGAAGTCATCGCCCGCCATCCGAGCCCGCTGATCGTCGGACAGGTCGTGCCGCTGACCCTGCGCTACACCGCGGGGCCGGCGGGCTTCGCGGCGGGCGGCGGGGGACACCTTTGGGTGATGTTCGACATCCGGCAGTGGTCCGCGACCGCCGGTGCGATGAAGAACGAATTTTTAAGGGCCACCGGTCCGGCGGGCTCCGCGTTCGACCTCGCCTTCGTGCGGGAGGGCAACCCGGTCCGGACATTCGATCTGCTTCCCGCCGTGCCCGAGTTCACGTTTTGTTTCCAGCTCACCAACCGCGGCCGTGCCTTGCAGCCGGGCGAGGCGATCGAGATCGATTTGCGCACGCACGCGGACGGATTTTTCCTCCCGGAGAACAGCATCGATGCCTATGTGTTCTGGCTGATCGACGACCCGTCCGGCCGCCTGTCGTTCGAGAAAACCCAGTATGCGCCCGAGATCAGCCAGGGCTTCGGCAACGGCGCGGACAAGTACACCCAGTTCCAGCCCGAGTCCGAGCCGATCCATATCCTGGAGGCGAATCCCCTGCGCATCGAACCGGGGCCGGCGGTCAAAGTGCAGGTGGTGGCCACGCCGATCGGCGAGGGCCGCATCGTGGCGTTGAACCTCTGTCCGTTTGACCGGCACGGCAATCCCGTCGCCCATCCGGTGGCGGAAATACTGATCGAGGGCGGCGACCGGCGGTTGGCGATTCCGGGCCCGATCGCACCGGGGCAGCGCCTCCATCTTCCCGCCCCGGTGGAGCCGGCGATCTACACGGTGTCTATGCCGGACGCGCTCCCGGTCCGGAGCAATCCGGTCAGGACGAGCCGCACCGCGGAAAAGAAACGATTGTTCTTCGGTGACATTCACGGGATGGCGTTCAATCACCGCCCGTATGAGGACTATCATTTCTGGGGCCGGGACGTGGCCGCGCTCGATTTCTCGGCCGGCCTGATGTTTTCCTACAACACCGTGATCGGCGACTATTGGGAGCGGCACAAGGAGGTGCTGGAGCGGTTCAACGAGCCCGGCCGCTATGTCAGCCTGCCGGCCGTGGAGTGCGGCACCCAGCCCGATGGCAGCCACCGCAATATTTATTTCCCCGAGCCGCGCGCGGTGCCGCCCATCTTTTGTGAGAATCGGGCGGCGGCGAGGGACGAGCGGTTGCGGAAACGTTTCCATCCCCACACCGTCCATTGCGAGCACTACCGGGAGCTCTACCAGGTGGTCCGCGGTTACGGTGGCCTGATCGCGGGGCACTACCACACGCTCTCCTACGAGGACGAGGACCTGATGGAGGTGTACCAAAAGGCGCAGTTCTCCACGGAGGCCGAGGAGGCGAGGATCAACAAATTCCTGGTGAGCGGCATGCGGGCGGGAATCGTCTCCGGCACCGACACGCACGACAGCCGGCCGGGCAATCCCCATCCGGAGGCGCATGTGCCCCGGCCCGGCGGCCTCACCGGCGTGTGGGCGGATCAGCTCGATCGAAAAAGCATCTTCGAGGCGCTGAAGGCCCGGCGCTGTTTCGCCACGACGGGGCACCGGCCCGTGATCGAATTCGCCATCGGCGGAAAGCCGATGGGGAGCGAGGCGGCGTGGACCGGCCGGGAGCGGCTGACGATCGACCTCCACGGCACCGCGCGCCTGACGTCGGTGGAGCTGGTGGTCAACGGGGTGGTGAAGCACGCGTTCGAAGTCGCGGGCGACCGCTTGCGGGTCGATGCTCCGCTCGCCGACGTGTGTCCGGTCCCACGCGGGCACTACTGCTACCTGCGGATCAAGCAGGAGGACAACCAGCAGGCGTGGACCAGCCCGATCTGGATCGTCTGAGCGCGATGGTCGGGGCGCACGGGTTCAATCAAGGATGATCATCGGTTTCGCCCCGTTGAGCTCGTGGGAAAACTTCCCCTCAGCCTCTACATCCTTGGCGCCGTCTTCTCGGCGAGCGGCGTCACCACGTCCACGCAGGCGGCGATTCTCGGCGTTGCTTCGAGCGCGAAGGTGCTCGGCAGCGGGTCCGAGGTCGGACCCGACATTGTCCACGCGAATGGCAACGTCTACGACCAAATCCTGCTCCAAGGATCTGCCGCGCCCGTCACGGCGGATCCGTTACAGGTCTTACGCATCTCGTATGTCGACTTCAACAACGACATCGTGCAGGTGGAATTCTCCGGCGCCGGCACGCTTTCGCTCGTCCTCGACAGTGCCTCTGGTCCCGCGGCCCCAGTGAACTACAATCAGTCAACCGTCAGCTATATGAAAGGCCGCGCCAGCATCGTGATCACTGGCGCCAACGAGTCGACCAACGTTTCCGTCTTCAGCGTCGGACGCACGAACGCGGTGAACCAAGCGTTGTTTCGGAGCGACGTCACCTACGATGGGCATGCCGACATCGCGTTCATCGCGATTCTCAGCAGCAACGGCAAGTTCGGCGGCTTGCGGACAGCAAATACTAGCTACTTCAACACAAAGGGCTTTACCGGGATCTATGCGCCAAACGTGCAGTTCACCGGGCCCGTCTTTGTCGGCGATATCTCTGCGTTCGACGAGGCAAACCCGGTATTTGTGCTCGGCTCCGGCTCAGAATGTGCGCGTAACGGGCGGTGACCTGTTGCAAACTAACGGTCGCTCAGTGGCGGTCAGCGGCATCACGCAACTGAAGTTTACCACGGGAAGCGATTCGCACAACAACGTCCAAATTGCGCACGAAAACAAGTCGCGACTCGAGCAGAACGGCATCGACGTCACGACGCAGATCGTCGTGAACCCGTAGCGGGATTCGGCTCGCACCCGTACGGGGACAGGTCGTGACTATTGACAGATGGAGATTGCTCATCGGTTGGACGGCGGGCGCCAACCTGGCATCTTTGGTTGCATCCAACGCTCAGGCCACGGCGGGTTCGCGAGGGGTTACTTCGCCTTCGCTTTGGCGGGCTCGTTGGCGGTGACTTCAGGGAATTTCCTGATCAGCTCTTTGTCGAACGTGTTCACTTCGCAGTGATGATGGCGCGCGTAGGCGCAGAGCAGGGCGTCGCCGAAATCGGCGTTCTTCGCCCGATACCACTGAATGCCGTCCATCACCCAGCGGGAGTCGGGGCACGTGACCCCCGTCAGGCTCAGGAGCGACAGCAGTTTTGGTGCGATGGTGTCGGGTGTGCCGTGGTAATAGGTTTCCAGCACGTAAACCGTCTCCTGCAGGATGGGCGCGGGGATGACCAAGCTTACGCTGCCGACGGACGCGGCGCGAAACAGCGCGGCCGCGGCCGGCGACTGCACGGGATCGTCGCCAGTGAGGTAGCGGACGATGACGTTGGCGTCGATGGCGATGGATTTCATCCTATCAATCCGCGCGCAGCGCCTTGCGTCCAGCCTGGGCCATGGCGGCCTTGGCCCCATGTTTCATCTTTTCGATGCTGACCGGTGCACGACCGGTGCCGAGCGAGCCCGCGAGGGAATCCACATCGTGGAGCGGTTCAAGGATGAGCCGGCTGCCCTCCACCGTCTGGCTGAGAATCATGCCGGGGCGTAGACTGAGCGCCCGCACGGCCTCGGCAGCGAGCGTGGTCTGAAAAGCAGGTGAAATCGTGGTCTGAGCCGAGATTCGCCGGGATGCGGGCAGTCTTCTTTGGAAAGGTGGCATGACCAAAGGTCAGCGACCAAAACTCTTGGTTCAAGTCCGAAGATTAGGTAGCGCGGTGTTTCAGCCCGGGAGAGGCAGGCGGACAGGGACAGGTCGTGACTCCTGACAGAAAACGCATACCCGCCTGCGCCATTTCCGTCGCGGGAGTCATGTTCCCGTCCAGCTACGCCGCCGCCGGGTTCGGATTTTTTCGACACCACTCAGCGAGGATTAAATTTGGAACCCAGCACAACCAGGCAACCGCTGGATAAAAGTCCTCAAACGGAACGCCGGCTACCGCCGACGCGGGCAGATACAATCGCAACGTGACCGCCGCGAGCGATAGCGCAAAGTTCCGGGTCATCCACACCCGATGGTCTTCAATTCGCCGTCGTCTTGCCGCGACAACGGCCATTGCGCCCGTGAACAACCACAGACACCCGAGCATGCCGAATCCAAGGTGCGAAACGACACCGCCAAATGAATGCCGGGCAAGGAGGACGCCAGCGACACCACCGACGCCCACTCCCGCCGAGAGGTAGAGATATCCCGAAATGCGATGCGCCCGGGGGAAACGACTTCGCAGGCCATCGAGAAACTGAAACGGACCGAGGAGGAGCGCGAGCGACGCCGCTACGGCATGAGTGGTAATCAGGACGCGATGCTCGTCAAATGCCGCGACCATTGCCGGATGCACCGGAACTCGCTGGACGCCGGCGCCGTAGGCCCAGAGGGCGTAACCCGCAACCCCGACACACAAGAAGATCGTCAATCCGAAGCGCCAGGATTTCGCATGCATGTTCTTTTACCCGGACATTTTAACGGCGTGAAACGTAAAGCTGACGAAGTTTGCGCAGGGCCGGGCGGTGAAGGGAGGATAGAAGTCCGGGTGTCGTCTCGCCGATCACCCGCTGTAAACGCCCCACTTGGCGCGCAGCAGGTCGCAGATTTCTCCCAACGTCGCATAGGCGCGCACGGCGCCGAGGATCGCGGGCATCACGTTCGCGCCGGACGTTACCGCCGCGTCGAGCTGGCGCAGGCTGAGGGCGACGGCGTCGGCGTCGCGGCGGGAGCGGACGTCGCGGACGCGTTCGATCTGCGCCGCTTCCACCGTCGGATCGATCTTAAAGATCGGCGGACTGGCCTGACCGGATTCGACGTGGCAGTTGACGCCGACAATCCGGCGCGTGCCCGCCTCGATTTCGCACTGGTGCTGGTAGGCGGCCTCCTCGATCTGGTTTTGCACCCAACCCGTCTCCACCGCCTTCACCATGCCGCCGAGTTGGTCGATGCGTTCGATCAACGCCGTCGCCTCCTGTTCGATGCGATCCGTGAGCTGCTCGACGAGATAGCTGCCGCCCAAGGGGTCGGCGGTATGGGCCACGCCGGTCTCCTCGGCGATGAGTTGCTGGATGCGCAACGCGAGTCGTGCCGATTCCTCGGTCGGCAGCGCCAGCGCCTCGTCCGGTGCGTTGGTGTGCAGTGACTGCGTGCCGCCGAGCACGGCGGCGAGCGCCTGCAGCGTGACGCGGACGATGTTCACGTCCGTTTGCACGGCGGTCAGGGTGTGGCCCGCCGTCTGGGTGTGAAAGCGCAGCATCTGGCACGGCGCCGAGGCGCAGCCAAACCGGTCGCGCACGATCCGGGCGTAGAGACGCCGGGCGGCGCGAAACTTGGCCACCTCCTCAAAAAAATCCGAAGAAGCGTTGAAGAAAAACGAGAGCTTGGTGCCGAAGGCGTCGAGGCTCTGGCCGGCGGCGGTGGCGGCCTCGATGTAGGCGATCGCGTTGGCGAGCGTGAACGCCACCTCCTGCACGGCGGTCGAACCGGCCTCGCGGATGTGGTAGCCGGAAATCGAGATCGGATTGAACTCCGGCGCCTCGGTGCCGCACCACGCGAGCACATCCGTCACCAAGCGCAGGCTCGGGCCGGGTGGAAAGATGTAGGTACCGCGGGCGATGTATTCCTTGAGGATGTCGTTCTGCAGCGTGCCGCGAATCCGGCCGATCGGCACGCCCTGCTTCTCCGCCACGACCGCATACATCGCGAGGAGGATCGGAGCGGTGGCGTTGATCGTCATCGACGTGGAGATCTTTTCCAGGGAGATGCCGTCGAACAGCCGTTCCATATCGGCCAGCGAATCGATCGCCACGCCGACGCGACCGACCTCGCCGGCGCTCATGATGTGATCGGAATCGTAGCCGAGCTGCGTCGGCAGGTCGAACGCCACCGAGAGTCCCGTGGTGCCCTGCTCGAGCAGGTAGCGATACCGGCGGTTGGTTTCCTCGGCGGTCGAGTAGCCGGCGTATTGGCGATACGTCCACCGCCGTCCGCGATACATCGTCGGGTGGATGCCGCGGGTGAAGGGATAGGCGCCGGGAAACCCGAGTTGATCGAGATACGCCTGATCCGGTGCGGCCGGGAGCGCGACGCGGGGCAGGGGCAGCCCGGAGGCGGTGGCGAACGACTCCTGCCGCTCGGGCGTTTTCGCGAGCGCGGGCTTGAGGACGGACTCTTCCCAGTTCCGTTGGTCCATGGGGGAATCAGCGTTCATCGTCTTTGAGCAAGTCGGCCGCGAGGCGTTCCGCCGCCTGCCAGGTGGTGCCTTCGGGCAACGCGCCCTCGCGCAGCCGCCGATCGAGCCGCTGGGCCAACTGCAGCAGGGCAAGCCGGCGAATCTCCTCGCGACGTGCGTCGGCGCGGCCCGCACCCGGCACGCGTTCGCGCTGTAACCGGTCGATCGCATCCACGAGTGCCGTCACGCCCTCGCCGGACGTCGCGCTGGTGCGAAAGATTTTTTCCGGCGCGGAGACGGCCCAGGCGCCCAGGTCGTGCACCAGTTGGTCGGTCCCGGGGAGGTCGGCCTTGTTGGCGACGATCAGGTCGCCGATCTCGAGCAGGCCTTTTTTCATCGCCTGGATGTCGTCGCCCAGGCCCGGGGCCTGCACGACGACGGTGACATCGGCCTGCGCTGCGATGTCGAGTTCGCCCTGACCGACCCCGACAGTTTCGACGAACACCCAGGTGTAGCCCGCGGCCCGCAACAGGCGCGCCATGTCGGCCACGCCGGGCGTGACGCCGCCCTGATTGCCGCGCGCGGCCACGGAACGAATGACGACGCGCGGATCGGTGCCAAAATCCATCATGCGCACACGATCCCCGAGCAGCGCCCCGCCGGTGCGCAACGAAGAGGGGTCGATCGCGAGGATGCCCACGGCGATGTCGCGGCGGCGCAGTTCGCGGACGAGGGCGGCGATCAAGGTGGATTTGCCACAGCCGGGCGGCCCCGTGATGCCGACCGTGACACCGGGCCAGTCGCGGCCCTGAAGTTCGGCGACGGCCGGGCGCGCTTCGTCGGTGTGCTCCTCGATGGCGGTCAGCCAGCGGCCGAGCTGCCGGCTGTCGAGCGCCGCCCAGTCGGTGACGGTGGTGCCCGACGGGTTCATCGCGGCGGCCGCGCGGCGGCGCAGACTTTTTCGAATTCCGCGATCATGGTGGCCAGCGGCGTGCCCGGCGTGAACACGGCGCGGATGCCCCGGGCGAGCAGCGCGGGAATATCCGCGTCGGGAATCACGCCGCCGACGATGACGGGAATGTCGGCGCCACCGAGTTTTTGCAGTTCATCGAGGACGGCGGGAAAGAGCGTGTTGTGCGCGCCGGAGAGCAGCGACAGGCCGATGACGTCGACGTTTTCCTGCACGGCGGCTACGGCGATCTCCCGCGGCGTGCGCCGGATGCCGGTGTAGATCACCTCGAAGCCGTGATCCGCGAGGGCCTTCGCGACCACCTTGGCGCCGCGCGTGTGGCCATCGAGTCCCGGTTTGCCGATGAGCACGCGACCTTTGGGACGGACATCGGCGCCGGTTGCTTGCATGGGATGAGGGTGGTTTGGAGCCGGCACCTGCGGGTTCACGCGGTGAACATGGCCTGCACGGCCTTCTTGGTCACCTTGCCCATGGCGTTGCGAGGGAGGTCGGAGGTGGAGTGCAGCGTGCGCGGGATCTTGTAAACGGCGAGCCGCTCCTTGCACCACGTCCGCAGCACCTCGATGGAAACGCCCTGGTCGTTTTTCCATTTGATCGCGGCGCAAACGCGTTCGCCCCACTCGTCGTCCGGCACGCCGACGACGGCACACTCCTCGATGGCGGGATGCGACAGCAGCTCCTGCTCGATCTCCAGCGCCGACACCTTGTAGGCGCCGGTCTTGATGATATCGACCGAGTTGCGGCCCAGGATCCGGTAGACGCCGCCGTTGACGATGGCGATGTCGCCCGTGCGGAACCAGCCGGCGCGAAACGCGTCGACGGATTCCTTCGGACGCCGCCAATACTCGGAAAACACGCCGGGACCGCGCACCTCGATCTCGCCATTCTGGCCTTCGCCCACCGGCTGCCCGCTTTCATCGACGAGCCTTACCTCGATGCCCGGTAGCGGCTGGCCGACCTTGCCGGGGCGACGCTCGCCGTGGAGCGGGTTGGACAGGGCCATGCCGATCTCGCTCATGCCGTAGCGCTCGAGGAGCGTCTGGCCGCTGATTTCCCGCCAGCGGAAAAACGTCGGCTCGGGCAGCGCGGCCGAGCCACAGACCATCAGGCGCATTTTCCGGCAGGCCTGCGTCATTGCCTCTCGGGTCGCGGCGTCGCTTTCCTCCCAGGCGGAGATGAGGCGCTTGTAGACGAGCGGCACGGCCATGAAGAGCGTGAGCTCGCCGCGGAGAAAGCATTGCCAGGCGGCCTTCGCCTCGAAGCGGGGCTGCATCTCGCAGAGGGCTCCGGACCACAGGGCGCAGGCAAGGACGTTGATCAGGCCGTGAACGTGGTGGAGCGGCAGCACGTGCAGGATGTGATCCTCCGGCACCCATCCCCAAGCTTGGACGAGGCACGTGATCTGCGCGACAAGGTTCCCGTGGGTGAGGACCACGCCCTTGGGTTTTCCGGTGGTGCCGCTGGTGTAGATGATGACGGCCGGGTGGCTGGGACCGACGACGGGGCCCGCTTCGACGGGAGCGGAGCAAAGTTCGGTGGTGCTGATCAGGCGCAGACCCTTGGCTGCGGCGATCTGCCCCGCGATCTCGGCGAACTCCGGGTGCGCGATGAGGATCGAAGCGTCGGAATCGGAGATCACGTACTCCATCTCGGCGCGCGGATGGGTCAGGCAGAGCGGCACGGCGATACCGCCAGCCAGCCATGTGCCCCATTCGGCGAACACGAAATCCCGGCCCGGCGGAATCAGAAAGGCGACGCGCGCCCCGGCGAGATCCGGCCGGCCGTCGCGCAGCCGGGTGCCGGCCCGGAGCGCACCCCCGGCCAGATCGGCGTAGGAGATGGTGCCGGACGCATCGCGGATGGCGGGGCGGGATCCGAAGCGCAGCGCGCGGGCAACGCTTTCAACCGAGGGCGGATTCGTCAGGGCGACGGCAGTCGTGGACATGGGTGCTGCGAGCGTGAAGGTGTTTTGAAATTTTGTTTCGGTGCCGGTAATCCCAGTGACCTCAGGCGAACCAGCCGATGAAAAACTGGCAGAAGAGGGCGCCGACGATGACCATCGAGAAACCCCAGATCAACAGGGTGCGAAACAGCGCCTTGGGCTCGCCGCCACCGAACGGCAGCGCCGCGATACACAATGCGCCGAGCGTCGAAAGGGGCGAGACGTCCACGAGCGCCGCGCCGACGTTGATGCTCAGGGCGATTTCCAGCGGATTGCCGCCGCCCATTTTTGCGACCAGCCCGGGGACCGCCGGGAGAAAGGTGGGATACACCACGCCGGAGGTTGAGCTGTAGGTGGAGATGAGGCCCGTGACGAAGGCCATCATGCCGTTGGCGGTGGCGGGAGTCGCGATCTTGGACAGGAGATGGGTGAACAGGTCGATGCCGCCGGTTTTCTCGACGACGGCCACCAGTACGCTGACCCCGCAGACCATCACGATAACCGCCCACGGAATCGACTTGATCGCGGCGCCATCCTCGACGGCGCCGGCGAGGATGAGCAAGGTCGCGCCGGTGAGCGCGCCGAGCCCGATGTTAATGCCGAAGAACACGACACTCGCCACCCAGCCCGCCAGCACTGCGATGGTGAAAAGGTGGGTGCCAGTGAATCCGGCCCGGGGCGCATCGACGGCGGCGACATCTTTATTTCGCGCCAGTTTCAGCCCGCCGAAGAGAAGATAAGCGGCCAGGGCGGCGAGGGTGTGAGCGACGAAGTTGGCTAAAAAGACGCCGGCCGTGGAAGGCGGCAGGCCGGCCTTCAGAAATTGCGCCTGCACGATCACGCCGACGGCGCTGAAGGGCGACAGATTGCCGGCATTGGCACCGTTGGCGACCATCAGGGCCATGAGAACCGGGGGCACCCGCGCGGCCACGCCGGTCGACATCGCAAGCGGAGCGACGAGGGCGGTGCTGGCGATCGCGCCGGGGCCCATGGCGGAAACGCCGCTCGCCAGCAGAAAGAACGCGAGGGGCATCAAGGCGACGACGCCACCGCAGGCACCGATGATCCGTGCGGTGATGGCGGCGAGAGTGCCGTTTTTTTCGGCCGCCCCGAAGAGCAGTGTGACCCCGAGCAGCGTCAGGAAGAGCGAGGAGGGGAACGCGCCGAGAATCGCATCGGTTTTCCACGCGGCCACTCCGACCCCCACGGCCCACGCGAGGATGATGGCGAGGAGGCCGACGTTGACGCGCGAGGTCAGGCTGACGGCCATGACGATCAACAGCGCGGTGAGCGAGCCGACGGCGGGATCGATGGCCAGCATGCTGGCGAGAGGGGAAGAAATTCCGGTCATGCGGCGGGGAAGGGTCGCGAACGAGGAACGGCGATGAAGGCGAAATCGTCCGGTGCTGTCACGACATTCGCGTGGCGGAAGCGCAACGAGGTGAAATCGGGCGGAAGAAATTGGGCGCCGACCGAGGCGCGGATAAAAAGAAAGCCATGGTTCCGTGGCGGCGGATTTCTGTCCCTGCTGCGCTTCGCCGTGCAGCGGCGAGGGGTTGCACGGCCGTCAGCCGACCTTGGTCTTCGCCCACTGGCGCAGCTCCGTCTTGAGCACCTTGCCGTAGTTGCTCTTCGGGAGGTGCGCGACGAAGCGGTAGGTTTTCGGCCGCTTGAAACGCGCGAGATTCTCGAGGCAGAGGTGATCGAGCTCCGCGGCGGTGACGGCGACGCCGGGCCGGACGACCACGAAGGCGCAGACGCTCTCGCCCCACTCCTCGTCGGGCACGCCGATCACGGCGGCGTCACCCACGGCGGGGTGGCGAAGGAGAATTTCCTCCACTTCCCGCGGGTAGATATTGCTGCCGCCGGAGATGATGAAGTCCTTCGAGCGGTCCTTGAGCGTGAGGTAGCCGGCGTCGTCGAACACGCCGATGTCGCCCGTATGGAGCCAGCCGCCGCGCAGGGACTCGGCGGTCGCCGCCGGATTGCGCCAGTAACCCTGCATCACGGTGTCACCGCGCACGAGGATCTCGCCGGGCGCGCCGGCCGGCAAGGCCCGGTCCTGCGCATCCGCGACGCGAACCTCGACGACGGCCTGCGGCGTGCCGGCCGAGGCGAGGCGGGCGTCGTCGTTGGCGTGAAAGGCCTGCGCGAACGCCTCCCGGCGCATGCCCGTGATGGTCATGGGTGTTTCGCCCTGGCCGTAGAGCTGGGCGAACTTGAAACCGAAGCGGTCGATCGCGGCCCGGAGGGCGGCCACATGCATGGGCGCGCCGCCATAGACAATGACCCGGAGATTGCGCAGGTCGGCCGCTGCGGCGGCAGGATGGTCGACCAGCCGCTTGATCATGGTGGGCGCGGCAAACATCGAAACGTCCGGCCATTTTTCGATGAGGGCGAAGAGCTCCGCCGGATCGAAGCCGCCGCTTTCCGGAATGACCTGACAGTTGGCCTGCATGACGTGCGGGATCATGTAGAGTCCGGAGCCGTGCGACATCGGGGCGGCGTGGATCAGGCAGCCGCCGGAGCACGGGGAGTCGATATCGAGAAAATAGCTGAGGGCCATCGCGTGCAGGTTGCGATGGGAGAGCATCGCCCCCTTCGGATTTCCGGTCGTGCCACTCGTGTAGAAAAGCCAGGCAAGATCGTCGGGGGCGACGTCGGCCATCGGCAGCGGGGCGCCCTGAAACAACGCGTCGTAGTCCGCGCCGGGGGCCGCGATGACACGGGCAGGACGGTCGGTGCCGGCGGCGGCCGTGGCGGTGGACCCGGCTAGAGAGGGCGACGTGAACACGACGCGCGCGTCGGCGTTGGCGAGGATATAGGCCAGTTCGCGCGGGTGGAGTTTGGAGTTGATCGGGACCGCGATCAGCCCGGCGTGCCAGCACGCATACATGAGTTCGGCGCAGGCAGGGGCGTTTGCGAGAAAAAGGCCGACGCGATCGCCGGGCACGAGGCCCAGCTGTTGGGTCAAACCGCCGGCGAGCCGAGCGACGCGATCGGCCAACTGCACCCACGTCGCTACCACCCGGTCACCAACCGCGAGGGCCGGACGATCGCGATGTGTCACGGCGACCCGGGCAAGGTGCGTGGCCAGATTCATGCGAGGGCGGAAAGGTGTTATCGGTGAGGTTCGAAAACCGCCGCGCCCGCCGGGCTCGCCGAAAAATCCGGCGAGCCGCTCCGGTTTAACTGGCGGCGCGGATCTTGATGAGCAGGTCCTTGGCCTCGACGGTGTCGCCCAGCGCCACATGCAGTTCGGCCACGACGCCATCGCATGGCGCGTAGACGGTGTTCTGCATTTTCATGGCTTCCATCATGAGCAGCTTGTCGCCCTTGCCGACCTTGCTGCCGACGGAGACCTGGAGTTGCGCGATGAGGCCGGGGATGGGCGCGGCGACTTGGTTCGTATCGGCGAGATCGGCCTTGGGCCGGGCCTTGGTTTTCGGCGTGATCGTCTTGTCGACGATCATCGACTCACGGCCGATGCCGTTCAGTTCGTAGCTGATCGTGCGGCGGCCTTCCTTGTCCGGTGGACTGACGGAAATGAGACGGATGATGAGGACCTTGCCCTCCTCGATGCTGACGGAGATTTCCTCGCCGGGGTTGAGGCCGTAGAAGAAGGCGGGGGTCGGCAGCACACTGACGTCGCTGTAGGCCAGGGCGTGTTTCGCGAAGTCCGCGAACACCGAAGGGTACATGAGGTGGCTGAAGATGTCGTCGTCGGTCGCGGCGCGTTTGAGTTTCTCGGTGAGCTCGGCGCGGGTCTTTTCGAAATCTAAACTCGGTGCGCCCGAGGCCACGCGGCCGGTTTTCTTCAGAGTGGCCTGGTATTTGGCGCGGGCCTCCTTGTGGCGCTTTTCGCCGAGGACCACGAGCGACACGCGTTCCGGCCAGCCACCCTCGGGCCAGCCCAAGCCGCCCATCATCATGTCGATGACGGACTCGGGGAACGGCATGGCAGCGGGTTCGAGGTTCACCACATCGGCGGGCTTGATACCCTTGCTGAAGAGAAAGAGCGCCATGTCGCCGACGACCTTCGAACTCGGGGTGACCTTCACGATGTCTCCGAAGAGCTGGTTGACCTCGGCGTAGGTGCGGGCGATCTCGGGCCAGCGGTGCGCCACGCCCATGGAAGCGGCCTGCTCCTTGAGGTTGGTGTACTGGCCGCCGGGCATCTCGTGGAGATAGACCTCGGCAGAGCCGCTCTTCGGCGCGGTGTCAAAGGGCCGGTAGTAGTCGCGCACCTGTTCCCAGTAATCGGAGAACTCGTTGAGCACGCCGAGATCGAGCTGCGTGTCGCGCGGGGTGTGCTGCAGGGCGGCGACGACGGAATTGAGATTCGGCTGCGAGGTGCTGCCGCTCATCGCGGCAAGCGCGAGATCGACAATGTCGACGCCGGCGTCGGCGGCGCGGAGGACTGAGGCGGAGGCGATACCGCTGGTGTCGTGCGTATGGAAATGGATCGGCAGGCCGACCTCCTCCTTCAGGGCCTTCACCAACTTCTGCGCGGCATAGGGGCGGCAGACGCCGGCCATGTCCTTGATCGCGAGGACGTGTGCACCCATCTTCTCGAGCTCCTTCGCTAGACGCACGTAGTAGGCGAGCGAGAACTTGTCCCGGCGGTCGTCGAGGATGTCGCCGGTGTAGCAGAGCGCGGCCTCGCAGACGCCGTGCGTCTCCTGCACGGCGGCCATGGCCACGCGAAGGTTCGGCAGGTAATTGAGCGAATCGAACACCCGGAAAATATCCATGCCACTGGCGGCAGCGTGTTTCACGAAGCCGGCAACGACGTTATCCGGGTAGTTGGTGTAGCCGACGGCGTTGGCGCCGCGGAAGAGCATCTGGAAGCAGATGTTCGGCACGCGGGCGCGAAGCTGGCGCAGACGTTCCCACGGATCCTCGTTGAGGAAGCGCATCGCGGTGTCGAAGGTTGCGCCGCCCCACATCTCGAGCGAATAGAGGTTGGGCACGCGGCGGGCGAGGGCGTCGGCGCACGCCAGCATGTCGTAGGTGCGCACCCGCGTGGCCATGAGCGACTGGTGGGCGTCGCGCCACGTGGTATCGGTGATGAGGAGGCGCTTTTGCTTCTCGGTCCACTCGGCGAATTTCTTCGGGCCGAGTTCGAGGAGCTTCTGGCGGGTGCCGGCGGGCGGGGCGACGCGGTGGTCGTAGGCCGGCACCGGGGCGACGAGGAACGGCTTCTCGGGCCGGTAGCCCTTGGCGTGCGGGTTGCCGTTGACGATGACGTTGCCGAGGAAGTTGAGGAGCTTGGTCGCCCGATCGCGGCGGGGCTTGAACGCGAACAGCTCGGGCGTGGTGTCGATGAGCGTGGTGGTCGCCTGGCCGGTGCGAAACTGGGGATGGGCGATGACGTTTTCGAGGAAGGGGATGTTGGTCTTCACCCCGCGGATGCGGAATTCGCTGAGCGTGCGGCGGGCACGGTTCATCGCGATCTCGTAGGTCTGACCGCTGGTGATGCTCTTCACGAGCAGCGAGTCGTAGAACGGGGTAATGACCGCGCCGGAGTAGCCCATGCCGCCATCGAGCCGCACACCGAAGCCGCCCGGGGAGCGGTAGGCGACGATGCGGCCGTAGTCGGGGATGAATTTGTTTTCCGGATCCTCCGTCGTGATGCGGCACTGGATGGCGTAGCCGTTGCGCGGGATGTCGGCCTGCTGCGGCATGCCGACCTCGGGGGAGTGCAGGGCGTAACCCTGGGCGATCAGGATCTGGGCGCGCACGAGATCGAGGCCGGTGATGACCTCGGTGACGGTGTGCTCAACCTGGATGCGCGGGTTCATCTCGATGAAGAACCACTCGTGCCGGTCGAGATCGTAGAGGAATTCCACGGTGCCGGCGTTGTCGTAGCGAATCTCACGGGCCATGCGGGCCGCGGCGTCGCAGAGTTCGCGCACGACGTTTTCGGGCAAACCGAACGAAGGCGCGACCTCGACGACCTTCTGGTGGCGGCGCTGGACGGAGCAATCGCGCTCGTGGAGGTGGATGACGTTGCCGTGCTTGTCGCCAAGGATCTGGACCTCGACGTGCTTGGCGCGCGGAATATATTTTTCGAGGAAGACGGCGGGATTACCGAACGCACGGCCGGCCTCGCCCTGGGCCTCGTCGAGCAGGTGGGCGAGATCGCCCGGCTTGTGCACGACCCGCATGCCGCGGCCGCCGCCACCGAAGGCGGCCTTGATGATGAGCGGGAAGCCGATGGACTTCGCGGCCTTCAACGCTTCGTCGCGGTCGGTGATGGCATTCTCCGTACCGGGAAGGGTCGGAACATTAATTCGCTGGGCGAGGGCGCGTGCCGCGGTCTTGTCGCCCATCATGTCGAGCAGTTCGGGCCGGGGACCGACAAAGATCAGGCCGGCCTTTTCGCAGGCGCGGGCAAATCCGGCGTTTTCGGACAGGAAGCCATAACCGGGATGGATGGCATCGACGCCTTTCTCTTTGGCGACGCCGACAATGCTGTCGATGTCGAGGTAGGCCGCGACCGGACCCTGGCCGGCACCGACCTGATAGGCCTCGTCGGCCTTGTAGCGGTGAATGCACAGCCGGTCTTCGTGGGCGAAGACGGCGACGGTGCGGAGATTCAGCTCGGTGCCCGCGCGGAAGATGCGGACGGCGATCTCGCTGCGGTTGGCCGCCATCAGTTTTTTGATGGGCCGAACGGCGGGCGCGGGCGTTTCGGACTTGGTGGCGGAGGACGTTCTCGTGGAAGGCATCAGGCGAATGTTCGGATTTAGAGGGATTCCGGATGAAGGCAAAGGCGCATTTTGATGAATTTTAAGGGTGCGGAAGGACGGGTAGGGGAACGGCTTCGAGGGTTGGTAAGACCTGAAAGTCGGAGTGGCGGCCAGACTGAGGGCTTGGCGGGGCGATGGATCCCGGCACGGATCCCAGCCGGCGGCCGCCGAGCCAGCACGCCGAGAGTGGTCACGCCGGGATCCACGGCCTAAGCGACGGATGACACGCTCAGGGAGCGCGGGAGGCAGCGACGGGCGGATTGAAGCTCAAATCGATGTTGCCGACGGGAAGGCGCCCGACTGTCTGGCGGAGCACACCGGTCTCGGGGTCGAAGACCAGCTTGAGGTCGAGATCTTTGCCCTTGCCGGTGGGATCGGCTGACACGCATCGGTAACGGGTGACGATGCGCCCGTTTTCGAGGGATTCCTCCGTGGGTCGCCCAAGCATGGCGTCGACCATCTGGCGGGTGGGGAATACCGCGGAGCCGGCGGGGGCGGAAACGCTGGTTTGCACGGAGCGCTTTTTCTCATCCACGGCGGCTCCGCCCAGGCTCTTGATGGCGGCGACGACGATGTCCTTCGGGATCAGGGCGAAATATTTCTCGGCGAGCGTCAGGCCCGAAAGCCGGTCCCCGGTGAAGCTCAAGTCGAAGGCAATTTCGAACGGGCCGTCCCCCGGCGCGCCGGCGGACGGCTGCTTGACCCAGCGGAGATACCAGTGTTCGGCCGTCCCGAGTTGGCTCACGTTTGCCGGCTCGAATCCAAGCCAGCGCAAATCGGAGGTCAGCAGAATGGGATGGAGAAAACGCAGTTGCAGGCCCGAGTCCGTGGTGAGTTGAAAATGTTCGTCGAAGCGGGAGAACTGGTTTTTGAGCTGAAGCAAGCGAAGGTACACGCAGCCGCTCAAAGCCACGGCGAGGTAGACGGCGAAGCTGATCGCGATCGCCCGGCGCCAGCGCGAACGTCGCAACCCCGTCATTTCGTGGCGGCGGGAGCCGGCGCGGCTGCGGCGGCCCCGGCGGGCGGCCGGGCGAATTGCGTCTTGCCGAGAAGGTCGGTCAGACGCTGGCGGAGAATCTCGTCCTCCTCGGCGGTGGTTTTCTTATAGGTGCGGCCCTCGATCACGCGCTCGGCCAGCTCGATGCTGAAAAGAATGATGTGCCCGTTGCTGACGAAAAGAAGCGTGCCGCGCTTGGCGACCGGCGCGCGGGCGCCGGCCTCCAGTTGCGGAATCTTGTCCCGGAACATGCTGCCACCGGGAATCAGGATGTAGCTGATCAGCGCGCCGTCCGGCACGCTAGGCAGGGCGCCGAATTTCGCGCTTTCGATCTGCACGCCCTCGAACGCCTGTTTGAAATCCGCGAGGACGTAGTTGCTGAAGAAATAGATGAGGTAGTCGCGCATGCCGCGGGTGGACATTTCCCAACGCTGGGTCGCGTCCTGCGGGAACGCGGCGATGGTGGCGTGGGTGTTGAACGCATCCTCGAACGTGACGACGTTGGCGGTATCGCTAACCTCGCCGCCGAGCTCAGGCAGCACGGGGATCGTCACCCTGAAAATACCGGTGGGCGAAATGTAGGTGCGGCCCTCGATCCGGCCCTGCAGGCCCCGCGGGGCATCGCCCGCGCCAAAGGCAAGCGCGAGGGTGGCGAAGAAGAGGGCGAGTATGGAGCGGGACATGGAACGCGGGAGTGGGTTAAGGAAGTAGCCGGAGTGGTGAAGCTTTCAAGTCAACGCGGTGGGGAGGCCGCAGAACCGCACCCAATAATCGACGGGGATGGCCTCCGGACGGGTCTTGTCTGAGAGACCGGAGGCGACAAGAAGTTCCCGCCATGCGGCGGCGTGGGCCGGGGCGTGCTGGCGGAGGAGGGCGCCAATCTGCTTTCGCCGCTGTTGGAAACAGGCCCGGATGAGCGCCTTGACCGCCGGCGGAAAAACGAACGGCGCGGATTTGCGCACGAGGTTGAGCAGATGGGACTCGATGTCGGGCCGGGGAAAGAAACAGGCGGCGGCGACCTTGTGCCCCGGCGCCACGTCGTAGGCGGCTTGGAGAAAGACGGAGATGGCGCCGAAGGACTTCGAGCCCGGTCGGGCGGCATAACGCTGCGCGGCCTCCTGTTGGAGCATGAGCACCAGCCGTTCCGGCAGGGGCCCCGAGAGCACGGCGTCGAGCCACGGCGTCGCGATGGCGTAGGGCAGGTTGGCCACGACCTTGCAGCCGGCCCGGGCGCGTTCCGGGGCCATGCCGGCCAGGGGAAGCTCAACCGCGTCGCCCTCGGTCAGATGGAACGTCTGCGGAAAGCGCGGGACCAGTTGCGCCTCGAGGTGGGCGTGCAGGGTGCGGTCCTTCTCCACCGCCCAGACCTCTGCGCCGGCCTCGAGCAGGGCGGCCGTCAGCGTGCCGAGCCCCGGGCCGATCTCGACCACCGTGTCACCCGGCCGCACGGCAGCGAGTTCGAGCGATTTGTGGACGATGTTGCCATCGACGAGGAAATTCTGGCCGAGAAACCGCTTCGGTTGATGGCCGAGTTGGGCAAGCAGTTCGCGCGTGGCGGTCGGTGAAAGCGGCATGGTCAGGAGCCGGAATCCGCAAGGTGAAACTTGTGCGGCGCGCGGTGGACGACGGTGGCCAGCACGACGCCGGCGGTGGTCAACAGTGCGATGCCGCTGTAGAGCGCGTGGCAACCGGCGAAAATCTTGGCGGAGGTCGTGTGCAACGGCGAGAGCGGGCCCATGCCGGAAAGGATCATCGCGGCGTAGAGGAAGGCGTCGACCCAGGAGAGACCGGCCAGCGTGTGATCGCCGACCATGCCGATCGTGAGGGAAAATGCGACCAGCAGGGCGCCCGCCGCGATGCTCCAACCCAAGCGCCGGATAAACTCACGGCGCGGCAGCCACTGGGGAAGCGGGATATTCGACATGAGAAAGTGCGGCCTGGGGCCGCCGTCTTTGGCGACGAACGCGGTGGCGACCACTTCAGCGCGGGGCGCGGCCCTCGTCGACCTCGTAGTAGTCGAAGTAAGTGAGCAGATCACTGCGATGATCGAGTCCGTCCGCCGCCTTGTTCTTCTCGAGACCGGGCGTGGCTTCGTCGCGCCAGCCCCGCTTCGATGCGAATCCGTTCCAGATCAGCACGTCGACGTCGGTGAGCTTGCGGCCGTTGGGCAGGATCCACGCCAGAATCTCCTCGTCGGTGCCGCCCGCCAGAGTGCGCGCCTTGAGCGCTTCATAGTCGATCCCGAGGAAATAGCAGAGGCGCCCGTCGAAGGCCTTGCCGAGGAAGGGGTGATGGTCGGGGTGAAGCTCGCCGCGGGCATGGAGGCGAATCTTGTCGAGCGTGCGCGGAAGAAAATAGAGGCCGCCCAACTGAGTGTAGGCACTGACGGGACGCTTGTTCATGGGTAAATCAGAGGGCATGGAACGCGGTGATGAGGGCGCCGGGATCGGCGGCGCGCATGAGCGCCTCGCCGACGAGCACCGCATGGGCCCCGGCGCGACGCGCCCGCATGGCATCGGCCGCGGAGGATATGCCGCTTTCGCTCACGGCAATCACGTCGCGGGGGAATTGGGGAATCAGGCGTTCGCTCAGTCCGAGGTCGGTGGTGAAGACCGCGAGGTCGCGATTGTTGACGCCGATGATGCGGGCCCCGTGGGCCACGGCGCGGGCGAGTTCGGACTCGGTGTGAATCTCGAAGAGCGAGTCGAGCCCGGCGGCGTTGGCGGCGGCGAAAAGGGCACGGATCTCATCGTCGGTGAGGGCCCGGACGATGAGGAGGATCGCGCTGGCGCCGGCTTCGCGCGCCTGCAGTGCCTGGATCGGGTGAAAAAAGAAGTCCTTGCGGATACAGGGCCGCGCCGGACCTTGGGCGCCGAAATGGGCGGTCACCCCGCGGAGATCGTCCAGCGTGCCGCCGAAATATTTCTCGTCGGTGAGCACCGAAAGCGCGTCGGCGCCCGCCGCCTGGTAGCGTTTCGCCTGTTCGACGGCCGACGCTCCGGCCTTGATCTCGCCGGCGGAGGGCGAGCGGCGTTTGATCTCGGCGATGACGGCGAGCTTGCCGTCGTCGCGGCGCAGCGCGGCGGCGAATGAAGGCGGGCGCGCCAGCGAACGATTAAATCGCTCCAGCTCCGGCACCGAAACGTCGCGCAAGGACGGTGCCAGTTCGCGGCGTTTCCACGCCATGATTTCGGTGAGCTTGTCGGACATCTCGCCCACGGAACACGCGGAACACGCGGAATTCAAAGCTTACTTTTTCCGTGTGTTCCGCTGGTTCCGTGGGCAAATCCTTCCGGGATGAGCGCAATCGACGAACTAAAAGCCACGATGGCGCGGCTCCGCGGCCCCGGCGGTTGTCCCTGGGACCAGGAGCAAACGCATGCCTCGCTGGTGCGCTGCCTGATCGATGAGGCGAGCGAGCTGATCGATACGATCGACCGGGGGGACTACCCGCACATGCGCGAGGAACTGGGCGACGTGCTGATCCAAGTCGTGTTTCACGCCTGCCTCGCGGAAGAGAAGGGCCAGTTCAACTTCGAGGACGTCGCCCACGACATCAACGAGAAGCTGATCCGCCGGCATCCGCACGTTTTCGGCGCGGGTAAATTGGAAACCTCAGAGCAGGTCATCGCGAAGTGGGAGGAGATCAAGGCCACGGAGAAGAAAAACGGCCCGGCCCGCACGGCTGACCAGGTGTTCAAGGATCTACCCCCGCGGCTCCCCGCGTTGATGTTTGCGGAGGCGGTCTGGAAGCAGATCGAGAAGAACGAACTGCCAAGCGATGGGATCGTCGATGCCGCACAGGTGAAGGCGGTCGGTCAGCATCTCGACGAGGCGAGGCTCGGGCGGATGCTGTTCGAACTGACGGCGGCGGCGCGGACGAAGGGGCTGGATCCCGAGGAGGCGCTGCGGCGTCACGCGACGCTTGTCATGCGCGAGGTGGAACAACGCGTGCAAGCGTGAGCTTAGCCGTGCGCACGCTGGCGCTGCCGCCGGCGTCGGGGCGCCTCTTATGACTTGATCGGGGGCGGGGCTGGCGACCGCGGGACCACGATATGTGCAGGTGGAGACGGCGGCGGCCGGACCGCCTTGCCAGGCACGGCGAGGGCCTCGTAGCGCAGCGGCCCAATTTCGTGCGGCAGGTCGGGTGGTGGATTAGGCCCGAGGTGGGGATTGCCGGATTCGAACGTAAGCGCGAAATTTCCGCGCAGAGCGAGGTACTGGAGCGCGTCGAAGACGCTGCCGTCCTTGAGCACGATGGTGGCAAGGGGTTCGCGCTCCGGTTTGTCGTACTCGATGGGGATGTCGGATCGTTTCGCGATCTCGGCGAGAATTTCACCGGTGGGGCGCCGGCGGGCCTCGATGGAGATGAGTTTTTGTCGTGCGCGTTCCCGACCGGCGATGGCGTCGGCATTGAGCACGGAGGCAAGGTTCGAGGTGACGGCGGGTCGCGGCAGGATGGCGGGAAGTTTCGAAGGGGCTCCGGCGAGAATCCAGCGGCGCACGAGGTCGAGTTCACCGGGTTTCAGTTTGGCGAACTTGGTCTGGTCGTCCGGCGGCATCTCCTGGTCCTTCAGCAGCCGGAAAAGCTCGGACTTCGCCGGGGCGCCGCGCTCGATATAGTCGGGGTTGTCGGCCACACCCTGCAGGTCGAGGACGTAGCCAAACTTACCCTCGGGTTTCAAGAGATGCTGCCCGTGACACTCGTTGCAGCGTTGTTCGAAGAGCACCCGCACGCGGCCGGTGAGTTCGAGGAGGTCGTTTTTTGGCGGTGCCGTCGGCTCGCCGGCGGAGGCCGGGAGGGCAAGCAGGGAGAAAAGCGAAAGGACGAGGGAGAGTTTCATGACTGCGCCGGGGCCGGGCCGATCACACGACTTCAAGGCGCCGTACCTGGATGCCGTTGCGGCCGGTCTTCTGGATCGGGCGCGGTTCGGGCTGGGCGATGTCATTGAGGTCCACGGATCGGGCGCGCAGTTCGTAGCGGCCGGGTTTCAGGCCGCGGATGACGGCGAAGTATTGCGTGATACTGTAGGGCAGCGGCCACGTGAGTGGCTGGCCCGTGATGCGGTCGAAACCGAGCAGCTGATTGGGCTTCAGCCCGGCGGGAAGAACGCGCGGCCAGTCCGGCGGCGTTTGGAGTTCGCACGGCGTCCACGGTCCACGCAGCAACTCCGGATCGTCGTCCTCCAACCGGCCCGTTTCGCCTGAGACCGGGCGCACCCAGTACTCCACGCGTCGCACGCCGGAGAGGCCGGACACCACCTGCCCGGTGAGATAAACGGGGTCGCCGGCGGAAATTTTCTCCGGGCCTTTGTCCACGTAAGCGGCGGTCTTCTGGTAGGAGTCGGGATCGTTGTTGGCCTCGGAATAGGTGTCCCAGTTCCGCGGGTCGCTGGTGACGAAAATGTGCTGCAGCCATTTCATGGACTTGTAACCGTACGACCACGGCACCACGAGACGCACGGGACCGCCGCGTTCGGGCGGGATCGGACGGCCGTTGAGCTTGTAGGCGACGAACGCGGGCAGGGCGCCCGGGGGCGTCTCCATCGCTTGCGTGTAGCTGAGCGAGGATTTAAAAATCTGCTTCGGATCGTCGTAGTGAAAGCCCCAGTAGTAAATGCGGCGGACGGCGAGCATCCTGCCGCACTGGCGCAGCACCTCGCGCAGCGGCACGCCGGTCCACACGCCCTGACCGAGCGGCGCCTCGATGTTGAGGCACTGCATGGCTTTGAAGTAATGCACCTCGTGTTTGCGGCCCAGTTCCATCAGGGCGGGCAAATCGAGGGCGGTGCCGTCGGCGATCGTGTGCGGCTTGGACAGGGTGGCCGGAATCTTGGTGTGCGGATACTCGACAAACGGGTCGGCGGTGATTTCGAGCCGCCAAGTCTCGGCCGTGAGTCCGGCTTCGGCGAGCCCCGCCTGGGGCAGCTGGTGGGGCGGGGGACTACCGCGCGACACATCAATGAACTGATCATCCGGGGTGATGTACGGGCGGAAGGCCGGAGCCTTCCCGGCTTCCGGAACAGCGGTGGCGGCGCGGACCCGGGGCGCGATCAGTTTGGCGCTGGCGGCGCCGGCCGCCCCGAGGCGCAGGAAATCCCGGCGGGAGAGATCGGGTGAATTCATGGGTGGTGGGAGCGCCGCGGACGAACAGCCGGGGGAGTTCAAGGCATGGACGGTGAACGAAGACCTCAAGCAGGAAACTTAAGTGTCGTACATTTCAGCTTCGCGTTCAATCGGTTGGCGGACGTCGCGGTCTATCACTACCCGTGGCTGCCGGTGCGATGGCGTGGTCTTGGACAGCCGGCCGCAAAGCAGAAGTGGTGGAAATCCTTGGATTGCGACCTGATCGCGCCTGCGGAATATCCGGGCCACCGTGTCCGTCGCCAAAACCGAAGCCATCACGCCGCCCGCCGTTTTGACGGAGTGGTGGACGCCGTTTGAAGATTTCCTCGCGAAGGAACGGCGGTATTCCGCCTACACCGTCCGGAATTACCGGCAGGCCTTTGAGGACTTTTATGGCTGGCTGGTCGGGGCGGGCTTGTGGGAACGGGGCCTGAATGCCCTCGGCACACGGGAAATGCGCGATTTCGTGATTGAGGCCCAGCGGCGCTTCGATCGACGGACACTGCATAATCATGCGTCCGGCCTGCGGACGTTTTTCAAATTCTGGATGCGGCACGGCCGGTTGTTCCGCAATCCCCTGGCCGGCGTGCCGCTGCCGAAATTGGAAAAACGGCTGCCGAAATTCCTCACCGAAGAGCAGATGAAACTGCTGCTCACGGGCCCGCAGCGGCTGCTCGAAAACCAGAGTATCGACGCGCATTCCGCCTGGCGGGACCGCCTGGCAATGGAACTGCTTTACGGCGGCGGCTTGCGTGTGAGCGAACTCGTCGGGCTGGAATACGGCGCGGTCGATTTCGACACCGGAGTGGCGCGCGTGCTGGGCAAGGGACGCAAAGAGCGTCTGTGCCCGCTGGGCGAGATGGCGCGGGCGGTGCTGGTAAAAGTTCGCGATCAATTCGCCCGGCGCACGACGCCGACGAGCCCGGTACTGGTGAATCCCGATGGTGCGCGGATGACGGTGCGGGCCGTGCAGCTCATGTTAAAACGCTACCTCGCGCTGGCCGGGCTGCCACTCGATCTCACGCCGCACAAATTACGTCACTCCTATGCCACGCACCTCTTGAACGCGGGCGCAGACCTGCGGCTCGTGCAGGAGTTGCTCGGCCATGCGCAGCTCGCGACGACGCAAGTTTACACCCACGTGAGCGTGGCCCGCCTCAAAGAGATTTACGCCCGGGCTCATCCCCGGGCGTGAACACGGCGGGCGCGCAGCCAAGCGCCGGCCCCACTACCAAGTGAGCCGCCGCGCGGCGCCATTGCCTGCAGCGTCGTAGAGCGTCACCTCAAGCGAGGTGGCGTTGGAGATGCGGTCCAAGGGGATCTCAAGCGTGAAGATTTCCTCGCGACCATCACGCACGCCGTCGACCGGTTGCTCGACGGTCTCGCGCACCCCGTTGTTGAACACCACCTCCATCCCGTCGAGGAGCGACAGCTGGTCGCGACCGTGCACGGTCACGACGACCGCCGTGGCGGTGCGCTGGGCGGTGGCGGTGAGGACCTCGGGCGCCGTGTGGTCGACGATCAGGTCGTCGGTCTCGAACGTCTGGGTCAGACGCTGGCCGACGGGCCGTGGGGCGGTTTCCGTCGCGACGAGCCGGGTGAAATAGACCCCGTCGGGCAGATGGGCGGTATCAAACTGCACATGGTTTTCGCGGACGTTGGCGGCGATCTCGATCCACGCCGGATCGCCGTCGCGCCGGATGGAGAACGTGCTGAGGAAGTTGTCGTTGTCGGGATCGGTCACGTTCCAGAGCACCACCTGGGCGCCGGGAGAAGGCACGACCTGGCTGCTGAGGAAATTGCTCTTGCGCTTGCCGTCCTCGTCGCGCGGCGCTGATTGCATCAGCTGGCTCAACGCGACGTTGGCGGATGGCGTGGGATCCGAGGCGACGATGAGCCCAAAATTCGGCGTGAGCACGCGGAAGTCCTGTAACAGCGGACGGCGGTTCTGCGGGAGGGAAAAGAGCGTGGCGCGGTCGATTTCCAAGGTGGTGGAATCGGCGCGAAATGTTGAAGCGGTTACAGCGGGCGGCGGGTTGGACACGACCCGGAGGCGCAGCTTAAGGTAACGGCCGCGCAGGCCGTCGGTGCGCCACCCGGCATCGGCACCGGCTTTGAGCGCCGTCCACTCGCCCCAACCCTCGACGTCGTCGGTGCCATTGCTGACCCGGAGGTCAAGGGTGAGATTGCGCTCCGTCAAATTGCGCAGCCGGTTCAGCCGTAGCGCCCCCACGAGTGCGGGTGTTCCAAGGTCCAGGCGACGGGTTTCCGCTTCCTGCGGTCCGGCGGCGTTGAAGTCGAGCACGGCAAGCCCCGGAGCATTGTTGCGCAGGATGAGGAATTTTCCGGTCGAGGAATTTCCGTGTGAGGCGGCGATGGGCAGCAGGCCGTTCAACTGGGAGGAAATGCTGCCGGCGAAAGTCAGGGACAATCGGGCCTTCAAATCGACGCCGAGCAGATCGCCCTGTTCGCCTCCGGCCACGACGAGGGTATCGGCGTGGCGGGCGAGGCGGTAGAACGAGACGCCACTGCGTGAAGCCACGGTTTCCGGGAAACCGCTGGCCGGAAACCAGACGACCGAGCTGCGGCCGCCGAATTTCTCGGCCTGCGCCGGGGGGGGCGGCTCGGGCAATTCTTTCCCCGTTCGGGTGGCCGGGGGAGGAGTGATGCGCGACTCGCCGCTGCTCACGGAAAAAACGATGGTCGCGTAGAAGTCGCCGTTGGGCTGGGACAGGAGGTCGGTCACCTCGGCATCGCGGTTCTCCTGGAGAATGAACGGCGCGCCGCCGGTGCGCGTAAAGGTGTAGATATTCCCCTTCGGCGCCGACCCGGCAACGATCCGTCCATCCGGCAGCGTGGCGAGTCGACGGACATTCCGATCGCGGATTTCGCCGAAGAGCGTGATGCCGCGGTCGGCGAGAAGCTTGGCGTCGGTGAGCTTGTCGGAATTCGAACCGCTGGCGGCGAATTTCTTCAGATCGATTCGATAGATCCGGCCGGGGTTGCCGGTTGCGGCGAGCACGGCACCATCGTCGAGCAGGAGAAAGTCGAAGATCGAGTCGACGGGAAGCACCGCACGAGCGACCGTTTTGCCATCGCGGACAAGACTGACGGCGCCCTTCGGTGACGTGCCGGCGAGAACGGTCCCGTCGCGGAGGCGCTTGAGGGCGAAAACCTGTGGATCATCGAGCTTCGCGAGCTCACGGGCGGTGAAGGTCGTGAAGCCGGCATTGAACGCGATCTCGACAATCTTGCCGTCGGGACCGGTGCCGAGCAGGAATTTGGCGGGGTCGTTCGTCGGTTCGACGCACCAGAGCAGATCGGCGAGAGTTGTGCCCGGCATCTCCGCGAGCGTTGGGCCGGCCACGAGACGCCCGTCCGAACGGGTGGCGAGACCCTTCAGGTTGCGGCTGGGGACATCGCGAAAAAAATCGACGTCGGTCTTTTTTGAAAGCGGCTCGGCGAGAGCGGTGGTCGCAACGCCAAGAGCCACGAGGAAGGGAAAAGACACGCGGAACACCCGACTAGACGGACGCGATTGGACGCGAAAAGCAAGGCGGAGCGTGACGCCGGGGGCGATTCGCGGATCGACGATGACCGAGCGTCTTCGCTGACCGGTCGTCCCGCTGAATCAGTCGACGACCGTCAACGGCCGCCGGATGATCGTGGTCAGCAGTTTGCCGCCAAGGAGGTGACGCTCCCAGAGCGGCAGGAGGGAGTCGCGTTTGCGAAACCGGGAGCCGTCGGAAGCGCGCGCAATACGTTCGATGGAACCGGGCGCGTCGGGGGTGGCGACCGTTTGATCGCTGAAGAGCGATGTCTTCTCGACCACCGCTATGCACACGCCGTCGCCGGGTCGGTCGTCGCGCATTGCCGCGAGGTAGGCCTCGAAGCTCCGCAATTCGGAGGCAGCGATGACGCGCGGCCGTCCGGTCAATTCGTCAAGCGCACGGCCGGGGGCGAGAATGACCTCGAGCTGTTTTCCGGTCCATGCCGGATCGATGGGGAGGTCGATGATTTCGCGGTGCGCGTCGCCCTGCCAGTCGCGCCAGGCGACTGTCGCCTGCACCACCTGGCCGGCGCGCGCGCTGGTGCGGGAGAGCTGGAAGACGTCGAGGGTGACGGCGGGATTTTCGTCGAGCGGTTCGACGGTGAAGGCGACATGGTTTGGGAACGTCTTGGCGTAGGGATTCTGAAGATTGGCGGCGAGTCCCTGGATGAACTCGTTCAGCCCCTGCGCAAAGCCCTGCGGTCCGGAATAAAGGGTTTGAAACGCGATCTTCTGGGCCGCCGGGAAACTCACATTGCTCGAAAGCTTGAAGCCGTTGGCGAGGCCGGCGTCGTTGGAGCCAAGAATGGCCTGGCTGACGCCTGCGGCGACCAGCACGGGCGTGAGTTGCTGCTGGCGGGCGACGGAGAAGTGGAGGGTGCGTAAGGGGCGGCGGCGGGTGTCGACCGTGACGTCCACCTGGATCATCTCCGGGCCCGCGCCGAGCGTGCCGGAAATCGCCGAGAGGCGATCCTGCGTAATGGTGCCGATGACGCGCCCGGTGTTGGCGACCTTGATCGACTGCATGTTCGAGGGCAGGATGGTGACGATTTCCGCGGCGCACATGGGCAGGGCCACGTCGCCAAGGGAGAGCATCGGGTGGCCGAATGCCGTGATATGTTTGCCCTCGACCCGCGAGACCGTGCCGGTGCCGGCCAGGGTGATGTCACCGGTGGCGAGCGCCACCGCAACTGCGGCACCCGGACGCAACGTGGCGATGCCGGCGGAGGAAGGCTGGGGCGCGAGCGTGGCCGCGACGCTATTGCCGCCAAGGGAGAAGGTGCCCAACCCGACGGCGGCGAAATTCGGCGCTAGCAGATCGGCCACGACCGGACTGAGGCCGCCGAGCGTGAAGACGGGCTGCATGGCCTTGTAGGGCGACGAGGAGTCTGGGTGAGTCGAAACGATATTGTTCGACTGGAGGGAGGCCTTTTCCCGCACTTCGGCGAGGTCGGCGGCAGGGGTGAAGCCGGCGTAGCGGACCGTCTCAAAACGCTGGATCTGGTAGCTGAGGGCGCCGGCGAGCTTGCCCTCGACGTAGAGTGGGCTCCCGCTCATGCCGGCCACGGCGCCCATGTTCTGGACGCGTGGGTCGGTCAGCTGGCAAAGGATGAGCGATTTACCAGGGCCGAGCGCGTTGCGCAGCACCCCGGTGACTTCGACCGTGAATGCTTCGGGTTCCGTGCCTTTGAAAACGGTCCAGACTTCCCCGTGCTGCCCCGGCTTGAGCTCGTCGAGCGCAATGAGGGGTGCGTCGACTGGCTGGGCACCGCGAGCGGTGATGATTGCACCGCAAACGAGAAGAAGATGAAGGAGGCGACGCATTCGTCTTGCAGGGTTAAGATCCCAGTCTGCGCGGATATTGCGAGAAATCAAAGTTCCCCAATTGCCGTGGTGAGAACCTCGCAGGCGCGATCGATGATCACACCGTCATGGGCGGTGCTGAGAAACCCGGCTTCATAGGCGCTCGGCGCCAGGTAGACGCCGCGGCTGAGACAGGCGTGAAAGAAACGACCGAAAAGCTTGGCATCGCCTTTCAGGGCAGTCGCGTAGTCGCGGACCGGGGTGTCGGTGAAAAAGATGCTGAACATCGAACCGCATTGCGGCACCTGCACGGGCAGGCCCTTGGCGCGGCAGGCGGCGAGCACCGCGTCACGAAGCTGCCCCCCCAGCGTGTCGAGGCGGGCGTAGGGATTGAGTTCCTCGAGAAGCTTCAAGGCGGCGATGCCGGCGGCCATCGCGAGCGGATTGCCGCTCAGCGTACCGGCTTGGTAGACGGGGCCGAGCGGGGCGAGCAGATCCATGATGTCTGCGCGGCCACCGAAGGCGCCGACCGGCAGGCCGCCACCGATGATTTTCCCGAGGCAGGTGAGGTCAGGGGTAATGTGGTCCCGCTCTTGCACGCCGCCCTTGGCGATGCGAAAGCCGGTCATCACCTCGTCGAAGATCAGCACGGTACCGTGCTTGGCGGTGACGTCGCGGACATACTGGAGGTAGCCGGCATCGGGCATGATGAAGCCGACGTTGCCGCAGTAAGGTTCGATGATGACACAGGCGATCTGGCCGGGATTGGCGGCAAAGGCGGCGGCGAGGGCCGCAGGGTCGTTGTAGTTCACGACGACGGTTTCGCGGGCAAACGCCGCCGGCACGCCGGCGCTGTCGGGATTGCCGTGGGTGAGGGCACCAGAGCCGGCCTTGATGAGGAGCGAGTCGGAGTGGCCGTGGTAGCAGCCGGAGAACTTGATGATCTTGTCGCGCCGGGTGAATCCGCGAGCGAGGCGGATGGCGGACATGGTGGCCTCGGTGCCGCTGTTGCACATGCGAACCTTCTGGATCGAGGGCACGAATTTGACGATGAGCTCGGCCATCTCGATCTCGTAAGGATTCGGCGTGCCGAAGGAGGTGCCGTTTTCCAGAGCGGCCGCGATGGCGGCCTTGATCCGCGGATGGTTGTGTCCGTGGATGGCCGGCCCCCACGTGCAGACGAAGTCGATCAGCGCGCGATCGTCGGCCGTGATCAGGGTGGCGCCATGCGCGGCCTTGGTGAAGAACGGCGCGCCGCCGACGGAGCGGAAGGCACGGACCGGCGAGTTGACGCCGCCGGGGATGAGTTGCTTCGCGCGGGCGAAGAGAGAGTCCGAGACGGAGCTAGTCATGTGATCTTAAGAATTCGAATATCCATGAGAAAATTATACTGGCCCAGACTAATGTTCCGAGCGCGGTGGCGCCAATCCAAGCCGGTCAAAGAGCGAGGCAAAATTCCGCAATCTCCAGCAGTTTCGCGGCAGCCGCATCTTCAGCTCACATATTTCTGCACGATGGGAATCCGCCGGCCGACACCGAAGGCGAGGGGGGTGATCTTCAGGCCGGGGGCGGCCTGCTTCCGCTTGTACTCGTTGAGGTCGACCTTGCGCACGATCTCGTTGACCACGGACTCAGCGAAACCCTGGGTGACCAAATCGCGCCGCGAGAGGCCTTCCTCCACGTAGCCTTTCAGGATGCCGTCGAGGATATCGTAGGGCGGCAGCGTATCCTGGTCCGTCTGGTCGGGTCGCAGTTCCGCGCTCGGGGGCTTTTCGATCGTCGAAAGCGGAATAATTTCCCGGTCCCGGTTAATCCAGCGGGCGAGGGCATAGACCTGCGTCTTGAAGACATCGCTGATCACCGCGAGGCCGCCGCACATGTCGCCGTAGAGCGTGCAGTAGCCGACGGCCATCTCGCTCTTGTTGCCGGTCGTGAGAAGGATGGCGCCGAATTTGTTCGAAAGCGCCATCATCAGCACGCCGCGCACGCGGGCCTGGATGTTTTCCTCCGCCACGTCGCGTGGCCGGCCGGCGAACAGCGGGCCGAGCGCTTTCTCGCAGGCGGCCACCGCATCGGCAATCGCAATGGTTTCGAACCGCAGGCCCAGGTTCTGTGCGAGGATCCGCGCATCGTCGCGCGAGTGCTGGGAGGAAATGGACGACGGCAGGGACACGCCGATGACGTTTTGCGGGCCGAAGGCGGCGGCGGCGATGACGCCGACGACGGCGGAGTCGATGCCGCCGGAAAGGGCGATCAGCGCCTGCTTGAAGCCGCTCTTGTGTGCATAATCGCGCAGACCCAGCACCAGCGCCTCGAACATGTCTTCCAGCTCATCCCGCGCGAACGTGGGGTGCAGCACGGGGGCCTCGAAGGGCGCGGAAGTGCTTTGGGTCCGGACGTCGACCACGCGCTGATCCTCGGCGAAAGCGGCGAGGCCGGCGATGACACGCCCCTGCGCGTCGCAGACAAGACTGCGCCCGTCGAAGATCAGTTCGTCGTTGCCACCGACGCAATTGACGTAGGCCACGGGCACGCCGAGAGCGCGGGCGGAATCGGCCACGACGAGGTTCTGGCGAAGATTTCCCTTGGTGCTGTGCCATGGGCTCGCGGACAGGTTGACCATGATGTCGCATTTCAAGTCGGCGAGCTGTTCGATCGGCATGCGGCCGCTGTAAAGGCGGTGCGTGCTGATCATGGGGTGGGTCCAAATGTCCTCGCAAATGGTGATACCAATCCGATGCCCGGCGTGTTCGACGACGGTTGGGGACGTGGCGGATTCGAAGTAGCGATCCTCGTCGAAAACGTCATAAGTCGGCAGCAGGCACTTGCGGGCGACGGCGGCGACCTTGCCGCGATAGCAAAAGGCGGCGGAGTTGAAAAAAGGCCGGCCTCGACCCGCCGGGTTGGCCTCCACGGTGCCAATCAAGGCGGGAACCGCACCAACCGCGGCGGCGATCTCGGCAAGAGAGTCGGCGACATCGGAGACAAAGCGTCGCTTGAACAGCAAGTCCCGCGGCGGGTAGCCGCAGACCGCCAGCTCGGGAAAGACGACGAGTTCGGCGCCCTGTGCCACGAGAGCGGCATAGGCATCGAGGATCTTGCGGCGGTTGCCGGCAAGGTCACCGACGGTCGGGTTAAGCTGGGCGAGGCCGAGGCGCATGAGGGTTAAATTTGAGAATGTGAACGTCTTTCCGAAAGCTGACAACTCGACAACGCACGCAACCGATGGCTTGCACTCACGTCAGGCACCACGATTTCTAGTAACCGAGCCATGCGCATATCCCAAACCCTACTTCTTCTCGTTTCCATGATCCTGGCGATGCCCTTGCGCGCAGGGGAGCCGGTCAGCCTGACCCTCGAACAGGCGCTCGGCTCGGTCGAGAGAGTCAGCGTCACCGTGCTGCTCAGCCGGGAGGCCGCCGCGCAGGCCTTCGAGGTGGTCAACCAGCAGCGCGCCGGCGTGATGCCGCTTGTCGATGCGTCCCTGCAGCAGCGGCGATCGCAGGGCGTCAGCATTGCGACCGTGGTTGTGGCGTCGGGCCGGCCAGCCAGCCGGTTCGACGGGTTGCTCTCGGGCAATTATCCGTTGTTAAACATGCAACGACTCTCCGCGCTGCGAGGAGCGAAGACCGGTGCCCAGGCGGCCGAGGCGAACTATCAGGCGGTGGTGCAGGATATCATGACCAGCGTGGCACAAAGCTATTTTGCCAATCTGCGGAATCTCCGCCGGCTGGACGTGCTGGACGCCAACATCGCGCGGGCGCGGGCGTTGCTGGAACTTGCGCGCAACCAACTCGCCGCCGGGGTTGCCACCCAGATCGACGTCACCCGTGCGGAGGCCCAGGTGGCCCAAGCGGAGCAGGCGCGGTTGCAGCAGGTGACGGTACTTTACCAAAGCGAACTGCTGCTCAAGCGCATCCTAGACCTTCAATCGGGTGGTCAGCTGAAACTGGCTGATTTTCAGGTGCGCCGGGCGGATGCGACGCTTTTTACGTTTTCCGACGAAAAGACGGCCTTCGAGAAACGGGCAGACTACCTCGCGGCCCAGAAAACGCTCGAACAAACCCAGATCGACGTGCGGAGCGCCAAGTTCGAGCGGCTGCCGACTCTTTCGCTGACCGGAACCTACGGCTACGCTTCGGCCAATTTCGACGACAATTCCAAGCAGGAGCAGTGGTCGGCAGGCGTCGGGTTGAGCGTCCCGGTTTTCGACGGCCTGCGCAACGGGGCTAACCGGCGGATCGCCTTGTCGCGCCAGCGCGCCCAAGCCGCCCGCGTACACAATTTGGAGCTGCAGATCACGTCCGAGTTGCGGCTGGCATTGCAGGATGCGGGATCCCGCAACGCGCAAATCACCGTGGCGGGCAAAAATCTCCAGCTCGCCCAGGAGGAACTCCGGCTGGCGCAGCAGCGCTACCGGCAGGGAGTGGCCGACAACCGGGAGGTGGTCGAGGCGCAGAACCGCCTGGCCATCGCGGACGACAATTTTGTCGAAGCGGTCTACCAGTACAACCTTAGCCGGGTGGAACTAGCCCGGACTCGGGGCGACGTTCGGTCGGTTTTGTCCGAAAAGGTGCCGTGAAGGCCGGCGGTTGCGGCCTGAGGGCGGCCCGTATCGGTCAGGGGGTCAACTGGCCGCCGGATTCATCGCCGAAGGCCGAAGCTGGCGGCTCATCATGAGCAGCGCGGGGATACGGCTTATTCTTGCCTCGGCCTCGCCCCGACGGCGCGAGCTGTTGGCGGAACTTGGCGTGGCTTTCGACGTGGTGGTGGCCGACGTCACGGAACATGAGGAAGCCTCCACCGATCCCCGCATCATGGTCGCACACAATGCCGCGCTTAAAGCCGATTGGGTGACGGCAAGGTATCCGGACGCCATCGTGCTCGGTGCCGACACGACGGTGTTCATCGATGGGCAGGCGCTGAACAAGCCGGCCGATGCCGCCGAGGCCCGGGCGATGCTCCGGCGTCTGAGCGGACGCACGCACACCGTTTTCACGGGGCTGGCGGTGCGACGTGGACGCGATGGCCTCGCGATCGACGATCGCGCGGCGAGTGAAGTTACCTTCAAGTTACTCGATGAAGCCACGATCGAGACCTATCTGAGCCGGGTGAACACATTGGACAAGGCCGGTGGCTATGCGATTCAGGAACAGAGCGGCCTGATCGTGGCTGGCTACCGGGGATCGTTTTCGAATATCATCGGTCTACCCTTGGAAACCACGAAACAGATTTTGACGCGGTGCGGTCTGCTGGCATGAATTCGAGCGTTTTCCCACTTCACAGATGAGCCAAACCATCGCCCAAACGTCATACGCCAGCGGATTTCGCCGCCTGGCGTTGAGGATTTGGGCAGATCCCGAATCGCGGTCGACGACGGTCGGGCTGGCGGGGGTGATCATTTTTTACCTGCTGATGTGGCTGCTGGGGCCCTATCTGTTTCATCTCGATTCGGTCCCAACGGCCGCCCGGCCACACGCGTCGCCGCGGGAATTCAGCATTGAGCTGGCCCCCGAGACTTTTGCGAAGCCGGTCCCGAAACCCCCGCAACCCTTCAAGTTTGTCGAAACCAATCCGGACGCGCCGGAGAATGTGCCGGACAAGACCAATAATTTCGCCGCCCAAAATCAGCAGGTGGCGCAGGAGAAGCCCACACCCGACGGCAAAAGCGACCGGCCGGCCTTGGAGGGCAAGAAGGATTTCGATTCGACGCAGATCGTGACAGGCCAGCTCGCCAAACCCGTCGAGCAGGTGGAAGCCGTGCCTGAAACGCCCACGCCCCCGCGCGAGGCCACGGTCGCCAAACCCAAGGCGGAGCAAAACCCACTGGCCGGCTTCGAAAAGAAGGAGGGCGAGGATAAACTGAGCTACGGAAGCAATGTGGCCAAACTCGCGGACAATTCGCGTCCGATCCCCGACAAAGTCGAAGGGGAGAAAAATGTACCCCTGATCGAGGGCGCGACGGCAAACCAGCCCGCCATCGATCCGCAAAGGCCCCGGCCCCGGCAGCAATTGGTCACCCAGCAGCAGACTCGGCCCGCGATTTTGGCCGAGAACAAGTTCGGCACGACGAACATTGGCAATATCGCCGTCGACGCGAAGTGGAGCAATTACGGCGCGTATTTGCAGCGGATGATCAACGTCGTGCAGGTGCAGTGGGAACGCATTCTGCGCTCCACCGTGGCCTATCCGACATCGGGCAGCACGGTGACGGTCAAGTTCATCATGGATGCGGAAGGAAAGATCGCGCGCATCGTCAATCTGGAGTCGACGGCGAGCGAGTCCGCCTCCCGGGCCTGCGTCAGTGCCATCAGCGATCGCGCCCCGTATGGTCCATGGACCGACGACATGAAGGCGATGCTCGGCGAGTCGCAGGAGATGACGTTTACGTTCTACTATCAGTGAACGCGGCTGCCGGGAACTATTGGGCCGCGTTGCCGCTCGGACGCGGCGTCGAATTGCTGGCGCACGACGAAAACGGGGTCGCCGCCCTCAGCAAGCCGGCCGGGGTGCTGTCGCATCCGAATGAGCCCGGAGACGAACCGCGGTCGCTGCTGGACGCGCACTATCAGCTCGATGGCGAATATTTCGAGTGGACGCCACCCGGTGGCCGGCCGCAACGGCTGTGGCTGTTGAACCGGTTGGATTCGGCGACTTCGGGGGTGATCCTCGCCGCGGCCGACGGCGAACTGGCAACGGCGATCCGCGCGCAGTTCAAACGCAAACACGTGCGCAAAGCCTACCTCGCGCTCGTCTTTGGTGCGCCGCGGCAGCCGCAGGAAGTGTGGCGCGATTTGCTCGCCGTCGAAAAACGTGGCGGGACGATCCGTACCGCCACGATTGCGGGGCACGTGCCGGCGGAAAGCCGGATGAGTGTCGTGCGGATGGGCAAGGGCGACCCGAAGGTGAGCCTGCTGCGACTCGAACCGCGGACGGGGCGCAGCCATCAACTGCGCGTCCAATGTGCAAAAAGGAAGATGCCGATCGTGGGTGACCAGACCTACGGCGATTTTCCGCGCAACCGGGCGTTCGCGAAGCTGGCGGGGACGAAGCGGATGTTTCTGCACTCGGTGGAGACCAGTTTTGACTACGAATTTCGCGGCCGACACGGCACGTTTTCGGCGAAGGCGCCGCTGCCCGCGGAATTTCAGGCGTTTCTCTGATCCCGCGGTAGATCCGGCCCGACCGCCAAGATCGGCCCGCGCGCGGAGAACGGTGGTTTTTAGTTCCGCCCGGCACGGCATCGCCTCTAAATCACAGCCGTCATGATCCTGCCCAAAAGCAACCGCCTCACGCCCGAGCAATTGAACGAAGTCACCGCGATCATCGCGGAATTTGGCTGCAAGATTCAGCAAATCGTGGGCGCCGTCCGGACGGTTTATGCGATCGTGGGCGACGAGCGGGACGAACTCATGATCAACCGGATCGAGGGCCTCGATTATGTCGACCGCATCGACCGGATCCAGTCACCGTTCAAGCTGATGGACAAGCGTTCGGACCTCGCGACGCACCGGATCAAGGTCGGCGGCGTCACATTGGGCGAGGAATTGTTCGTGATTGCGGGCGTGTGCACGATCGATCCAAAAAACCCGAATTACTTTTATGAGACGGCGGCCGCGGTGAAAGAGGCGGGCGCCCATCTGATTCGCGGCGGGGTCTGGAAGCCGCGAACGAATCCCTACACGTTTCAAGGCGACGTGAAGTCGCTGGATATTCTCATGGAGGGATCGCGCCGCACCGGATTGCCGGTGGATACGGAAGTGATGGAAGAGAGCCATATCGCGCTGGCCCTCGACGCCGGAGTGACCTGCCTCCAGGTGGGCGCGCGTAATGCGCTGAATTACTCGTTGCTGCGCGCCATCGGCCGGGCCGTGGCCGGCCGGAACGTCGTGGTGTTGCTGAAACGCGGCATGCACATGGGGCCGATCAGCGAGTTCATCTCGGCGGCCGAATATATCGCCGCGTTCGGCAATCCGAATATCATCCTTTGTCCGCGCGGCACGGCGCCAACGCTCGATGGCTATCGCAACCATCCCGACGAAAGCATCACGCCCTTGCTCAAGGAAAAGACCTGGGCGCCGGTCGTCGTCGATCCTTCGCACTCGGTCGGCAAGGCGGCCTATGTGCCGGCATGCGCGCTGGCGGCGGTGGCGTATGGAGCGGACGGCCTTTGCATCGAGGCGCACGTGAGCCCTAGTCACGGCATCGGCGACGACCCGAAACAGTCGCTCACGCCAGAAGTGCTGTCGGAGACAATTGCGCAGGCAAAGCAACTCTGGGCGTTGCGGCGCGGGGGAGGGAAGGGAAAGAGAGTTGACGATGTGGCCACATGAGGCCTCACTGGGGCAGTGAAGAAGAAAAAGAGAATAAATCCCGTTTATCCGGAGGCAAAAGACAACGCGGCGCAGATCCGCGAAGATGCGGCACTTTATGGATTGCGGCGCGATGTGCTGGGGGTGCGAGAGGTTAAGGATCAGCTTTCGTCCCTCCTGCAGCGGGCGGCTGGCGGCGAAGAAATCGTCGTGACGAGCGATGGGGTGCCAACGGCAATGATCGTGCGCTACAAGCCGGTCATCCGTGGCAAGCCGTTCCAGCCGAACTGGGCTTTACTGCGCTCCATGCCCATGACGTCGGATTCGACGCCGCACATCCGGGCCGAGCGCGATGGCGAGCCGTAGCAAGCGATGTATCTCGATACGTGCGTGCTCGCGAAGCTGTTCGTCGCCGAGCCGGATTCCGAGGCCTGCGTGGCCTTGGTTTCCGGTTCGGTGATTGTCTCGTCCGAGCTGGCCTTAGGGGAATTTTTCTCGACCTTGCTCCGCAAAGAACGGGCGAAGGAAATCAATGCGAGCCAGCGGGCGCTGCTTTGGGCCGATTTTGAGCGGCAGATCAGGGAAGGGAGCATCTATCTCGCCGTCCTCGATGGCACCATCGCCCGCAAGGCCAAGGACGTGATGCTCGACGTGCATCCGCACGTGCCGCTGCGCACGCTCGACGCCATCCATCTGGCGACCTACCTCTCGGTGATCACCGGGCCCTTTTTCACGAAGGATAAACGGCTGCGAGAAGCGGCGCGATTGCTCGAAATTCCGTTGGTGGAGTGACCGTCCGGCACGACGGCGCCGGTCACAGCAGATTGAGTTGCGAGTCGTCGGTCGGCGTCACGGTGATTTTTTTCCGGGGCCGGGCTTGGGGTGCCGCCAAGGCAACCGTGGTGTCGTCGCTTTCGAGCTTCGCAAGAATCGTCTTGGCGCGATCGATGACGCTGAGCGGGAGGCCGGCGAGGCGGGCGACCTGGATGCCATAGCTGCGGTCGGCGGCGCCCGGAATCACCCGGCGAACGAAGACGATTTCGTCGTTCCATTCCTTCACGGCGACGGAGAAATTCCGCAGGCGGGGCAGATGTTTCTCCAGTTGCGTGAGCTCCTGATAATGCGTGGCGAAGAGCGTGCGGGGTCCTCGCTCGGGACTACGGTGCAGATGCTCGACGACCGCCCAGGCGATTGAGAGTCCGTCGTAGGTCGACGTGCCCCGGCCGATTTCGTCGAGGATGATCAACGAGTGATCGGTCGCGTTGTTGAGGATGTTGGCCGTCTCGTTCATTTCGACCATGAAGGTCGAATTGCCACGGGCGAGATCGTCGCTCGCACCGACCCGGGAAAAGATGCGGTCGACCAATCCCACCCGGCAGGATTTGGCCGGCACCCAACAGCCGATTCGGGCCATCAACGTAATGAGCGCGACCTGCCGGATGTAGGTGGACTTGCCGGCCATGTTCGGACCGGTGATAAGCGCGATCTGGGCGTCGTCCGAGGAGAGCAGGGTATCGTTCGGAACGAACGCGCCGCTGGTGCCGCGGGCGAGCGCAGCGCCGGGTGACTTGAGCACCTGTTCCACCACGGGATGGCGGCCGTCGATGATTTCGAGCACGTCGCCTTCGTCGAGCACCGGGCGGGTGTAGTCCCACTCGCGGGCGAGTTGGGCCCAGCCGGCGAGAACGTCGAGTTCGGCGAGAACGTCGGCCGTGACGGCGAGCGCGATGGATTCGTCGAGGACGGCAGCCACGAGCCGATTGAAGAGTTCGAGTTCGCGGGCACCGGCGTTTTCCTCGGCATGGAAAATCTCCTTTTCCTTCTGCTTCAGAGCTTCGGTGACATAGCGCTCGCCGCCAACCGTGGTCTGACGGCGGATGTAGTCGGCGGGGACAAGGTGGAGGTTGGCCTTGGTCACCTCGATGTAATAGCCAAAATTATTGGTGAACCGGACCTTCAGGCTGCGGATGCCGGTGCGCTCCTGCTCGGCCCGCTCCAACTCGGAGAGCCAGGTTTTGTTGTCGGTGGTCAGCGCCCGGAGCCGGTCCAGCTCCGGGTCGTAGCCCGTGCGAATGTAATTACCGTCGGCGAGATCGTTGGGGAGCTCGGCCGCCAACGCGACCGAAAGCAGATGCCGCAGATCCGGCAATTCGTGAATCTGGGTGTTGAGCGCAGCGAGGTGGGGATCGGTGCCGAAGGCGCCGAGAGCGAGTTTCAGCTCGGGGAGTTGATTGAGGGTGTCGCGAATGCCGCCCAGTTCCCGGGGATTGCGCAGCCGGTTCTGCAACCGTCCCAAAATGCGGGGAATGTCGCGGACTAATCCGAGGAGCTCGCGCAACGAGGCGAGGCGGCTGGATTGCTCGCGGAGTTCTCCGACGACTGTCTGGCGACGGTTGATCTCGGCCAGATCGAGCGTAGGGGCAGCGAGCCATCGTTCCAGCAGGCGCGCCCCGGCGGCGGTGGCGGTACGGCTGATGGCACCCAAGAGAGAACCTTCGCGCGAGCCGCGCGCCGAGACGAAAATTTCCAAGTTCCGCAGCGTGGCAGGGTCGAGGAGTAGCGTGCGGGTGCTGCGATATTCCTGCAGGCCGCGGAGATTCTCGGGTTTCGCGCAGAGATTTTCCGTCGCGTAGTAAACCAGCGCGCCGGCCGGACCGAGTGCCGGGTGCGTGGAGGGAAGGCCGAATCCTTCGAGGTTGAGCACGCCCAGGGTGTCGATCACAGTCTTGGCGCCGGTGCCCGTGTCGAAATGATAGCCCGAGAGTTCGCTTACGAGCCGGTTGGAGGCAAACGCGTGGAGCGCGTGGAGCGAAGTCTGGTCGTGCGGTGCGGCCTGCCAGCGTTCGCGTTCTCCCTCGACGAGCAATAGCTCCGCGGGATCGAGGGCGTTGAGAACGGGAAGGAGGTCGCCGAGGTTTTCGTCGGTGGCGACTTTGAATTCCCCGGTCGAGAGATCGAGCCATGCGGCGTGCAGGCCGTGTTTATCGAGGGCGAGGGCGCAGAGGTAGTGGTTGCGCGCGGCATCGAGCTGGCTGGCGGCAAGGGTGGTGCCGGGCGAGAGAATCCGGGTCAGTTGGCGGCGGACGAGCTTGCCGGCGGTGGCGGGTTCCGCCTGGTCGCAGATCGCGACTTTCTTGCCGGCGGCGAGCAGCTTGTTGACGTAGTTGTCGAGGGCGTGGGCGGGAAGGCCGGCCATGGGGTGGTCCTGCCGCTTCGTCAGCGTGAGGCCGAGCAGGCGGGAGGCGACCACGGCATCGTCAAAAAATAGCTCGAAGAAGTCGCCGAGCCGAAAGAGCAGGAGCGTGTCGCGCGGGAGCCCGCGGCGGACCTCAAAATACTGCTGCATCATCGGCGTAACTTTCGCGTCGGACATGGAAGCGGAAAAGGTGCGAAGAGCGGGCGTCGGGTAGCGAGTCGAAAAAACGTCGCGGTGTGCTTGCGGAGAAATCCGCTCGCCAGCAACCGCGCGCTCCGCCCAACTTTTTTATGCTTCTCGCCCACCGTGATTTTGGCGGCGCCGGTCATCCGCCGCTCGTCATCCTGCACGGGATGCTGGGATCGTCGCGCAACTGGCAGACCGTGGGACGGGAGCTCGCGGCGGCGCATCACGTGTTCGCGCTCGACCTACGGAACCACGGGAGTTCACCGCGAGTGGACGCAATGAGCTACGAGGAAATGATGGAGGACGTGCGCGCGTGGCTCGATGCGCAGAAATTGGAGCGAGTGACCCTGCTCGGGCACAGCATGGGCGGAAAAACGGCGATGTTGCTGGCGTGCCGTTACCCGGCGCGGGTGGAGCGGCTGATGGTGGTGGACATCGCCCCGCGGAACTATTTCTGGCCGGCGCATCGTGCGAACTTTGCGGCGATGAACGAGCTCAATCTGGCCGATCTGCATTCGCGGGCCGAGGCGGAGGTGCGGTTTGAAGCCCGGGTGCCCAGCTGGGGGATGAGAAAGTTTCTCGCGACCAATCTTGAGCGCGGCGGCGATGGACAATGGTCGTGGCAGATCAATCTTCCGGCGCTGACGTTGGCGCTCCCGCAGTTGGAGAAAAATCCACTGGCGCCGACCGACCGGTTTTCCGGCCCGACTTCGTTCTTCCCCGGAGAGAAGTCCACTTATGTCGAGCCCGAGGATCATGCGGCGATCCGGGAGCATTTTCCGGCGGCGAAGCTTCACGTGATTCCGAATTCCGGGCACAGCCCCCACATCGAGGCGCGCGAAATCTTTGTTTCGCTCGTACTCGGGGCCTAGTTAAAACGGCGGATTGCATTTCCGCCGCGCTCTTCCTGTCATGGGTCTTCTCGTTTTCTCCCCATGCCCCTCATTACTTCGAGCAAGACCCAGCCCAGCTATGACGTGATCGTGGTCGGCTCCGGCGCCGCCGGTGGTCAGACCGCCTACACCTGTGCCATGGGAGGAGCCAAAGTGCTGATGCTTGAAGCCGGGCGCAATTACGACCCGGTGACCGAGACGCCGATGTTTCAAACCAACGGGCAGGCGCCATTGCGGGCGAGTCCCACGCTCGACAAGCCGTTTGGCTTTTACGACGCGACCGTCGATGGCGGCTGGGAGGTGCCGGGTGAACCCTATACGAGCGCTTCGTCGGATCCGGAGCGTAAATTCTGGTGGTGGCGCGCGCGGATGCTCGGCGGGCGAACGAATCACTGGGGTCGGATATCGCTCCGCAACGGTCCGTATGACTTCAAGCCGAGGAGCCGCGACGGCCTAGGCTTCGACTGGCCGATCAGCTACGAGGATGTCGCACCGTATTACGATAAAGTCGAAATGCTGATCGGCGTCTACGGCACCAACGAGGGTTTGGAAAACACGCCGAGCTCGTCGCCCGGGGTGCTGCTGCCGCCGCCGAAAGCGCGGGCTGGCGAAATGCTTGCGCAGCAGCGCGCCAAAAAGCTGGGCCTGCCGGTGGTGCCGATTCACCGCGCCGTGCTCAGTGTGCGCCAGGATGCCGAGACGATTCCGGCCAAACTGCACCCTAACAATCCGAAGGCCCAACGGGTGCTCGCTGACGCGATGCGCGGCCGGGCGGCCTGCTTTTGGGCCACGCCCTGCGGCCGGGGCTGTTCGATCAAGGCCAATTATCAATCGACGACGGTGCATCTGCCGCCGGCCCTTGCCTCGGGGAATCTCGACATTCTGCCCAATGCGATGGCGCGCGAAGTCACGGTCGATCAGAACGGCAAGGCGAACGGCGTGCTCTACATTGACAAGACGACCGGCCGCGAGGGTCGGGTCCAGGGGCGGGTGATCGTGCTGGCGGCGAGTTCGGCCGAATCCGTGCGCGTGCTGTTGAACTCGAAGTCGGCGCGTTTTCCCAACGGGCTCGCAAACTCCAGCGGCAAGGTCGGCAAATACATCATGGACACGGTGGGTGCTTCGCTTGGCGGGCAGGTGCCCGCCCTCGAAGGCTTGCCGCTGCACAACGAGGATGGCGCCGGGGGCGGCCATGTTTATGTGCCGTGGTGGCTCTACCAGGAGCAACACGCGGGCAAATTGAATTTCGCGCGCGGCTATCACATCGAATTCGCCACGGGCCGGCAGATGCCCGGCATGGGCACGGGGTCGGGGATGGATTGGTTCGCGCGCGGCAGCTACGGCCGCAAGTTCAAGGAGGATGCGCGACGCTACTATGGTTCGACGCTCGGGTTCGCCGGCCGGGGAGAAATGATCCCGAACGAGGATTCCTTCTGTGACATCGATCCGACGGTGAAGGATAAATGGGGTATCCCCGCGCTGCGGTTTCACTGGAAATGGTCCGAGCACGAGACAAGGCAGGCCGCGCACATGCAGAAAACCTTTGCGAACCTCATCGAGGCGATGGGGGGACGGGTGCGCACCCCGCCGGTCACGGACGGGCGCAAGGCCATCGAGGCCGGCGGTAAAATCATTCATGAGGTCGGCGGCACGATCATGGGGGCGGATCGCAAAACCTCGGTGACCAACCAGTGGGGTCAGACGTGGGACGTAAAAAATCTCTTCGTGACCGACGGCGGCCCTTTCGTGAGCAACGCCGATAAAAACCCGACGCTGACCATCATGGCGCTGGCGTGGCGCGCCAGCGACTACCTGCTCGACGAACTCCAGAAAGGAAATCTTTGACATGAGCGCCCCCGAATTTCTCCCGCCCCAACCGATGGATCGCCGCGTGGCGATCAAGTGGATGCTCACCGCGGCTGCCGCTTCGACGCTGCTCGACGCCAATGCACTGGCCGCCGCCGGACAGTCGCCGGCGGCGAAAAGTGGCATTGGCTATGGCACCGATCCGGACGTGATAAAGAGCTACAAGCCAGGCGATTTCTGGCCGTTATCGTTCAACCCAGAGCAACGGATCGCGGCGGCGGCCTTGTGCGATGTGATCATTCCCGCCGACTCGGGTGGACCGAGCGCCTCCTCGGTCAACGTACACGACTTCATCGACGAATGGATCAGCGCGCCGTATCCGGGGCACGACGCCGACAAGCGTATCATCCTCACGGGCCTCGCCTGGATCGACACGGAGGCGCTCAAGCGCTTCGGCAACGCCTTTTCCAATTTGGTCGCCGGCCAGAAGAACGCGATCTGTGATGACGTTTGCCACGTGCCGGATGCCAAGCCCGAGCACCGCGAAGCGGCGCAATTTTTCCGGCGCTTTCGCGATCTCGCCGCGGGCGGTTACTACACGACGCCGGCCGGCATGAAGGATATCGGCTATGTCGGGAACGTGCCGATCGCGACGTTCGACGGACCTCCGCCGGCGGTGCTGAAAAAACTCGGGCTGGCGTGATCAGACTGGCTGCGCCCTTCGCAGCCAAAAGCCGGGGGCGCGACGCCGCACGGTTCAGCGCTTTGTCCAAAGCCGCAGCGAGGAGAGCAGAAAATCCTCGAGGGCGGCCGCTTCATTGAGGTTCAGCCGCAACAGTCCCGCCGAGTGTTCGAGCTTTTCGATTGCGGCGGTAAAGGCCCGGCGCGCGACCTCATCGCCCGCGATCAGTCGGGGAAGCACATAGGTGCGGGTGGCCAGTTCGATCTCGGCGAACAACCGGGAGCGGATGCCGTTGGCGATGCCGGTTTGCACCGCCTCGGCTTCATCGTCGCTGAGCTCCTCGGGGAGCTTGGTTTTTTGCTCCTTCCACACGGCATCCGTGGCAAACTCCAGCACGGCGCTGAAACGCGCGACGAGCCCATATAGCGTGAAGATGTGGTCGGCGACCGCCCGCTTGTCCGAGCCGGCGCCGCCTTCAACCAGGCGCGCGAGCCACGAGCGATAGTCGTCGAGCCAGGGTTGCCAACCATCGGCCGCCAGCGAGGTGGTCGTGGACGGAAAGCGGAAATGCAAGGTCCGGCTACGTATCGTGGGCAGCAGGGCGTAGGGCCGGGTCGTGAGCAGAAGCAACGTGGTGCGACCGGGCGGCTCCTCCAGCGTCTTGAGAAACGCATTGGACGATTCGGTGTTCATCCGGTCCGCTTCGTAGATGATCGCGACCTTCTGCGGGGCGACGGCCGGCGTGACATAGAGCTTCGGCAGAAACGCGCGCATCGATCCGGGTTCGGGCGATTCGGATTTTCCGATCGGGATGATGCGGGTTTTGCCCTTGGGGCGCAGTGCCAGATAGTCCGGGTGATCCTTCACCGCGAAGTGGGCGGACGAGGCGGGTGTATTGAGCAACCGGTCGGCGATGGCGTGCGCGACGCCGACCAGCGTGCCGAGGTCGTCTCCGTGGAGGAGCAAGCTGTGCGACAAACGCTGCCGAGCGATCGCCTGTTCGATCACGGTGAAAGCCGGAGTGCCGACGAGCGCGGCGGGCCAGGGCAGGGCGGCGATCATGGGGATTTATCTTTCCGATTCGAAGCGGACCACGCTATCCGGATGCCACAGGCGACGACGGGGTTTCGACGCGACTCGACTCTGCCTCGACGGGTGACGAAACAGGTCACTTCAGGCGCGTCTGAACCTCGCTCCAGATCTTCTTCTCGATGGCATCCTCCGGCTTGGTCCCGTCGACGACGATGAAGCGTTCCGGCATGCCCCTGGCGAGGAGCAGATAGCCCTCCCGGACTTTTTTGTAGAAATCGACATTCTCCCGTTCCATCCGATCCGGCAGGTCGGTGGCGCGCTGCTTGAGCCGGGCCAAGCTGACTTCTTCGGGGACGTCGAGAACGACAGTCAAATCTGGCATGACATTGCCGACGGCAAAGCGGTTGATCTGGCTCACGGGGTCGGCCGCGAGGTTGCGTGCGATTCCCTGGTAGACCGTGGTCGAATCGAGGAAACGGTCGCTGAGCACAATGGCGCCACGCAGCAGCGCGGGGGCGATGACCTCGCGGACAAGTTGGGCGCGGGCCGCCGTGAACAGCAGCAGTTCGGTTTCGGCGCACATCTCATCCCCCCTCGAATTGTGGACGATGATGTTTCGAATCTGCTCGCCGATTTCCGTGCCACCCGGTTCGCGCGTCGTGATGACTTCCCGGTGCGTTTTTTGGAAATGGGCCGCGAGGCGGGAAATCTGGGTGGACTTGCCGGAACCCTCGGGGCCCTCGAACGAAACGAGTCGGCCGGCGGCTTTTTGTTTCAAAGGCATGGTGAAAGACTGAAGGGGTCAGCGCCAGTTGGCGAGGAACGTTTCGAGATCGGAGCGAGTCGGGCTCCGGCCGGTGCGGACGTAGTGACCGCTGGTGCACACGCCGACCGTGAGGCACGCCTCCGGCGCGAGCTGGAGCATCTGGCTGGTGGCAAATCCCGCATTAAAATGGTCACCCGCACCGGTGGTGATCAACGGCCGGTCGGTGTAAGGGCCGGGAACCCACGCAGTGCCGCCCACTGTGGCGCACGCGGCGGATTCGCGGGGATGAATCACCACCGTGTCGATGCCGAGCCGGCCGCGGATATCCGCCGCGGAATGGCGAAGAGACGTTTCGTCCTCGGCGGGCGGAATCGTGTCCAGCGCGGCGGTCACCTGCTGGGCTTCCTTGAAGTTCAGGCCGAGCGTGACGCGGCCGAAGTTTTCGAATCGGGCGATGGCCGTGAGTGCAGCACGCAGGTCTACCACCGTGCGTTTTTCTGGATCGCAGAGATCGAAGAAGAAGCGGCGGTCGCGGTTGCGGGGAATGCGCGGGAGAACTTGCGTGGCGAGCGCCGTGAAGATCGCCGTCATATTCGGGATCATCGTCCAGTTCACGAGGGCGATCAGGCCAGCGCCGGCGAACGCCGCTTCGAGAACGGCGGCCCCCATGATCGTGCCGATCCGCTCGAAGGTGACATCGTCGAGGGTCCGCATCGTGCCCAGCATGACCTTGCCATCGGTGAACTCGACGGCGGTGGTGTGGGCAGGGGCACACAGCGAAAATGTCCGCGCGCGGGCGGCCAGGTCGGCGAAGACGGGATGCACCTGCGGCCGGCCCAAAGCTCCCACGTAAGTGACGGAGACCCCGGCGGCGAGCAACGCGTTGGCCATGATCGGGCCGTTGCCACCGAGCTTTTCGGCACGCGGGTGGAACTCGATGTTGGTGCTCTTGCCGGCGGCGGCGACGATGCGTTCGCCGAACTCGCGAATGGTCGGGATCGGAGTGAAGGCTTCGCCCTGGCCGGCCCGTACGTCCACCGGCGTAACGATCGAATCGACAAAACCGTCGAATCCGACGAGGGCGGAAAACGCCCCCTCGCGATGCGGAGTGGCGGCGAGGGCGTGAAGGGTGCGGGTGCGAAACATCGGGGGAGAGAGGGCGAGCGGGTCAGCAAAAAACCGCGGCCCGCAGTCGCAAACAGAATCGCGGGATGACGGGCTGCAATTCTCTCGGGAATTCCGTTGAAGGCGCCATTCAAACACGCCAACTCTTGGCCACGTTGCCCATGCTTGCGCTTCTCGCCTCCCCCATTTTCGCCACAACGAACATCATCGAAATCTTCGAACGATGCGACCCGGTGGACAAAGCCATCGTGGTCGGTCTCGGCGTTTTCAGCCTGATCGCCTGGACGATCATGTTTGGAAAGCATTTTGAACTGAAACGGCTGCAGCTGTTGAACCACAGCTTCGAGGTGCACCTGCGGGACCAGCGGACGCTGCTCGATCTGCCCGAGTCGTTCCGCAACAAGCGGGGGATTCCCTACGCCGATTTGTTCGCCGACGCCGTCGAGAGCTACTGGCGGGCGGCGGCGATCGGCAAGGAACGGGGCGTGGAGAATTCACGGGCGAGGCTGGAGCACGCCGAGAATGCGCTGCAGCGGGCGTTGGCGCGCCAGACGCTGCGCTACGAATCGAGCATGATTTTCCTGGCGTCGATTGTTTCGGGGGCGCCGTTCATCGGGCTGCTCGGCACGGTGTGGGGCGTGATGGAGGCGTTCAGTTCGGTCGCGATGCAAAAAACCGCCGGCATTCAGCAGCTCGCTCCCGGCGTATCGGGCGCGATGCTCGCCACCATCGCGGGCCTGGTCGTGGCGATTCCGTCGGTCTTCGGCTACAATCTCCTGCTGGGCAGCACGCGGCGGATGACCACCGAGCTGGAAAACTTCGCGAGCTCGCTCGCCGATCGGATCGAGTTGGAGTCGAACTGAGCGAGGGCTGACCATGGCAAGAAATTTCCGGCGGAACCGCACGACCCATCCGATCGCGGATCTCAACGTTACGAACCTGATCGATTTGGGGTTCATCCTGCTGATTATCTTCATGGTCGCGTCGTCGGTCATGAAGCAGGAGCAAACCGTACCGGTGGAGCTGCCGATGGAGTCCGTCAGTGCGCAGCAGAAGTCGGATCCGAAAGAGCGAAGCGAGTCGATCACCGTGATGCCGGACGGGGGCGTTCTCCTCGGGGATCGTCCACTCACGATCCGGCAACTGGCGGATCAGCTCGTACGCTTTGCGGCGGAGCCGAAGCCACCGGTCATGCACCTGCGGCTGGACGCCAAGTCGACGGCCCAGCAATTCGTGGCGGTGATGGACGAGCTAAAAAAGCACAATCTGGTAAAAATTTCCTTCGATACGCAGATCCCGCACTAAGATTTCTTTCGTGCATGCGTAAGACTGTGAAATCGTGACCGCCCGTTCGCCCAGTGCATTTCTGACATCGGCTGCCTTCCACGCCGCGATGGTGGCGCTGGTGCTCCTGCTCACGTATGGGTTCAACCCGTCAGCGAGTGAAACGCCGAAGATTTTCGAGTTGGTGGCGGGAGCGGGGGAAAATTACACGGCCACCGAGGCACCGGCGCTCGGCTCACCGGAGGGCGTGAAACTAGAGTTGCCCAAGGCGCCGGTGCCGAAGATGGAGCCGGCCAAAGTCGAGCCGGTGCTGCCGGAACCCGCACCGAGCACGCCGGCGCCGCCGGTGACCCCGCCGCCAAAGGCGGTGACGGCGCCCGTGACACCTGCGCCACAACCGGTGGAAAAGAAAACTCCGACGATGAAGCAGCAGATCCTCAGGAAAATCTGGCGGGCCGATGCCAATGCCAAGAAACAGGCCGCCAAGGAACGGGAGGCCGAGCAAAAGCGGATGACCAAGGAGCAGTTTGATCGGGCCAACAAAGAAAAGGCCGTTGCGACGGCGAAGGGAGCGACACCCAAGATTGCGAAGATAGATGCCAAGGGCATCGCCAAAGGAGTGGTGGGTGGTTCGACGGCGAACACGACCGGCGGCGCGGGCGGCACAGCACTGACCACTCCCGAGCGAAATGCCGTCGACGCTTACGTCTCGGCGCTGGTGCAGCGCTTGAAGGACGAACTGGATCGCACGCCCGGATTGGATGACGGGCTCATCGCCGAGGCGGAATTCCACATCATGCCGGACGGACGCTTAACCCGCGGACAGATCACCAAGTCGTCAGGCAACGAGATGTTCGATCGGGCAGTATTGCGGGCCATCATGGCCGTGCGAATGGCGCCGCGACCGAAGGGCCTTGAGGAGGTGCAGACCGTGCCCTTTTCGACGCACGCCAAGAATTAACAGCCGGGCGGTTTAACTCGAAAAATCCCCCTCAACGGCTTGGCGGACAATTTCTTGCCGCGGGAAATGGAAACTGGTGGACCCTAGCGGGTTCGAACCGCTGACCTCCTCAATGCCATTGAGGCGCTCTACCAACTGAGCTAAGAGCCCATTTCCAGTTACGAGGGTGAGCAAAATCAAAGTTCCGCCGGCGAACGCAAGGACTTTTTCCATCCCACTTACTGGGAAAGAAGCGGTGGTTCATCGGTGGGAACGACGGGGGCGTTCCACCGGGCAAGCACGGCCCGCCAGTGGGCGTCTTCGATTTCGCGACGCCGGACCGCGCGATACTCCATTTCGCCGGCAAAGAAGATGAAGGCAAAGAGCACCGCAGTCAGTGGGGCGTGAAAGAAGTAGATCGCCACCGCCGCGCCAACCGTGGCAAGCACCTTACCAACGGTGGCGGCGATCATCGTGGCGCGCAAATACGGGAGCCGGATCGCCAGCATCGCGCGAAAAATCCGTCCTCCATCCATGGGAAACACCGGCACGAGATTGAAACAGCCCATGAGGAGGTTCCACGTCAGCAAAAGTTGGGCGAAGCCGGTGGCATCGGCCTCGTAGGCGGTTTCGTACAGCCAGCCCTCCGGCAGACCAACCACGGCCCACAGCACCCCTGCCAGCACAAAATTGACGGCGGGGCCGGCGAACGTGATCAGCAACTCACGCGACGGCTGGCGCGGAATATCGTCAAACTCCGCCATGCCGCCGATTGGCATCAGCAGAATCCGCCGTACGCCGATGCCAAAGTGCATCGCGGTGAAGGAATGTCCCAGCTCGTGCAGGACGACGCAGGTGAAGCAGGCGAGCAAAGTCCCCACGCTCCAGAGCATACCCATCCACTGATCCTCCTGCCAGCCGTCGTGCGCGAAGAACGCCAGCAACAGGAAAAACGAAAAGTGGACCGACAGTTGAATCCCGCGGATGCGGAAAAGGTTCATTGACCAGCCAAGCATGTGAAGCAACAAAGGCGCGTCCGCCGAAATCGCCAGCTGCTTCGCATAAGTACGGCGGCGGGCGCCGCGAAAATCCATGTCCGAAACCACCGCCCGACCGCCCAGCATCCTCGTCATCGACGACGATACCGAGATTCGGTACTCGCTGGCGCGGGTGCTTTCGACCCGGGGATATCAGATAACCGAGGCAGCCAGCGGAGAGCAGGGGATTGCCGCTGTGAAAAAAGGACCGCCACCGGACCTCGTTTTTCTTGATGTGCGGATGGGCGGGATGAGTGGCATCGAGGCATTGCAGCATATCCGGGCCGCCAACCCGAAACAACTGGTCGTGCTCATGACGGCCTTCGGGACGGCTCAGACCGCCATCGAGGCGATGAAATACGGCGCGTTCGACTACGTGATGAAGCCGTTCGATCCGGCCAAGGTGCTATCGCTGGTGGATAACGCTCTCAAGGCGCACGCCGATCTGCGCGCGGTCGGCGATTACAAGCCGACGATCAATGCGGACGACTATCGCGAAGGTATCGTCGGCAGTTCGCCCGTGATGCAGGATGTCTTTAAAACGATCGGTCAGGTGACCGCGAGCGACGTCACCGTCATGATTACAGGGGAAAGCGGCACGGGCAAGGAGCTGGCGGCCCGCTCGATCTGGAAGCACAGCCACCGTTCGGGGCGGCCGTTCATCGCGGTGAACTGTGCGGCGATCCCAGACAATCTGATCGAAAGCGAACTCTTCGGCCACGAGAAGGGTTCCTTTACCGGTGCCACCGGGCAGCGGCTGGGCAAGTTCGAGCTTTGCGATGGCGGCACGATTTTCCTGGATGAAATCGGAGACATGGCGCTCGCAACGCAAACGAAGATCCTGCGCGTGCTGCAGTCAGGAGACCTGCAGCGCGTCGGCGGCACCGAGACCATCAAGGTCGACGTGCGCGTGCTGGCGGCGACCAACCGCGACCTCGAAGGCATGGTGAAGGGGAAGACGTTCCGCGAAGATCTCTATTACCGGCTCAACGTCGTCCGCATCAAACTGCCGCCGTTGCGCGACCGTCCCGAGGACATCCCGCAGATTGTCGACTTTTGCCTGCAAAATCTTGCCCGGCAAAAAAAGACCCGGGTTGCGAAGGTTTCGCCGGAGGCAATGGCGGTTCTACGGCGCCATCCCTGGCCCGGCAATGTGCGCGAGCTCGAAAACGTGATTTACCGCAGTGCCGTCATCGCCCAGGGCGACGCCATCCTGGTGAAGGATCTGCCCGCGGAAATTCGCGAGTCAGGAGACGTAAAAAGTCTTTCGCCGGAGGCTGCTGCGGCGCTTCCGGCCGCGAGCCCCGGCACATTGGGCGCAGCCTTCGATTTGATTTTCGATCGATTGCAGTCGGCCGAAGTGCCCCTGCTGGCCCGCGTCGAACAGGAAATGATCGCACGCGCGCTGCGTGCCGACGGGGGCGACGCGGACAAGGCAGCGAAGCGACTGGGCCTGAGTAAAGCGGCGGTGCAGAAGCGTCTGGAGTAGTGCGGCGACGCCGGACCGCGAAAATCCCCCCACCCGTGAAAGCGATCATTCAGTTTGTTCTCTTAGTCGTTGCGATGACGCTCGCGAGTGCGAGTGCCCTGCGCGCCGAGTCGGCGACGGTTCGCAAGCAGAAGGTGTTATTCTTCAGTAAAGCCTCTGGCTTCGAACACGAAGCGATCAAACTAGTGATGAAGGATGGTCGCCCCGGCTACGCCTACGCCGTGCTCCGGGACATCGGAGACAAGAACCATATCGAGTTTGCCTTTTCCAAGGACGGCAGCCTTTTCCCCCGGAATACCTGGCCCAGTTCGACGCATTTTTCTTTTGCACGTCAGGCGACCTCACACTGACAAGAAACTCTCCGATTCTGGGCGACGGCAGTCCGCCCATGACCGCGGCCGGGAAGGCGGCTTTGCTGCGGGCGATCGAGGCCGGAAAAGGTTTCGTGGGCGTTCACGGTACGACGGATACGTTTCATTCGCCCGGAAACAAGGATCACCGGTCCGGCACGCAACCAGGATGACGGCGCGGGGGCGGATCCTTTCATAAACATGCTCGGCGGCGAATTCATCCGCCATGATGCGCAGCAAGCGGCGCAACTGATCGTCACGGACTCCAAGTTTCCCGGCATGGCGGCGATTCCGCCGGACTACGCCCCCTTCGAGGAGTGGTATTCGTTGAAGAAATTCGCCCACCGATTTGTGCGTTTTGCTCGTCCAAGACACGCGTAAGAGGGTGGGGCCGTCCTAGGCCCGGCCGCCGTATCCTCTGGCGTGGGCTCGGCGACACGGCCGCGGGCGTATTTTCTACACCAGCATGGGACACCGGGAGGACGTGTGGGCGAGTCGGGTTTTTCAGACGATGGTGACGGGCGCCCTGAGTGGGCGCTACGTCGGGTCGAGGCAGATATCACACCCAATCTCAAAACGGTTGCGCCCGCGGCCGGCGCCCTCCCGAGATACGTGGAACCTCCGCCGCCGGGTGGAAAAAACCGCGGCGACCGGCAGCAATTAAAACCGGCGCCGGAAAGCCCCGGGATCTGCCTGGGTAGGGCGGGTTGGTCGGAAAAGGAAGAGCGGAGGGCCAAGCTGACGCGGGTTGTACTGGCATCGAAACCCCATCCAATACCACCCGCGGCTTCAATCAGCTCCGCCCTCCGCGGGCGATACGGTTTGGGCAATTGCCGGCCAAAGCGCGCCTGTCGCCTACTGGAATTCCGGTAGGCGACGAAAGCGTGAATTCGGCCGGTACCGCGTGGGCCGCTGAAAGGGCCTTATCGCTGCGGACGAGCCAGCGCCCGATTGAGGGCACTGACGATCGCCTTGATCGATGCCAACTCGATATTCGTATCGATCCCGGCCCCAAACAGCGTCTGCCCGTGGGCTGTCTTGATTTGAATGTAGCTGACAGCCCGCGCCTCGGAACCTTTGCCCAGCGAATGTTCGGAGTAAAAAAGCACTTCGAAACGGGGGAGGCTGGTGCCGGCAAGTGCATGGGTAAATGCATCGATCGGCCCATTGCCGCTGCCCTCCAGCTGGTGGGCAGCGCCGGCAACGGCAAGTTCCGCTTTACAGGTAACCGCACTGTCTCTCTCCGTGCTCTTGAAGTGCTGGAGCGCAACGGGACTGGTTCGCTCCAGATATTCCTCCCGGAACAGTTGATGGATCTCCGCAGGCGTGAGCTCCGTGCCCTTGCCGTCAGCCACATCGTTGATCAGCCGGCCGATTTCCTTGTGCATGAGTTTGGGCAGCAGGAAACCGAACTCGTGTTCGAGGACGTAGGCGACACCGCCCTTGCCAGACTGGCTGTTGATCCGGATGATAGCTTTGTAACTGCGACCGATGTCGGCGGGATCGATGGGAATGTAGAGGACATCCCACGGCTCGCCGGACTTCTGCACCGCCCACGATTTCTTGATCGCATCCTGGTGCGAACCGCTGAACGCGGTGAAGACCAGTTCACCCGCGTAGGGTTGCCGCACGGGAACCTCAAGCCGGGTGCACCGCTCGTAGACTTCACGGATGCCGTTGATGTCGGTAAAATCCAAGCCGGGGTGGACTCCGTGAGTGTAGAGGTTCAGCGCGACGGTGACGATGTCGAGGTTGCCCGTGCGTTCGCCGTTACCGAAGAGAGTGCCTTCCACACGATCGGCCCCGGCGAGGAGTCCGAGTTCCGTGGCGGCGATACCGGTGCCACGGTCGTTGTGGGTGTGCAGGGAGATCAATGTCCGGTCACGCCGGCTCAAGTGGGTGCTCATCCACTCGATCTGGTCTGCGTGCACGTTCGGCGTCGCGTACTCGACCGTAGCCGGCAAATTCAGGATGATCTTGTCGGTGGTCGTGGGCTGCCAGATGTCGGTCACGGCCTCGCAAATCTCCAGGGCGAAATCGAGTTCCGTGCTCGTGAAGCTTTCCGGCGAATACTCGAAGCGCATGCGCGTGCCCGCGGCGACGAGGGGACGTGAATGTTGCTTCACCCACGTGGTGCCCTGGGTCGCGATCTTCACGATGTCGGCGCGCGAGGCGTTGAACACATATTTTCGCTGGGCCGGCGAAGTCGAGTTGTAGAGATGAAAGATGGCGTTTTTCGCGCCGCGCAGCGCCTCGATGCTGCGGATGATCAACTCTTCGCGGCATTGGCAGAGGACTTGAATCGCAACATCGTCAGGAATGCGGCTTTCCTCGATCAAGCGCCGGCAAAAATCGAATTCGATCTGCGACGCGCTGGGAAAACCTATTTCGATCTCCTTGAAACCGATGCGCACGAGCATCTCGAAATACTCCAGTTTTTCCTCCACGCTCATCGGCTGGGCGAGAGCCTGATTGCCGTCGCGGAGGTCGACGCTGCACCAGACGGGGGCGCGGTCGAGCGAGCGGTTGGGCCACTGGCGGTTGGGCAGGTGAACGGCGGAAAAAGGGCGATATTTCGTAACAGGTGCGGATTGCATGGGAGCAAAAAGTCGAGAGACAGAACGGAAACGAAGGGAGTTTGGCGAGCCAACTGCCGGGTTGCCCCGGACAGACAACGATCACACCGCGACAGCGATGCTGGATGACTTCAGGCGCTACGCACGACCCGCCGTTCCACGGCGCCTTAGAGGCCGCGCGTGTTTGTAAGTCGAAGAGCCTGGAGCGAAACTCGCATGCGAGGATGTGCTGATATCCGCTGGCAGGGTCTCAAGTCAAGGGGACATGCACCAATTGGCCCGGCGTTGTAACCGGTCTTTCCCAAGCTGCGTCTTGCGTGCTGTGCATGTCCTTGCCTCCATTCGCGCATGCCTGACGACGTCGTTCCGCCGCTCGATCTGGCCGCTTGCCTCGACCGGGTACGCCGGCGCGACCAGGTGGCCGCGAGGGAACTCGTCGACCACCTCTATCCCCTGGTCATCCGCATTGTCCGGTCTCATCTGCCCCGACGGGTTGCGGAGGAAGATCTGGCACAAGAGGTCTTCATGAAGATGTTTACGCGACTGGAACAATACCAGGGTGCAGTCCCATTTCCCCATTGGGTCTCGCGTATTGCCGTGACGACCTGCATCGACCATTTACGGGCGCAAAAACGTCGTCCCGAATTTCGTTGGGCCGATCTTCCCGAAAATCAAGCCGAGGTACTCGACGCGGTGATAACCAACGAGAACGACGTGGCCCCCAACGATGCCTTGGCGGCGCACGAGCTGGTGCACCAGCTCCTCGAAGCGCTTAAACCCGATGACCAGTTGGTCATCCGATTGCTGGACCTCGAACAAAAAACGATTGCCGAGATCGCGGATCTCACCGGCTGGAATCAATCGCTCATCAAAGTGCGGGCGTTCCGCGCCAGACGAAAATTGCAGAAGCTTTTCGTGGAACTTAAGAAGAAAGAAAAGTCATGAAAACTACCGATCCCCAACACCCTTGGGTCCGCCTGATCACGGCGGCCCGCGGCACCCCCGGCCTTGGTGAAGCCTCGGCCCCCTATGGCTTTGCGACGCGGGTTGTAGCGCAGGCGTTTTCGGCCGAACGAATCGTCGGTTCGCTCGTAGAGCGCTTTGCGCTGCGCGCGGTCGGGGTCGCGGGCCTGCTCGCCCTCCTGAGTGTGGCGGCTAATTACTCGGTGCTCGCGAGCGCCGAAATGAGATCGAGCGATGATGAAGCGCTCTCCGTCGAGGAACCGGCGCTCGTGTTATTGGGAGACTAACGCCGATGGATAAACCATGGAAAGTAATTTTCGCGTTTGTGGGGGTGTTTATCGCCGGGGCGGTATTTGGGGCATTTTTCTCCCTCCGATCCGGCGGACGCCTGCCGCGCATGCAGCAAGACGCGGTGTTTCGCGGCAACAAGATGCCGGGGATGCCGCCCATGCCGCCGCAACAAAACCAGCCGCAGCCACCGACAGGCGCCATGCAACCGATACAGTCAGCCCAAGTCATGCGCCGCTATTCGGAACGCCTGGACCTGACGCCGGGGCAAAGAGATCGGATTTACCCGCTCATCCAGCGCGCCACGGAGGACCTCCGGCGCAAGCAGCAGGATAGTTTCCGGGAAAACGACATCATCTTACGGCGACTCCAGCAGGATATTGCCAAAGAATTGACCGGTGGGCAGCGAGCCCGGCTGGAAAAAATGGAACAGCGCCAGCGTGAAATCATGCAACAGCGAATGGGCAATGCTGACCCGGGCGGTCCCGGGCCGCGCGCGCCTAATGCAGGACGCGATGGCTTCCGCGGTGACGGGCCCCGGCCGCCAACCGGACCTCGTGACGAACCGAGCCGGCCCCAGCCGCCAGACCGGCCGGTGGAAGACGGAAGAAAATAATAATTGTTGCGCGACGCGACGCCACGCCCATGGTCCGCGTCGGCCAGGTGCCATGCATGGGCAGGCGCGTGAACTCCGCCAGGACCGGAAGGTAGCAACGGTAACGACGTCCTCCTAGTGCCGTGGAGTGCCTGGCCACTTTTTTTCCGGTTCGTCGTAGGAGCTTGCCTGCAATCGAATCGCCGGTTGCGCTGCCCTTGCGACGGCCTCTTTGCCATCGCCGCACCGAAAAATGTCCTCTGCCTATCAAGTCATTGCACGCAAGTGGCGTCCCCAGACGTTTGATGACGTCGTCGGCCAGGATCACGTCGTGCGCACCCTGAGGAACGCGATCTCCCGCGGCCGGATTGCCCACGCCTACCTCTTTGTCGGCCCCCGCGGGACGGGCAAAACCTCGACGGCGCGTATCTTTGCCAAGGCACTCAACTGCACCGGCGGGCCCAAGGCGGATTTCGATGTCAACGATCCAGCCTGCCAGTCGATCGCGGATGGCTCGCATCTGGACGTGATTGAGATCGATGGCGCTTCGAACAACGGCGTCGACCAGGTACGCGACTTGCGCGAGACCGTCCGCTACGCTCCGGCGCAGGGAAAATTCAAGATCTACATCATTGACGAGGTACACATGCTCTCGGCGGCGGCGTTTAACGCCTTGTTGAAGACGCTGGAGGAGCCGCCGGCTCACGTGAAATTCGTGTTTGCAACGACCGATCCCCAAAAGGTGCTGCCGACCATCGTTTCGCGTTGCCAGCGTTTCGACCTGAAGCCCATCCCGCCCGAGTTGATCGTCGAACGGTTGAAAAAAATTGCACGGGCAGAGCAGATCAACGTCACCGACGCAGCGCTCGCGTGCATCGCCCGCCTGGCGGATGGCGGAATGCGCGATGCGCAATCCATTTTCGATCAGATGATCTCGTTCTGCGGCAACGAAGTGTCGGAGCCAGACGTCCTCGATGTCTACGGTTTGGTCTCGGCGGAAAAGATCGCCGAACTCGGCGGTGCGCTCGCGGCCGGCGATCATCGGAAACTGATTGCGATCGCCGATGGCTGCGACGCCGCCGGGCGCGACCTCGTGCGCCTTTTGCTCGACCTGCAGGTCTTCGTCCGCACGGCCCTGCTCGATGCCATTGCTCAGGGCGGCCACAGCGCGGCGCTTGGCGGTGTGCCGATGACAACCGAGCAGCTGACCCGCCTGCTTGACGGACTGAGAGAAGGCGAGGGGAGCGTGAAGCTTGGGCTCGCCGAAAAAATCAACTTTGAAGTCACGCTGCTGAAAGCGGTGGAGGCGAGCCGTTCGCGCGCGATCGACAGCCTGATCAAGGAACTGGCCGCGCTCGCGGACGATGCCGGGACCGTTACCCTGGGAGAGTCCGGCGAAAAAAAAAAGATCTGATTGATCGATTGGAGGCGCGGTTGGCGCGGGTAGCCGAGGCTGAGCCCCGGAGTGAGGTCGCAAGGGTGGTCGACGTGGACGAAGCGGTGGTAGCATTGGAGGGGAGCCTCACGGGTGAGAACGCGCCGAACGAAGTGACCGATTCGGCCGAAGCCGCTTTCCTGGCGGAAACGCGGGCGGGCGGTGGCAACGTTGCACCGGCACCAGCTGCACCCGCCGAGGAGAGCGACATCAAAACGCTTCCGCCGTTGGACGAACTTGTGAAACGGATACCACCGGAGGTGCGGACTTCCCTGGAGGACCTGTTCCGGGCAAAGTTTATTGCGGTGCGCCGCATGCCGAAGTCGGCGTTGAAGCCCTAGAGGCGAGGAACGGCCCGACCGGTGATAGCGGCGGGGGCGCTTTCGCTGCTCCCGATTCGAGCGGGCTTTGGATCGGTTACTCCACCCAGTTGGAACCCAAATCGCGACGGCCGTCCACTTGACGAGCGTAGAGGTAAGCGTCGATCGGCTGCTCGGCGAAAGGAGACCTCAACGCGATCGGCACACGCCGATAGAGACCTTCAGCGACGCGTTCGAATTCGTCGAGGTGACGCAACTTCTCCGGATCGACCGACCAGACTTCGCCAACGACGCCGTCGGTCGGGTCTTCCCGCGCGACCAAACCGGGATAGCCGGTGAGGGCAAACAGGCAGAAACCCCGCGCGGTGCGCGCTTCGCCGACAAACGTCTGCTCCGCGAGGTGGTGATGGTTGCTGCAACCGCGCTTGAGCGTGCCGTAGACGAAAAGCAGCGTGTTCATTTTACGGTCGCAGCCGTGATCTCCACGATGACGGCAGTGGTATTGTCGCGGCCGGAATTCTGCAGGGCTTCCCCGACGAGGCGCTCCGCGGGACTGCGCGCCGGCTGCGGGGGTGGTTGCGCTCTCATCGATTCCTCAATCTGCCGATCCCACAATCCGTCGATAAGGCCGTCCGAACAAATCAGAAAACGATCGCCGGGCTGGTGAGCGACGGCACCGATGTGCGGGTCGACGAATTGCTGCCCGGCCCCAAGGGCCTGCTGCAGCGCATTCCGACGCGGATGCGTGCGGGCCTCGCGTTCGTTGATCTCACCTTTGCGGCGAAGCCAGCCGACATGAGTGTGATCGTGCGTGAGCTGCGTCATGCCGCCTTCGCGGGGAAAATAGTAGATCCGGCTGTCGCCCACGTGAGCGAAATACATCCATTCCGGCGTGAACCAGCAAATACTGAGCGTCGCGCCCATCCCGGCGCATTCTTCGTACGAGTAACCGAGCTTGAGCAGGTCGCCGTGGATCGAACTGATCAGCTCGTTCAGGAGGTCGGAAAAACCGGTTCCCATGCCGGCGGCGGAAAGTCGAAAAGCCCGCGGAAACAACCGCGTGATGCGATCGACGGTGATGCGACTGGCAAATTCGCCTGATTTTGCGCCGCCCATCCCGTCGCTCACGGCAAAAACAAAATCGCCCCCCGCCAGGGTCGATCGACCCGTCTTGCCGAGGTAATGCACTTCGTGCCCATTGAAGGTCAGAGCGAGGAACGCGTCCTCGTTATTCGGCCGGACACCGCCGATGTCGGTGACTCCGGACCAGAGAATCTGGGGCGGAGCGGAATGAAGCGAAGGCGTGGTGATGGGAGATTCAGGCATGGGCTCAACCGGAGGGCTTCAAGGAAATGGGCTGGCCATCGCCGCCGTTTAGGATGGTCGCAAACTCGAAATCGATCACGCAAAACCGCCCGTCCGAAACCCGATAGGTGATATTGCGCAGCTCCCGATCCTCGTGACGGACCCCGTAGCCTTCGAGCTCGGTAAACACCTCCCCTTGACGCTCGGCGTTGAGTTGGTCGACCCGCTGCCCGCAATTCGTGGTGACGATCTTCAGGTTCTCCGGCTCGATCTCGAGCAGGCGAGGGACGAACGTGCAACCCCCCTCCTCCAAATACCGCAACACCCGGACTTCGTGTTCGAAGCGTTCCCGGGCTTGGTGTCCCCTGAAAACCTTATGCACCCGCCCGTCGTATCCGATTCGCACGGAGGCGCGGGCGGTATCCTTCACATCATGCATGAAGGTCTAAATTCCGCGGTGGTCGATCGACTGGCAAGCGTGGCGTGCGGCAACCACCCGGGGGGAGCAGCCGGGCCGGAAAGAAACGCATCGTAGAGCAACTTCTTGTCACGGCTGGCATATGAGCTGCTTTACCAACCTTTCGGGCTTTTCCTCTGTGCAAGACCGGAAAATTTCTCAGTGTCACCCTGCTCGTTTCAATTCCCGCCTCAAAATTCAACTCTTATGGCCAAACTCAAACTGGAATACATCTGGCTCGACGGTTACAAGCCGTTGGCCAGCCTCCGCTCCAAGACCAAGATCATCGATGGCGATGCCGCCAAGCTAAAGCTGGAAGACCTCCCAGTCTGGGGGTTCGACGGCAGCTCGACGCAGCAGGCTGAAGGGAAAAGTTCCGACTGCCTGCTCAAGCCGGTGGCGCTTTTCCCCGACAGCACCCGGAAAAATGGTTTCCTCGTTATGGCCGAAGTGTTGCTGCCCAACAGTCAGCCTCACCCGACAAATTCGCGTGCGACTATCCCGGATGATCCGGATACGTGGTTTGGTTTCGAACAGGAATACTTCTTTTACCAGGACGGCCGCCCGCTTGGCTTCCCGGAGGGTGGCTTCCCCGCCCCCCAAGGCCCCTATTACACGGGCGTCGGTTATCGGAATGTCGGCGACGTTGCGCGCGGAATCGTCGAACAACACATTGATATTTGCTTGGACGCTGGAATCAATATCGAGGGTATCAACGCCGAGGTCGCGAAGGGTCAGTGGGAGTTCCAGATCTTCGGCAAAGGCTCCAAGAGTGCCGCCGACCAGATGTGGGTGGCCCGTTACCTTCTGGCGCGCCTCTGTGAGCAATACTGCATCGATGTTGAATGGCGCTGCAAACCCGTCCTCGGACCATTCAATACTCCGCTCGATTGGAATGGCTCCGGCATGCATGCGAATTTTTCGACCAAGTTCACGCGCGAAACCGGTGGCAAAGCCTATTTCGAAAAGTTGATGGAGGCCTTCAACAAATATCGCGACGAACATATCGCGGTTTATGGTCCCGAAAACCACCTCCGGCTGACGGGGCTGCACGAAACACAATCGATCGACAAATTCTCCTACGGTCTCGCTGACCGCGGTGCGTCGGTGCGTGTCCCGCACAGCTTCGTCAACAGCAGCTACAAGGGCTACCTCGAGGACCGCCGGCCGAATTCAGCCGCCGATCCGTATCTCGTCGCCGGTCGAATCATTAAAACGATTCAGACGGTTCCCACGTCTTAACGAAGGCGACGTATTTCGCATGACCAAGGCGCCATCCTCCGATGGCGCCTTTTTGTTTTTGGGCTATGCCGTTCACAGAGCGGCATGAGCCCAGTTCGGTCGATTTCGCTCGGAGACCACACCGCGCTTCGGCAAAGTCCAGGGGATGCCTGACGCCGCCCCTTCGCCTCCAGTCCGTATCTGGGAGTGGACGCAGACCGCGCTCCTCGCGGGAAATCTGGTGTGGACCACGCTTTGTCTTGGGGGAGTTCTGCCGGAAACGCTGGTGGTGACGGGAATCCTGACGGCGCTCCTCCTCGGCGTTCATCTGCTGGCGCGCGCAGTGAGGAGAGCGAACACCACGGGCTTTCACCCGGCAGGATGGTGTTTTTTTCCGTTTCTCGCATATGCCCTTTTCAATGTGTTGTGGGTTTCCCCCGTCCCTTGGATCGGCTGGAGGGACTGGTTCGGGTGGGCGCAAATGATCGTGGTTTTCTGGGTGGTGGTGAATGACATTAGCTCCCGTCGGCCGCGCCACGTGATGGTGGTGACGATCTTGATTCTAGCGCTGATCGCGGTGGTGCTGGCGTGCTATCAGCGTTTCGTTCAGCCGAGTTGGATCATGCTGGGCCGGACCCAAGCGCCACAATTTCTCACTCGTGCGAGTGGACCCTTTGGAATTCCGAACAGCCTTGGGGCCTACTTTGTTCTGATCCTGCCGGCGGTGGGGGCGATGGCGTCCCGCCGGAGGGCCAAGGCGTCGGAGCGGCTCTTTTTCGGCTGGTCGACGCTCGTACTGTGCGTGGGCCTGTGGCTGACGATCAGCCGCGGCGCGTGGATCTCGCTCGCCCTGAGTCTGACGCTGTGGCCGCTGGTTTTTACGGGTGGGAAGATTTGGCGTCGGATCACCGTGGCGGCAGCCACATTGCTGGCGGTCAGCCTTCTTACGATCGTGGTCTACCGGACCTCTTCCAAGGTGCAAGAACGCCTGATACACCTCGTTCAGGATGTGGGGGACCGGCCGCGGCCGATCCTTTGGCGGGCGGCCTGGAAACTCTTCCTCGAACATCCCGCCTTTGGCAGCGGAGCGGGCAGCTACAATGTTTACTTCGAGCGGTATCGCCCCGAACACGAACAGTGCGATCCGGAGTGGGCGCACAACGACTATCTGAATACCCTGAGCGACTATGGCGCCGCCGGGTTCTTTTTGTTCTTTGGTGCAGCAATAACAATTGCTGTGGCTGCCGCACGCCGGGCCGGAGATTCAGCGTCCTCGGCACGGGGCGAAGCGAGGGGTATCAACCGGTTCACGCCGGTTTTTTCGCTGTCGACCCCGCACGATCCGCTCGACGATCCCGTTGTCCGTCAGGCCATCGGGATTGGTTTGTTGGGGTTCGCTCTGCATCTCATGGTCGATTTCCATTTAAAGATTCCGGCCCTGGCCATGACCTTCGCTACTGTCGGTGCGCTTTTGCTGGGATTGATTTGGCCCGCCCGCCGCGATCGGAATGACGTCGCAAAGCTTGATCGAGTCCCCTGGTCCAGACTGGCTCTCGGCGTGAGCGCGCTGGCGGGGCTCGCGCTCCATGCCGGGTGGTTGCTTCCGCGTCATCGGGCGGAGGCGATTCGTTATCGGATTCGTTCGCAGATTGACCGCCTGGACAAACATCCCATTTCGGCCGCGGACAAACGGGTATTGGCGGAGCGGGCGCTAAGCGAGTTTACCCGGGCAATCGAACTCGATCCGTCCAACGCGCAGGCCTGGAGCGATCGCGCCTATGCCGCTGGACTGGTCGCTCATGAAGAACCGAAGCGGGAAGTGGCCTTCGGAGTCGCGGCGGAGGCGGACGCCCGGGAGGCGTTGCGGAACTCCGCCGTCGTAGCCGAGTTTTGGCTTCGCTTGGGAGTGGCTTTGGACATGCGGCGGCGCTGGGTTGAAGCTGGGGACGCATTTACCGAAGCGTTGCGCCTCGCGCCTGCGAGTGCGCCCGCCTGGTTTTATTATTCATACCACCTCTCGATTAACCCGATCACGCTTCCCCTGGCCCGGTCCGCCGTTGCTACCTGTTTGCGTCTTGACCCCGGAAACCGTGACGCCGAAGCTCTCCGGCGACACTTGGCTGGTGGTCGATAGACCGACAGCCGCTCTTATGCACTCCAAGCTTCTTTCGTGGCTGGCGCTCATCGGTTTATTTGCGATTTTTGCCGGTGAGGCGGTGGCGCAAGGCGTTCCACCGGCGCCGGCCGGGACCGCGGCTTCGACGCAACAACCCGGTCGAATCCGGGCCAGCCGCGTGGTGGGACAAGTAACGGTGGAGGACATTGCGACCAAGGCCACGCAGGCGTTGGCGAACGATTCGGAAATCTCCCAAGGATCCATTGTGCGCACCGGGGAAAACTCGAGCGTCGTGCTGCTTTTTTCGAACGGTGCCTCGATCAATCTGGCCTTTTCCTCCGAGCTAAACATCGAACAATTCACACAGGATCCGTTTGCCGGTAACTACGAACCCGCGAAAGCCACGGAGGAACCGAGCGTCTCGACTACCAGCATTAAGCTGACCCGGGGTGAACTGGTCGGCAACGTGAAGAAATTAAAGACGAGCGCAGGCTCGAAGTTTACGGTAGGCACCCCAGTCGGCGCGGCCGGCATTCGCGGCACCACGTTTCGGATTGTTTACCGCCCTACGGGTAATGGTCAGGCTTTCAATTTTGTGCTTACGACGATTGAAGGCAATGTTGAGATTCAGCTGGCCTCCGGTACGGTCGCTTCCTTGCCGGTTTCAGTAACGGACAACAAGGAGGTCGTGATCAACGAGGTCGTGGTCAATCCCACGACCAATCAAATTACGGTGACGTCCTCGACGGGACAGACCACCGTCGTGAACACTCCTCCGGCGGCAAACGATGCGCCGGTGACTGTGGTGCAACAGGTGCAGGCGGCCGCTCAGCAAATTGCCCAGGCTGTCGCCACCGCGATGTTCACCCCGCCGCCACCCCTCCAGAATCAGAATCAGAATCAGGGTCAGGGAAACTCGACGGGCAATAACGCCTCGGGAAATTCCAATTCGACGGAAGGCACGGGTTCTGGCAATTCCAGCTCCGGCAATTCCGGATCGGGTAATACGGGTTCCGGAAATTCTGGCTCGGGCAACAGCGGTTCGGGTAGCTCTGCAACGGGCAATACCGGATCGGGGAATTCGGGATCAGGCGGTTCCTCGGGCAGCACGACGAATTCACCGCGGCTTACGTCACAAGCGGGTGTCTAAGCCGAGCTCGGCCGTACGAGTCCGGGCCGGTCATTCCGGCGTGCACGGTGGAATTCAGACTTCCGTTGCCTCGTGCAGAGCCTAGCGTGCCGCGTCGTGCTCCAGCTCAAGAAGACGTTCAAGCTGCCGTTTTTTCGCTGGTTGCTGCTGCTTTTCATCCCGCTGGCTTGGTCGACGCTGAGCCATTTCGGGTTTCTCGATTTTTTCGAAAATCGGACGGTTGACTGGCGCTTTCGCCTCCGGGGGGAGATCGCCGCCCCGCTCAAGGTCATCTACGTCGACATTGATTCGCGCAGTATCAGCGATATCGGAAACTGGCCCTGGACGCGGCACTATTTTGCCCGCGTCACCGATGCGCTGGTCAACACCGCCCATGTCAGCGCGGTCGGATTCGATTTAGTCTTATTGCCTAAAGCGCCGTCGGAGTCTGCGGATCGCAACCGCCTGCGTGCCGGCGACGTCGCCCTTGGACGGCTGGTCTTTAAGCTTCCGCCGGCGGTGCCACCCCCGGTCGTTTTCGCCGCGTCGTTCGCCGCCGAGGAGTTTCGGGCGGCGGACGGGAAGATCGCGTTTCGCGGCCTCCCGCTCATTGCGAACGATTCCCGGAAACCTTCCGAAATTGAGCCGCCGGAGCAGAGTGCGCTCGAGACCCCGGCGGGCGCAACGTTGTCACCCCCGTTTTTGGGCCTGATTGACACGATGAGGGGAGGCACACGGACCGTCGCCGCTTGGGCGCCGACGCGGACACGCGATTTCAATCACATGGCGATCGAGCTGGCTCGCCTGTATTGGGGCTTGCCGGTGGGCGCCATCAAGCGGGCCGGCGATCACCTCGATTTTGTGCGACCCGACGGAGAACTCGTTTCGCGCGTGCCGCTGCGTCTCGGGCAATTGGTGGACATCAACTGGTTTTCGCCGTGGGACTCGCAGTTAAATCCGCGCGAGAGTTTTTCCGTTGTATATGAATATGCGCGAATGTTGCTCTCGGAAAATGCGGACGAGAAAATGACTGCGCAAAAATACTTTGCTCAGGACGAATGGAAAAATGCCGTGATCTTGATCGGTCCGGTCGACCCCTTGTTGCAGGATCAGGCCACGACTCCCTTCGACGATGAGCCGGTGCCGAAAGTCGGAGTGCATGGTAATTTGCTCAAGACGATCGTTTCCGGACTTTACCTCAAAAATTTGTCCTCGTGGACGAGCCATCTCCTGACTTTCGGGCTCACGCTGCTCATCAGTGGCTTTGCCGCCGCGGGTGGCGCGCGTGGTTTGCGGTCGAAGTTGACGGCGCTGCTGCTGCTGACGGCATATATTTGGGGGGCGTTTCATTTTTTTGAGAGCGATCATTTGATCCTGCCGTTGACCGCCCCGCTGGGGGCTATTTTCACCACGAGTTTCGCCGCGATCATCTGGCAGTTGATCGAGGAGGAAAAACAAAAGGGACGAATCAAGGGCATGTTTGGCGCCTATGTCTCGCCGGACCTTGTCAACCGCATGGTAGAATCGGGCGAGAATCCGCAACTGGGCGGACACGATGCGGAAATCACCGCCTACTTCAGCGATATCCAGAGTTTCTCCAGTTTCTCGGAAAAACTGGGCTCGGGACCGCTGGTCGAGCTGATGAACGAGTATCTGACGGCGTGCACCGATATCGTCCAGGCGCATGGCGGCACGCTCGACAAGTACATCGGGGACGCCGTGGTGGCGATGTTCGGTGCGCCGATCCCACTTTCCGATCACGCCTATCGCGCCTGTGTCGCCACGCAACTGGTGCACCATAAACTCGGAGAGTTGCGGGATAAATGGAAGACGGAGGGCGGCAAGTGGCCGGAGATCGTCTGGAAGATGCAATCCCGGATCGGGCTCAACACCGGTGTCTGCATGATCGGCAACATGGGCAGTCGCACGCGGTTCAATTACACGATGATGGGGGATAATGTTAACCTCGCCGCCCGGATGGAGTCAGGGGCGAAAAGTTGGGGCGCGTACACGATGGTAACCGAATCGACCAAGACGGCCTGTGAAAAGCAGGAGACTGGTCGGGTGGTGTTTCGGCCCTTGGGTCGAATCGTGGTGATGGGGCGTTCACAGCCGGTGCCGATTTTTGAGATCGTCGGCTTGAAGGAGACGATCGTTCCCGGTGCGCTCGAATGCATCGGCCTTTTTGGGCAGGGACTCGCGAAATATTATGCGCGCGATTGGGATGCCGCGACGGCTTTCTTTAAACAAAGCGCCGCACTCGAACCGAACCAGCCTGGCAAGACGCCGGGCGTAAAAACGAACCCCTCGATCGTTTATGCGGCCATCGCGGCTGACTACAAAATTGACCCGCCGCCTTCCAATTGGGAAGGCGTGTACGTGATGAAAGAAAAATAACGAGGGCACCGCCTCCCCAGCGGAAGCGAATTGTCGCGCCGGCTGCCGGTGGAGTGCGACCACGCCGTGAGGGTGGTCTCGGAGCCACCACCGGACGGCGCTCCGACAAACTGGAGCGGTTTACGTTAAGTCGGAGCCGCATCTTTTAGTGGCGCGGACCAACCGGGTCGCTTTTGGCGTCAAATAAAAAAGCCCGGCACGGGCCAGGCTTTGAAAGGGACGATAAAATCGCGACTATTTCAGCAGCATGTCCTTCACGGTTCGTCCGGCCGGAATCATCGGCAGCACGTGCTCCGTGTAGGGAACGATGACATCGAGAACGTAGGGACCGTCGTGATCGAGCATCTCCTGAACCGCGGCGCGCAGTTCGCTTCTCTTGATCACGCGCCGGCCTTTCACGCCGAAGCCCTCGGCGATCTTCACGAAATCAGGATAGAGTGCATCCGGGTTATCGGGACTGCCTACATTGGATTCATCGCCCAGGATGGTGTTGCCCCGGACGCTGCCGTAGAAGCGGTCTTCCCACTGCACGACCATGCCGAGGTGCTGATTATTCAGAATCATCGCCTTCGCCGCGATGTTTTCGATTTTGGCGGTGGCAAGCTCCTGGATGTTCATCATGAACGAACCGTCCCCGTCGATATCGATGACTTGCTTGTCCGGATAGGCGACTTTGGCGCCGAGCGCGGCGGGATAACCAAAACCCATCGCCCCGAGGCCGAGGGAACTCAGAAAGCGGCGGGGTTCGTCGAACCGGTAGAACTGCGCCGCCCACATCTGGTGCTGGCCGACGCCGGTCGCGATGATGGCGTCACCTTTGGTGAGTTCGTACAGCATGGCCACCGCCTCCTGGGGCACGATGTGCTTGCTCTTCTCGAAGCGGAACGGGTGATCTTTCTTCCACGTGGCGATTTGCGCATACCAAGCACTGGTGTCCGGCGGTGTGAATTTCTGACCGGCGGCGAGGTCGTTCAACCGCGTCAACGCATACTTGATGTCGCTGGTGATCGGAAGCTGCACCCGCTTGTTTTTGTTGTGCTCGGACGTATCTATATCGATGTGAACGATCTTCGCCTCGGAGGCGAATTTGCTGGTGTCGCCCGTGATGCGGTCGTCAAAGCGTGCGCCGAAGGCCAGCAGCAGATCGCTTTGGTCCACTGCCCAGTTGCCGTAGGCGGAACCGTGCATGCCGAACCATTGCATCGAGAGCGGATGAGTTTCCGGAAATGCCCCCAAGCCCATCAGCGTCGTCGCCACCGGCACATTGGTCCTTACCGCGAACGCCTTCAGCTCCCGGTGCGCTTCGGCCGAAATGATGCCGCCGCCGGCATAAAGCACCGGGCGTTTTGCATGAGCGATCATCGCCAGCACTTCCCTGAGCTGTTCGTCGTTGGCGTACGGGATTGCCGTCGCATGGGAACTGCGGAATTCCACCGTCGCCGGAAACACCGGTTGAAATTTCGCCTGTTGGACGTCCTTCGGAATGTCGATGACCACCGGGCCAGGCCGACCGCTGCGCGCGAGATGAAAGGCTTCCTTGAAGATGCGCGGCAGATCCTTCACGTCCATGACGAGGTAGGAATGCTTCACGATCGGCAGGGTCATGCCGTAGAAGTCCGTCTCCTGGAAGGCCATCTTCCCGATGTACTTCGAAAACACCTGGCCGGTGATCGCGACCAGCGGGATCGAATCCATGAACGCATCGGCAATGGCCGAGACGAGGTTGGTCGCGCCCGGGCCGCTCGTGGCCATGCACACGCCCACCTTGCCGGTCGCACGGGCATAGCCTTCGGCCGCAAACGAGCCGCCCTGCTCGTGACGAGGGAGGATGACGCGAATCTTGTCCGTGCGGGCGAGCGACTGGTGGAGTTCTTGCGAGGCGCCGCCGGGATAGGCGAATACCACGTCGACTCCCTCGCGGATCAGCGACTCGACGACGCAGTCGGAACCCTTCATTTCGCGGCCGATCTCGGCCTGAGGAAACGCAGCGGGAGAGGTAGTGTCTTTTTTCATGGCAATGGCTTTCGGTAAAACCACTGAGCAAAAACAATTGCCCGGGGATGACGCAAGCTTCGCGATTGAAACCCGGTGGCCCGCGAATTTTGCTGGCACGGCACGAACCTCGGCCCACGTTGGGATTATGCTGAAATTGCTCTTTATCGGCGACATCGTGGGCCGGCCCGGCCGTGACATCGTGGCGGAGCGTCTGCCTCGGCTGCGGATCGAGCATGGCATCGATTTTGTCATCGCGAATGGGGAGAATGCCGCTGCGGGCTCGGGCATCACGGGCACCATCGCGAAATCGATTCTCGGTAGTGGGGTCGATGCGATTACCCTCGGTGATCACGTCTGGGATCAACGCGGCTGGGAAAACGAGATCACGGAAATCGAGCGAGTCTGCCGGCCGGCCAACCTGCCGGCTTCATGCCCCGGCTGGGATCATTTGATCATCGAGGCCCGCGGATTTCGCGTCGCGGTGTTCACCGTCCTGGGTCGCACTTACATGAATCTAAAGGCTGACTGCCCCTTTCTTGCCGCCGATCGGATGATCGGGCAACTCAAAGCCCAAGCGGACGCGATCATCGTCGAAATCCATGCCGAAGCCACCTCGGAAAAACAGGCTTTGGGCTGGTATTTGGATGGACGGGCCACGGCCGTGCTTGGAACGCATACGCACGTGCCGACCGCCGACAACCGCGTGCTGCCCAAAGGCACGGCGTTCATGTGCGACGTCGGGATGACGGGGCCTTACGCGAGTGTTTTGGGTCGCGAGGTCTCCCCCGTGGTGGCGCGGTTTCTTGATGGCATGCCGCGGCGGTTTGAGGTGGCGACGGAGGATGTGCGGCTCTCCGGCGCGCTGATCGAAATTGGCGCCTCGACGGCCCGCGCGGAAAAAATCGAGCTCCTGACCGTTCGGCGCTGACGGTGCCGGGCGGCACCGCCTCGTGATATCTATGGGGTGGCCCCGTTTCGAACCGGCCGGCTTACGAGTGAATGGCACCCGCCTCCTCGTAAACTCCGAGGTGACGATAACGCTCGTAACGCAATTCCACGAGCCTGTCCGAATCAATGCTACACAAGTCGTTGAGATGCTTTTTGAGTGCGTATTTCAGCGCACTGGCAGCCTGCGCCGGATCATTATGGGCGCCGCCGAATGGCTCGGGAATCACTTCATCGATTACGCCCAGCTTTTCAAGATGGTCGGCGCTGACTTTGAGCGCTGCCGCGGCCTTGGGCGCCGCCGTACTGTCCTTCCAGAGAATGGCCGCACAGCCCTCCGGGGTGATAACCGAGTAGTAACTGTTTTCGAACATCAGTACCCGGTCGGTTACGCCGATCCCAAGCGCTCCGCCGGAGCCGCCTTCGCCCACCACGATGGAGATCGACGGAGTGCGGAGGATGGCCATCTCCCGGAGATTGACCGCGATCGCCTCGGACACGTGCCGGGCTTCGGATTCCACGCCTGGAAATGCGCCGGGCGTGTCGATAAAGGTCAGGACTGGCAAACTGAATTTTTCCGCCATGCGAAACAGGCGCAGGGCTTTACGGTAGCCTTCCGGCTGCGGCATGCCGAAATTCCGGGCGATTCTCTCCTTGGGATCGCGGCCCTTTTGTTGCGCGACAATCATCACCGGGCGGCCGTTGAAAAAGGCCGTGCCGCCGATGATCGCGCGGTCGTCGTTATACTGCCGGTCGCCGTGCAGTTCCTGGAAGTTTTCGCAAATCGTCGAAATGTAATCGAGCGCATAGGGCCGCTTCGGGTGCCGGGCGATCAGCACTTTCTGCCACGGGGTGAGGTTCGCATAGATCTGACGCTGCATCGTCTCGATCTTGCCCTCGATGGCGTGGACCTCTGTGGCCACGTCCACACTCGTTTCAATCGACCGTTGGCGCAATTCATCGAGCTCTTTGACGAGCTCGCGCAACGGTTTTTCGAACTCCAACACGTAGGCCGGCGTTTCCATTGCGGGCAGGTTATGGAATGCCCGCGAGCCGTGTCAACGGGCACGGTAATATGGCTTCAGCGCGCAACCGGGATCCTCGCCGGGAAGGCCCGGGCCTCCGTCACTTGTCGTCGGCCGGACTCTGCAACTGTTCTTTCCAGCTGCCGATTTTCGCCTGAGCGCCGAAATGCTCGGCCCGCGCCTTGTCGCCGCGCTCCATCCAGATTCGCGAGAGCGTGGTGTTGATGAAAAGGTCACCCGGGCGCAGAGCATGGGCACGCTCGGCAGCGGCCAGTGCCGGAGCGAGGTGCCGCAACGAAAAATTGACCTCGGCGAGCGCATGCCAGGCTTCGAACGACTCGGGCGTGTCCGCCGTCGCACGCCGGAGCTTCTCCAATGCGGAATCGGTGTCGCCGCTCGCATAATCGGCAGTGGCGTCCTCTATGAGCGTTTGGAGTTCGTCGGCGGTCATGTGGCTTGAGTGTGGAGCTCGGTGGGGAAAATGAAAGGCCAGCCTTGGGTCCTCGAGGCAGCGGCAACGGGAGTGGGACGGGCTGCCATGCCTTAAACGATGAACATTGCGTCGCCGTAGCTGAAGAAGCGGTAATTTCGGGCGATCGCTTCCCGGTAGATCTCGCGCACCCATTGAATTCCATCCATCGAGCCCGGCGTCAAAAACGCGGCCACCAGGCAGAGCAGAGTGGAGCGGGGTTGGTGAAAATTGGTGATCAGCGCGTCGACTCCGTGAAATATCCGAGGCGGATAGATGAAAAGCCCGGCCTCGCCGAAGCATGGAACGCTGTCCGGCAGTGGTGTCCCGTGACGGGCCAGAAAATCTTCAATGGTCCGGACGCTAGTCGTCCCAACCGCGACCCGGCGACCAACACGGGGCGGAAAAAGCATCCGCTGGGTGTCCGGGGGAATCTCGTAGAGTTCGCGGTGAATCACGTGTTCCTCAATCGTGCCGGCTTCGATCGGTTTGAAGGTGCCGAGTCCGACATGAAGCGTTACGTCAGCGGTTCGCACTCCGCTGGCCGAGAGCCGCTCCAGCAACTGCGCGGTGAAATGCAACCCCGCGGTGGGCGCGGCGACCGCCACCTGTCTCGCTTGATCGGCGTAAACGGTTTGGTAGCGGTCCAAATCACTTGCCCGTTGGGCGGCATTGGCCGCGGCGGCTGTGTCGTGTCGCGCGATGTAGGGTGGGAGCGGCACATCGCCGAGGCGGTTGGCGACGGCGGCAATCGTTTCTCCTCCTTCGGTCGTGAATTTTACCACGACTGTGCCGTCGTTTCCTTTTGCCAGGACTTCACCTGAAAAGGCCCGGCTCGGATGGGCAAACGTGGCACCAACTGGCAGCTTGCGACCTGGTTTTACGAGGCAGGACCAAATATTTTCATCACTGGCGGGGCGGAGCAAAAAGCACTCAACCTTCCCGCCGGTCGGACGCTGCGCGTGCAATCGGGCCGGCAGGACCGCGGCATTGTTGCGAAACAGCGTGTCACCCGCGCGCAGAAATTGCGGCAGATCGGAAAATACCTGATGCGTCAGCGTGCGGTTCGCCCGGTCGACCACCAGCAGGCGCGATTGATCCCGTTGGGCCGACGGAGTCTGGGCCACCAGATGGGATGGCAACTCGTAGTCGAAGAGATCGGTGGCGAGAGGCACGGATGAAATTTCCAACGGCGGAACGGAATCCCGTGGAGCGACAGTCGGGAGAGACCGCGAAAGGCTGCGTGCCCGACGGCGGTTGACCGGTGCTGGGCCGTTCCGCGGTGGAAAGTAAAAACGATGAGAGTCGCGGGCGGCCGTTACCGGGCGATCAGCTTCAGGAACTCGGCGTTCGTCTTGGTCTTCGAGAGGCGGGCGATCATGGTTTCGCAGGCTTCCTCGATTTTCTGCTGCACCAAGGCACGGCGGAAGAAATGAATGCCTTCGAGCGTTTTCGCGTCGATGAGCAGTTCCTCTTTGCGTGTGCCGCTGGCGGCGACATTGATCGCCGGCCACAGGCGCATCTCGGCGCACTTGCGGTCGAGCACAAGTTCCATGTTACCGGTGCCCTTGAACTCTTGGAAAATCACGTCGTCCATGCGGCTGCCCGTTTCCACGAGCACGCTGGCGACGATGGTCAGGGAACCGCCTTCCTCCGTCTTGCGAGCGGTGGCAAAAAGTTGGCGCGGTTTCTCCAGCGCGCGAACATCGAGTCCGCCGGAACCGGTGCGGCCGGAATTGCGGGCCGTGTTGTGCGCCCGGGAGAGGCGGGTGATCGAATCGACGAAGAGGACCACGTCGCGGCCCGTTTCCACGAGCCGCTTGGCCCGTTCGATGCACAGGTCGGCAATGCGAATGTGATTCTCGATCTGTTCGTCGTTCGACGACGCCCAGATTTCCGCGGCCGTCACGCTGCGGCGGAAATCGGTGACTTCCTCCGGGCGTTCATCGACCAGGAGAATCATGACGTGGCACTCGGGATTGTTTTCGAGCACACCCAACGCCATGTCGCGGAGGAGGGTGGTCTTGCCCGTGCGCGGCGGTGCGACAATGAGTCCACGGGTGCCCTTGCCGATCGGACAGAAGAGGTCGACGGCACGCGTCGTCATCCGTCCATCCTTCTTCTCCATCTTGAGGTGCTGGTTCGGGGAGATCGTCGTGAGGGTCGTGAACTCGAATTTTGCGCGCCGGTCCTCGAGGGCCACGCCATCCACGGTCTCGATAAAGCGCATTTTGGGGTTCGGGAAGCGGCTGTCCGGCGGGAAAGCGGTGCCGCCGATCATGGAGCCGGATCGCAGTTTGAACCGCCGGATAAGCTCCTTTGGCACAAAGGGATCCGTGGGGCGTCGTTTGCTCCCGCGGCTCACGTCGACCAGCTGGCCGTTACCACCCCGCTGGATGTCAATATCGAGCACTCCTTCGACCCGGATGGTATTTTCTACGAGGGCCGGAGCGGATGCGGCAGCACCGCTATCTGTCGGGGCAGGCAGGGGCACCGCGGCGGCAGGCGCGTTGGTGGCGATGGGGGCCGAGGTGGTCAGGGAACTGTCCGCCGGGGCGGACGAGGATTTCTTTTCCATACAGTAATTGAGGGCAGAACACGTCCCGCGCTTGACGCTCGAAACTCGCAGCAGGATAAGATCAGCGGTTCGCTAATTTTAACCCTAAATCCGACACGCACGTGCCAGACCAGACGATTACCTCAGTATCCCGGGAGCACCGGAAATTCAGGCCTTCGGCCGAGTTCAAAGCCCAAGCTAATCTTGGGAGTGATGCGGCTTACAAAAGGCTCTACTCAGAGTCTGTCAACTCCCCAGAAAAGTTCTGGGACCGACAGGCCAAGGAACATATCGTATGGCGCAAGCCCTACAAGAAGGTGCTCGATTGGCGCCCGCCGCATGCGAAGTGGTTTGTCGGCGGTAAGCTCAATGTGGCCGAAAATTGTCTCGATCGCCACCTTGGCACCCATCGCGAGAATAAGGCTGCCCTGATTTTCGAAGGTGAGCCGGGCGATGTAAGGACAATCACTTACAAGCAGTTGCATTTTCACGTGTGCCGGATGGCGCACTTTTTTGCCAATCTGGGAGTGGGAGAGGGCGACCGGGTCGCGATCTACATGCCCATGATCCCCGAGGCCGTCATTGCCATGCTGGCCTGCGCGCGGGTGGGCGCGATCCATACCGTTGTTTTCGGCGGTTTCAGCCCCGAAGCGCTCAAGGACCGTATCAATGACTGTAAGGCCAAACTCGTGATCACGGCCGACGGCGGCTGGCGCCGGGGCAAGATCATCGAGCTCAAAGCGAACGTCGATAAGGCGGTCGAAAACACTCCGACGGTCCAGACTGTGCTCGTCGTCAAGCGTTGCGGCAACCCGATCAAGATGACCGAGGGCCGCGATGTGTGGTGGAACGAGGCTTGGAGCGGCGCGCCGAATACCCACAAGGCCAAGGCGTTCGATTCCGAGCATCCGCTTTTCATTCTCTACACCTCAGGGTCGACCGGAAAGCCGAAGGGCGTTCTGCACACGAGCGCGGGCTACCTGCTCGGCTGCAAACTCAGCGCACACTACGTTTTCGATCTGAAGGAAACCGACCGCTATTTCTGCTCCGCCGACATCGGCTGGATCACCGGCCACAGCTACGTCGTGTATGGCCTGCTTTCGAATGGCTCCACCGTGTTCCTTTATGAGGGCGCGCCCAATCAGCCCGAGCCCGATCGGTTCTGGCAGATGATCGACCGGCATGGGATCACAATCCTCTACACCGCGCCGACCGCTATCCGCGCTTTCATGCGTTGGGGCGATAATTATGTCCTCCGTCATCGGCTCGATTCGTTGCGCCTCCTCGGCTCCGTTGGTGAACCCATCAATCCCGAGGCGTGGATGTGGTATCACACCCTGATCGGCAAGAAACGCTGCCCCATCGTGGATACTTGGTGGCAGACCGAAACCGGTTCGATCATGATCACGCCGCTGCCCGGTATCACCGCCACCACCCCCGGATCGGGAACGCGGCCGTTCTTCGGTGTCGTCGCCAAAGTCGTCGACGACAAGGGCAACGAGGTCCCGCGCAACAGTGGGGGCAAACTCGTTCTCACTCAGCCGTGGCCTTCCATGCTGCGGACGCTGTGGGGTGACGATGATCGCTATAAACGCCAATACTTCAGCGAGTTTCCCGAGCACCCGCACTATTACTTCACCGGCGATGGCGCCCGGCAGGACAAGGACGGCTACTTCTGGATCGTCGGTCGGATTGATGACGTACTCAACGTCTCCGGCCACCGCATCGGTACTGCCGAAATTGAAAGTGCGCTCGTATCGCATCCTGCGGTTGCCGAAGCGGCGGCGGTGGGCCGGCCGGACGAACTCAAGGGGCAGGCATTGGTGGTGTTCGTCACGGTAAAATCCGGCATCCAGCCGACTGAGGAATTGAAGGAGCAATTGCGCGCCCACGTCGGACGTGAGATCGGTTCGCTTGCGAAGCCCGACTCGATTCGTTTTGCCGCGGGCCTGCCGAAGACCCGAAGCGGAAAAATCATGCGCCGCATCCTCAAGGACATCGCCGCCGGCGGCGAGGTGAAGGGCGACACGAGCACACTGGAGGATTTTGCCGTGATCGCCGCCTTGCAGTCCGAAGAGTAAAACCCGCGGGTATCGCCCGTGTTTTTCTTTCGAGGGCGGGTCATCGCGACCCGCCCTCTTTTTTTACCTGTTGCCGCAGGTGCGACCTTCGAGTTTCACTGTCGTCCTCCCCTCCATGCCCGTGCTTCGCCCAGGCCGGACGTCCGCCTTTACCCTGATCGAGCTGCTCACCGTGCTGGCGATCGTGGCGATCCTCTCCGCCATTGCCCTCGGGGGAGTCACCGGGGCCAAACAGCGGGCTAACATCGCCCGTACCAAATCCGAACTGGCGGCGCTGTCCGCGGCACTGGAGGACTACCGCCGGTTGTATGGCGACTATCCGCAAACGGGTGATTTTGCGCAGGCGCCCCTGGACCCCGGCAACCCTCCCGCAGCACCGGCGGCGAGTACGGCGCAGGCGAAGCTCTTTAATTGCCTCACCGGGGGTTTCGGTCCGACGCGCATGGCATCGACCGATGATCGTCTCGCCGGTCCATCGTTTGTGGCGGTCGGCCGCTTCACGCTCAACGGCACGCTCAGCACCACGTTTCAGGTCGTAACCGCCAACGCGCCCCGCCCGCCGTTCAAGCAGGAGGAGCGGGTGTGTTTTCTCGATCCGTGGGGGCATCGTTACCTCTACTACTACAAGCGGCCGGGCAACGCGGCCGCATGGCAGTCCTCGGGCTACGTGCTTTACTCGGCCGGTCCAGACGGAGCGCACTCGGTGCCGATCAACCAGAACACCGGGGTGCGGCTTGCCACTCAACCCACCAACAACGCCGACAATATTTACGCGCATCCCTGACACATGAAAAATCCGCCTTGTGCTGCCCGCGATCGGCACTCTCACGATTCCGGAGCCTTCACGCTGATCGAACTCCTCACGGTCATTGCCATCATCGGCATCCTCGCGGCCATCCTGATTCCGACCGTTTCGTCGGCCCGCGCCGCTGCCAACAAGGCGAAAACCCGCGCGCAGTTCAGTCAGTGGGGCACCGCCATCGAGGCCTTTCGGCAGGAGTACGGTTACTACCCGACGTTCGATACGACAAATAAGGTTAACGGTGGCGCCACCACCACCGCGACGGCCTTGCACCGCTTCCACGACACGATGGTCGGCACCCGCCGCGACGGCATCACCCAACTCCCCGCTTTGCGTCCCGGCGCACAGCCCAATCCTCCTCCGCCGGAAGCGCAAAATACCCGCCGGATCAAATTCATCCAGTTCACGGACGCAGACTTCGTCACCCAGGCGGATGTCACCGCTGGCCGGGCCACGTCGGCGCAGCTCAATTTCATCCGCGATGCCTTTTTCAACACCGACATCGTGGTGCTCGTGGACCGGAATCTCGACGGCAAGATCGTCCTTGGCGGCGGCACGTCCGGCGACGGCTACACCACGCTGCCGACCGTCCGGCCAGCCGACAATCCAACCGGCGCGGCCATCACGGTGAACACGTCGGGCACGACCGCTGATTTCCCCAGCGGCACCACCGGGGTTCGCGCCGGTGTCATTTTCTACTGCGCCCCGCCCCGGGCGACAACCAGCAGCGACCTCATCATGAGCTGGAAATGACGACCGTCGTTTCTTCACCCGTCACGTCCATGCCAGTCGCTTCTCATTCCCGCCGCGCCTTTACACTGCTGGAGTTGCTCGTTGCCGTGTCGATGATCGTCGTGCTCGTCGTCGTAGTGGGATCGGGTCTTGCCGGACGTGGCTCCGACGGCGCCGCACTGATTTCAGCCCAGAACTCCCTGGTCTCCCTTGTCGGCGCCACGCGCGCCCAAGCCGCACTTCACGGCAGCACGGCGCGCTTGTTGGTGTATGCTTCGCCTCCTCCGGGCGGCGAGGCGGACAAATACCTCCGTTACCTGCAGGTCGTGCGCGATGTATCGGCCGGGTCGACTCAGTCGACGTGGGCGTCGGCGGGCCATCCCGTTACGCTCCCGGCCGGCGTGTTCGTGGTGCCGCCGGCCGGCATCACCACCACCGGTGGCTTTGCTTGGAATCTCAACACGGCGACCGGCCCAATATCGCTCTTCGTTAATCGCACCGCCGTCCGCCTCATCGTCGACGGCCAGCCGTTTGGCGGCGCAACGGGTGGTCTCGCCTTCTACATCGAATATGCGCCCGATGGTCGCGTCACCCCGAGCTTCGTGGGCAGCACGAGTTCTCCGAAACTCGCCGTGTCTACGGCGGAGGCGGCGGCCAATGCCGTTCCGCGCTTCAACAACGCCAACGCGGTTCGCGGCCTTCTGTTGCGGCACAGCGGTGCGGTCTCGCCGGTGAACGACGTAAACAGCTTTTGAATTTCTGGCCGTGCGCTCGCTTCCTCCTCACACGTTTCTTCGCACCCGCGGTCGCTCTGCGTTTTCACTGATCGAAGTCGTTGCCGCGGTCGCGATCTTTGCCATCGGCATGGTGGCGGTCCTCGGGCTTTACACGCCGGTCGCGCAATCCGTCAGCAACTCCGCGGAGGCAGAGTCGGCGGCGCGCGTCACCGATACGTTGCTCAGCCGGCTCCAGACGCTGCCGTTCGCCACTGCGGCCTCGCTGCTGAAGACCAACGCGGAACTTCAGACGCAGGACGCCCGGGGCAACTATAACCCGAATGATGGCGCTGATCTCCGGGTGATCTTCGCCACGCTCGGGGGCGAGGCGGGAATCTATGACCCGGCAAAAAAAGGCTGGATCGATTCCGCCGGTCGAACCCTTGTCGATCGCGACAAATTTTTCGAGATCGCTCTCGTCCGCAACGAGGCGCTCTCGCCGGCCGCCGGCGATGACTCGGCGGCCATACTCGCCTTCAACTGCCGCGTGCGCTGGCCGGTCTTTCGGCCCAACGCCGCCGGCGGTGGCGTGCAGGTCGGAGCCAATCAGGTCGGCACGGTGACGCAGGATCACAGCCAGCAACAGGTGATGTTTTTTTCTGGCTTCGTGAACCGCTGACTTGTGATGCGCGCGGCATTCTCAAAGATTCGTCCGGTCCTCGTACGGCGGCGCCGTCAAGGGTTCACCATTCTGGAGTTGCTGGTGGCCGCGGCGATTACCGCCGTTCTCGCCGGCATCGTGATTGCGATGGTCGGCAATGTTTCAACCTCGCTGGCGCGAACCAGCGGGCGCTTGAATGCCACCGGCCAGGCCCGCCTCGCACTCGACCAGCTCGCGCTCGATCTCCAGTCCGCGATTTTTCGCGACGACGGCAACGTGTGGTTCGCGGCCAACATTCTCGACACGACGGGCAACGCCACCGGCTTGTGGACCGCCGCGCAGACCGCCGCCAACGCGAAGCCGGCCGGGTCCGCCGGCTCCTTCGATTTTGCGGCGACGCGCGCCGGCCTCGCCGCCACCGGGCAGTTTTCCGATACGCGCTATGGCCTCGCCGGGGTGTGGCTGCGGTTTTTTACGACGAGTCGTGGTTCGAATTCCGCTGCAACACCTGTGACCATTTCGGCGCCCGTCGCGGTCAGTTATCAGATTATTCGTCGTCGGCCGTCGGCGAATCCGCAAAATGCGAGTACCGCCTACTTGCTGCATCGCGCCGAGGTCCGGCCCGCGGCGAGCAACACTCGACCGGGCGTGCTTGAGTCCGGCTACGACATCACCGCCGCGGCCTACACCACGAGCACCGCGAGCACCAACAACGGCGCCGCCACGGGGGATCCGCGCGGCATCCAGGTGCCGGGGAGCGCCACGAATCTCGACGCCGTCATTGCCGACAACGTGATCGATTTCGGCATCCGCTGCTACGTGCGCGACGCCACTTTTCCCGGCGGTCTTCGCTTGATCTTTCCCGCCAATGCCAGCGGCCAGCCCGCGGGTACTGCCGGCACGCGCCTGCGCGGCACGCTTCCCTCCACCGCGCCGATCGACAGCAGCAATTTCAACACGCACTTCCCCGATGTCGTGGATGTCCTGATCCGCGTGCTGACGGAAGAGGGGGCGCAACTGATCGCCAATATGGAGAAAGTCCCGCCGGTGCCGGCGACGCGGCCGGCGCAGTATGCCACCAATGCAGCCTGGTGGTGGGCCGTGGCGGACGCGCACTCGCAGGTCTTCACCCGGCGCATCGTGCTCAATGCGAAACCGCTCTGACATGGCCGATCCGTTATCCGTTGCCCGCAGTCCGTCTTTCGCGCCCAAGGTGCGCAGCGGTTTCGCGCTGCTGATCGTGCTGACGTTGATCTCGTTCCTCGTGCTTTTGCTGGTCGGCTTGGCGACCTACACGCGCATCGAAACGGCCGTGGCCGGCAACACCCAGCGCCAGGCCCAGGCCCGCCAGAACGCGCTGCTGGGGCTTCAGGTGGCGCTGGGCCAACTCCAGCGCCACGCCGGCCCCGATACGCGGGTGACGGCTACGGCCGAGGCATTTCCCAACACGACGGGCACGCGGCACTTCACCGGAGTTTGGTCGAGCGATTCCAGTGCGACGGCCACGCCGACGACTCCGCTCACGTGGCTCGTCAGCGGCAACGAGATCGTAAAGGCCGACGGCGCGATCGACCCGCTGGCGGTTACGCCCGCGGTGGTCGCCAAATCCACCGTCGAACTGGTGGGAAGAAATTCCTCCGGGGTGTCCGGAGATGTTGTCGTGCCACTCGTGGACATCGCGAGTGCCGGGGTGCCCGGCCAGGCCTTTGTCGCCGGCAAACCGGCGGCGGCTCCCATCGGCCGCTACGGCTGGTGGGTGGGGGACCAGGGAGTGAAAGCGCCGGTGGCCGTCCCCGACACCAGCGACCGGGTGACCTATGCGCCTTATGGCGATGGCACGACGCAGAACGAACTGGGGAAGCGCCTGCGCCAGCAAATCGGTCTTGGCGCCGGCGCCGCCGATGCGAACGGCAATCCGGTTTTCGAACCCCGTGACGCCAACAACGCCCCGCTGGTCGCCGACGACAAGATCATCGCGCCCGCACAACTCGCCTTTCTCAGGAACGCATCGAACACGGCGCTAGGCCTGACGACCGTGCAGCAGAATTTCCACGCGTGGTCGCCGAACAATTTTGCGGTGCTGGCGAACACGAAACTTGGCGGCCTCCGGCAGGACCTTTCGTTGAAGCCGGATTTGCTCGGGCCAAGCTTTGCAGCGTGGGCGGACTACGCTTCCTTGATGGAGGACTTCATTGCGGCCGTCCCAACAGGGCTGCAGTCGATCCTGCCCGCCTACGGTCCGACGACGGCCAAGGTCGATCCGCTTCGGCGACGCTACAAGATCACTCCTCCGCAGGCGCCGGGCGTGCCGGGCGTGGCTCCGGTGCTGACGTATTTTTACATCATAGTTGCAGTCAAGAAGCAGAATGCGTTGGCGGATTATTCAATCAGCCTTCGATGGGCTGCCGCGCTCTGGAATCCCTATTCGAGCTCGGTTGTCCCGGAAGATCTACGACTGGAGGTCTCAGGGTTACCAAGTTCGATAATGATCAATGCGCGACGATCGACTGATCCGCAGGGGTCTGGAGCACCTGATGTCTCACTTCAATTGGCAGCCAAGTACGGCACAATGAAACTGAAACTGCCGTGGGTGGCAGATAGCGTGCCTACTAGCGAACAGGCCTCGTGGTTGCCCGGTCGCGTCTACAATTGGGTATCCACGCATGATCCCTCGTTCACTCCCAACGGGACCAATATTGGAGATTACGCGTCTCGAAATATTCCAGGCTATGCCAAGGGAATGCAGACCACACTAAGCTCGGCCGGCGGTGTGAACGGAAACTCGATGTTAACCTTATCGATGTCAGAAACTCCAACTATCACGGTAAAGCTGCTCCGGGAAAGTGACAGTCAGAAACTCGCAGAATATACCAGTCCGACCTACAGCGCTTTTCTTACGACGGATGAATTCCAAGCAAGCGGATCCAACCCTACGAGTGCTACGTCGCCCATCGGGTTTATCTTTCGACTAAAGGAAAGCTTCGACACAGTAACTACGAATCCGAGCGAGTGGCTGACGACGAGTAATCACGATCCGCGTAACTCAGAACTGCCGTCTAAGGCTTTGACTACTTCGCCGAAGAGCATCGATCCCACCGACTGCAAGAACTTCACGACAATCGGTATTGAGGACCGGCTGCTCGACCGTGACATCACCCGCGGCACGTCCTATAATGAAGACGTGCCGATCTTCGAGTTACCGCGCGCTCCACTGCTGTCGCTGGGCGAACTGCAGCATTTCCCGATGAACGACATGCGGCCGTTCGCCATCGGCAATTCGTGGGGCGCGCTCGGGCGGCTCAACATGTCGCCACTGAATTCTATCTTCGACCGTTTCTTCCTGTCCGGCCTGACTACCGGTATCGAACCGAACTTGGCGCTTGGCCAGAGATTGCCGAATTCGTTGCTCACCCCGCTTCCACGCAAGGCGGACGGCACAATGGTTGCAACGGCTGATCTGACGGCTATGACCGACGGGAGTTCGTCGAAATTCCTGCTGCAGTCCGCGGCGTTCTCCATCAATTCGGTGAGTGCGCCCGCATGGGGCGCGATTCTGCGCAGTGTGCGCTTCGAAGCCGCGAAATCCTTCACCTACGTGAATGCGGATGGCACCACCGGGACAGGCCCCGACAGCGATCCCGTGGCCGCGATGGGCGCCAACGCGCAATTCCTGCGCTTCGCCCATTCCGCTCAGGAGGTCTACAAGGCCGACGACGACTACGAGCAGTCTACGACGAGCACCACGACGACCGGACCCATTATCAACACGCCCCTGTTTCGCCGGGGGGTTCGTTCGCTTGATACGGCTCAAGTGGCGGCATTCGCAAATGCGATTGCGGCCAGTATCAGGGTGAAGCAGGCCGATTCCGGTCCGTTTCGAAGTGTGGAGGAATTTCTAAATCCCTCGCCGCTGCTCAACGATCAAAGTGTCATTGAAAAAGCCATCGCCGATGCCGGTTTGAATTCGTCTATTCCCGAGTTCAGCTCCCAGTGGCTTACTCAAGGCGACATCATGACCGCGCTCGCGCCGGTGCTCTTTCCGCGTTCGGATACCTTCGTGATTCGTTCCTATGGCGAGGCCGTCAATCCCGCGACCGGCGCGACCGAGGGCAGGGCGTGGTGTGAAGCCACGGTCCAACGCGTGCCGGAGTATTTCGACAAGACCCAGCCCGAGGAGACGCCACCGGCCGATCTCAATCCGCTCAACCAACGCTACGGCCGCCGTTTCAAGGTGATCTCGTTCCGATGGCTCACTCGTTCCGATATTTGATTCTGCTGCTGGCGGGTGTGCTGCCGGCTTTCGCCCAGGCCCCCGCACCGCCCCAACCGGTCCGTTTCACGGTGTTTTCGGCGCGTCCGATCGCCGATTTCTCGTTTGTCCCGCGAGCCAGCGCGGCGCCGCAGAAACTGGTCTTTTACCCGACGGCCCGCTCGCCGCGCTACGAGTATCGCGGGGCGGCGCCGCTCCGCTTCGCCGAGGCCGCCACGGGCCGCGTTGTCGCCGAAGCGAACATTCCTGCCGATGTCCGTGACGCACTGCTGCTGTTCGTACCGATCGAACCGGCACCGGCCAGCGGGCTGCGTTACCAGATTTCGGTGCTCGATGACGGGGCTGCGCGGCATGGGCCCGGCGGACTCGCGATCATCAACCTGAGCGGCCTCGCCCTGAGCGGCACGGTCGGCCCGCACGCCGTGATCCTGAAGGCCGGGCTCAACCCGACGCTGGCCGTGGGGAACGCTGCGAAAATCGTCCTACGCACCGCCTTGAAAAACCGGACCTACCAATCCTATGCGGACGCAGTGGAAATGGACCGCAACCAGCGTGCGCTGCTCATTCTCTTTCCGCCCTATTACCGCGGCTCGCTCGAAGTGCAGTCGCGCATGCTGCTGGACGAACCGCCGGTGGCGCCGCGACCGGCCCCGCCCCGCTGACGTTTGACCCGGGAAATCGGTGCGCGGCTTACTTTGTCGTTGCCAGCGGATTGCCCCCCACGAAACAGTTGCATCCGTTCGCGTCTCAATTTCTCCCTGATTCAAAACTCAATCGCAGCAACACCCGCACGCATGAACTGGCCGTCCAACTTCACCATCATCACCGACGAAATTTCGCAGGAACTGACCGACGTCGCGCGTTTCGTGCGAGCGTTCAAACTGTCGGGGATCGAGCTCCGCAGCATGTTCGGCCGCGCCTTCAAGGACCTGACCAACGAGGATATCGCCAAGATCAAGGAGCAGGCGAAGGTCGACGGCTGGAAGGTCTACGGCGTCTCCTCGCCGGTGTTCAAGTGCGAGATCGACGACGAAAAGGGCATTCGCGATCACGTGGAGATCTTCAAGCGCAGCCTCGAAACGGCCGTGACGCTCAATTCCGACCTGATCCGCGTTTTCACCTTCCTGCGCCGGCCGACGGCCCCGGATGCGGCCACGGTCGAGCGCATCGCCGGCCACCTCGCGAAACTGGCGGAATTGGCCGCGGGCTCCGGCGTGCGGGTGGGCGTCGAGAATGAAAGTTCCTGCATCATCGGTTCCGACGCGGAACTGACCGCCCTGGCCCCGCATCTGAAAGCCAAGAACCTCGGCCTCATCTGGGACCCGTGCAACGTCCTCTACGTCCCCGGTGCCAGCGGTGGTCCTTCGACCAAGACCTTCGAAAATCTGCTGCCGCAGATCTTCCACGTTCACGTCAAGGATGCCGCCCGGCTGCCGAAGCCGGCCGCCGGTTCGAGCGGCCTCGAGGGCATGCCCGTCGGTTTGGGCGACGTGAACTGGCGCGCCCACTTCGCCTCGATTCAGCGCAGCAGTTACCGCGGGATGCTTTCGCTTGAGACGCACTGGCGTCGCGAGCGCATCGACGAGAAGCTGCTCCACTTGCCCGCCGGCCACGCCTTCTCGCGCGGCGGCGAAGAAGCCAGCACCACCTGTCTCCACAACATCCAGGCTCTCTGCACCCTGTTGTGAACCCGTGGCGGGAAGCTTTTCCCGCGTAACTCAATTCCTCAACTCCCCGCAGCGTCACCCAACAACCCTCTCCTTTCATGAAGCAAGTTCGCATCGGCGTCGTCGGCCTTGGTAACATCGGCAAGTTCCACACCGGGTATCTGCTCGATAAGAAGATTTCGCGTTGCCAGCTGACCGCGGTCAGCGACGCCTACGCGCCGGGCCTGGAACCGTTCAAGAACCGGCCGGGGCTCAAGACGTACTCCACGAGCGAAGAGATGATCCGCTCCGGCGAGATCGACGCGATCATCATCGCCACGCCGCATTTCCTGCACACGAGCATCGGCATCGATGCGTTGCAGAACGGTCTGCACGTGATGGTCGAGAAGCCCATCTCCGCCCAGAAGGCTGACGCCGAGCGCTTGATCGCGGTCGCGAAAGAACGGCCGAAGCAGGCTTTTGCCGGTATGTTTCAGATGCGAGTCGAACCCCGCTACTTGAAAATCCGGAAGATGATCCAGAGCGGCGAACTGGGCCAGTTCACGCGCATCAACTGGGTGATCACCGACTGGTTCCGCACCGAAGCCTACTACGCGAGCGGCGGCTGGCGCGCGACCTGGAAGGGCGAGGGTGGTGGCGTGCTGCTCAATCAATGCCTGCACCAACTCGACATGCTACAATGGCTGTGCGGGATGCCGGCGCGCGTGCGCGGTTTCTGCCAGCTTGGCCGGTTTCACAACATCGAGGTCGAGGACGACGTCACCTGCTACCTGGAATGGGCGAACGGCGCCAACGGCACCTTCGTTTCCTCGACGGGCGAGGCGCCCGGCACCAACCGGCTCGAACTGATCGGCACGCGCGGCAAGCTGACCTTCGAGGGCAACAAGCTGACTTTCACGCGCAACGACGCGGACATGGTCGAGTTCAGCAAGGCCTCGAAGAGCGGCTTCGCAAAGCCCGAGGTCTGGAACATCGAAATTCCGTTCGAGAATGCGAACAATCCGCACGGGATTCTCATTCAGAATTTCGTCGACTCGATTCTCGATGGCACGCCGTTGATCGCCCCGGGCGCCGATGGCATGGGTTCGGTCGAACTCGCCAACGTGCTGCTCTACTCGTCCCTCATCAATCAAACCGTCGAGCTGCCGATGGACAGCGCGGTTTGGGAGAAGAAGCTGAACGAACTCATCGCGAACTCGAAGCACGAGAAGAAGGTGGTGCAGACCACGGCCGAGGATTTCACGAAGTCGTTCAATCGCTGAGTCGAATTTCACGCGAGCCGTTGTCCGGTGCCTCGTGCCCGGCAACGGCTCTTTTTTTGGCCGGAATGGGCGCACGCATATGTGCTTTCCCTCGGTCCGTACATGGGCTCGGAGAGTCTGTTCGTGGTCGCGGGAGAGCGGGGACAATAAGCTTGCGCGATCCGGCGCTCGCTACGCATAGCGTTGGCGCGCGGACTGCGCCCCAATCATGGTTTCACTTTCCTTGTTTCGCCGCGTTCTCCTGCTCGTTGGATGTCTGGCGGCGTTGAGGGCGGGCGCCCGCGACGCTGAATTCGAGAGCAACGTGACCGCCAACTTCATGGTGCCAATGCGAGACGGCGTGAAGCTGGCAACGGACGTTTACCGGCCAGCCCGGCAGGGCAAACCCGTCGACGGACGATTCCCGATCATTCTTTCGCGCACCCCCTACAACAAGTCCGTGAATCCGATCACCCGCCTGGATGTGGTCGGCCGTTTCTACGCGGAGCGGGGTTACGTGTTCGTCGCGCAGGACACCCGGGGGCGTTATGCGTCGGAAGGAATCTGGCGCATGCTCACCGACGACGTCGCGGATGGGCGCGACACGGCGGCGTGGATTGCGCGGCAACCGTGGTCGGATGGAAAGATCGGTATGTACGGCACCTCCTACGTCGGCGGCACGCAGCATGCGATGGCCCTGGACCAGGTGCCGGAACTCGCCACGGTGATTCCGATCGACGCCATGGCCAATATGGGGCGGCAAGGCATTCGGAATGCGGGCGCCTTTGAACTGCGCTTCTGGAATTGGATCATGATGAACGCCGGCAAGGGCACGCGCGCCGCCAGCGATCCCGCGAAGGCGCCGGTGCTCGCGGAGCTGTCCGCCCGGCGGCTCGACTATCTTTCGCTGCTACCCCTGCGGAAAGGCATGACGCCGCTACAGTTCTCACCGGAGTACGAGGAGTGGTTGGTGGACGCGATGAACCACCCGGCGGACGACGAATTCTGGGCACAGAACAACATTCTCGACCATCCGGAGCGCTATAAGGACATTCCGGTGTATCTCGTGGGCGGTTGGTATGATTCCTGGGCCGGTAACACCACTGCGAACTTTGTCGCGTTGAGCCGGACCCTGCGCAGCCCGGTTTATCTGATCATGGGCCCGTGGATCCATGGTGAGCAGCAGAACCATTCGCACGGGCAGGTGGATTTCGGTTTGGACGCGGCGATTGCGAACCCACTGGCCTGGCGGCTGGAGTGGTATGACCACTGGCTCAAGGGCCTCGACAATTCCGTCGGCAAAGCGGCGCCCTTTGCCACCAAAGTCCGCATTTTTGTCATGGGCACGGGCGACGGGCGTAAGACCGAAAAAGGCCTGCTTCGTCACGGTGGCACCTGGCGCGACGAAAAAGAATGGCCCCTGGCTCGCACCCGTTTCACGTCGTACTACCTGCAGGCGGGGGGTGGACTTTCGCCGGTGCGGCCATCTGCCAAAGAGGCGCGGGCTTCGTTTCAATTCGATCCGCGCAATCCCGTACCGACGCTGGGTGGCAATGTTTCATCCCAGAACGACATCATGCAGCAGGGCGCGTGGGATCAACGGGGCGGGGACGCGTTCTGGAACTGGAAGGCCCCGATTCCGCTCTCGGCGCGCAACGACATCGTGGTGTTCCAAAGCGAACCGCTGGCGGCGGACACGGAGGTCACGGGCGAGATCGAGGTAAAACTCTGGGCGTCGTCTTCGGCGGTCGACACGGACTTCACCGCGAAGCTGATCGACGTCCATCCGCCCACGGTGGATTTTCCGCGGGGCTTCGAGCTCAACATTGGCGACGGCATCGTCCGCGCACGGTTCCGCGACTCGCTGAAGACGGAGAAGTTGATGGTGCCGGGCACGATTTATCCGTTCACGATCAAGCTCTATCCCACGTCGAATGTATTCAAGAAGGGGCACCGCATTCGCGTGGATATCTCGAGCAGCAATTTCCCTCGCTTCGACGTGAATCCCAACACGGGCGAACCGCTCAACAACCACCGGCGCGTCGAAATCGCGACGAACACGATTTTTCACGATCGCGAGCATCCGTCGCAAATCGTGCTCCCGCTCATTCCCGCGCGGCCCTGATTCAACCAGTGGGTGCCGCCGTGCCTTCCGCACCGCCGGCGATGCCAGCCGGTCCTCCGATTTCTCATGGCCAAACCCTACCGCAATCTTCGCTGGATCATCGGAGGCGGGCTCTTCCTCTCGACCGTCGTCAATTAAATCGACCGGCAGACCCTCAGTGTCCTCGCGCCCTACATCAAGGAGGAGTACAAATGGACCAACACCGATTTCGCGTGGTTGATCAGCGCATTTCGCGTGGCCTATTCGGTCGGGCAGGCGGTCGCGGGCCGATTTCTGGACCGGATGGGCACGGCGGGTTGGACTGACCGTGTCCGTGGCTTTTTATTCCGTGGCTGCGATGCTGACGTCGCTTGCCACGGGCTTTCGTAGTTTTTGCGGTTTTCGATTCCTGCTCGGCCTGGGCGAGGCGGGCAACTGGCCGGGGGCGACCAAGGCCGTTTCCGAATGGTTTCCCCGGCGCGAGAGCGGCTGGGCGGTGGCTTTGTTTGACAGCGGCTCGTCGGTCCGGTGCTGCGATCGCTCCGATCCTGGTTATTTCCGTGTATCACGCGTTTGGGAGCTGGCGGCCGGTTTTCCTCGTGACGGGTTCGCTGGGCTTTCTCTGGCTGATTTTTTTCCGCATCCTCTACCACAAACCCGAAGATCATCCGCGCATTTCCGCCGAGGAGCGTGCGCTGATCCTGAACAACCGCGCGGGTGATGCCCCTGCGACGGTTACCACGGTTTCCTACCGCGAGCTTCTTTCTCTGCCCCAGACGTGGGGCAGCATGATCGGGAAGGCCCTGACCGATCCCGTCTGGTTTTTTATCACCGACTGGTTCGCCATTTATCTCGTTTCGAAGGGATTCAAACTGGAGGAGAGCCTGCTGTTGTTCTGGGTGCCGTTTGTCGCGACGGATGCAGGCAATTTTGCCGGCTGATCCGTCTCGGCTGGTCCGTGGGAGCGGCCCGCAAAGCGGTGATCATCGTGTCGGGCATCGGCATGACGTTGCTGATTCCCACGGTGCTCATGACTTCGCTGGGCGGACTCGTAACGTGCTTTGCGATCTCGACGTTTTCCTACGCAGCGCTCTCGACCATGGTCCTCAATCTGCCGGCCGACGTTTATCCCTCGAATTCCGTCGCATCGGTCAGCGGCTTAAGCGGCATGGCGGCCGGCATCGGTACGATCGGGGCGACTCTACTGATCGGGCGGGTCGCAGATACGAACTCGTTCGCCCCGATTTTGATCGGTGCGAGCATCATCCCGCTGGGTGCCGTGTTCGCGGTGCTTTTGCTGGTGCGCAACAACGGGCAACCGAAGCCGGCATCCTGAACAGAATCTAAGCCGCAGGCAGAGAATGCGGCTCAAGCGATGCCCGGATAATAACGGGCATCGCCGCAAACGCGCCTTGCTCCGGCTCAGGAAAGCAGTTTGACGCCGAAGGCCGCAGCCGGGGCGTCCGACCACAATCGGCGGGCCTCATCCAACGGCAGATGGAGGTATTCCGCGACGCGTTTGACACCGTCGTCGGGCGTCAGGGTCGAGCCGGCAAACATGCCGCCCCCGCCGGGTTGGCGGGCAATGCCGTCGGCGCCGACTTCCACAGTCATGCGTCCGACCGTATAACGTCCCGGCGGCGAGCCGGCCGCGGTCATGCAGTCGGTCGTAAACAGAACTTTGCCCGGAGGTTTGGCGCGGACGAAATTACGCAGCACGAAGGGCGGCAAGTGCACGCCATCGGGAATAAAACAGGCGGTCAGGTCGTCGCGCGCCAGCAAGCGCTGGATCACGTTGTCGTGGCGCGGGAGGATGAGCGGAGCGCCGTTGCCGAGATGCGTGCAAAACCGCGCGCCGGCCTTGGCTGCGGCATCGATTTGCTCCTCATTCGCATTCGTGTGGCCGAGGGAGACATGTACCCCTTCGGCGGTGACGCGGGCGATGAACTCCGCACTCCCCGGCCATTCCGGGGCGAGGGTGATGAGGCGGATGCGTCCGCCGGCGGCGGCCTGCAACCGGCGATATTCCGCATCGTTCGGAGCATGCATCGGCCCGGGCGGGTGGGCCCCGCGATAGCCGAGTTCCGGGGACATCCACGGACCCTCAAGATGATAACCCGCGACCATTGCGGCGATCGCCGGGTCGGCCGCGCACATTTTCTCGAAGCGGGCGAACTGGGCGCAGAGTCGGTCAATCTCATCCGTGACCAGTGTCAGATAAATCGCGGCGGTGTCATGGTCTCGCAGGGCCTGCACGGAGCGCTGCATGTCCGCGAGGGTGATTTGATCGCTTTGGTAGTCGACTCCGGCGAAACCGTTGACTTGGAAATCGAAGAGACGGGGAGAGTTGGATTTGGTCATGGCCGCAGGGTCGGTTACGGGAGCCAGCGCTGAAAGGCTTCGATGGCTTCGTAGTTGGCGAGCCCGAGCTGATCGTAGGTTACTGCGAGTGCTTGATTGTGCTGCTCGGCCTGCTGCCAGGGCTCGCGCAGGCCCGAGGCCACGGCGGTCTGACTTCGCTGGCTGCGGTGTTGAAACACCGCTTGGGTTTTCTGGGCGAGTTGGCGCGGACTCAGCGGGACGGCCATGTCGATCTCCGCGGCGTCCCACTGGGTCTCGACCCCGCGATACAACCAGAGCCGGCATTCCCGCCACCAACTCTCGTTTGCCACCGTGCGACAGGCCCGGCGAACGACGTCGAAGCAAACGGCCGTGATCGAGCTGGGATCGTCGCGTTCGCCGGTGGCAAAGATCTGATGCGGCTTCAGTTCCCGAAGGACGAGCGCGACCGCGTCGACGTCTGCGGGGTCCGGTTTGAACTGACGATACCGCCCGCTTTCATAAAAACCCAGATCGAGGAAGCGAACGCGTGAAAGCGGAATACCACAGGCCTGCATCGACGCCCGGGCTTCACTGCGGCGCAGCGAGCCCTTCAGGCGGCGGACCAGTGCGGAATCTAATTCAAAGGCCGATTTCCCGCGCATTTGCTCCTGCACCCCCCGGGCAAAATCGCTCGTGGCATTGGTGCCGGATTCGGCGGCGGCGGCCAGGTCCGCGACGAGGTCGGCCGCCATGATCGCGTCTTCGTCCGGCACTGCGAGATTCCCGGAGGTTTGATAGACAACGGTCACGTCGTGGCCTTGATCGATCAGCCGCCGCAGCGTGCCGCCCATGCCCAGCACGTCGTGGGAAGGTTCGGGGCTGAAGACGAGGACGCGCTTGGGGAAGGGGGCCGCCCGTTCCGGACGATTGGAATCGTCCGCGTTGGGTTTCCCCCCCGGCCAGCCCGTGATGGTGTGCTGAAGCTGGTTGAAAATCTGGATGTTCAGACCGTAGGCTGGGCCTTGTTCGGTCAACAAATCGGCCATCCCGTGCTCGCTGTAGTCTTCGTCGAGCAACTTTAGCACGGGCTTGTTCACTTTTCGGGAAAGCCAGACCACCGCGCGACGGGTCATCACGGCATCCCATTTCACCGGCCCCACGCGCCAGGGATGGCGGAGGCGGGCGAGGGCGGAAGCCGCCGCACCGTCGACATAGGCCTGCACGTGCTGGTGTCCTTGGAGAAAACTGGCCGGCACCGAATCAGTCGGTGGTTGCTCGATCGCTTCAGCCAGAACCGCCGCCTTGGCTTCGCCCCACGCGAGCAACACGATCCGACGCGCATCAAGAATAGTGCCGACGCCCATCGTGATCGCGTGCCGCGGAACATTGGCCTCACCGAGAAAGTCGCGGGCGGCGTCACGACGGGTGAGGCTGTCGAGCGTCACCAGCCGGGTGCGCGAATCGCGGCCTGACCCGGGCTCATTGAAACCGATGTGACCGGTCCGCCCGATGCCCAGCACCTGCAGATCAATGCCACCCGCCGCGCGGATTTTTTCCTCATACCGGGCACAGGCGGCAAAGACCTCGGTGCGCGGCACCGTCCCATTGGGCAGGTTGATGTTTTCCGGCGGAAGATCGATGTGATCGAAGAGCTGCTGGTGCATGAAGCGCCAGTAACTCTCGGGATGCGTGCGCGGCAGACCGTAGTATTCGTCGAGATTGAAGGTGATGACGCGGCGAAAACTCAGGCCGTTCTCCCGGTGCAAGCGGATCAACTCGCGATAAAGGCGAACCGGCGTCGAACCCGTCGCGAGGCCCAGCACGGTCACACGGCCGGCGGCCGTATTGGCGGCGATCAATTGGGCGATTTCCGCCCCCAGACGGCGGCACGCTTCGTCCGCCGTGAGGAAAATTTCGGTCGCGATCTTTTCCCGCTGACGGGCTTCGGAGGAGCTGGAATTCATTGAGAGGATGTTCCTTTGCGGATGGCGTGCGAATCAAGCGCGTTGCGAGACGGATTCGGCTGGGAAGAATCGAACGGATGGCCCATGGCGGGTGAACGCGGAGGTTGGGAACCGCGGCGGCGAAGGCAATCCTCCAGCGGTGGTTCGAGCGGGGAGGAAAATCGCGCCCGCCCACTGTCGTTTCAGGAGTTGGATATTGACGCTACGGCGCCCACCCAATCTTTAAGGCCTGCCTCTGCCGCGATTGCGGTGACGACTGCTTTTCTGTGTTGTGACCTGAACCCTTTAGTCTCCATGTCCCGCTCTATTACCTCGTTAGCGAATGTTGCAGTGTTCGCCTCGAAAGCAATTCTCGCCGCCGTCCTTTTGGGGGGAATCGCGGGGCGCGCGACGGCCGCTCTTCCCAAGGCGGAACTTGCCGAGGGACTCGAACTCGTGGTCGCGGCGGCGCCGCCGCTGCTCAACTACCCGATCATGGGTTCGCTCGATGACCGGGGCCGGCTGTTCATCGGCGATGCCGGAGGCCTGAATCTCAACAAGAAGGGACTCGAAGAGCAGTTGCCCAACCGGGTGCTGCTGCTGGAGGACCAGAACGGCGACGGCGTCTTCGACAAGACCACCGTGTTCGCGGACAAAATGACATTTCCGCAGGGCGCGTGCTGGTTGAACGGTTCGCTCTACGTGGCCTCTCCTCCCGGCATTTGGAAGCTGACGGACACCAACAACGACGGGGTCGCCGACCAGCGGGAAATGATCGTCGGCGGTTTCGAATACACCGGTAACGCGGCGGACGTGCATGGCCCATTTTTACACCCGAATGGCCGCCTTTATTGGTGCCATGGACGCAAGGGGCACAAGGTGGTGCAGCGCGACGGGACCGTGGTGCATGAGGGACTGGCTTCCGGTGTCTGGTCGTGCAAGCCGGACGGGAGCGACGTGCAGTGGCACGCGCTGGCGTGCAGCGACAATCCGGTCGAGGTGGATTTCACGCCGGACGGGGACATCGTGGGCACCGTTAATATCTACTACAGCCAGCCGCGTGGAGATACGCTGGTGCACTGGCAGTATGGCGGCGCCTATGAACGGCCCGATCAGTTGAATGTCATCGCCGGCCTGAGGCGCACGGTGGAGCAAATGCCTGTGGTGTATAATTTCGGCCATGTCGGAATTTCGGGCTGCACGTTCTACCGGTCTGGCGCGCTCAATCCCGATTGGAAGGGCGACATGTTCGCGGCGTATTTCAACACGCAGAAAATCGTCCGCATGAAACTTTCGCCGGTGGGCGCAACCTATCGGGCCACGGAGCACGAGTTCCTCAAGATCAACGATCCCGACGTCCACCTGACCGACATGATCGAAGATGCCGACGGCTCCCTGCTCGTGTTCGACACCGGTGGTTGGTTTCGCATGGGATGCCCGAGCAGTCTGATCGAAAAACCCGACCTGCGCGGTGCCATTTACCGCGTGCAGAAAAAGAACGCCAAGCCGGTGGCGGATGCCTACGGCCTCAAGATTACCTGGGACAACCTGCGACCCGAGGAGACGGCGAAGCTGCTGAACGATGACCGGTGGATGGTGCGGAAAAAAGCCGCGGCCTTGGCCGGGATCGGGGCGAAGGAACATCCTGCCACCCCCGCCGATTTACTCGACGCGACCAAGCCGATGGCCCAGCGACACGCCTGCGAGACAATCGCGAAAGCGAAGCGCATCGAGCCGGCGCAACGCGACGCGCTCCTCAAGCTGCTCGGTGGACCGCTCGATCCCGCCTTGGAGCACGCCGCGATGTACGCGGCGATTACGACCCGTTGCGTCGACCTGCCAACGCTCGAACGTGCGGCATCGGCGCCGCTGATTCGCCGGCTGATGTTGATCGTCGAACAAATCTCCCGCGAAGCGCCACCGGAGGATTTGCTCTTTGCCGTCGCGCGAAAGCACGTCGACTCGGCCGATCCGGAACTGGCTCGTGCGGCCGTTGCCGTCGCCGTGCGCCATCCCCACGCCTTGGATCTCTCGGTCACGGACCTCAAATTCCAATTCGCCGCGCCCCGGGTTTCTCCCGGCACCCTGACGTTTGCCAAGGAACTGGCGGCCGCCAATCTCACGAAGCCGGCGGGGCAGGAGATTATCTCGGCGATGCTGAATCAAGGTTCGCTCGAGGTGCGGCGAGCCGCCTGGCACGTGCTTTCAAGTCAGTCGGGCACCCTTAGCAATCCAGCGTGGTTTCCTTCGCTCGACCGCAGTCTGGCCGAAGCGACGGCTTCCCAGCCCGTGCAACCGCAATCGCACGGAGCGACCGTGGGCGATTTGCCGCTTCTGCTGGAGGCGATCGCGAAGCTCGGCAGCAATCATTTCGACGCGGCGCAAAAGGCCATCATCAACGATGCGGGAAGGCCCCAGCCAATTCGCCTCAAAGCCCTCGCCGCCGTCTCCCGCCCGGGAGAACCGCTCGGCGCGGATGCGTTTGCCCTTTTGCTCCAGTTGGTCACGGGGGACGCTTCGCCAACGGCCCGGGTGGATGCGGCGCGTTTCCTCGCCCGTTCCCGCCTCGCGAAGGATCAGATCATCGCGCTCGCACCGGTGTTGCAAACGGCAGGCCCGATCGAATTGCGCACTTTGCTCGCGTTGGTGCGGAGCAAAGCCGCTGATGCGAGTACGGGCCGCCTTTGGGCGGGAAAACTGGCACAATCTCAAAATGTCGGATCGGTCGAGGAGAGTGTGATCCGAACCAGCTTCAGCTCGTTGCCGGCGGACGTTTACGAGGAAATTCTGGGCCCCGCTGTGCGCAGCGCCGCCGAAGCGAGCGATGCGAAAAAGCGCAAGCTTGAGATCCTGGCGGCGGCCATGCCCAGGGGGCGGGCGGAACAGGGAAGAAAGGTGTTTGAAACCAGTGCGTGCATGGCCTGCCACAAAGTCGGCAATCTCGGCCGGGCCATGGGCCCCGATCTCAGTCACATCGGCAAAATCCGCCAGCCCCGCGATATTATCGAATCCATTCTCTTTCCGAGTGCCACCATCGCTCGGGATTACGAGGGCCACATCGTCGAAACGGCGGATGGCCAAAGCTATCTCGGCACAATCAAGAATGACGGACCGGACGGACTCACGCTGCTGGACGTCGCGGGTCAGGAAAAAAACATCCCGCGCACGCAAATTGTGGGCAGCAGCGTCATGGCGGCCAGTCTGATGCCGATGGGACTGGAGCAGACTCTTTCCGAGCAACAACTGCTCGATCTCGTCGCCTGGCTCGTTTCTTTGCGTTGAGGCAATGATGGGCTTGTCATTGCGTTACCAAGGTCGTTTAAAATTTTTTGATATCTCGGTCGCCGCATCAGTGGACGATCGGATGCCACGATAACCCCCGGTTGTTTTCAGGAATTTTCCCGCATGAAAAAATATAACGTAGGTATCATCGGTTATGGTTGGGTCGCTGGCGCGCACATCCACGCCATCAACGCCACCAGTAATGCGCAAGTGACGGCGATCTATTCGTCCCGCCCCCAGAATTCCGCCGAGCTGAGCGCGCGGCACGGGAGCCCGATCACGGCACATGACAACCTGGAGAAAATGCTGGCCGATCCGACCCTACATATCATCTCGATTTGCAGTTATCCCCACCAGCATGCGGACCAAATCATCGCGGCCGCGAAGGCGGGCAAGCACTTGATCATCGAGAAACCGATCACGCTCAATCTCGCCGACGCCCGGCGCGTGTCCGCGGCGATCGCGGCGGCGAAGGTGAAGACCTGCGTCTGCTTCGAACTCCGCTATTCGAACCAAATGCTCTCGACCCGGGCCGTGCTCGATGCCGGCTTGCTGGGCAAGCTGCACTACGGCGAAGTCGATTACTATCACGGGATCGGGCCGTGGTATGGCCAGTGGCGCTGGAACACGACCGAGGAGTCCGGCGGCAGCAGCCTCCTCTCGGCCGGGTGTCACGCCATGGACGCGTTGCTGATGTGCATGGGAAGCGAAGTCGAGAGTGTCACCAGTCATTCGACCGGCTCCTCAAGCGAGGTTTTCTCCCAGTACAAATATCCCACCACCAGCGTGACAATCGTCCGCTTCAAAAATGGTGCGCTGGGCAAGGTCGCTTCCGTGATCGACTGCATTCAGCCCTACTATTTTCATACCCACCTCGTTGGCAGCGAAGGCAGCCTCCTCGACAACAAGTTCCACGCGAGCCGGCTCGGTTCTGACAAGGGGAAGTGGAGCCAACTCTCAATGAAGATGGCGGATTCCGGCGATGTTTCCGACCATCCGTATCAGGCGCAATTCCAGACCTTTTTCGACGCCATGGAGCGCGGCCAGGAAATGGCCCTGACGTCGTTCGAGATTTCAAGCAAATCGCATCTGGCGGTGCTGGCGGCGGATCTCTCGGCGCGCGAAAATCGGACGGTCAAACTCTCCGAATTGAATGGCTGAGCGCACCGCCATCGCCATCGCGGCCCATCCGGACGATATCGAGTTCATGATGGCCGGAACCCTGGCATTGCTGGGGGAAGCCGGCTACCGGACGCACTACCTCAATGTTTCCACGGGGTCGTGCGGCAGCGTCACGCACGGGCCCGCCGCCGTCCGGAGGATCCGCCGGGCGGAGGGTAAGAAAGCCGCGGCTGTCTTAGGCGCGCAGTTCCACGAAAGCCGGGCCGACGATTTGGAGATTCTCTACGAGTTGCCGCTCTTGCGCTGGCTCACCGGGGTGATCCGGGAGGTGCAGCCGACCATCGTGCTCACCCATTCGCCACAGGACTACATGGAGGACCACGTCAATACGTGCCGTCTCGCCGTGTCGGCCGCGTTTGCACGGGGCATCCCGAATTTTTCCGCCGGCCGTCCCACCAAGGCCTGGTCCGGCGATACGACGGTCTATCACGCCATGCCGCACGGGTTGTCCGACGGGCTGCGGCGGCGGATCATCCCCGGCGCGTTTGTCGACACCTCCTCGGTGCAAAAACAAAAGCTGACGGCGCTGGCTTGTCACGAAAGCCAGCACGGCTGGCTGCAGGCTTCGCAGGGCATGAATTCCTATCTCCACGAAATGGAAGTCATGGCCCGGGAGGTGGGGAAGATGTCGCGGCGGTTCAAGGTCGCCGAGGGCTGGCGCCGGCATTCGCACATGGGCTTTAGCGCGCCGGGCGCCGATCCTTTGCGCGAAGCGCTGGGCAAAAAACTTTTGATCAATCGCGCCTACGAACGCGATTTGCTGCACGGCTAGGAAATCCGAAAATCAATCCACTTTCATAAATTTTATGGCCCGTAAACTGAGCACCATTGCCCCCGACTGGTGGGACTACACCACTTTGGATGACGGTCTGATCGAAGAAGCGGCCCGCCTGACGCCTGCGGATATGCAAAAACTTTCGCGCGACGGGTTCCGGGTCGTGTTCTACGATACGCTTGAGGATTTTTATGTCGCCGAAGCCTTGGAATACATCACCGCGTGGCGGCAATCGACCGCGGACAATCCGGTGGGTATTTGCGGGCCGATCGGACCGACCGAGCAACTCCCGCTGGTCGCCCGCCTCGTGAACGACCTGGGGCTGTCGCTGAAGTCGGCCCATTTCTGGGGCATGGACGAGTGGTATACAAACGGAGCCGAGGCGCCGGTCACCCATCCGCTCTCCTTCGAGCGCGCCGATCGCGAGCTCTGCTTCAACCGCATCCGCCCGGAGCTGATGATGCCGGACACCAACCTGCATTTCCCGAAGGCGAACGTGGCCGCCTATGCCGCGACGTGGAACGGGATCCGTTGCGCGGTCATGCAGGGTGGGCAGGGTGACACCAAGCACTGGGCTTTCAACGATCCGGTCAAACGCGAGGGCGCTTACCTTGACGCCCCGCCGTCGCCCGCGGAATACAGGCGCCTGGGGACGCGCATTGTGGACTTGCATCCGGTTACTCTGGCCCAGAACGCGCGTACCTCGGGTGGTGGTAACATCGCTCTGGTTCCCACGAAGGCGATCACCGTTGGACCGGTGGAGACCTGGAAAGCGGAGAAGGTTTCCATCTGGCAGGCCGGGACGCACGACAGTCCCTTTGGCCAACGCCTGACCACGCTGATGATCAGCAAGCGCATTGCGGACAGTGCAGTGCCGATGTCGTTGCTGGCCGACCATCCGAACGTGCAATTTAACTTCTACCGCGGTGGGATCGGCTCCTGCCAGGTCGAGATGCACTGAGCAAAAAGGTCGATCGCTTTTACTTCAACCCGCGCGTCAGAAAATCAACTTACCCCATTCCTATGAATCGTGCAGCCGCTTCCTCCAATTCCACGGCGCCTGGCAGCCGTCGTCACGCATCCTACCTCGCACTCGCGCTCTGCGGTGCGTGCCTGACGGCCTTCGCGGCCGATCCGATCACCCCGCGCGAGACCATTGTTTTGTTCAATGGCAAGGATCTGTCCAACTTCACCACATGGGAAACCGCCCACGGCCGCGAAAACCCCGACCGGGTTTTCAGCGTCGTCGATCAGATCGATGGAGCGCCCGCGATCCGTGTCAGCGGCCAGTATTACGGAGGGATTTTGACGAAGGAGCGCTACACCAATTACCATCTGGTGTTGGAGTTTCGCTGGGGGCTCGTGACTTGGGGGCAACGCAAAGACCGGGCCCGCGACAACGGCATCCTCGTCCACTGTCAGGGTGAAGAAGGGAACACGAACAAGACTTTCACCAGTCCCTGGATGCGTTCGATCGAGGCCCAGATCATCGAGGGCGGCACAGGGGACATCCTCGTGCTTGCCGGCTACGAACGAGGTCAGGATCAACCCCTCAAGCCGAGCCTGAAGGCCACGGTGAGGGGCAAGTCGTGGAGCCCGGACGGCGAGCTCAAGGAGTATACGGGCGGACGCATCGACTGGCAGTTCCGCGATCCACAGTGGAAGGACGTGCTGGGTTTTCGCGGCGCCAAGGATGTCGAAAAGCCGGTCGGCGAGTGGAACCGCTATGAGGTCATCGCCGACGGCGGCAACCTCGTCTACCTACTCAACGGCGTAAAGGTGAACGAGGGCCGCGATGGTTCGCTGACCGAGGGCAAGATCCTCTTCCAATCGGAAGGCGCCGAAATCTATTTCCGTCGAATCGAACTCCATCCCCTCAAAAAATAATCTCGCCCGCAACGGTCATCCCCACCTTTCCAGTTCCAACCCCGAATCCCATCATGCTTACCCAATCTGCGATCAAGTTTAAGCTCTCGGTCTTCATGTTCCTCCAATATTTTATCTGGGGGTCTTGGTACGTGAGCATGGGCACTTACATGGCCAATACGCTCAAGTTCGAGGGTGCCCAGATCGGCGCCGCCTACGGGGCGTTCGCCATCGGCGCGATGATCTCGCCGTTTTTCGTCGGGCTCATCGCCGACCGGTATTTTGCCTCCGAAAAGCTGCTCGCCGTGCTGGGGATTCTCGGCGGGGCGGTGCTGATGTGTCTGCCACGGTTGCATGTCTTCGGCACGTTCTATCCGATGCTGATCCTCTACTGCGCTCTCTACGTGCCCACGCTGGCGCTGGGCAATTCCCTGTCGCTGCATCACCTCGCCAACGCGAAAACCGATTTTCCGCGCGTCAAGATGCTCTCCGCGGTCGGCTGGATCGCCGGTTTGGTCGTGCTGAGTCTGATCAAGGGGGAACAGTCGGCGGTTCAGTTCTACCTGGCTGGCGCCATTTCCATCTTTTTTGGCCTGTTCTCGCTGACACTCCCCCACACACCGCCGAAGAAGACCGGCGCCAACGTCAGCCTCGGCGAGATTCTCGGTCTCGATGCGCTGGCGATGCTGAAGAAGCCGTCATTCGCGATCTTCATCATGTGCATGTTCCTGATCTGCATTCCGCTCTATTTCTACTTCGTGATGCTGGGGATCTATCTGACGGAATTGAAGTGGGATAACATGGCGGCGAAAACGTCCCTTGCCCAGGTTTCGGACGTCATCTTCCTGTTTCTGCTCCCTGTTTTCCTACGGAAGTTCGGGTACAAGAAAACGATTTTCATTGGTATCCTCTGCTGGGCGGCGCGCTACTTCCTTCTCGCGCAGAGCGTGGGGGCGGCGAACCTCCAGACAATGTTCGTTTACGCCGCGGTTTTGCTGCACGGCGTTTGCTACGACTTCCTCTTCATCGCCGGCCAGCTTTATGTCGACGACGAGGCGAACGAACGCATCCGGGGCGCCGCTCAAGGCTTCATCGCCTTCATTCTTTGGGGCGTCGGTGCCTTTGTCGGCACCTTGTTGGCGGGAAAAGTGCTCGCCGCGCACCATCTGGCGGCGCCCGTCGCCGGCATGAACTACGACTGGAAGGGGATCTGGATGATCCCGGGCATCGGCGCCACGATCGTCCTGGTGATCTTTCTGATTTTCTTCCGCGATCCCATCAAGCGGATCGTTGCCAACAAACCGGCGAACGAAAATTCATGATGTCTACCGACCGCTTTGCCGCCCGCGCGCGATGGCTGAAAGGGCATGATTCACTGACCCGTTTTATGCCGCGTGCGCTGGCTGGCATGACGGTCGGCCTGATGACGACGCTGGGAGTCGCGGCCGAGCGCCTCCAGCCGCTTTCACCGGAGGCCGCGCTGGCGGCCTTCCAACTTGAGCCCGGCCTGCGGATCGAGCTGGTGGCGGCGGAGCCCTTGGTGGTCGATCCGGTGGCTTTCGCTTTCGATGAAAACCGCCGACTGTACGTGGTGGAGAACCGGGGCTATCCGGATCCTTTGGAAGGAAAAAAGGCCCCGCCCGAGGGCCGAATCGCCTTGCTGGAGGATACCAACGGCGACGGTCGTTACGATCGCCGCACCGAATTCGCAACCGGCCTGAGTTATCCCAACGGGATTCTTCTCTGGAAGGGCGGTGTCTTTGTGACCTGCGCGCCGGACATTTACTACCTCAAGGATACGAATGGCGATGGCGTGGCCGACGAGCGACGGGTGGTGTTGACCGGCTTTGACGCGACCAAGACGGCACAAATTCGGGTGAGTCATCCCACACTGGGCCTCGACGGGAAAATCTATGTCACCAGCGGCTTGAACGGCGGAAAGGTGACGTCGCCCGAGCACCCAGAGCGATCGGCGGTGACTTTCTCTCCGGCGGACGGACGTTTCGACCCGGAGTCGCTGACGTTCGAGAATACGGGCGGCCGTTCCCAATTTGGCCTCACCTTCGATGCCTTTGGGCGGCGCTTCGGTTCCACCAATCGCCAGCCGGTCCTGCAAATGATCATGGAACCCTCGTATCTGCGACGGAATCCCCACCTCGCCTTTGCCGATACGGTGCAGGAAGTGTCGAAAGTCCAGGCCGAGGCGAAGGTCTACCCGATCAGCCGGGCGAGCGTTTCTGCGGACTACATTCCCAAACTGATGAGCGACCCGCATTCCGGGACATTCACGTCGGCCTGCGGGCTGCTGGTTTTTGGCGGCACCGGGCTTTCGCCGGAGCACACCGGCAATGTCTTTATCTGCGAACCAGCGCAAAACCTGGTTCAACGGCAGGTGATGCGACCGGACGGTGCCTCGTTTCGGTCCGAACCTCCCTACAAGGGTCGGGAGTTTCTGGCTTCGACCGACGTCTGGTTCCGGCCGGTCTTTCTCGGCGAGGGTCCTGATGGCGCGCTTTACGTTGCGGACATGCACCGGCGTGAAATCGACCACCCGCAATATGTCCCGGAGGAAACGCGTCCGAAACTCAATTTTGATGGCGGGAAAAGTGCGGGGCGGATTTATCGGATCGTGAAAGGCCCCCGGGGCGCGACTCCCGCACCGGGCTTCACGGTGGCGGATTTGTGCCGCAGCTTGGAATCGCCGGACGTGTGGTGGCGCGAGCGGGGACGACGATTGTTGCTGGAGCGCGGCGATCCGGCCGCCGTTCCGCTGCTGGAGAAATGCGCGGCGGACGCCGCGCTGCCGGAGAGCCGCACCATCGCGCTTTGGATCTTGCGCGACTTGGGCCGGCTCTCGACCGCAAGCATTCTCACCGCATTGCGCGATTCCACCGCAGGCGTCAGGGAGCAGGGCGTGACACTCGCGGCGGAATTTCTCCCCAAGACTCCGGAACTCGTCGTTCCCCTGCTCGCCAGCGGCGATGATTCCGACGCCCGGGTCCGCTTTCTTGCGGCGCTCGCCTTGGGATCTCTGGAAGATCCGCGCGCGGTGGGAAAACTGGCCGCCATCGCAGTCCGGGACGGCGAAGACCGCTGGGCGCGCGCGGCGGTCCTAAGCGGGGTGGGAACCCGACTGGCCGCATTTTTCGAAGCACTCGGTCGGATCCGCGAAACCAACCCCAAGGCCTTTGCGGTGGTCATGGAAGATTTGGGACGTGTTTTTGGCGCAGGTGCACCGCTCGATGCTTGCCGGCAGTTTCTCGCCCAAATGCTCGCCGGCCAGGCGGACCTGGACTGGCGTATGCCGTCGGTCCTGGGTCTGGCCGAGGGATTGCGCGGACGGCCAGAGCTTAAGGGGAAAAATACCGCCAGTCCGTTTGCCGCGTTATTATCGTCCGATGGAGCGTCGGCCGCTGGCGTTCCGCTGGACAAGTTTTTCCACGAGGCGACCAAAATTGCAGCCGACGAGCGAGCGCCCACCCGCCAGCGGGTGACTGCGGTGGCGCTTCTGGGTTATACCGATTTCAAGCAGTCGGGGCCGGTGTTGGGCGCCCTGCTCGATGCCCGGCACGCTCCGGGTCTGCAATTGCAAGCCGTGCGTGCGCTTGAACGTTTCGACGATCCCCGCGGCGCGGAGATGCTGATCCAGCCAGCGAACTGGACGCGCTACACCCCACAGATCAGAGAGGCGGTCATCGCGACGCTCGTGGCGAAGCCGCAGATGATTGGAGTGTTGTTCTCGGCCATCCGCGCGGGAGCGATCAAAGCGCCGGAAATTTCATCACCCCGGCGGACACAGCTCCTTAAACACGCCGATGCCAAGATTCGCCAGGAGGCGGAAGGCATCTTTCACGAATTAGAGAGTGGCGATCGCATGCAGGTGTATCGCGCTTACCGGAGCATTCTGGACAAACCGGGTGATGCCCGCCACGGCGGCGAAGTGTTCGTCCGGAGCTGTTCCGCCTGTCACACCTACAACGGAGCGGGCGGCAAGGTGGGCCCGGACCTCACGGTGGTCCGCAGCCAGCCCTCAGAGGCGCTGCTGCTGCATATTTTGGTGCCAAACTTCGAAGTCGCTCCGGGCTACAAGGCGATGACGGCGACCACGCAGGACGGACGGACGCTCTCCGGTTGGCTTGCCTCGGAAACGGAAGGGAGTTTCACCCTGCGCACCGCCTTTGGGACGGATGAGACCGTGTTGCGCGGCAATATCGCTTCCCTGACCGCTTCGGGACTCTCGCTCATGCCGGACGGACTGGAGCAGTCGATGACCAAGGACGATCTGAACGACCTGATCAGCTACCTGAAATCGACCGGCGCAAACTCGCCGTAAACCGGTTTAAGCTGGAGGGTAGCCGCGCCGGTTTGGCGATTGCAGGGGTAACGTGCCCGAGAGAACGGCTACAGTTTAAAGAAACCCGCTCTGGTTTAGATGGAGTTGCGGCGGGTCACGCGTCAGAGCTTGAGCATCTTCTTCGCGTTTTCGTAGAGAATCTTCCGTTCGACCGCCTTGTTCGCCGAGAGCTTCCGGATGGCGGCGAGGGTGCGGGCCGCGAAACAGGTCGGTCCCCGGCCGGTACCTTCGCTGCAATCGCTGCCAAACATGAGCTTGTCGACATGGCGGGCAATGAAGCCGCGATAGTGTTCCTCATCGCGGACGATTGCGCCGTTGCCGGAGCCGGCCGAAACCTCCGCGTAGCAATTCGGATAATCCGTCAGGTAGCGGTCGGTGATGCCGCCGGGAGTCACGATTCCCTTGGGGTAGTTGGTCCCGGGTTTGTAGTTCTTGTCGATCGCGGCCCACCAGGCGGTGGCATGGCCGATAAATTTAACCGTGGGGAATTTTTCGAGCACGATGTGAAACCGCTCGATGTGGCGGTTGTACATGCCGTCCTGAAAATGGAGGAGCATGGGCACGTCGAATTCGCGGGCGACTTCGGCGATGCGCATCAGATTGGGCGAATCGCAATCGACCCGAAACTTCTGCTCGCCGATCCCGATCGCGCCGCGGCGCAGCTGCCGCTCGATGATCTTGGGAGCATCGGGGTGGTCCGTGAGTTCGTTGGCAAAAAAAACAAATTCCCCGGGATGAGCCTGGCAGAGGGCTAGCACCGCCTCGTGTTCACCCGAACCGCCGGGATGGTTGTCGCCCCGATCACCGGAGGGCATGAGTACGGAGGTGGTGGCGCCCAGGGTGCGCTGATGGCCGATCAGCACGTCGTCCGCCCGACCGCTGTATTGCACGTGCTGGTGCATATCGATGATCGGTTCTGCCACCGGGGCGGCGCCCGCCGCAAAGGCCCGGGGCAGGGAGGCGGTGCCAAGCAGGACCGCGGAGGTTTCGAGAAATCGACGGCGGGAGACCGGGGTCACATCACGGAAAAATGTTTTGTTCATGGGGAGGAAAGGGGCGAGATTCATGCAATCAGTGAGGAGCATTTTGACCGGAGGCAACCGTCGACCGCGTGGGGGAGTGCGTCCATCGTGAGCTGACGGACGAAAATCCGCGTCGGATGCGGGTTTCATTTCACTTCTTCGACGCGGCCCTCGCGCACGGCCCGCAATTCCCTGGACCGCGCGGCGTGTCCCTGGAGCGCGACCGTAAAGGGAATGTTGGTCACGCGATGATCGAGCTTCCTGAAGCGCCCGGCGAGGCGCATGGTTTCGCGTTGAACCACCTGCCCTTCGAGCACCACGGTGTAAATTCGTTCAGGCTGAAAGCTGCTTGAGACGATCCGCCGCCCGGGAGGCAGTCTGCGGTCGAAGCGGTATTGTCCGCCGGACATCTGAACCAGCAGATTGGAGGCGATGCCCCCTTTGGCGGCCGCCGCCGGATCCTGGACGTTTGCGTCGAGGATCTCGATGATGTCGCGGCCGCTCAGTTGCGCGGTGACCAGCATCTGGTCAAACGGGCGGCTGCACTGGATGAGGTCCACCATATCCACTGTTCCGGCGGGCAGAGGGAGGCCGCGATAGGACCGCCGGCTGTACAGGGCGATATCCCCGCCCGTTGCGAGTCGCATGGCATCCGTGATCCAGTTGGCCAAGCGGGCCTCGGTTCCTTCCATGTCGAGCGCTTCGGGCGCAAACGCGACGGGGTTGCGACGATAGGTGGTGAGAGCGTATTCCCGTCGCGGCCGGAGTTGCGCCGTCCAGCCCGCGGCTGCCCGGTTGAATACGATCTCCTGGGCGGGCGAGACGACGCCGGTGAAAACCGGTTCGTCCTTGATCTTCACTCGAAGCGGCCGGGCCACGTCAAAAACGGCGGGATCCGGCCAGAACGCGACTTCGCGCACGTTGTCCAGTTCGAGACGGGCCAGTTGACGGGATTCGGCTCGTCCCTTCACGGTGGCGATCTTTCCCGGCTGCTCCATGGCTTCGACGGCGAGCCAGTAGGCTCGGGCATGCCGGGGAGAATCCACTTCAAAAGTGAAGGCTGTCGGGTGAGCGACGCGGCGATGCCGAAGCAGCCATTCGAAGACGCGATGGAAATCCTTGGCGGTTCCGTAGTGCTCTTGGCCGGCCAGTTCGAGGAATTCGACCGGGCACCCCAGGCTTTTCATCCGAAAAAGGCCCAAGGCGACGCCCTGCCGGTAGTACTCGGCGTCGAGTTCGCCGCCGACCCAGAGAAAGGGAACGTGGCCGGCATTGGCGGCCAGCCAAGGGAAACTATAGGCCGCGGCCAACGGCGCGGCGGCGGCGAACAAATCCGGGTGGTGCAGGGCGAGATACGCCGATCCCGTTCCACCCATCGAGTGGCCGGTGAGATAGATGCGGTTTTCGTCCACGCGAAAACGCTTTTTCACGTCGGCGAGAACGCAGAAGATGTCGTTTTCGCCGATCCCCCTATACTCGGTGGTGCCGCGAGCGTTGGGCGACACGAGGAGAACTCCGTATTTCTCAGCCGCGCTGCGGACGCCCAATTTCGCGGGATAGTGCTTCTCGTCCTCAAAAAGGCTGTTCTCGTTGTCGCCCGTTTGATGGAGCGCAAAGACCATCGCAATCGGCTGATCGGGCCGGTAGCTGCTCGGAACGTAGACCCGATAGGGTTGGTCGGTGTTGTCGATTTCGGAACGGTAGGTAAACCTGAGGTCCTGTCCCGTCTGGGCCGCCGCGCTCCAAGTGATCAACGAAATTGCCCACCACAAAGGCCGAGATTTTCGTGGGCGAAGTTTCAACAGACCATCGCGCGCGCGATCGCAGGAGGGCATGGGGAGGGTGGGCAGCGATTCGCGAACATGGGGATTCACTGAGCGGTCGCAATCAAATGCACCCCGAGCCGGGAAAATACAGAGTCCCCGGTTGTGCAACGCGCCGGTGCGCTTCACCAGGAAATGAAAGGGTGAAACGGCGTTGTCCCACCGGCCAACCAAGGTCGACCGTGCTTGCCGAGGCGGGGCACGGCGCCAAGGCTTTCGATCAATCCCATGCAACGAATCCCCTTTCAAGTTTTACAGGACGAATACATCCGCGTGTTGCTCAAGACCGGCTTTGCGCCCGAACGGGCGGCGCTGGTGGCGCGGCGATTCACGGAAAACCAGCGGGACGGAGTCTATTCCCACGGGCTGCATCGCTTCCCGAGTTTCTTTGCCTCCATCCGCGCCAACGGCATCGATATCCACGCGACACCGGTAAAGGCCGGCGGGCTCGGGGCCATCGAGCAATGGGATGGAAACATGGGCGTGGGCTTGTGGAATGCGCACGTCGTCATGGGCCGGGCCGTCGAACTCGCGCGCACGCATGGCATGGGCTGCGTGGCCTTACGGAACACCAATCATTGGATGAGGGCGGGGGCCTACGCTTTGCAGGCCACGGAAGCCGGCTGCGTTGGGATTTGCTGGACGAATACGATTCCGCTTCTACCGCCGTGGGGATCCGCCGGGGTGAGAATTGGCAACAATCCCCTCGCGATCGCTGTGCCCCCGGCGGAGCGTCCCATGCTGCTGGACATGGCGATGAGCCAGTATTCCAACGGCAAGCTCGAGGTGCTGCACCAGCGCGGCCAGAAGCTGCCGCTCGCCGGCGGTTACGATGCCGAAGGCACGCTGACACGGGATCCGGGTGCGATCCTCGCGGCGCGCCGCGCGGTACCGATCGGTTACTGGAAGGGGTCGGCTCTGGCCGTGATGCTCGATACGCTGGCGGCCTTGCTGTCCGGCGGCCTGTCGTCACACCAGATCGCGCGGCTTGGATCCGAACGCAGCGTTTCGCAGGTCTTCATTGCCATCGATGTGATGGCGCTGTCCGGGGAGAGTGCTTTGGCGGACTTGGTGAAGTCCGTGGTCGACGATCTCCACCAGGCGACCCCGCTTTCAAAGGATGAGGCCGTGCGGTACCCGGGTGAAGGCATGATTCGTATTCGCGAGGAGAGCCAAAAAATCGGGGTGCTCGTGGAAGAGACCCAGTGGGCGGCACTGCGTGCGATGTGAGAATTCTTGCGGCGAACTCCGCATGGATTCGCCGCAAGCCTGGGGAGGATAGGCAGGATCGTCCGGCGTCGTATCGGAATTTTCCTCCGTATTTCAAGTGACAGCCCGGACACGAAACTTCGAAGATTTTTGTTCACAGAACACCTCGCGGCGAGATGAGCGGAGCCACTAGAATTGGGCTTGCGCCACCTAGCCGTAATCCGCACTTACCCAATCTGCTTCGCGGCGTCCCCGACCCATCGTTTCATGCAATTTCTCGACTACCTCGTCATCGCGATATTCTTCCTGCTCATCGCCGCGATCGGCGTCGCCTCGATCAAAAAAATCAAGGGGTCGAAGGACTACTTCGTGGCAGGAGGGAAGATCCCGTGGTGGCTGGGAGGCATTTCGCACCATGTTTCCGGACACAGCGGCGTCGTGTTCGTCGCCTTCGCGGCGATCGCCTACCAGTATGGCTTCACCCTTTACGTCTGGTGGGCTGGGTCGATTTTCATCGCCTGCATCGTGGGTGCGTTTGTGTTCGCGCCCCGCTGGGCCCGACTACGCATGGCGCTCTCGATCGAGTCGCCGACGGAGTATCTGGCCATGCGCTACAACGTGGCGACCCAGCAGTTGATGGCGTGGAGCGGAGTGCTCTTAAAGCTGCTCGATGTGGGATCGAAGTGGGCTTCCATCGGGATCCTCCTGCATGGTTTCACCGGGCTGTCGGTTGCCTCCGGCATATGGATTTCCGGCGGCGTTTCCCTGTTCTACATCACGATCGGTGGCATGTGGGCGGATCTGTATACGGACTTTCTTCAATTTCTCGTTCAAGTCGTGGCGGGATTGATCCTCTTCGTCGTGGTGCTCCAGCACCTCGGCGGAGTGAGCAGTCTCTGGACGGTGTGGGATCGGCTGCCGCCGGGACACAGCGATTTTTTTAACGGCCCCTACACACCGCTGTTTTTCATGGGGTACATCGCGGCGGGAATGTTGAGCTACAATGGCGGGACGTGGAATCTCGCAGCCCGTTACATCGGGGCGCCATCCGCCGAGAGTGCACGCAATTCCGCGTTGCTGTCAGGTGTGCTCTACCTGATCTGGCCGCTGTTTCTATTCTTCCCGGTTTGGGCGGCGCCGCTGCTCCTGCCGAATCTCGCGGATCCGACCCAGGCTTACGTCTTGCTCACCCGGCAGTATCTGCCCGCCGGGCTCGTGGGCTTGGTACTGGCCTCGATGTTCGCCGCGACGATGTCGATGACAACCTCGGACACCAACACGATCTCATCGGTTATCACGCGCGATATTCTGCCCGTGATGTCGCGCCGTTTTCAGAAGCTCGACCAGCGCCAGTCGTTGCGGCTGGCGCGGCTCTCCACGCTCCTCTTCACGTTCCTGACACTGCTGGTGGGCATCGAGGCAGACCGGTTTGGCGGCGTCATCGGGCTCGTGATCTCGTGGTTCCTCGCCTTGATCGGGCCCGTTTCCGTGCCGATGTTGTTCGGATTGCTCCCGGTCTTCCGGCATGCGGACGCCAAGGCCGCCATTGCCTCGATTCTGGCCGGGCTGGTGGCCTTCGTGGTGACCGCCTATGGCATCGAGGTGAGTCAGGGGATGAAGGTGTTTACGCCCATTGCGACTTCCATTGCCGTGTTCAGCGCGATGGCGTGGTTGAATCGCGGCAAGCCGCTCTCGCCACCCGTGGCGGAGCTGATGCGCGGTTTAGCCGCGCCGGTCGCCCCGAACGCCGAAAAAGCCTGAGCACTTTCTTGCCGATGACCCAATTAGGAACCAGTGAGAGTCCGGCTCACGTGGTGCCGGCGGATTGGAGGGATCTTGCGACCCGCTACGGGCGGAAAACTCAATCCGCGCTGGCCGGATCGATTCTCCCTTTCTGGAGCCGCACCCTCGACGCCCGGCACGGAGGAATTTTCAACTGCTGGAACAACACCAACACCCAACTCGTCAGCCGCGACAAGTTCACATGGTCCCAAGGCCGGTTCGTGTGGATGTGGTCGCGGCTTGCGGAGGTGGTCGGGCGCGGCTTGCTGCCGGGCGATCGCGCAGCGTTTCTCGCCCACGCGGGAAAGACCGTGGCTTTCCTAGAGGCACACGCCTTTCTCGACGACGGTCGGTGTGCATTTCTGCTTTCTGAGAGCGGCGAAGTTAAGGAGCTGACCCCGGCCGCCGGGAAAGCCCCGAGCATTTATGCGGACTGCTTCGTGGTGATGGGTTTCGCCGAGTATGCCCGGCTGAGTGGCAACCGGGCGGTACTCGATGCGGCCTGGCGCTTGCTGGAGAACATCGAGCGTCGCCTGGCGGCCGGGGGCTTTCCCACGTTTCCGGACCCGATTCCCGAGGGCCACGTCTCGCACGCAATCGCGATGATTTATCTCAATGTCACGCTCGTGGTGTGTGCCGCGTGCGCCGGGTTGGCCGATCCGCGGACCGCGGAGATCCGCGCCCGCAATGTCGCGGCGGCCGCACGAATCTTCGATACCTTCATGCTGCCCGGCGGCCGGCTGGCGGAATTGCGCGCGGCTCCCGGTCAGAGCGAGGACACGTTGCTTTGCCGGCACATCAACCCGGGGCATGCGCTTGAGGGGCTGTGGATGTTATTGTCGGTCGCCGTGAGGGAAGGACGCGCCGACTGGCTGGCGCGTGCCAGTCAGTCGATTCGCTTCTCCTTCGCGCGCGGATGGGACGAGGTCCATGGCGGGCTGCTGCATTTCGTCGATGCCGACGGCGGCCCACCGGTTGGAGCGGAGGGAAATTCGATCTACGAGAGATCGGTGCGGGGAACTTGGGATACCAAATTGTGGTGGGTGCATTCGGAGGCGCTCTATGCCTCGCTGCTGTGCTACCGGTATACGGGCGATACCGCCGTGCGGGAATGGTTCGAGCGAACTTGGGAGTATACGTTCCGGACATTTCCGCATCCCGATGTCAGTATCGGTGAATGGATCCAGATCCGGGACCGCCGGGGGTCGCCACTCGACCGGGTGGTTGCGCTGCCCGTGAAGGATCCCTATCATATCACCCGTAACTTGATCCAGATCGTGGAACTCTGTTCAGAAGACCTTTAAGCCCAATCCGCCAATGAGCTCATCAACGCTTGTCAGCAATGCCGTCGCCGCTTCGGTGCCCCCGGCGCGCCCCGTTCCGACTCCGTGCCTGGGGTGGGCTCTGATCGGTCGGGAGGAGGAGGAACTCGTGCTCGAAGTGCTGCGCAGCAAGGCGCTGTTCCGCTACTATGGTCCGGACCCGAAGTCGCCGCCGCCCATGGTCGCGCGACTGGAACAGGAATTTGCCGCGATGGTGGGAACGAAATTTGCGCTGGGGGTGACCAGCGGGACCGCGGCATTGGAAGTGGCACTTGCCGCGCTCGGAATCGGCCCCGGCGACGAGGTGATTGTCCCGGCGTGGAGTTGGGTATCGTGCTTCACGGCGATCGTGCGCGTCGGCGCCAAGCCGGTGTTGGCCGAGATCGACGAAACGCTGTGTCTCGCCCCCGGCGAGATCACCCGGCTGCGTACGCCGCGCACGAAGGCGGTCATCGTGGTGCATTTTCAGGGCGTCGCCGCCGATCTCGGCGCGATCATCCCGGAAGCCAGGGCCGCCGGCATCGCCGTGCTGGAAGACTGCGCGGAGAGCCCTGGTGTTTCCTACCGCGGCCGGCGGATCGGATCGTACGGCGACATCGCGATTTTCAGTTTCCAGCAGCAAAAGACCATGACCAGCGGCGAGGGCGGCGTTGTGGTGACGAATGATCCCCGACTCTTCGAACGCGCCGTGCGCATGAGCGACATCGGGCAGTTTCGCGATTTCCACGCCGCCCAGGTCGAGCCCCGCGAGCCGGCGTTCTGCGGGAGCCAGTTCCGGATGTCCGAACTGACTGGTGCAGTCGCGCTGGCCCAGTTTCGCCGGGTGGACCGGACCCGCGAACACTGTCGCCGGCTGACCGCCCGGTTGTTGCAACAGGTGGGTGATCTTTCTGGACTCAAATTCCGCCGGATTCCTGATCCCGCCGGTGATTCGGGTTTCGAAACCTATTTTTGGGTGGCAACACCGGAGCTGCGCGAGGCCTTCCGGGTGAAATTGCAGGAGGCGAACATCCCGTGCCAGCAGATGACGGGAACCTACGCGCAGTATCGGCGGCCCTATGTGGCCACGGGATTGGCGCATGCGCCCGGAGCAACTCCGTTCAAAGTCGGGCCCAATTGGCCGGAGCCCGGTTATCGCGCGGAGAGTTTTCCGCGCACCGAGGATTTGATTCACCGCTTCGTCGTGATCCCGGTGGGCGTCACCCACACGGAGGCGGACATCGACTACATCGCGGCCGTCATCCGCTGGAGTCACGCCGAGCTCGGCATCAGCTAGGGCAAGTCGCTGCCGCGGCACGCCGGTCGGACCGTCGCCGGGCGTGCCCTGCGGTTTGCGATGGTCTTTATGCGAGCAGGCGTCCGATCGCCGACGTCAGGATCTCATCGACGTCGTCGCGAGAGAATGCGACACCCACTTCGTAGCCGCCGTTGGGATACTCCTCGCGCGTCGGCACATACCAGAGCCCGTCGTCGCCGTAAGCGGCCACGGCGACCGGATGGGCGGGACGCATGGCCCGGGCGCGCAGCTGGTATTCGATGAACATCTCGCCCGGAAGATGCAGGATCGAAATCTCATTCAACCGCAGCCGGCTCAAGACGAGGGGGGTGCCGCGTTCAACCCGGTGCAGCCACGAAAGCCGGAAGGCGGGCAGCAGTCGCTCGCCCAGGGAGCCGTTCGGGCGGGCGATGGCGGCCACAAGCTCCTCCTTGGTCGGAGTCGCTTGCGGCGGAGGAAGGACGGCCTCGGTGCGCCAATCAACCGCCGTGAGCGGTATTGGCACCAACGCGCGTTCGGATCCCACGATGCCGGCGTACATCCGTTCGATCAGGACCGCGCGCGCGGCCGGGCTGCCATCGTTGTATTTGCCGGCCGCGACATTGCCGGCGCAGCCGGTGAAATAGAGGTGCGTGCAACCGGGCTCTTCGGCTTGCCGGCGCTTGCGGGCCAACCCGCAGAAATCGCTGCTTACTCGCCCATCGCGGTAGAAACTCATCGGGTGGGTGGCGTAATAGTGGCAGGAAACAATTTTATTTTCTCCGGAGAAAAACGCCACGGTCTGCAGGTCGCGATCGATGGTGCCTTCCGGCAGTACGATCAGCTCCGGGTCGATGCATGAGCTCAAGCGCATGTCGCGCACCCGGCCCGCCGCATCGCGGGCCACACGGCGGTTCCCGGCCACCCGGTCGACGACAGCCTGGCCGTGGGCGACGTGGGTGAGGGCTTCGGGTCGAAGGAGTGCCTCGCGCACCGCGCGACGGCCGCGCTCCAGGCAGGTTTCAAAAAAAGCCACGTCGTACATCTCCGGCAATTCAGGATACTGCGCGGCGGTGGCACGGGCGTCCGGGCAGACGAACGGCGTACTGTGCTGGTGCACGCATTGGACGGCAACGCGGTCCGGGGTCGTTCCGGCGGCGGCGGCAAGGGCGGTGCGCCACGCGAGATGGGCCTCGTTCATCAACGCCGCCCAATCCACCGCGCAGACGACGATGGGCGTGCCCGCCCCGAGCAGGACATAGCCGATCGCTTCAAGCGGGTCGTCGACGGCCAGGGCGGACGGGATCAAACCAGCCAGCAACGCATGGCCAAGGGGTGGTGTGACGTCGAAGCGGAAGGGGGCGATGGAAAATCCGGAAGCGGATACGAGGTTATTCACGGCGGCAGATTCCACGGGCAGGGTCGAACGGGCGAAAGGAGAAAATTTTGTCCCAGAGATGGGCGACGGGGGGTGGGCGGGCAGGGGGCCGTCGGCCAGGGATTTCGTCACCGGATCGAGATCGTCGACTCCGGATGTCTTCGTTCTGGTCGCGGTTGCATTCGTGATTCAGCCTTGTCCGCACTTTCGCGCTTCGTCACGGCCGGTCACCGCCGGCTTCAATTTTTTTCTGACCCTGCCTTTGCCTCTATGAAATCGAGTCGCCGTTCGTTCTTAAAGCATGCCGGAGCCAGCCTGGGTTGCCTGCCAGTGGCCGCCCTGACAGGCGGTCTGCCAGTTCGCGGGCTCGCGGCGCAAACCGGCCCGGTTAAGTCCGACGCGGGCCTTCCGGTGAACTGGCGAAAAATGCGGAAATACGATGCCCACAACCACGTGTGGACGGCCGTGAACCACCCGAATCCCAACTGGAGCCAGGTGGAGGATCTCATAACGGCGGCGAACGTTCTCGGCATCGAAAAACTCCTGTGCTCGCGGCCGATCACCGGCGGGGTGATGGCAAACATCGAGGCGGTGCGCGACGTGAACGACGCGATCCTCAGCGCCATGAAGCGTTATCCCACCACGATCATGGGGTATTGTTTCGTGCAACCGGGCAACGGCCAGGCGGCGCTGGATGAAATCGAGCGCTGCGTTCAAGCCGGCATGATCGGCGTCAAACTCTACAACCAGTTCAAGTACTCCGATCCGGCGTTGTTTCCGATCGCCGAGAAATGCATCGAACGGAAGATCCTTTTCCTGGGCCATTCCGCCCACTTGACCGATCCGAAGTCCATCGCCGGCCAGCCCAAAACCTCCGATTCACTCGATTATCGCGCGCTTTCCCGCCGGTATCCCGAACTCCTGCTGATCATGGGGCACGTGAATGGGGGCGGCGATTGGGAATGGGCCATCAAGGGACTGCGCGACTGTCCCAATGTTTACATCGATACCAGCGGCAGCGTACTGGACGACCGCACCATCGAGATGTGCGTCAAGGAACTCGGCCATCACCGGATACTTTTCGCGACCGATTCCTCCATGGAGGGAGGTGTGGGCAAGATTCTTTCGGCCGACCTGACCCCCGAACAGCGCGAGGACATCTTCTGGCGCAATGCCCGGAAACTGCTGGATCGGAGGAAATCGTGATCATCGATATCAACGCCGCCCTCGGGCACTACCCGTTCATGCAACTCCGCCACAACACTGCGGAAAAGATGGTTGCGCTGATGGATCGCAATGGAGTGAGCCACGCTGTCGTTTCCTCCCTGCATTCGGTCTTCTATCGCGACGTGCATCGCGGGAACGAGGAGTTGATGCTGGAACTGGAGAATTTCCGACGGCGGCTCACCCCGATTGCCACGATCAATCCCCGCTATGTCGGGTGGGAGGCTGACCTGGAAGAGGCCGTGGAGCGTTGGCAGATGCGGGCGGTGACGCTGGTGCCGGAACATCACGGTTACCGTTTGACCGACCAGCACAGCCGCGCCGCCTTGAGAAAGATTTCCGGTTACGGGCTGCCGTTGGTGCTCACCCAGCGATTCGAGGACCGACGGCAGCGGCATGAATGGGATCGCGCGGAGGACCTGTCCTTCGGCCCAGTGGCGGAAGTCGCCCGGATCCATCCCGAGCTGAAGATAATCTTCGTCAACTGGATCGGCTTGGAGGGGAAAAGACTCGCCGAGGCGGGATTGAAAGGCCGGTGCCTCGTCGATTTTGCCCGCCTCGATGTCGTGCTCGGCGCCGCGGTGCCGAAGCTGATCGAAGCGCTCGGCGTGGACGCAGTCGCATTTGGTTCTCACATGCCCTTCAACTATGTCGGGCCGTCGCTGGTGAAACTTGCCAACCTCGAGACTCTGCGGGCGGACGACCGCGAAAAGATCGCATGGCGTAATGCGGCGCGTTTCCTGAAAATCGAGGGATTGGCCGCGGGCCCGTAGTTCGATCGGCGGGCGGCTGCCGGGTGGCGTTGGAACGATTCGTCAGTCAACGGCGCTGGAACCACAGGTTGCGGCTCCGGAATCGCCGCAGGCGGAATCCGCTTTCGACCAGCAGGACCTCGGCCTCCCCGAGTTCCTCCTCCGAGTGAGCCTCCAGAATGACGTTGGCCGTCGCGGCCAGCGTTTTGGGCGCGCCGCCAATCGCCCTCGCGGCGTCTCCCTCGATATCGATTTTCAGGACATCGATCCGCCGAAGGGAATGCGGGGCGAGCAGGGTGTCCAAACGACCGGTCGTTAGGATCCGCTGGCGCGCACCGGAAATCGGCCGGTGCGTCTGATTCTTACCATCCAGCGGATCGTTAAAATACACGGTGACCGCCTCTCCATCGTTTGCTGCCAGCACGGCCGTGGTGCCGGTATAGGCGGTGGTCGCTGCACCGAGTCGCTGGCGGGTGATGGCGTGAGCTTCTTCCATCATGTCGAATCCAAAAATCCGGCACGAGGCGTTGAGATGAAGCCACCATCGCACCGTGACGCCGACGTTCACCCCGCAATCCACCACCACCGGGTTCACGGTATTTTTGAGCGCAGTCTCGATATGCGGGTCCCGCAATTCGCCGACGGCAAAGTTATCATGGATATTCAGAATTTCCGGGATTGTGCCCACTTGACCGAAGATGGGGACCGATACCGGGAACGGAACTCGCCGGATCGAGCGGCAAAACGCGAGGTAATCGCCTTTCGGACCCAAGGCTTTGGCGAGTCGCGTGAACATGGATCGAGTGCTGACTATTGGGCCCTGCGTCCGCGCCGCCACCGGCCCGACGCCACGGCGGGCAAAGCTCAGTTCACCGGCGCCGGCCCGGAATTGTGGGTATGCACGGCGTTGCCATTGAAGCCAAATTCTCCGGCCAATTTCAGGCATTCATCCGCAGACTTTACGCTGGCGGAGCAGGTGGCATCGAAGAGCGAGGCGGCTGCCGCGCTCACTCCGAGCCGCAGACAGTCGGGCAACGGCCATTCTTCGTGCAGCCCATAAAGGATTCCCGCGGCGAGGGCGTCGCCGGCACCGGCGGCCCCCTTGATCCGCACTTGGGGGACGCGGAGGCTGGGTTGCCACATTTCCTCGCTCCGGCTGGCGGCAAAGATGCCATGCGGCGAATGGATGAAGACCCAGCGGTGCACTCCGGTCTCCAGTAGCAATTTTCCAGTACGCCGGAGTGAAGTGAGATCCCGGCCGTCGCAATCGTTGACGTCGATCCCCGTCAGCCGGCCGGCCTCGAAGTCATTGGCAAAAAAATAATCAACGTGTGGCAGTGCCGGGGTTGCGACGGCCCGAAAGCGATCGCTGCTGTCGCTGACGCAGTCCAGCGAGGTTCGCATGCCGGTGGCACGGGCTGCGCGCAACACCGCGGCCGCCCCTGTGATTCCCTCGGCATCGAAGGCGTCGAGGCGGTCGAGCAGCAGGAGGTAGCCGAGGTGAAAAATCTTCGCCTGGGTCCGGCTGAAATCGAAGTGTTCGGGGCCGAGGAGGGCGTTGGTGCCGCGTTGGTGAAAAAACGTGCGGCGGCCGGTCGATTGATCCGTCATCACGTCGGAGTAACTCGTGGGCGCCGCCGTCGTCCGCTGGAGTTGGGCGGTGTCGATTCGCTCGGCACGACAGTCGGCGAGGATTAACCGGCCGTCGGCATCGTCACCGATCAGGCCGACGCCCGAGAGCGGAAACCGCGCCCCCAAGCGGGAGAGATCCTTGAGCACGTTGTAAGGCGACCCGCCATTTCCGGAAGACTCGGAGAGGATCGTGGCCAACGCGTCCTGTGCCGGCCACGTGTTAAGGATCTTCACATGGTCGATGATCCAATTTCCGCCGGCCAGGATGCCGGATCGCTTGGCTGAGTCAGACATGGTGGAGCGATGGATGCGCTGCGGTCACGGTTACGCCAGGGCAACGATCGACTGGTTCTTGTGCGAGCTGAGGGCGGCGTCCCAGAGTTCGTGGCTTTGCACCGCCTCGTCGGGTGTCGCGCAACCGAAGCGATCGCCCAGTTTGCCCGCGCGTTCGGCGAGAAAGCCGGCCCACATTTGCTGAATCATGTCGGGAAATCCGGGTTCGAAGATGCCGCCGGTGATCGTCGGGAACGGCATGCCGAAGCCCAGATCGGTCTTTTCCCACCATTGCTCCTTGTCCCGCCGGTAGCACCAGAGCGTCTTCGGCTCCTTGGTGGAAAACCGGGCGCCGCGGTCGGTCCCCAGAACTTCAATATACCAAGTGTTGGTTTCGGTGGGCGCCATACGCTTCATTTCGAGCGTCATCGGGATGGTGCCCTCAGCTAGTTTCAGGTTGGTGTGCAGGACCGCGTTGTCCCAGGTGTCGCAAGCGGCCATGCCGCCCTTGCCGTCGGGGCGTTGGGAAAACACCTTTTGGAGTTGCGCGTAGAGGGACTCCGGGCGCCAGCCCAGCCGGAGTGGAAGGTGCGCCACGTGCATGCCGAGGTCACCCATCACGCCGACTTCGCCGCAGAAGCGGTTTTGGCGCTTCCAATTGATCGGTTTCGTCGGATCAAGGTCACTGGAGTGCAGAAAGCCCGCCCGGATTTCGAGCAGGCGCCCCAGCGCGCCCGAACGGGCCAGCTTGAACACCCGTTGCACACCGGGCAGGAAGGGAAACTCGGAGGAGACGCGGACAAAACGGCCCAGCCGATTGGCCTCGTCCCGAATACGGCGAGCGGAGGCCAGATCGATGCCGAACGGTTTTTCGGCGAGCAGGTCTTTCCCGGCGCGCAGGACATCCAGGTAGATCTGTTCGTGCAGATGATGCGGCACCGCGGCATAGACCACATCCACGTCGGCACTCGCCAGCAGTTCGTGGTGATTTTGGGTGAGAAGCCGTACGGTGGGAACCTGCCGGAACCAGTCGAGCAACACGGGTTGGAGATCGCAGACCGCCGTCAACTCCGCGCGCACGGGGAAATCCACGAGTGTAAACCAGCGCGCCAGGGCGGAGGCGGCTTCGCGCCCCATCAAACCGCCGCCGATGATTCCAATCCGCACGGGACGGTTCAAAGAGGAGACGGCAGGCTCCGTTTTAGGATCGGAGGCAGTGGAGTTGGAATTGGAATTCACGATGAGAAAGCAAGGTGGCGGGAAGTGCCGGAACGGATCGGGCGGTGGTGGAGTGAAGGGAAAGGGTGAAGGGTTTTATTTTGCGACGGTAATGCAAAATAAAAACGTCCTGGCATGCGGCCTCAACCTTCGCCCTGCGATCGCCGCGTCCGGACTGGCGTGATTGCGAGCCGGATCAGGGCCGGGCCCCCAGCAATTTCCGAACGCCCGTCATCAGGACCTTTTCGGCCCGGGCATCGACCAGCGAGACGGCGGGAGAGGTCTCGTAGCCGCCTTGAGGGTAAGCCGCCGCCGTCCCGATGTAGCCGGGCGCGTAGTCGCCGTAGGCGGCCATCGCGACGAAGAGGTCGGGTCGCGCGGCTTTCGCCTGCAACTGGTACTCGACGAAGAGCTCTCCCGGCATGTGCACGATCCGGGCGGAACCGAGACTGAGGCAGGATAACTCGATGCGATGGCCGTTGGCGGTGCGGCGCAGCCACGCCAGTTGGGCGGCGGCACCGGCGAGAACGTCGAGACCGTCCTTCTCGTTGAGGCGCGCCTTGAGCGCGGCCTCCGAAAGGTGGGGGGCCGGGGGTAGCGCGACCGGCTCGTAGTTCCATGCCACCGATTTTGCCGTCAGGGGTTCCCGGCGGGTGGATTCCCACGCCCGGCGCATGCCGTCCGCCACGCGATCGGCGAGGATCCGGCGATTTTCGGGCGAACCGTCGTTGTATTTTCCCGCACCAAGATTTCCCCCGGCACCATTGAAGTGGATGTGGAGCGCCTGCGGCACGGTGGTTTGCCGGAGGAAACGGGCGAGACCGGGAAAATCGGGATTGGCAATACCCGTGCCATAGTAGCTCTGCGGGTGGCAGGCGTAGTAACTCAGAACCGCGACCGGTTTGCCCGCATTCCAGAAGCTGACGAGCGAAAGGACGGGGTCGATGACACCCTCCGGTTCCGCCCGAACCGCCGGATCCCGCGTCGCCGTATAACGCGTCACGCGAACTTTGCCGTCTGGCCCGAGAATCCGACGGTTGGAGGCGACCTCACGCACCTGAGCCTGCCCCAGACCCAGCTCGTCGATGGGCTTTGCCTGGGCGAGGGACGAACGGACGGCCTCACCCAACCGGGGCAGCAATTCGCGCGCGAAGGTACCGTCGTAGTGCCGGGTCGGGAGTCCGGCGCCTTTTAAAATCGCCTCAGCGGAAAAATCACTGGCCGGCGCGTCGTGTTGATGGAGGGCGTGCACGGTCACGCGTTGCACGGTGGTTCCTGCGGCTGTCGCCAGCGCCTGCCGAAAGGCGTCGTGGCTTTCGTTGGCGATACCGATCCAATCGACGGCACAAAGCACGATCGGCTGTCCGGCCCCAAGTAACACGACCCCGCGCGCCCTGAGCCCAAGATCCCATTTGTTGGCGACCGGATGGTAGGCCATCCAACTACCGATCGGCGGGGTCGCATCGAGGTCAAACGTCGCAAGGCGCAGGGCGCTGCCGGACGCGTCAGCCGCCGGCGTTTGGGCGCTCACGGCGCCGATTAAGGCCAAATTGAGGAGGAGAGCGACGAGCCGGAACTTGGAGTGCATGTTGGGGAAACTCAGTTTGCAGTGGCCGCTTGGGATGGTTGGTGCGGAGGGGACCGTGGTGGTGCTGACCGAGAAGGACTCGGTTGGTAGCACAAGAACAAGGCAGGAATAAAATAGATCCGGAAGCAGAATCCCGGAGATGATTCGAATTGGGCGGTTCGGGCCGCACCGCGAATCCGGGACGACGCCGGACAATGCGTCGCATGCCCGGCAAATTGCCCGCGGTAGAATCGAATTCTGTTTCTGCCTTGTTTTGTCTCCGCGCCGGAAGCAACGATGGAAGGCAGTTTCGCCCGCCGGCTCCGGCTTTCAAAGCCCCCAACCCCCTCAAACCATGCGCAGTGGCACCACTCAAATTTCCCTGATATTAGGTCTGGCTTTTGCCGCACTCGTCGTGAGAGGCGCGGACGCCGCGGCGGACATCATTGTGGTGAACGGCAACGTGCTCACCGTGGACGCCAATTTTAGCCGCGCGTCCGCCGTTGCGATCAAGGATGGTGTTTTTGCTGCGATTGGCTCGGACGCCGAGATTCGCAAGTGGGTGGGGCCACAGACCCGCACCCTCAATGCCGGGGGGCGCACCGTGATTCCGGGTCTGATCGAGTCTCACGTGCATGCCACGGGCGCGGCGAGGGGAGAAGCCCTCCAGCCCTTCCGGCAACTTCATTCCCTTGGCGAGATCCAGGATTGGGTTCGTCAGCGGGTAAGCGAAGGCCGCCCGGGAGCGTGGATTCAATTGCCGCGGGTTGATGTGACCCGGATTCGCGAGGGGCGCATCCCCAATCGCGCCGATCTCGACACCGCAGCGCCGTCGAATCCCACGGTCTTTACCTGGCAGTATGCGAACCGGACCCGGCAGATTCTGAATTCCGCCGCCTTGGTCGCCGCGAACATCACCAAGGAAACCAAGGCCGTTCCGGGAGGAAAGATCTACTTCGGGCCCGATGGCGAGCCGACCGGCATGATGGATAATTGCAATGCGCTCGTGCAAAAATTTCTCCCGGGCCGCGGCATGCCGGAGGAAAAGTATCATGATTCGCTCGTGACGTTGCTGCATCGCTACACCGAGATCGGGATCACCAGCATCGGTGACCGCAGCACCAACGTGGAAGGCTATCGCACGTATCAGAAACTCATGGCCCAGGGACGCCTGCCCGTACGAGTGACCGTCACCATTGGACTCAGCACCGACGGCACGGTCGCGGGCACCGAAAAAGCAATACGGGCCCTGCCGTTTAAAACCGGTGATGGCGACGATTGGGTCCGGGTCGGGCCGCTCAAGCTGGGCGTGGACGGCGGCACGCTCTATGGCACCTCGTTCATGCGCGAGCCCTACGGCTCGAGTGCATTTGCGCTCTATGGCATCTCGGATCCCCAATATCGCGGTGATCTCCGCATCAGCGCCGAAAACCTCAAGAACATCATCCGGACGGGACATCGCCTGGGCTGGCAGATGTCGTCGCATGTCACCGGTGATGCCGGTGTCGACGCGGTCCTCGATGCCGTGGAAGCGGCGAATGGGGACAGCCCGATCGCACCGCGCCGCTACAATCTTATCCATGCCTATTTTCCGAACGAGGAGACGGCCAAGCGGGCCGCGCGCCTAGGCGCATGCGTTGATACCCAGCCGGCTTGGTACTACAAGGACGGGGACGCCTTGGCCAAGGCGTTGGGCCACGACCGACTCGCGAAATTCATTGGGGTTCGATCTTGGCGCCAGGCTGGCGTAAAGGTTGCTCTCAATTCGGATCACATGCAGGGCTTTGATCCCGATACTTCCCTCAACCCGTATAATCCGTTTCTGGCCATTCAGACCGCCGTCACACGCAAGACCGAAGGCGGACAGGTCTTCGGCCCCGACCAACGTATCTCGCGCGAAGAAGCCCTTCGCATGGTGACAATTGACGCGGCGTGGCTGAGTTTCGACGAGACGAGGAAGGGCTCCATTGAAAAAGGTAAACTCGCGGACCTCGCGATCCTCTCCGGCGACTATTTGGCCTGCCCGGAAGGCCGCATCAACGCCCTGCGGGCGACTATGACAATCGTCGGCGGTAAGATCGTCTACGAAAAACCGGCGGCCCGTTGATCGAAGATTGCGGGTCAGCGGAAAAGCAGCGGGGTGATCTCAATCTTATTTTATTTCGCCTCCCGAGGAACCATCCCCATCCAACGGGCAACATATTTTGGCTTCCTCCGAAACTTTGAGCCGCTTAAGACATGCTCTGCTCCTCCAGCATGAATTTGCGGACTTGCTCCAGTCGAGGAAAGCTCATGAAAATTTCAGCTGCTGTTAACAACCCTACTACGAACCATGAAACCCACCGGTAGATCTCTCCTGCATTTGTTTTTCCGAGGCGGAAGCGTCCTCCTCGTTGCCTGCCTGATGCCGCTTATGGCGGTTGCCCAGTCGACCGGCGGAACGATCACAGGGCAGGTGAGCAATTTCGCTACGAAAGCCTACCTTGAAGGCGCCGTGGTGGAACTCGTCGGCGTCGGCCGGACTACGACCACCGACCGCCAGGGGCGGTTTCAATTCACCGGTGTGTCAACCGGGGCGGCCACGCTGGCCGTGAGCTATGCCGGTCTTGATGCGCAGCAGGTGTCGCTGGTCGTGCAGTCCGGTCAGCCGACCTCAAGCAATATCGAGCTTACTTCCTCAGTTTATCAGTTGGAAAAATTCACGGTGGCCGGCCAGCGCGAAGGCACTGCCAAGGCTGAGGTGTTGCAGCGCATCGCGCCCAACGTTAAGGCCATCGTCTCAGCCGACACGTTTGGCAACGTCGCCGATGGCAACGTTGGCGATTTGCTCCAGAAGATGTCCGGTATGACGGCCGACTATAATGGGCCGGATGTGCGTCAGGTGAGCATCCGCGGCGTCGGCGCCGGCCTGAACTCAATGACGATGGACGGTCAGCAGGTCGCCAGTGCCCAGTCTGCGGGCACTGGACGTCAATTCGAATTTGAACAGGCGTCGCTCGGGAATATCGAAACCATCGAAGTGACCAAGGCACCGACGCCCGACATGCACGGGGCCTCGGTCGGTGGCAGTGTAAATCTGGTGACCAAGAGCGCATTCGATCGCAACGCAGGTCGGATTTTCAGTTACACGGCCGGATTTGTTACCCGGCCCGTACATGGCCCTGGCGCCGAAACCTGGAAGCAACCCGTCCTAGGATACGGACCTTCCATGAACTTCATGTACTCCGACGTTGTCGGCGAAAAGAAGAACATCGGCATCACTCTGACCGGCACTTACCACAGCCAGCCGCCGGTAAATGCGATCGTAAGCAAGTCTTTTGAGCGTAAAGACGCGCCCGGTCCGGTCTACACCTATTCGCTCGGCCGGACGCTCGGCGGCGCAACCCGAAGTCGTCTCGCGACCGGCTTGAAGCTCGATTACCGTTTGAGCGATCAGACTGTGATCACCCTCAACACCTCTTATAATTTCTTCCACGAAAACAACTACTCGCCGGTGCAAACTTTTGCCACCGTCGGAGTGGCGACGGCGGCAACGCCGCAAGTGCTGGCGACGGTCGACGCGAATGGAAACCGAACCGGTGGTGGGTACATTAATCCCAATTATGCGGATGGAATCACCCGGGTCTTCGCCAGCGCGCTGTCGACGAGCAGCATTTCGATCGGATCGGACGACAAATCAGGCCGGACCATTCACGTCGCTCCCTCCGTCCAGCATCGCTTCGACGGCCTGCGCATCGACTACAGCGTGGTTTATTCGAACTCGGCTAATTACTACGATCATTCCCATCAAAACGAAAAATATCACGGGCGTCCGACCGGTTCGGTTACGATGTCCCTGGCGAACGTTGGGTTTACCGTCGATCGTTCCACCGACACCGACGTCCCAACGGTCAAGCAAACGGCCGGACCGAACTTCCGCGATCTGAACAATTACACCGCGCTGCGACTGACCCAGACCGATCAGCGCGGGTTCGACACGATTTACGGCACCAAATTCGACCTGAAGAAGGACCTCGCCTGGACCGCACCCACTTTCATCAAGACGGGCTTCAACTGGCAGTCCCAGAACCGCAAGCGCTGGAGCATCGCCAGGGGCTATAGTTACACCGGACCCGATGGCGTGCTGGGCACCGCGGACGATAACCGGGATTTGGGACAGTTCACCGAGAGCTTCGTCCCGACTCAGGATATCCAGGACTACTACTTCAAGAACCGGGGGGATAATCCCGTGTTTCCCAGTGTCTACGGCGTGGCCAAGCATCAACAGCTTTACCCAGAGCTTTGGAAGGAAGGGATCGCGGCCAGTGCCCAAAGCCGGCTGCAAGGTCTGCGCTTGGTGACGGAAAAGATCGCCGCTGCTTATGTCATGGGAAATGTGAAAATGGGTCCGATTTCGGTTCTGAGCGGGGTGCGCATGGAGGATACACGCGTCAACGGCGAAGGCCCGCTGGATTACATTTCTCCCGCTGAAAAAGCCCTTCGGGCCGCGTGGGTAGGCACGGTAACCGATGCCGAGGCGCGGCGCCGTGCGACCGCGCAATACAGCGGACGCAGCACCAACAAGGGACAGTATCGCAATGTTTTCCCGGGCGTGCATCTGAAGTATGAACCGTTCTCCGGGTTCATGGCCCGCCTCAGCTGGTCCACCGGCATCGGCCGGCCGGACTTCGGCTCGATCATCCCGCTCGACACCGTCAACGACGACACCCAGCGGGTGACCCGGAACAATCCGAACCTGAAGCCCCAGTACGCGAATAGCTACGATTTGACCGCCGAGTATTATTTCAAATCCCAGGGCGTAATCTCCGTGGGCGCGTTCAAGAAGGATATCGCGGATTATATCTTCACGGACAGCAGCCAGACGATCGGCACCGGACAGGACAACGGGTTCGACGGCCAGTATACGGGTTACGCCCTGACGACCCAGGCCAACGGCGGCTCGGCGAAGATTCAGGGATTTGAGTTCAACTATCAGCAGCAACTGAGCTTCCTGAATGGCTGGGCCAAGGGGCTTGGCGTTAATGCCAATTTTACCAAATTGAAGACGGAAGGAAATTACGGTGGAGCCACGGTCCTGACCACCAACAGCCTCGCCGGATTCCTCCCCATGAGCGGCAATATCGGGCTTTCCTACCGTGGTCATGGATTTGATCTGAGATTGTTGGCCACCCATCGGGGCGAATACCTCACGAGTAACTCGACGACTCCGGCTCTCGTTCAATACCAAGTGGCCAAGACCACGTGGAACTGGCGGTCGCGGTATACGTTCTCGAGAGGGTTGGGGATCTTTTTTGACGTGGATAACATCTTCGCGGTGCCGCTTGACGACAGATTCCGTCTCTACAGGGACCGCTCTGATAGCTGGCGTAACTTCGCGCCGAAGATCGTGACCGGTGTCACGGGACGGTTCTGAGTTCCCTCTCCAAGCGAGTTTCGACTGCGAACAAAAGACCCGGCATGGAAATGCCGGGTCTTTTTCGTCCCCCGGAAATCGCCGCCCGGTAATTCGATTGTCTGAAACTTACCGTTGGCATCGTCGTCGAGATCTGATTTTTCTGCACGGCTTTCACCCCCGAAGCAAAAGCCGACTCGGCAGACCTCTGTCTTCATACTCCCCCTCATGAAATCCCTCATTCCGATTCCTGTACTTATCGCCGTTTTCGCGGTCACCGGCCACGCGCAATCGAGCTCAGGCCCGGCAGTGGCCGCCTTGGGCAAGGCGCTGGCGTTTCATGCCTCGTTCGATCACGGGCCCAACGCCGATTTTGCCCGAGGCGACAAGACGCTCTACACGTTCGCGAACGCGCAGCAACGGGCGCAGGGCGGCGTCGCCGGCCTGCCGGACGACACAGTCAAGATCACCAAGGGGTCGGGCCGTTACGGCGACGCGCTGCTCTTCACGAAGAAAAACCCGATCAAGCCTTTCTTCAAAGACGGCGGCAACATCGGTTACAGCAGCACGGATTGGAATCGCACGGTTTCGGTCTGGTTGCGGCTTTCGCCGGATGTCGATCTTGAGCCCGGTTATTGCGATCCGCTGCAGATCAACGGCAGCGATGGTAACAAGGGCTTCATCTTCCTCGAATTCGACAAGGACACGAAGCCGCGGCATTTCCGGTTCGCCGTTCGCCCGCTGATCGAGATCTGGGATCCCAAACGGACGGGCTGGACCGATATGCCCTATGACAAGCGCCCGATGGTGCAGGTTGAGCGCGCGCCGTTTTCCCAAGCGCACTGGACGCATGTGGTGTTTACGCTGGAGCACATCAACGCGAAGAACGCCAAGCCGACTGCGAAGATGTACATCGACGGACAGCTCCAGGGCGCGATTGAAAACTGGGACCTGACCTTCGGCTGGGCACCGGATTCAGCGCAGCTCTCCCTCGGTTCGGCCTACGTTGGGTTCGTGGATGATATCTCGGTCTTTGACCGCGCGCTCACGGATGCCGAGGTGAAGGTGCTGCACCAGCTCCCGAATGGCGTGGCGGACCTCCACAAGGCGGGCACAGGCGCGGCTTCCGGCCGGAAGTAGTCTTCAAGTCAAGTCGGGTGCTGGAGCCGGCTCCCGCCGTGCCGTGGGATCAACGGGCGGTTTTTATCTTATGAAATTCACGGACTTATTCGGAGTGGCTGTTGCCAATCTTTTCGTCGCCGTGGTCGGCTTTGCGGCCGCGGTGCCTGCGGACGCCGCGCTCTGGAAGGCGGGTGCGGCTGCCATAGATATTACGCCCGAAGGGGCCGTCTGGATGGCCGGCTACGGCCATCGCAACAAGCCGAGTGAAGGCATTTCCCAGCATCTATTCGCCAAGGCGCTGGCGATTGAAGATTCGGTCGGGACCCGGATGGTGATGATAACCTTGGATTTGATCGGGGTGCCGAAAGCGTTGCGCGAGGAAGTGGAGCGTGTTGCGCGCGAGCGGCACGGCCTGCCCCCGGAAGCCATCCTGCTGAACGCGTCCCACACCCACTCGGGGCCTTCGCCGTATCGTCGTGGCGTGAGCGATCCGGCGTATTACGAAAAAGCGGAGGCTTACGGAAAACTTTTGCAGGAAAAAGTTCTTCGCGTGATTGCCGATGCGCTGGCGCACACCCAGCCCGCGCGCCTCTCTTACACCCACGCCCGGGCCGGCTTTGCGATGAACCGGCGGTTGCGCGTCGGGACGGAGATTCGCAACAGTCCCAATCCCGACGGCCCGGTTGACCATGACGTGCCGGTTTTGCGGGTCACGGATCCGGAAGGGAAAATTCGGGCCATCCTTTTCGGTTATGCCTGCCACAATACCACCACCGACTTCTACAAGATTAATGCCGACTATGCCGGTTTCGCCCAAGCGTACCTTGAGGAAACGCACCCGGGAGCGGTGGCGCTCTTCATGATGGGCGCGGGCGGGGATCAGAATCCCTATCCCCGCTACGCTTCGCTTGATCAGGCGGCCCAGCACGGGCGCACCCTAGCCAACGCGGTTGAAGCGGGCTTGGCGGTGATTAATCCCCGGCCGGTTCAGGGCCCCCTGCGGAGTGCCTTCGGCTATGCCGATATGGATTTTGCCGATACGAGCCGGGTGGACCTTGAGCGCCGTGCCCGCTCCCGCAACGCTGCGGAGAAAAAGCGGGCCGAAGATTTGCTCAAACAGCTCGAAACGCAGGGCGAATTGCCCAAAAGCTATCCCTGTCCCGTCCAAGTCGTGCATTTTGGCCGCGATTTGACGCTGGTTGCAATCGGCGGCGAGACGACCGTGGAATATTCCCTTCGACTTAAGCGGGAGCTGAGCGCCGATTTGCCGGCCGTCTGGGTGGCGGGCTATTCCAACGATGTCTTCGGCTACCTTGGGAGTCGGCGCATCATCGTCGAGGGCGGATACGAGGGATACTCGGCGAACTTGGCACGACACCCGGGGCCGTGGGCGACTTCGACCGAGGATCGCGTTATCGGAAAAGTCTACGAGCTCAGTCGATCGATTAACCATTGACCGAGTGGACTCCCGCGGCGCGGCCGATGATCCACGGGGTCATGAACCGTTTTATCTTTGGTAAACGGCTCGGCACGCATTTCATCTAGCAAAGTCAGGCGCAAGGCATGATCCTTCTTCCGGTTTCAATCGTCTGGTCGCCAGCACTTATTCCAACCCTCGTCAGCCGTTTTCCATCCATGCGCCTCAGTGTTTTATTTCCGTTACTCGCTGCCGTTTCGACGTGCTGCCTTCATGCCCAAGTCGGAGATGGCTCCGACATTGATCGTTCGAAACCACCGGCCACATGGAATATCCCCGCCGCCCCGGTGCGGACTCCGGAGGAATCGATGAATCTTTTCGACCTGCCGGCTGGATTTCGGGCGGAGGTAGTAGCCGCGGAACCACTCGTGCAGGATCCGATTTCGATCTGCTTTGACGAGCGTGGACGGATCTGGATGTTGGAGTGGCCGACCTATAACAAGCAGTTGCGGGGGGTCTTCCCCGGCTTGGAGAATCTGCCGACTCCGAAGTCGCGCGTGGTCATACTCGAAGACACCGACGGCGACGGGCGCATGGACCGGCGCACGGTCTTTTTGGAAGATTTCGATTTTCCGCGGGGATTGCAGGTCATGAAGGACGGCGCACTGGTGCTCAAGCTTCCCGAGCTTGTCGTGGCGCACGACACCAATGGCGACGATCGGGCGGACCGGCAGGAGGTGCTGCTTAAGGGCCTCGAGGTGCCGGTAAATCCCCACGGAGCGCAGAGCAATTTGCTCCGGGCGATGGACAACTGGATTTATGGTTCTCGTTTTACCCAGAGAATGCGCGAGTCCGGCGGTTCTTGGCTCTGGCAGCCCAGTCTCAGCCTGCGGGGCCAGTGGGGATTCTCCCAGGACAATTACGGTCGTTTTTTCTACTCCTCCAATGGCGACCACCTGCGGGGTGACCTGGTGCCGGAACACTACTACACGCGGAATCCGAACTACCCGGTCACGGCCGGGATCGATGTTCGTTATCCCGCCGACCAGACCACCTGGCCCCACGCGGTGACGGCGGGCATCAATCGCCGCGCCCAGCTCCGCGGCGAAAACGGGACGCTCCAGTCTTTTACCTCCAACACTGCGCCGACGGTTTACCGCGGAGATCAGTTTCCAGCCGAATACGTCGGCAACGTTTTTCTCGGCGAAGTCGCCGGCCGCTTGATCCGGCGCAGCGTGCTCACGGAAAAAGAAGGCATCATCACGGCCGAAAACGCCTACAACAAACGGGAGTTCCTTTTCTCCCGAGACGAGCGCTTCCGGCCGGTTTACACTTCGAATGGACCGGACGGTGCCTTGTACATCGCGGACATGTACCGCGGCCTGATCGAAGGCCACCTTTTCATCACGAGTTATCTGCGTAATCAAATTATCGAGCGGGGACTGCAACAACCCTTCGCGGGGATGGGACGCATCTATCGCATCGTGCATGAAGGCCGTCCGCGCGTGCCGGTTCCCAAGGTTGACCGCAACGACCCCGCTGCGTGGGTTGCTCTCTTGGCGCATCCCAACGGTTTCTGGCGAGATGCCGCGCAGCGGATCATTGTCGAAAAGGCGGACCGGCGGGTGACCGCCGCGGTGCGCAAAATGGCCCTTGAGCATGCCGACGAACTCGCACGACTGCATGCGCTCTGGACCTTGGAGGGTCTCGATGCGATCACCCCTGAAATTCTGACCCAAGCCCTGTCCGATTCCTCGGTTCATCTGCGCAAGGCCGCTCTTCGCATCTCAGAGCCGTTCCTGCAGGATCAAGGAGTGGCAAGCCGTGTCCTCGCACTCGTTGACGACCCTCGGATCGAGGTCCGCCGCCAGTTGCTTTTTACCCTCGGCGAGGGCAAGGGAGCAGCGATGGAGCAGGCGATGGCCACCGTGCTTCAACGTGGCGGCGAAAGTCCGATCATGCTGGAGGCCGCACTCAGCGGGTTGCACAATCGGGAATTGGCGTTTCTTGACTTGCTGCTGAAAACCGCCGCTTGGAGTCAAAAAAGCGCCAGCGCCACCCGTCTGTATGGAGCTCTTGCGCAGGCGATCGTAAATTCCGGTAAGCTGGAAGAATTGGAACGACTCCTGGGCCATGTTTCGGATGCCGAAAAGCGGGCACCATGGGTTAGGGTTGCGCTGTTGGATGGCATGGTGGAGGCCAAGAAGCGTGGTTTGGAACGCTTGCCGGCAGCCTTGGCGATCGTCGAGAAATCCAGTCAAAAAGAGGTGGAAAACCGGGCGGCGGCACTGCGAAAATCGTGGAGTACAGCAGTGCCCGCAGCCCCGACGGCGGGCGGCCGGCGCGGTCGCATCAATTCAAACTTTGATCGCGGCGAGGGTTTGTTCGCAATTTGCAGCGCCTGCCACGGCCCGGAGGGAAAAGGCCAGCCAACGATTGCGCCGCCGCTGGTTGAATCGGCCGTGCTCGCCGGCCCGCCCGAGGAAGTCATTCGCAGCGTGCTCTTTGGCCGTAACCAGGATCGCAAGAACAAGGCGTTTCCCGATATGCCGCCGTTGGGGGGCTTGGGCGACGAAGACATTTCCGCGGTCATTTCTTACGTCCGCGCAAAGTGGGGTGCAGCGGCGAGCCCGGTCACCGCTGCGGACGTAAAAAAGATTCGCGATGCAGGGGCCGCCAACGCGCCGGCAACCAATCGATAAAACATTTTCGACCATGAATATTTTACCATCAAAAATCTGGGGACTTCTCATTGCGGGACTTTGTCTCCTTAGCGCTGGGCGTGCGGCCGACGCCGTGACGCTGCGGATTGGTGCTGCCCGGGCTGACATTACCCCCGATCCCGAGGTCCTGAACTGGGTGACGGGCAAACCGTATAAGGAGATTCTCGATCGCATCTTCGTGCAGGCGCTCGTGGTCGACGATGGCAGCCAGAAAGTCGCAATCCTGCGGTGGGATCTGGTCGACGTCAGCGAATCGGCGCGCGACGAAGTGCGTAAGCGGATTTCTTCCGCGCTCCAGATTCCGGCTGAAAACATCCTGATCAACGCGAGCCACAATCACTCCGCCCCCTGGGCGCCGGTCTATACCGACGATTACCGCGGGAAGGAACGCGATGTGTGGTGGGTTCTCCGGCACATGCCTTCGCAAAATGACGAACCGCATTTCAAAAAATGGATGGGGCAACTTCTCGACCAGTCGCTGAAGGCCACCCAGGACGCCGTCGCCGCGTTGCAGCCGGCAACGCTTTCCATCGCCCGCGTTTCAATCGGCGAATACGTCCAGAACCGGCGGCCGCGCGCACCGCGGTGGGGCGTGGTTCCGGCGCCGGCCGGGGCCAGTCGCAATCGCAACCCGGATCCTGCCGTGCTGGTCGGCGGCGCAACCTTCGGAGCTCTCGATCGAACGATGAACATTCTCAGTTTTCGCGACGGCACCGAGCGCATCATCGCCTCGCTGTTTCAAATGTCGTGCCACTCGGTTTCAATCTATCCGTCGAATCCCGGTCTATCCGCCGACTGGCCCGGACCGGCGACGGCGAAAATCGCGGCTGCGTTGGGTGGTGCGGAAGCGATGTTTCTGCAGGGTTGCACGGGCGACATTAATCCGTGGCGGCGTGGCCGGGAGGCAGTCGAGGAAATGGGGAAAGCCCTTGGCGAAAAAGCCCGGGCGGCGGAAGCGGAGCACGCGCGGCTCGTGCCCGGAAAGTTGCACGTCGCGCGAGCGGAATTGGGCTTGCCGCTGACACCGGCGGCACAAGCCCGTACCGGGCTGGAGTCCGTTCGAGCGGAAGTTCAAGTCATCGTTTGCGGCCCAGTCGCAATCGTCGCGCTGCCCGGGGAAGTCATGACGGAAATTGGCATGGCCATTCGGGACCGCTCGCCGTTTCCGCAAACGCTGGTCCTAGGGTACTCCAACGGCAACGGTGTTCATTATGTCGGTTTGCCTGGAGAAAAAGCACGTGGAGGGTACGAAGCTGGAGTCGCGGGCGCCGGTACCGACGAATGCGGGGCCATGCTGGTGGAAACTGCCCTGCGGCTGATCAACGACGTTTACGGACGCGCGCAACCGACGACACCCACCCGTACCACTCAAGGCACCAGATAACGGGCAGATCAGGTCCGATAACCAGCGCCCGGCGGAACGCAGGCATCAGCTGCGATCAACTTCGCGCGCCGTCGGTCTTGGATTGCCCACCGAGTACCCGCCGGCACTTGACGGTCGAGGCATTGGCGCAGGCGCATTAGGGAAGGACTCCGGCCTAAAACGTCCTACTACTTAAGCGACCTTGCTTGTCACGAAGCTTTAGGGCGTGTGAGGTTTTGCCCCGATTTGACGGACACGAGTTGAGCCCAAAGAAAGGACTCAACCATGACGAAGAAGAAGGAAGCCGGGGCAACGCCCCGGCAGTATGACGCCGCGTTCAAGGACGAGGCTGTGCGCATGTGGCTGGCCAGCGGCCAAGCGGCCGAGGTGACAGCCCGAGCACTCGGGATCAGTGTATTCCATCTCTACGAGTGGAAGAAGCGGGTAAGCCAGGTGACCCGGGCCGCCGGGGCGCCTGGCTTACCCGAGAGCAAGGAGGCGTTGCAGTTGGAGGTGCTGCGCCTGCGACAGGAAAACCTCCGGCTAACCGAGCAACGCGACATCCTAAAAAAAGCCGCGGGCATCCTCTCCGAACCGCCGCCGAGCGGTATGCCCGGATCAAGAAGATGAGCGGCGAGTATCCGATCAAAGTGCTGTGTGCGACGCTCACGGTCTCGCGCAGCGGTTACTATGCGTGGGGCAGCGCCACCGATTCCACGCATGCGCGCCGGGATCGTGAGCTGCGCGCCAAGATCGCCGTGGTGCATCAGCAATCTCGAGAAACTTATGGCAGCCCGCGAATCACGGTGGAACTGCGGGCGCAAGGTGAGGAGGTCGGTCGGCATCGCGTGGCGCGCCTGATGCGCCAAGAAGGGCTGTGGGGCCGACAACGGCGGCGGTATCGAGTGCGTACGACGGACAGCCGGCACTCGCATCCGATTGCACCCAACCGGTTGGCCGCCCTGCCTGTCCCGACCAAGCCGGATCAGGTTTGGGTGAGCGACCTGACTTACGTGCCGACCGACGAAGGCTGGCTTTACGTCGCTGGCGTGCTCGACCGTTGCAGTCGCTGCCTGGTCGGCTGGGCCATGGGCTCCACCCTCGACACGTCGGTGCCGTTGGCCGCTTTGATGATGGCGTTACGCCAACGCCAACCCCGCCCCGGTCTCATCCATCACTCCGACCGCGGCGTGCAGTATGCCAGTGCCGATTATCGTTCTGCGCTCGCCGACCACGGCCTCGTCGCCTCGATGAGCCGCCGGGGCAACTGCTACGATAACGCCGCGATGGAAGCGTTCTGGAGCAGCTTGAAGAATGAACTCGTTCATCGTCGGCGCTTCGCCACGCGGGCTGACGCCCGCACCGCGATCTTCGATTACATCGAGTCCTTCTACAACCGTTCCCGCCGCCACTCCTCGCTCGGCTATCAAAGCCCGCTCGACTACGAATCCTCCCTCAGCTAACTAAACAACAACACGCCCAACGCGTGTCCGAAATATCCGGGGAAGCACAGCCTGCGAGGTGCTGGTTGTTCCGGTCTGGTTGACCGTATTCACCGGGGCGATGTAGGGCGTGCTGAAACCGCCTGGTGTCAGTCCGTCGAAGTACTCCATGTCGACCGAGACTTGGGTCTTCTTGGTCACCTGCCAGAGAAAGGACGGGTAGACTGCGGTCTTGCGGATCGTTTCGTTGTCTCGCCAGCTGTCGGACGTCAGGTGGATGGCGTTCAGCCGGTAGGCCATGTTGGTGCCCGCGATTGGCCCCGTGGCGTCGACCGTGCCGCGCAGAAAACTGCGTGAGCCCATGGTCGCGGACGCAACAATCGACTCCTTCATCTGCGGCTTCTTGGTGATGAAATTGACGTATCCGCCCGATTCGGACGATCCGGCGATTGAGGCAGAGGGTCCCTTGATGATCTCGATGCGGTCGAGATTGATCATGTCGGTCTCAGGACACGCACTTTGGTCTCCATAATCCTTGCCTCACAACCAAGTAAAATGCCTATAGTGGAGCAAGTGCGGTCTCCTAAGCTTCAACCTTCGCCCTCGGCTGAACGTCCAAAACCCTGATCTCGCGTGCCCTTGGATCGAATACTTATCGTCGATGACGACCCGATCATCGCCAAGGCGATGCAAGAGATCTGCACGCGGGCGAATCTGGGGTTTGAGTGCGCGCCCGATCTCGCAACGGCCAACGGCCTGATTCTGCGGGAAACTTACGACCTCGTATTCCTCGACGTGCGACTGCCGGACGGCGATGGCCACCAATTTTTGGAGCGCTTGATGACGCTACCCGACCGTCCGATCGTCGTGCTGGTGACCGGTGCCGGCTCGATCGAAAGCGCCGTCGCCTGCATGCGCGCGGGGGCCTTTGACTATGTCGTCAAGCCCTTCAACGCGTCGCGCATCGAAGTCCTGCTGAAGAAAGCCGACGCTTACAACCAACTCGTCAAAGTAAACCGCTACCTCAACGACCGCGGCGCCGGCGGCGATGAATTCGTGGTCGGGGGAAGTCTCGCGATGCGCCGGCTGCGCTCGCACGTCGAGCGCGTTGCGCCCACCGAGGCCACCGTCCTCATCACCGGCGAACACGGCTCCGGCAAGGAAATGGTCGCCCGCGAGATCTTCCGCCTCTCCTCGCGCCGCCGGGAACCTTTTATCAAGGTCAACTGTGCGGCGCTCTCCGAAACCCTGATAGAAAGTGAATTATTCGGTCACGAACGCGGCGCCTTTACCGGCGCGACCGAAAAACGCGAAGGCCGCTTCGAACTCGCCAATCGCGGCACGCTTCTGCTCGACGAAGTGAGCGAGATCCCGCCCAACCTGCAGGCAAAACTTCTGCGCGTGCTGCAAGAGCGCGAGTTTGAACGCGTCGGCGGTAGCAAGCCCATCAAAGTCAACGTGCGCATCCTCGCCACGTCCAATCGCGAACTCCTGCGCTACGTCGAGCAAGGCAGCTTTCGCGCGGATTTGTATTACCGCCTTAACGTGTTTCCGATCCACGTGCCGCCGCTGCGGGAGCGCGGGGAGGAGATTCCGATGTTGGCCGAGTCGTTTCTGCGCCTGAGTGCGCGCCGTAGCGGTATCCGCATTTTGGGCTTCTCGCCGCAGGCAATGCACGCGCTGCGCTCGTACCGCTGGCCGGGCAACGTGCGCGAACTCCAAAACACGATCGAGCGCGCCGTGATTCTCTCCGAAAACGACCGCCCGATCTCCGGAGCAGCGCTCGGTATCGAGCTGCCCGCTGGTGCCGTCGAGGATGTCGTGGAATCCGATTGGCAAGCTCCGGTGTCGCGGGAGGACGGCCCAAGCGCGGAACTTCTGCCGCCGCGCGTCGCGCCGGCACCACCGTCATCCGCCGTCGTGGCCTCAGGATCGGCCCCGGTCTTGCAGTCGCTCGCGGAGATGGAAAAACAGGCGATCTTGGCGGCCATGAAGGCCAAAGACGGCAACCGCGCGCAAGTCGTCGAGCTGCTCGGAATTTCTATTCGGACCTTGCGCAATAAATTGCAGGAGTACCGAGAGAGTGGCGATTTTTCGGACGAGTAACCGCCCGGCTCCGTGGGCCGCGACGAACTATTTTCGTCACCCGTAGAGATTGCACTTAAGGTTTCGTTCCCGGCTCCGTTTAGAAAGGAGCGGACGGTCGCTTACGACGCGCAAAAAAGAATTTAGCGGACTTCGGTCCGCTACCAACGCGAACTGCCCCGCGCTTCTTCGAAGGAAGCGCGGGGTCAGTGGCTTAAGGCGGAAGGATTTCTGGAATTTCGCTTTAGCTTTTAGCTCCGGGAGCCGTTGATACGGTATCTGTACTAACTTTACGGCCATCGTCATGTCTTGTCTTCACTTCCTTCGTTTCTTGTTTCTGGCGACGTGCCTCCTAGCGGTGGGCCCGGCGGCGGGGCTGGTCGCGGCCGAGAGGGATCGCTTCGGCGCCGCCGATTTTCCTGAAATCAATTCGCTCACGCCCAGCCCGGTCCCTGGCGCTGCGCCGCCGCGGGCGGAGTTCTCACCCGTCGTCGCGCCGGTCGCGCCGGAATCCAAAGCCGCCAAGCCAGGCTTCGTCGCGAGGATTGTCTCTGCGATTCGTCGCCTGTTTACTTTCAAGCGCAGCGACACTAATGCCGGGGAAACCCCGCCGATCGTTCAATCTACTCCGCCAGTCGTAGTCGAAAGATCCCGTGCGCTGCCCGCGCAAGTGAGCGCATTGAATGAGCCTGCGCCCATGCCCGTGCCGACGCCTACGCCTGCGCCCATGGCCGTGGCCACGCCGACGCCGACTCCTTCGGCCGCTCCGGCGGCAGTCCCCGCGCCGGCTGCGGCGCTCGCGGCGAAGCCGGCGGTCACCCTTCCCGTCGATGCACCGCAGGTGGGATCTGAGGCGGCCGTTTCTTCCACGCGTTTCAATTGGCTCAAACGCAAACGGGAAACCGCGGCTAGCGTACCGGCGCTGGTAGCCGGAGCTCTGCCAAGTTTGCGGGCGGAGGCGCGTCGGAGCCGCGCGCCTAATATCCCTCGGCAGTTGCGCTTGGATATAGATCAAAGAATCGAGCGCCTCGGTCCCGAACTCGAACCGGTATCGGGCTCCGATGTGCTCAGCGGGGTGAGTCTGGCTGCCGCGCCGACGGTCGCGGGCGTTGAAGAGACGGTTCTCACGCTCGAGGCGGCCGCCTTGTTGCAAGCTCAGGCCGGCGGTGGTATCGGCGGGGCTGGAATGGTCGGTAAAAAAACTCGGCGTTCGGATGAAGTAAGACTCATTCCGAACGACGCGAAACAGCGCGAACGCTTCCGCGAAGTGAGCGTCTTTTTCGATCCGCCTCCACCGAGGTTATCCAATCCGGCGGAAACGCCGAAGAGTTCCGCGACCTATGAAACAAAGTAAGCGAGGGTGGGCGCTGGCCGCCGGATTTTGGTTCGTTGGGGTCTTGGCTGTATCCGCTGCGGACGTGCGGCCCGACGGGCCTGCGCCCGGGGCGACACCGGCGGCGGTAGTAATGAAGGCCGAACCGATCACGGCATCGACGCCGGAGGCCGTCGTTCAGGCGGCGGTCCCACCTTCGGCGGACCCCGCCCCGGCACTGGGCGTCGATCGTCCGTTGGCGGCGAAGACCGAGTCACCGCCCGCAGCGGCACCGGGGACGGCGCCGCCCAGCGGTCCGGATAAGTCCCCGGCTATGACGGGGCTGGAGTCTGCGGAGACCGCGGGAGTCAAAGCGGACTCTCCGGGGGCAACGTCGAAGGCGGCGGAAGCGCTCGCCAATCTCAAGTTGGCTCGCTCTTTCCGTAAAAATTTGGAATGGGGTCAGGCAATCCCCCTGTACGAAGCGTATATTTTAGAGAATCCGAATTCGCCAGACTTGCCCCTGACGTTACTCGAACTCGGGCGGATGTATGCGCAGGTGGGGGCCTATGACGCGGCGTTGTCTCGGTTTTATTCTGTGCTTGATCTGGCGGTTAATCAGGAAGGTGCCGGGCTCACTCCGGGGCGGGAAATAGCGTTTTCGGCCCAGTATGAAATCGCGCGGACGCAACTGGCGCTTGGGCGGTACGCGCAAGCGGCGCGACTTTTCCTCGGCATGCGGAGGTTGCCGCTCATCGATGGGGATCGCGCGAGTATCCACCTATCAGGTGCGCAGGCGCTCAACCTCGCTGGAGACAAGCCCGGTGCGGTGGAGGAATATCAGGCTCTCTTGCAGTCGTTTTCGGATAGCCCGCTGGCGTCTGAGGCGCGTTTCGAGTTGGCGGTCGTCTACGCCGAATTAGGCCGGCGCGATGACGCCGTGCGGGAAGTGCTGGCCTTGTTTGAACGACAGAAGAACTCCGGTAGTTCCGATGCAACGTGGCTGTATTGGCAGCGTCGCGCGGGCAATCAGTTGGCCAATATGTTTTACAGTGCAGGCAATCTGTCGGAGGCGGCGGAGCTTTATGGGAAATTGCTGCAGCTTTCAGGCGACGCGCGGTGGCGGTGGCCGTTGTTGTATCAAGTGGGCTTAGTCGCGGAGCAGATGAAAGATTTTGCGAAGGCGAAGATCAGCTACACCGAGTTGGCGGCAGCAAAAGCCGAGGGCGTGAGCGGGGAAGTCGCGGAATTACCCAAATTGGCCCAGTGGCGACTTGAGCACCTGAAATGGGCCGAGCGCATGGATGCGGAGCTCAATAGCTTGAAGCCGGGCCCTTAAGTGTCCTTGCTCACGCTTCTGCATGAAGCGCATTGAAGCTGTCGAAATTCACCTCAAAATCTGCGAAGAGTTGCACGCGTTGGTGATGGAGGAGAATCGAATCTTACGGGAAGAGCAGCGACTCCCCGGAGCGGAGATTAGCACGCGCAAGGAGGGGTTGTTGCAGCGCCTCAACGAGAGTGTGGCGGCACTAAAGGCGGCGGATAAAGCGGCGGGCGGAGGTCCGCGGTTGGCGTTGGCACGTGAGCGCTCGATGCAGATTTTGCGGCTGGATCGGGAAAATGAGCAGCTCTTGCTGCGTCACAGCTTGGGCACGCGGCGGCCAGTGGTGGCTCAATCGCTCTCGGCGGCCGCCCAATTGTACGCGACGCGACGGCCGCAACAATAGCCCGGGCGGGCTCAGCCCAAGGTTTGCAGGCGTTGGCCCAGTTGCGTGCTGCGGTCGATCGGAGGCGCGAGTTTTTTCACGAGGTCTTGAGTCGTGAGGCTGGTATCGAGGTTAAACGCGCCGCCTTCCAAGCTGAAGACCGGCGCGACCGGAGATTGACCGATGCCAGGCTGGCCGGGCAGCGGTGCGCGGAAGAGCGCGGCGTCGCCGACGAGATTCGGGATGCGGAAAAACAGCTTTACCGCGGCGGGATCGAGGGTGCGGCCGGCTTGCGCTAGCAGGTGCTCGAGCGCGGCGGGGTGGGGCACGGGTTTCTCGACGAGATACACGGCCACTGCGAGACAGCGGGCTAGCCACGGAATCGCATCGCCTTTGCTGCCGGCGGGAAAACCGCTGCCATCGAAGTGTTCGTGGTGGTTGCGGACGATTTCTGCCACGACCGGATCGGAGTCAAAGTGGCAGGCAAGGTTGTGGCTGAGGATGGGGTGCGTCTCGTAGGTCTCGGCATCGGCATCCGAAAGAGTTGCGGAATTACCGAGGACGCGCTCGAGCAACGCGGGTTCGAATCCAATCATGCCTAGATCGCAGACGGCAGCGGCGAGTACGAGCCGGCGGGCGGCTTCTGGGTTAAACCCGTCGAGGCGCGCGAATTTGCGCACGATTGTCAGTAGATGTTGGCTGCGGGCGGCGAGGGCGGGGTGGCGGGACGCGAGCAAGTGATGGCAAAAAGATTGGGCGTCCTCGAGCCCGCGTTGCCGGAGCGGCCCTTGAGTTTGGAGCGTCTGAAGCTTGGCGCGCAATTCGGCGTCAAGGCCCTCAATGCGCAGTTGGAGTTGGGCGGCATGGTGGTTGAGATCGCGCAGTTCCTGCTGGAGGCCGGCGTTTTCTTTGCGCGTGTGAGCGGTGGCGGCCCCCGCGGCGATCGTGGCGATCAATTCCTCGCGTAGCCACGGTTTGGTAACGAAGCCGAAGATGCGGCCGGCATTGACTTGCGCCATGGCTTGGTTGACGGCGAAAACGCTGGAGAGGGCGACGATCGAGGCATGGGGCTGCCGGATGGCGGTGCGGCTCAGTAAATCGCCCTGATCCCGCACGAGTAATTCGTGGTCAGCGAGAACGACGGCGAAATCCTCGCATTCGAGCAACGCGAGCGCCGGGGCCGGCGCGGGCGCTTGATGCACCGTGAAGCCCTCGAATTCTAAAGTAAGTTGTAACGCCTCGAGCGTCACCGCCTCCGTGTTCACCACAAGCACCAGTGGGCCGGCACGATTCTCCCTCAGGCCGCGGCTAGGCGGCGCCTCAGGGATCGCGATTGGATCCCGTGGAGCGAGCTGAGTTTGAGGGGACACGTTTAGGCCCAACGAAGGTAAATGGTAAACGACCCGTTTGGTCTCAAACTTAAGTAAAAAATAGGTTCCTCGCTGTTTTCGGTGGGCAGATCGAATGTGCGGCATTTTCATGACCCCATTTTCTGACCTACGCTATCCAGCCGGATTGCTTCGTCGCTCCGCTTCTCGCAATGACCGCCTGTTGATTAAGGGGTCTGCGGCGGCTTGGAGGCTTCTGGCGTAGGAGCCCGCTCGCGGGCGATATGACGGGGGTGTGGTGAACGTCGCAGGCCTCACATCGCGCGCGAATCGAAGCCTCGAATCGCCCGCAAGCGGGCTCCTACGCACGGCAACCTGAGTGAAGCTATTGGTATGAGTCGTTCGCTGCTCCCCCCTGTTTGGTATTCGGGTCCATTCGCGGTTAAAAAACTACGAGGGTTGGGCTGCGCTCCCCGGCACCCACTGGAAACGGCGAAAAGCCCAAAATCATCGTTCGTTTCGCGGCAAAAATTGCCTGTCTTTTTTGGGCGATAGCCAAGGTCTAAATAAAGTTTTGTGTATGTTAAGATATTTAACATTAAGGTATTTGTGTAATCATAGTGCAAGCTGGAACTGCATTTGCTTAATCGTTGGCATGATCCAAGGAATCGAGCCCAGCCTCAACATGCGCATTGCGCAAAGATCCTTGGATGCCTGCGTTCTCCGCCAAGAGGCACTGGCATCCAACATCGCCAATGTAGAAACCCCTGGTTACAAGCGGATGGATGTCGCCAAGGATTTTGCCGACCGCCTCAAGACTGCGGTGCAACGCGGCGGCGCCAAAAATGCGCTCCCGGCTCCGCGCCTGATGGAAGACAGCCAAGCCCGCGCCCTGCGGGTGGACGGCAACACGATCGATCTCGAAAATGAATTGCTGCAGATGAATAAAAATCAGGTCGACCACGAGTACCTCACGACCCTGATCGGCTCCAACTTCAAGTCGCTGAAAATGGCTATCACTGGCCGGAGCAGCTTCTAATTCGCCTTCACCCAACCATGGAACTCATCACTGGCGTAGGTGCCACCGGCAGCGCGTTAAACGCTCAAAAAACCCGGCTCGATCTCATCGCCCAAAATATCGCCAACGCCCAGACGACGCGCTCGCCCGACGGCGGTCCTTATAAGCGTCAGGTCGTCACGTTCGAAGCCCAACTCGCCAACCGCCTCGCCCGAGGTGGTCAGGGCGCTGGCCCCACCGGCGTCAAAGTTGCTTCCATCAGCAACGATCCGACCCCCGGACAAAAAATCTACGACCCACGTCACCCCGATGCCGATGTTCAAGGCATGGTGGCGATGCCCAACGTCAACGTTTCGACCGAAATGGTCGATTTGATCACGGCCTCCCGCACCTACGAAGCCAACCTCTCCGTCGTCAAAGCCGCCCGCCAGATGGCGCAGAAAACGATCGATATCGGCCGGTAATATTTTCCCTTCCCCATGTCTATCATTGGAGCCATCACCGCGAGCGGAATTAGTCCTCAGGCTGTCACGCGGCTGCCTGCGCTGGATCTCAAAGGTCTCAACCCGGGCGGCGCGGTCGACAAGGCTGCTACGGGGCCATCGGATTTCGCCGGCGTGCTCTCGCAACTGGCCTCCCCACTGATCGACAAGCAAAGTGAAGCTGCCGCTCTAACCAAATCTGTGCTCCTCGGCCAAGGTACTCCGCTCCACCAAAGTGTGATCGCGATGCAGGAAGCATCGGTGGCATTCAGCCTCATGGTTGAGGTACGCAATAAGGTCGTCGAGGGCTTCCAAGAGCTCATGCGCATGCCCGTATAATTTTCCCCGAAGTTCGAATAAATGAAACCTTTTATTGATTCCTTTCTGCGTGTTTGGCGCGAGTTCACCGTCGGTCAAAAAACCTCGATCTTCCTCGCGACTTTTCTGGTGCTGGGTGGACTCGTCGGTGCGGCCGTCTGGTCCAGTCAGCCCGATTACCAGCTCCTTTATGGCCGACTCGCGCAGAAGGACGCCGCGATCATCATCAGCTCCCTGCAGGCGCAGAACATCAAGTATCGCACCAGCACGGACGGCAGTTCGGTCTTCGTGCCGGCGGCAAACATTCACCGCTTGCGCATGGATTTAGCCAGCAAAGGGCTCCCGAGCGGTGAAGGCGTGGGCTTTGAAATTTTTGATAAAGGCCAGTTTGGGCTGAGTGATTTTGCGCAGCGCACCAATTACGCCCGCGCGCTCCAGGGTGAATTATCCCGCACGATCGCGCAGCTCGACGGCGTCGCCGCGGCGCGCGTCATGATCGTGCAACCCGAAAACCGACTCCTCCTCATCGGTCAGAGCATTAAGCCTACGGCCTCAGTCTTCGTGGAGCTCCGCGGCAACCGTCTGCCCGTTGAGGCGGTGAACGCGATTCGAAATCTCGTCGCCAATTCTGTCCAAGGCCTTGTCGTCGACGAGGTAGCGGTTATTGACCACAAGGGCCACGTGCTTTCCGCCGATCTGAAGGATGACCCGACCTTGGGCGCTGCAACCAGCCAGATGCGCTACCGCCAACAGGTCGAAGATTACTTTGCGCGCAAAGTAGAATCCTTGCTGACCCCGGTGATCGGACCCGGCAACGCCGTCGTACGAGTCTCCGCCGACATCGACAGCGAGACCGGCAATCGGAGCGAGGAGCGTTTTGACCCCGAAAGCCAAGTCATCCGCTCTCAAACTAATATTGAAGAAACCTCCACCGCGGTGGAAAAAAAGAAGTCTGGCATCGCCGGCGTGACCGCCAACACCCCGGATGCCGCGGGCAAAGAAGAAGCGCCGCTCGTGGCCAACGACCAGAACACCAAAAACCGGACCACCAGTTACGAAATCAATCGCGTCCTGACCAATTCGTCCCGCACACCGGGCACGATCCGTGGACTTTCGGCCTCGGTCTTCGTCGCCCAACGCCTCGTAGGCACCGGCGCCGAAGCTAAGCCGCAACCCCGCACCGCGGAAGAACTCGAGGGATTGCGCAAGCTCGTGATCAACGCGATTGGCCTCAAAGCTTTTGCCGGGGCCAACGCCAATGCTAACGTTGAGGATCTGGTGACGATCCAAGAAGCCGCGTTTCAATCATCCTTCCCGACCGCCGTCGAAGAAGCTACCGTGCCGGCGAAGGTGCGCACTTGGATCGAGCTCGGCGCTAACTACACCCCCGTGCTGATCGCCGTGCTCGCTTTTGGCTTTTTCTTCCGTCTCCTGCGCACCCAACGGCCCGAGACCGTGCCGATGGAGGTCATCAATCCACCGCGCGTCGAAGAAGAATCAGAGCTGCCCGCCGTGGTGACCGCAGCCTCGCTGAACGAATTGCTCCGCCGAAAACCTGGCAACATCGGCGCCGCGCTGCGGGATTGGTCCGCCGAGTCTAAGACCTAACCTTGATCGCCCGTGACCTCCACCGAATACGGCAAACTTAGCCGACCGCAAAAACTCGCTGCCCTGCTGATCGTGGCCGGGCCGGACGCCGCGGCAGACATTCTGCGCACCTTTCCTGATCGCGAGGTGGAGGAAATCTGCCGTTTGATGGGCGAGTTTGAAGTCGTGTCCCAGGAGCTGAAAGATTTTCTCATCGCGGAATTTGAGCCGCTCATTATCGGGGGTTTGAAATCGATCGAAGGCGGCTTCGATTTCGCCAAAAAAGCCCTCGATCTTTCGCGCGGCGAATTCAAAACGGGCGCGATGTTAAGCCGAATCGGTGCGAGTATAAGCCTCGCTTCCGCCAAAGTGCTGGAACGTATCTCCGAGATGGAAGGCCGCGATGTGTTCCTCCTGTTGAAACGGGAGCAATCGCAAACCATCGCCTTCGTGCTTTCTTACATCGACAAGGTTAAAGCCCGCGATGCCTTTAAATTATTTTCCCCTGAGCTGCAGGCGGATATTTCGATGCGCATCGGCCTGATTGATAGTACCTCGCTAAAATACATCGAAAAGATTGCCAACCAACTCGGCGCTCACATCTCGCAGACCGAGGTGCCGGCGTTCCATCGCAGTGGCGGCGCCGAAACGGTGGCCAACATGCTCAAAGGTGTTTCGAAAGACGCCACCCGTGCGGTCATGGCCCAGCTAGAAGAGAAGAATCCCCGGCTTGCGACCGCAGTGCGGCGGAAATTATTCTCCTTCGAAGACCTCTCCCGGCTGCGTCCCAGCGACATGCAACGCCTCATGCGCGATGTGGATTCGGCCCAATTGGCGCTCGCACTCAAAGGTGCCTCAGAAGGCATGCAGGAAAAAATCTTCGGCGCACTTTCGAAGCGGGCCGGACAAGGCTTGCGCGACGATATCGCGATGCTCAGCAACGTGCGCCCCAAGGAGGTCGAGACGGCGCAGGCCGCCGTCGTCGATATGCTCCGCAAGCTCGAGGAATCGGGCGATATCATCCTCGACGAAGACGACGTGGAAGGCGCGGCTTAACCTCATGGCTGTTTCACGTCATTCAATTTCGTTCACCGGACCGTTCGTGCTGGCTGCCGAAGCGGTTGAACCCGTGCGGTCGTTCTCGGCGGCAGAATTTGCGGCCGAGTTCGAACGGGGCCGCCGCGAAGGTGCGCGCCAGGCTGATACGGGCGTGGACCGTCGGTTCGTGGAATTTCGCTCGGAAGTGAGTGCGGTGCAGACGGGAATTTTTTCTCGCCTCGGCGAGGCAGAGAAAATGATCGCTGATCAAATCCGGCTGGTTTTGCCCGATCTCGCAGTCGAAGTCGCCAAGCGCGTACTCGCGGGTTTCACGCCGCCACCTGAAGTGGTCGCGCAACTGTGTCAGGAAGCCTTGGTCGCGCTTTTTCCCGAAGTACAGAATCTCGAGTTGGTCGTTGGCGAACGCGATCATGAGATCATCGCCAGTTTGGTGCCGGAGTGGAGGGTGACGTATCCCGGCATCTCGGTGACGATCGATCCGGCGTTTGCTTCGGGCGAATGTCAGGTGCGCAGTCGTTTCGGGGTGATCGATGCGCGCCATAACGCGAAGGTAGAAGCCTTGCGGCGGGAGCTCTCGCGTAAATGAACTCCGGCGTGGCAGACATCGTCTCGTTGGTGCGCGGCCAGGTGCAGCAGGCAGCGACGTTTAGCCGCAACGGCCGCGTGGCCTCTATCTCTGGGCTCATCGTGGAATCCGAGGGGCCGAATGTCGGCCTCGGCGAACTCTGCGTGTTGCGCAGCCAGCGCAACGCTTTCGAAGTGCTGGCCGAAGTGGTGGGGTTTCGGTCGGAGAAAATTTTATTGATGGCGTTGGGCGATGTCGGCGGCTTGCACGTCGGTTGCGAGACGGTCGCACTGGAGTCGCTGTCGTTGCCCGTGGCCAATGATCTCTTGTTGGGCCGGGTGCTTGATGCGCTTGGACGGCCAATGGATGAAGGGGCGGCATTGTCGCGCCAGCGTCAGGCTTGGGCGGCGCAGACTCCGCCGCCACATCCTTTGCGCCGGCAGCGGATCTCTGAACCTTTTTTAACCGGCGTTAAGGCGATCGATGCGTTTACGCCTTTGGGCCGTGGTCAGCGGATGGGCATTTTCGCCGGTTCCGGCGTCGGTAAATCGACGTTGCTCGGAATGATTGCGCGCGGTTCCTCGGCCGATGTCGTCGTGATCGGCCTGGTGGGCGAACGCGGTCGGGAGGTGCGGGAATTTATTGAGCGTGATCTAGGACCCGACGGCTTGAAGAAATCCGTCGTGGTGGTGGCGACTTCGGATGCGCCGGCGCCGATGCGCTTACGGGCCGCGTTTACCGCGACGGCGTTGGCGGAGAGTTACCGCGATCAGGGCCGCAATGTTTTGTTGTTGATGGATTCAGTGACGCGTTTCGCGATGGCGCAGCGTGAGATCGGGCTCGCGGTCGGGGAACCGCCGGCGACGCGCGGTTACACGCCCTCGGTGTTTGCCTTGCTGCCGCGCTTGCTTGAGCGATCAGGCGCGGGTGAAATCGGTGCGATCACGGCGTTGTACACGGTCTTAGTCGAAGGCGACGACATGAACGAGCCGGTGGCTGATACGGTGCGTGGCATTTTGGATGGGCACTTGGTGCTGTCGCGGGCGTTGGCGCACGCAAACCACTACCCGGCCATCGATATTTTGGAAAGTATCAGCCGCTTGGGGCGCGAAGTGGCTCCGGCCGCGGTTTTGCAATGGTCGGCCGCGGCGCGGGAACAGGTCGCGCTCTATCGGCGGAACGAAGATTTAATTAACATCGGCGCGTACAACAAAGGTTCGAATCCCGCGCTCGATCACGCGATTCGCGTGCACGGGCCGTTACAGACTTACCTGCGGCAGGGCATTGATGAGGTGGTCTCGAGCGAGGCGATGGCGGCTGGTTTGAAGGGCGCACTCGGATGAAGCGTTTCTGTTTTAGGCTGCAGGGTCTGGTGCTCCTGCGTGAACTGCGCGAGACGCAGGCGGCGACGGTGCTGGCGCAAAAACTCGAGCAACAACGGCGCTTGGACCATGAATTGGCTCAGGCGCAGGCTCGTTCCGAGGTGGCGCGCGCGAACTTACTCCAAACCGAAGGCAAGCGCTTCGCGCCGCAGGATCATGCTGCGGCTTTGGCTGATTTTGATCGCACGATCGCGCAGGAGCGCGGTGCGGAAAGGGCCTTACTCGCCCACGCCAAGATTTTGGAAGAAACCCGGCAGGCTTGGGCCGAAGCTGGGAAAGAACTCAAGGCGGTAAAAAATCTTCGGGGTCGGGCGGAAGATCGTCATTTCCAAGATGCGGCTCGTCGCGAGCAGGCGGAGATGGACGAGGCCGCTCGTCGGATCGCAGGTGCCTCTTATTCTCTTCTTTCATGAAATTCATCACCTCCCCTCTGGTAATTATTCTGGTGGCGACTTTGTTGGGCGTCGGACTCTCCAGCTACCTCGTGCTGAAACGTATTCCCGAATATGCGGCGCTGGCTGCCGCGATGCGCCCGAAGCCAAAGGTCATTCCTTCGCACTTGCCGGATCGTCCACCGCCGGTGGATGTCACGAGCCGCGCGGTCAGTGAGTTAAAATTAGCCAAGGATCAATTGGCGGTGCGGGAGGCGGCACTGATCGACCAACAGAAGCGCGTGGAATCCGAGCGGCTGGAGCTTGCCCGGACGCGAGCCGACATCGATCTGATGCGCAAACAGGTCGAGGGTTATTTGACGGAGGCGAAAGGCCTAAACGTAAAAACGCGGGCTGATGACGCCGTGAGCGAACTCAAAAATCTGAAAACGCTGGTGCAAACCTACTCAAATATCTCGCCGAAATCCGCGGTGACGATCATGCTCGAGATGGAGGACGCCAGCGCGGTCAAAATTCTCGCGCTGATGAAGGTGGATGTCGTCGCGGGAATTTTTGAAGAGCTGGGCAAGCAAGCCGCCAGCGATCCGCTGATGGCGAAGCGGGCGGCTAAATTAGCCGAGGGTGTTAAAAATTATCGTGCCCCAAAATGATGTCTCCCTTTGAAGCAAAAATTTCGGGAGCCGTGTTATCGGTTCCTAGAGATCTGCCGGCTGAAGCATTTACGGCGGAGGCGGGCGCCAAGGCGGCGCGTAATTCGGCAAAGCTGAAACGTTCGTTCGCGAGCATGCTTGGGCCGGTTAAACGCGAAGCCGCACCCGCGTCGATTAACTCCGCTGGAGTTAAGTCTCCTTCCGGCGCCGCTCCTCACCATCAGGTGCAGCAGGTGGCCGAGGGCGTGAAATCGAAGTCTCCCCATCCTGCCCGTCCGACCGCGGTTGAAACTTACGCAAAGGCGGCCCGCGATTCCGAGGGGCGCATGGACAACTCCGGCGAGCCAGAGCAGTCGAGTGATCTAGCCGCCGACCGGCGGGTTGAATCCGCCGAGGTTTCGCCGAACACCGACGATACCGTGGGCATCGTCCCGCCATGGATTGGGCAGCCGTTGCCGCTCGAGGAAGTGGCGCCAATTAATTTTGGAGTAGGCGAGATGCAGTGCGAGTCCGCGCCGGTTGAAGCGGAAGCGATGGCACTCGCGATTTCCGCTGAAGCGAGCTCGACCTCGGGCGGTGAAAGTGCCGGGGCCTCACTCCAGGCGATGCCTGCGGGAGCGAGTCGAAGCGAGGCGGGGCGTGCAGCAGCGCTGCCGACAGCTCGTGCAGCCGAGCAATCGCCGGCCACAAAAACTTCAGCCACACCGACGCGCCAAATCGAAGGCGCGCAGTTGACCTCAGGGAATGGAGCCGGAGGAAACGCGGACGAGAAACGCACGATGCCGCCAGACCAAGATGGGGCGGGCACTTTCAAGCTTCCGGCTGGGTTGAACGCGGTCGCCGCACAGCCGGCTCCGGTCTTAACCGAGCCTGAATTGCCCCGCGCTTTACGGGCAGAAAAAACTGCCGCTCAGTCCTCGGCCGCCAGCGCTAAAGGGAGTGAGAGTGCCGAATTAAGTATTTTTAAGAATGTAGAAACAATGACTAATCAATTAGTTGCTAAAGCTAATGATGTAGGTGGCTCAGTTAGTGCTAAGATGGACGCGAACATGTCCAGTCCTCTTCTAGATTTCTCGGTCGGAAGCGCCTCAGATGCACCGGCAACCGAAGCGGTGACGCGCGTGAATTTGGTGCAAGTCGTCGACGAATTGGCGGCGATCACCGAGACGGTGCGGATTTCCGGTCAACAACGCTGCGTGGTTGATCTCGATGTCGCCGGTCACGGCAAGCTCCGCGTCGAAGTGGTGCGTCGTGCCGACCAAGTGGAAACGGTTTTGAGCACAGATTCGGCTTTCTTGCGCGAATCGTTGCAGGCGGCGTTCGATCGATCGGATCGCTCCAGTAGTTTTTCGTCCTCGTTTCAGTGGCAGGGTTCATCGGATACGTCCGGCCGAGGCCAAAATGGGGCGCAAGCCGATGCGGATGCTCGGCAAAACATGCATTCTAAACCCGAGCCCGCTGTGCGGGTGGGGCGCACCCCATCACTTTCGAACAGCCCGGTCGCTCCCATCGGGGCACCTGTTTTAGCCGCCAACCACCGTTTGCAAATCTTCGCCTGACCATGCCTATCCTATCCACCACGCCCGCACTCGGGGCAGCTGCGCCGGTCGCTGCTCCCGCCGCTACCCGCACTGCTAAGCAGACCATGAGCCAACAGGATTTTTTGAAGCTGCTCACCATGCAGTTAAAAAATCAGGACCCGATGAAGCCGATGGATGACAACTCGTTTGTTACAACCATGGCCCAATTTACCAGCCTCGAGCAATCGAGCCAGATGATCACCTCCTTAAAGGGCATGGGTGATGCCAACAAGATGATCGCGGCGAGCAGCATGATCGGCCGCGAAGTCACCGTCAGAGATTATGCCGGGGCAGAAACCACGGGCATTGTTGATGCCGTGGAAAATTCAGCCAAAGGCCTGCAACTGCGGATGGGCGAGGCGCTTTTCTCGTTCGATTCCGTGACCCGCGTCGCCCCCACCTCCGTCAAAAATCCTCCTGCGACCGTTCGGACCTAAACCTGATTTTTAAACTCAAACTCAAACTCGGAATTTAAAACTTATGCCTATCTCAGCCGCAATCCAGTCTGGCGTCACTGCCATGAAGGCCTTCTCCAAGGGGGTCGAAACCATCAGCTCCAATATCGCTAATGCTAACACCACGGGCTTTAAATCTAAGACCGTCTCGTTTTCCGCGATGATGGAAGATTCGATTAAAAACTCCCAAGGCTCGCTGAGCGTTACTGGCGTAAAGACCGATCTCGCGGTTTCGGGCGAGGGTTTTTTCAGGGTATTGAAGACCGACGACAACTCCCAGTACGTCACGCGTGCGGGTGATTTTCACCTAGACGCCGAGGGTTATTTGGTCAACAGCAGCAACTATCAGGTGCAGGGCTTGACCGGCGGTGCCGCCGGCGCCGCGCCCGCCGCCGTCGGCAGTATTCGCATCAGCCAGACCCCGCCCGCCGGTGCCGAATTGCTCAGCTTCGCTTTTGATAAAAAAGGTAATTTCTCGGAAACGTACTCGGACGGGACGACCGCCGTGACCAGCCGCGTCCTCTTACAGCGCTTCTCGAATCCGACCGCGCTCAAACTTGAAGGGGCCAACATGTTTACCAATTTCGAAAATGCTGCGCCGGTCGGCGGATTAGCGCTCAACGGTTTAACTAACCTTCCGGGTGGCGTGGGTAACGGCACGATCGAAACGGAGACGCTCGAACTGTCCAACGTGGACCTCACCAACGAATTCGCGACCCTCATTAATGCCCAGCGCAGTCTTCAGGCTTCCTCTCGCATCGTAACCGTGTCCGACTCGATGGTCGAAGACACCGTCAACCTTAAGCGCTAAGATTTAGTTTTTCTTTTCCCATGTCCGACTCCGCTTCCGATAAACCAGCCGAAAAAACGGCACCCTCCGCGGGGAAATCTGCCGGCGGTATGCTCCCGGCGATTATCGCAGTGGTGCTCGCTCCCGTGCTTTCATGGGCGGTGGTCAGTTTTGTGATCATTCCGAAACTCACTAAAGATATTAAGAGTGAGCTCACCACGATCATGGCTGAAGCTAGCAAACGTAATGGTACGGAAGTAGCCCCAGAGCATGAGGCCGGTGCCGGGGCTGGTGCGGCTGCCGATGCCCACGCCGCGCCCAAGGCCGATGCAGGCGGTAAGGAAAAAGGTGAAGGGCGCCCAAAATTTGAAAATCTCACCGTCAATATTGCGGGCACGCAGGGTACCCGGTACCTGAAGGTCACTTTTAATGTCGTCGGCAAAAACGACGCGGCTAACAAACAAATTGACGCAAAACACGCTGAGTTGGTCGATGCCACGCTCACGATTCTCTCCAGCCTCTCGATGCCCGAGCTCGATGAGCCCAGTGGCAAGGCGGTGGTACGTGGCCGCCTTGTGGCCATCTTCAACGATCTGCTCAAAGCCCCTTTGGTGACGCAGGTTTTCTTCTCTGACTTTGTGGTGCAGTAATGACGGCCGAAACCCAGACTGATTCAGCGGGTCCCGCGATCCAGCTCGATCCCCTTGGTAATCGCGTCGCCGCCGAGGTCGGCCCGGCGGTGCGGGCTTATGATTTCCGGAACCCCGTCATGTTGACGGCGGGGCAACTGGCGCAGCTGCGCGAGTTGCAGACCCAGTTCGCCCGCCAACTTGCGACCCGCTTGTCCTTAGTTTTAAAACTCGAGTGCGTTCTCGGCAAAGTCGGCTTTTCCGAATCCACCTTCGCCGAATTCCGCGCTCAAATTTCCGAGCGTTCTTACAATTGCACCTTCAAGGCCGAGCCCCTGCGTGGCCTAGGCCAGATGACGTTGCCCGCCGCTCTGGCCTCGACCGTGGTCGACCGTCTTTTAGGTGGTCCTGGTGTAGCCCAAACCGTCGAGCGTGAACTCACCGAAATTGAGTGCGCCTTGCTCGACGACATGATGGTGCAAGTGCTCGAAGAATGGTTCAACCAGTGGGGTTATGAACAAGCCCTGCTCCCTGCCATCCTCGGTGGTCAGCGTTTTTCGGGCCTCATGCAAAGCTCCTCGAAGACCGCGTCCTTCGTGAATCTCAGTATTGAGATGACCCTAGGTGGAGCTACGGGACCGCTCTCGTTGTGTGTGCCCGAAGTCATGGTTGAGCCCCTCGTGCGCTCCTTCCAATCCCGCCAGGAAAAAATGCAGCCCGACAAACCCGTCGTGCGTGAACCTAACTGGCATCCTGCTTTCGAAGACGTGTTGGTGCCGATCACCGCGCATTGGAACGCCTTTACTCTCACCCTCGCGGAAGTTTCAAATCTTGAGATCGGCTCGGTCCTTCCGCTGCCCATCAGTATTTTGGAGCAGACTTCGATCGTTGTTGGCTCCGAAGAGAAATTTATCGGTACCATTGGGATCGAAGGTGAGCGCATCGCAGTCTCCATCACCTCGGCCATTCGTTAATTTTTCACCTAATCCACCATGGAAAACAAATCTCTCGACCTCGTTTTAGACATCAAGGTGAACGTTGCGGTGCAACTGGGCTCATGCGAACTGCCCATGCGCGAGGTACTCGCACTCGCCCCCGGGACGATTTTGCAATTGGCGCAAAAAGCCAATGAGCCCGTCTCGCTGCACGTGAATCAAAAACTCGTCGCTCGGGGCGAGGTTGTGCTCGTCGGCGACAGTTTTGGGATTCGCGTCACCGAATTCGTCGGCCGCACCAAATGAGTCACCCCCCGTTCACCGCGCTGGGTTTCTGTCGGCGTTGCTTGGTCGTTTGGGCTCTGGGTCTGCTCTTTGCTAGCGGCTGGCTTGGGGCGGCGACGCCCACCGCGCCCCGCTCCGCCGATACGGTCATTTTTCCGCAACCGGTCGAGCCGACGATGGCGCGGCCTGCGGATTCACCTTCGACCGGTTACATCGTATTTGTCGTACTCTGCCTCGGGGGCGGTGCTTGGCTCTGGTTTCGGGCCAAAGGGAAAGGCCGGTCGCTTAAAACTAATGGCTCGGAAATTTTGATCGAAGAAACGCGGCCCCTTGGGAATCGGCAATACCTCGTGCTTACTTCCTGTCGTGGTCGGTCGTTTCTGATTGGCGTCAGCCAAGGTCGCATCGATCTGGTCTCAGAAGTACCACCCTCGGACCCTGCACCATGAATCTGATTTGGCTGCGGCGCCTGCGATTACCGATTTTACTTTTGTTCACGGCCTTGGTGTTTGCCCAAGATGGGCTGCAAGCCCAGACGCCGCCAGCGGCTCCGGGCAGTGGCTCGCCCGCGGCGACGCCGGCGCCGTGGAAATTGGCGGTGAATCTCGAAGGTGCAGAAAAACCCGGCGAGATCAGCGTGGGTTTGCAAATCGTCGTCGTGATGACGCTGCTTTCACTGGCGCCCACGCTCGTGATGTTGATGACGAGTTTCACGCGTATTGTCATCGTGCTGGGGTTTCTCCGGACGGCCATCGGGCTCCCTAATGCGCCTTCGAATCAAATTATTACCGGTCTCGCGCTGTTTCTTACTTTATTCGTCATGGGACCGACCTTCGACCGGGTGAACACTCAGGCCTTGCAGCCTTATTTGTCGGGTAATTTGGCTTCCGGGGCTGCTTTAGAGGCGGCCGCGGAACCGGTCAAAGGTTTCATGCTGAAACAGACGCGCACCCGTGATATCGAATTTTTTCTCAAACTCGGACGGTTTCCGCCGACAAAGGTTCAAGATTTGCCGTTACGAGTAATCGTGCCGGCGTTTGTGATCAGCGAATTACAGACCGCATTCCAAATGGGCTTTTTCCTCTTCTTGCCGTTTCTCGTGATCGATCTGCTGGTTTCGACGATCTTAATGTCGCTCGGGATGATGATGATGCCACCGGCCGTAGTGGCGTTGCCGTTTAAATTGCTGCTTTTTGTCTTGGTGGATGGCTGGCAGCTGGTGGTGAAAAGCTTGGTGGAAAGCTTCAACGTCTAAACGCCCATGACTCCGGAAGCCGCTATCGATATTTTAAAGGAAGTGATCGTTTTTTCGTTGTTCGTGTGCAGTCCATTTTTACTCGGGTTGTTGGTAGTGGGCCTGATCACGAGTATTTTTCAGTCGGCCACGAGTATTCAGGAGCAGACCTTAACGTTTGGGCCTAAGTTGATCGCTGGCGGGGTGCTGTTCGTGCTGCTGGCGCCTTGGTTGGTTCGAGTGATGAGCGAATTTACGATCAGCTGTTTTGCGCGGATGGCTCGTTTAGGCAATTAACGCGTCGAGCCCATGCCATGCTCATTTGGTTGATTGCATGGGTTTTGATTAGTTTGCGCTCATTAGGCGTGATTGCCGCGTTGCCCACGCCGGGGGGAGGTACGTTGCCCACTCGGATGCGCGTGGCGTTAAGTATGATTTTAGCGGTTCTGCTGGTTGGGGTGGTCCCGTTGCCGGTGGCGTTACAAGATGCGGATTGGATCCAACTGGCGATGGCGGCGGTGAGCGAGGTGTTGCTGGGTTTTGCGATGGGTTTGGTGGTGCGAGCAGCGCTTTCGGTCACGGCTTTGGGTGGTCGATTGATCGCCAATGAAATCGGATTGAATTCGCCGCCAGGCTACGATGTGCCGGTGCCGGCGCAGGAGCCTTTACCGGCTTTCGTCACTGCGTTTGCGGGCGTGTTGTTTTTTGGGATGGGGGTGCATTTTGATGTCCTCGCGGCTTTTGCCCGGAGTTTTGAGTTTTCGCCGTTGGGCACTTACACCGTCACCGCGGTGGCGTTAGAACGCTTGATCAACGTGACGGCGCATATTTTGGCGGTGGGACTGCGGATTGCGGCTCCGTTCATTGCCTTAAGTTTTATCATCAATCTAGCCTTCAGTATTTTGGGTAAAGCGGTGCCGCGGATGAACGTCTTCATCGCGAGTGTTTCGGTGCGGCTGTGGGCTGGATTGTTGCTGCTCTCGGGCTTTGGCGCGCTGTTGTTGCGTAACCTCGATCCACTGTGGCAGGCGCTGCCTTGGGATATCTTGGAAGTGAGTCTGCGCTCGGTGGGACCTTGAGTTTTGGGAAAAAACTGCCGCTTGGGACTGGTTGAAATCCGAGTTATTTTTTAATAAGTAATTTCATAAATAACTGATTAAAATAGTCTTATTTTTAAATTTAGTAGCTGGCGCATAACTTGCTAAATGCTCGGCATTGAGCGCTGAAGATCAAGATTCAAAAACCGAGGCTCCCTCCGCGAAACGGCTTTCCGAAGCCCATTCGAAAGGGCAGTTCGCGCGAGCGCCGGAGTTGACCTTGGTATTTACGTTAGGGGCCGCATTATTTGCCTTCGGTTTGGCGGCCCGCGAGGCGTCGGAGAAAATGACGCAGCTGGCGGTCGCGATTTTCGGTCGCCTGGGCGAGTTGCGGGTGCAGGGCGACGAAGTCCCGCCGGTGGCGACATTGGCGATGACGACGTTCATTTCGATTGGGTTGCCGGTGGTACTCGCTACGGCCTTGGCCGCGATTTTGGCCGGCGGGGTCCAAAGCGGATTTCAACTCACTCCGGAGGCGATGAAGCCCAGTTTCGAGCGTTTCGATCCGATTGCAGGGTTAGGCCGCATTTTCGGAAAAAAAATCTGGGTCACCGCGGCGCTTGATTTATTAAAAGTGTTCGCGGTGTTCGCCTGTCTGGCGGCGGCGACGAGCAAGATTTTCAGCGATGTGATTTTCTCGGCCCCGGTGGAGTCGCTGTACCTCGCGAATTTTCTGCACACCAGCGCGATGGCGCTGATGTGGCGATTTCTAGGCGCTATCGCTGTGATCGCAGCCATCAGTTATGCGTACGAATTATATAAATCGAACCAGGAGCTGATGATGTCGCGGCAGGAGGTTAAGGACGAGCACTCGCAATCGGATGGTAATCCGCTGGTGAAAGCAGCGATGCGGCGATTCGCCCGTCGACTCCTGCAGAAGCAGATGATGGATGCGGTCCCGACCGCGGATGTGATTGTGGCTAATCCGACGCACTTTGCCGTGGCGCTGCGCTACGTGCGGGGATCGGATGCGGCGCCGGTGATCGTGGCCAAGGGCGAAAATCGTCACGCGCTGCGGATCAAAGAATTGGGTGCGCAACATGGGGTGCCGATCGTGGAAAATCGTCCCGTCGCGCGCTTGCTCTATGCGACGGGCAAAGTGGGGGAGCCGATTCCGCAGGATATGTTCGAGACGGTCGCCGAGATCCTCGCTTTCGTCTACCGGACTTACCGCTACTACTATTTCACCCTTCCCAGCCGGCGGGCGGCGGCGCTTTCTAACTAACTAATTTTCATGCCTGCTGCTGTTCCAGTTCCCGCGACGACGTTTTCCAGCCAACTTTTAGGCCGGGCTGATCTCTTAGTCGCGGCCGCATTGTTTGGCACGATCATGCTGCTGGTGCTACCGGTGCCGCCGATGGTCCTAGATGTGTTGCTGTCCTTCAGCATCGCGTCGTCGTTGTTGATCATGCTGGTGGTGATTTACGTCCGCCAACCGGTAGAATTTTCGGCGTTTCCGACCGTGTTGTTGGGTCTGACGCTTTTCCGTTTGGCGCTCAACATTTGTTCGACGCGCCTAGTCCTGACGGAGGGTGAGGCTGGCCACATTATCGAGGCGTTCGGCAAGATCGTGATTCGGGGTAATTACGTGGTCGGATTTGTCGTGTTCGTGATCTTGGTTGTGATCAATTTCGTCGTAATCACCAAAGGCGCGGGCCGAATCGCGGAGGTATCGGCGAGGTTTACTTTGGATGCCTTGCCGGGTAAACAGATGGCGATCGATGCAGAGCTGAACGCGGGGACGATCGATGAGTCTACGGCCACGGCTCGGCGGCTTAAAGTGCAACGTGAAGCCGATTTTTACGGCGCGATGGACGGTTCGTCTAAGTTTGTGCGCGGTGAGGCGATCGCGGGTATTTTGATCACCTTGGTCAATGTTTTGGGCGGCTTCATGATCGGCGTGTTGCAGATGGATATGTCGCTGATGGAGTCGTTGGAAAAATTTACGCTGCTGTCGATCGGTGATGGTCTGGTGTCGCAGATTCCAGCGCTGATAATTTCAGTGGCCGCGGGTTTGCTGGTCACCCGGGCGGCGGATACCGGCGACCTAGGGCAACAAGTCGGCGGCCAACTGGTGCGATATCCGGCCGCGTTGAAGATGGTCGGCGCGGTGATGTTGCTCATGGGCTTCATGCCTGGGTTGCCCTTGTTGCCGCTTGGTTTGATGGGTGGGTTTTTTCTCTATATCGGCTTTAAACTTCCGGCCGTTCAGCCTGAGGCTGAACCGGTCGCTAAGACCGCCGCCGAGAAGGCCAAAGATAAGGAAGCCGCGCCGCCGAAGAGTGGCTCGGTCGAAGAAGTGCGTCGATTGATCGACGTCGACGTATTTGCGGTGGAAGTGGGTTTCGGTCTGGTCGGCCTAGCGGATCAGAAACAAGGCGGTGATTTACCTGGGCGCATCACCGGCGTGCGTAAAACTCTGGCCCGCGAACTGGGCATCATCGTACCGCAGGTAGCGGTGCGCGACAACCTCGAGCTTGCGAGCGGCGAGTACCGTTTTCTTTTGCGCGGCCGCATCGTGGGCCGTGGTTCGCTCATGATGGGGCGCTGGATGGCGATGAATGTCTCGGGCAGTCGCGTGCAATTGCGCGGCGTCGCGTGCCAGGAGCCGGTCTTTGGTCTGGCGGCCGTGTGGATCGAAGAGGGCGAAAAGAAGAATGCGGAGATCAACGGTTATTCGGTGGTCGATTGCGCCTCGATTATCGTTACGCATCTATCCGAAATTTTGAAGTCCAACGCCCATGTGTTGCTCGGGCGGCAGGATGTGCAGGCGTTGATCGATCATGTGAAGCAATCGCATCCGGCGCTGGTCAGCGAGTTGCTGCCGGACTTGGTCAATCTCGGTATCATCCAGCGCGTGTTGCAGAATTTGCTCCGCGAAAACGTGCCGATCCTCAATCTGCCGTTGATCTTGGAAGGGATCGCCGATTTCGCGGCCTTGACGAAGAATCCTGACGATTTGAGCGAGTTGGTGAGGCGCCGGCTCGGGCCTTATTTTGTGCCGTTGCTGGAATCGGCTCCGGGCACGGTGCGGGCTTTGACGCTCGATTTGCGCCTAGAAAAAGAGCTGGTGCCGAAAATCCATCGGACGGCGGCAGACTTCGGTCTGGCACTCGATCCGGCGTTGAGCGCCCATTTACTCCAAGCGATCAATTCCAAGCAGGCGGAATTTGCCGCCGGCGGGAGCGCGCCGTGCATCGCGGTGGGCGCCGAGTTGCGGTTGGCGTTACGGCGTTTTCTCGAATCGACGTTCCCGCGGCTCACGGTCGTGTCTTTCCAAGAAATCCCGGGGACTTACCAGATCGAGAATGCCGGTATAATTTCGGCGCCGTTTGAACCGGCCCGCGCGGCGGCTTAATCAGATGACTTCATCTGCTCCTAAATCCCCAGCGCCGGGCACCTACCGGTTCATCGTGCGCTCCGTGAACGAGGCCCTATCGGTGCTGAAAGCGCAGTTAGGGCCGGAGGCGCGCGTGCTTTCGGTGCGGCCCGTGCGGCAGAATTTTATCAAACGTATTTTCGGTGGAGCTAAACTGGAAGTCATCGCCGAGCTTGCGGCGCCCGAATCAGTACTGGAGCCAGTGATGGCGCCTCCGGTGCCCGGGGTGTTGAATTCTACGTATGCGTCGGGGTTGGCGCGCGGGAGTCGGCCCGTGGACTTGCGAACCGCGTTGAGGACGGCGGGATTTTCAGAATCGCTACTCTGGCGAGTCGAAACGGAGCGGCGGTGGTCGATCTCTGGCGATAAACCTTTGGGGGATGCGCTGGCGGATTTTGTGCGTGAATTACGCCAATTGGTTGGGGCGTTTCCAGTGGTGCCGCTTAGTCGGAGGGTAGTTTTCATCAGCAGTTCGCAGGCCGATAAATCATTGGCGCTTGGGCAATGGCTGACCTGGGAAGTGTTTCAGCAGGGCACGAAGTGTCGGGTGCACCACGTGGAATTTAACCGGCCCAATCCCTGCCTCGAGTTGGAAGTCTTTTGCGAGGCGGTGGGGGTGGGGCTCACTCATCATACTCCAAATCTGCGGGTAAGTGATGAGGGTGCTCGGGTGTATTGGGATGTACCGTGCTTCGGTGCGGCCGCGGGCGACGAAATGCCCCTGTTGGCCGATTTGTTGAAGCAACAAGCGATCGAGACGCGGGTGCTCGTGCTCAATGCGGCTTATGAAACTGAAAGCCTCCGGGCTGGCTTGAAATCGGGGCGTGCCCTCGGGGCCACCCACGTGGTGCTCACGCACCTCGACGAAGCAAAAGATGTCGGTAAAATTTGGGAAATATTGCTCGAGGGGGAGATGCGTCCTCTTTTCTTCTCGCATGACGGCAATTTGCTTGGCCCCATCGGAGCCGATTCGCTCGATTTCTTGGTCCAAAAAACTTTGGGTAAGAACTGACTCGTATGCGTTACATATTTTTAGTTTTCGGCTTTGTTTTCTTCACGATGGTCTTCACCGCCGGCCTATGGGCCGATCGGACGTTCGCGTTGGTCGTGCGCGATGCGTGTATTGCCGCGGCTGTGGGCGGACTGGCGGGTCAGTGGTTTTGGAATCAGGTTTTGGATGCGATGCGCATTACCGTTGCCGTGAAACGCGCGACGGCCGAAGCGGCGGCAAAAGCCAATCGTCAAAAAAGAGGCGAAATGGCGGTCGCCAAAGCTAAAAAGTGAACGGGTTGATTAAACGGGGATAACACCATGGAATCTGCGCCATCATCCGATACGCCTCCACCACCGATTTCGCCTTTGGCGTACAAAGCGTACCAACAGACAACTGGTGCTTCGACCGCTTTAGTCGAGGAGCACTTGCCGTTGGTGCGTCAAGTCGTCGGTCGGATCAAGCTGAGCCTACCCCCGCACATCGATGCGGATGATCTTCACTCCATGGGGGTGATCGGTTTGTTTGCGGCGGCGCAACGGTACATTCCGCAAGAGGGCCGGACTTTTGCCGGTTACGCATACACTAAAATTCGCGGAGCGATTCTTGATGAACTCAGGCGCTTGGATTGGTGTCCCCGTCGCACCCGGGCAAAAGCGCGCAAAATAAAAGACGCCATCGCCGAGCTGGAGCAGAAGCACCAGCGCGCAGCGACGGCCGAGGAGATCCAGCGTCACCTGCAGCTCACCCCAGCTGAGTACGAAGAGTGGCTGCAGGAATCGAGCCCGGTCACCTTTATCAACATCGATGCGTCAGCGCATGATGACGGCGATGGCGCTAAGCTGCACGAGACGATCGCCGACGAAAATCTCGAGCCGGCCCCCGCCGGCTTGGAGCGGGCTGAATTGTGGCGCTTGGTCGCCGACCGGATTGAAGTGTTGCCAGAGACGCAGCGAAAAGTTCTGGCGTTGTATCATTTTGAAGGCCTGCGGCTCGCTGAAATTGCCGAGGCGATGGATTTGACGGAGGCCCGGATCAGTCAGATCCACACCCAGGCGATCTTGGCGCTCCGGAGCTTTATTGAGCGGAATCAAAATAAATAGGATTTTATATGCTTATCATTATAGGACTCGCAGTGGTCGTGGGCTGCACGGTGATTTCGTTCATCATGGGGCACAATTGGGATATAGGCATGGTCATGCATCTGCTGCATCCGGCCGAGCTCGTCGCCATTTTTGGTATTACATTAGGTGCGGTTTTAATCGCGACTCCTCTGCACGTTCTAAAAGACACGATGGGCAAAATCATCCAAGTAATGACCGGTAAGACGATCAACAAGACTCACTACTTCGAGCTAATCGGGGCGCTTTATGAGCTGTTTCAAGCCGGTCGTAAAAGTGGTTTGCTGGCCCTAGAGGAGCATGTTTCGGCTCCAACCCAGAGTTCTATTTTTCGGAAATATCCGACCTTGCTGGCCTCGCCGGAGCGCCTCTCGTTTATTGTCGATAGTCTAAAGCCCTTGGTCGATGGACGGATCAAGCCCGATCAACTTGAGGGGGTCATTGAGATGGATATTCAGACAAAAACTCGCGAGGCGGAGCATTCGGCCCATGTTCTAAATTTTGCCGGGGACTCTTTGCCGGGTATCGGGATTGTCGCGGCGGTCATGGGTATCATTCATACGATGGGGGCGATTGACCAAGGCCCTGCAAAAGTGGGCGCGTTGGTGGCTGCAGCGCTTTCTGGAACGATGCTGGGCGTTTTTGCGGCCTACGGTTTTGCCAATCCTCTAGCCAGCAGTATCCGAGGTTTGAACGAAGGGTATATTCAGTATTTACGTTGCACCAAAATTGCGGTGGTCGCTTTTGCTAAAGGCATGGCGCCATTGACCGCTGCCGAATTGGCGCGCCGGTCGCTTGACCACTCCGTGCAACCCTCGGCGGAAGCCTTGGAAAACTCCCTCCGGGGCGGTGCCGCGGCCAAATAACCACCCTCGATCCCCTCAAATATCATGGCTGGACACGGCGGCGGAGCTTGGAAGGTTGCCTTTGCGGACTTTATGACCGCGATGATGGCTTTCTTTTTGTGCATGTGGCTGATGAATCAGAAGCCGGAGTTACTGGAGGGGGTAGCTAAGTATTTTAGGGAACCGCCCAAAATTAAGATGCCCTGGAACACGGGCGTGCTCAAAGACCAAGCCAAAGAGGCGACGGTCCGTGACATCAATTCCAAGTCACGCAAGGAGGACGCATCTAAAGCCGCCGCGGCCGAACAGAAAAATCTCAATGCGATCGCGATGGGCTTCTACGGTATGATCAACGTGAAATCAGATGATCCCAACCGGCCGGTTGATGTGGTCGTCTCCAGCGACGGCGTGTTGATTACGCTCTACGATCGGCCCCGCAAACCGCTGTTCCAAGGTGAAGCCTCCGCCGAACTCTCGCAGTGGGGTGATTTTGTTTTCCAGAATCTTGCATGGCTGGTCGATCGTCACGCTTTCCGCGTGTCGATTGAAGGCCACTCGCGCGGTGGTTTGAAAATGTTATCTTCGGCTTATTCGGCTTGGGAACTATCGGGCGATCGCGCTAACACGGTCCGGCGGCTCATGGCGAATGTTGCCGTCGCCGGCGAACAATTCGACCGGGTAGCGTCCTTCGGCGACACCCGGCCGGCCAAAGCCGACAAGAACGATCCTGAGAATGACCACCGCGTAGAAATTAAACTGTCGGTCGGTAGCCGAAAAATCGCTGACTCCGCACCAGTAAGTTCACCTGAAATTGTAAAACCATGAGGTCCTTTTTATCTGGCCGGTCGGGCGTTGCCGTTTTGGATGCGCCAAATTCCGCCGAGGTCGAGAAGCCCTCGGGTCTGTCGCTCTTGGCCTCCGCTGCTGCTCTGCCCGGCGCCGCCGCGCCAAAAGTCGGGACCTCCTCGGTCCAATGCGTCCGTGAGGGCGACGTGATCAAAAAATTGATCGTGACGTGTGAATGCGGCAAGATCGTGGAGATCGACTGTCAGTACACGAGCGGCGCGCTTTAAACGTCGCCGCTATGATCAGTCTTAAACAGCTCACGCAGCTGGCTGCGTCGTCCACTGGGGTGTGGCAGGTATTTCAAGCGGAGGTCTCCAAAGGTGCTGGGACTGAAGCTGCCGAAGCTACCGCAGCCGTGGACGCGAAGGAGCGGGCCGAACTACAACTGCGGCGCGCGCGTAACCTACTCTGGGAGCTATCCTCCCGCCTCAAAAGTTTGGCCGACGAAGCGAGCGCCAGCCCAGCGATTCGGGCCCGGATGCTCGCCGACAATGCGCTTAAACTCGAAGGACTCGATTCGCGGATGTTGGCCGCGCGTGACGATAAAAACCGGCACGCCCAACTTATCCGTGAATATCAATCTACGTTTGACTCGCTTCGGCTAAATCTCGGCGAGGACAGTATGCGGACTTTGTTGGAGACGTTTCATTATCCTGAGCGCATTTATTCGCTCGGTGAGTTTGTAAAATTGCGCCGCGAGAAAGCCGGACTGGAATCGCGGGCGATGGGCATCGAAAAGAAAGTCGAAGAAGCCCGCGAAGAGTTCGCTCAAGCCGAAAACGAAAGTGCCTGTGTCGAAATGTTTTTGCGGACACGCAAGGCCCAAAAAGGCTCAGCGATTGCTCTGGGCGTAGCACTGTTAGGCATGGTTCTGCTCAACGTTTCGCTGATCATCGCGGCCGCTGTCGGCGTGCTGGGATTGGTCCTCTTAATCTTGGGACTCTTGTCGTGGCTGGCCAGTGGCGTGGCCTTTGCGGCGTTTGACGAAGAGCTGAAACGGAAAGTGACTGGATTTAAGGAGGAGGGTTTTTTGGCGGTTAGCCAGCGATTGCGTAAAGCGCAGGAAACAATGCGCGGCTTGGAAGTACGCCTTGAGGAAATTCGCAAAGAATTACGCGCCCTCGTCGCCACGCTTGGTCAGGCGACGGAATTGGAACGTAGCTGGAAGCCGATGACAGATTTAGAGGTGGATAATTTGACCCAGAAAATGACCGAAAGCTGTAAGCAGTTTTTTGGCGAACCGGGCGCGCGATTGATTTTCCAAAACAAAAAAGAGCTCGCGCTGCTTTGAGCCGCCTAGGCGGCGTCAAAAGGTAGAGGTCTTTTGCTGGGATGAGCGTTGGGCCCAAGGTTTAGTGAGATAAAAAGCTGTTCCTCGCGGTTTCCGGTATACCGCAGTTTCCGGTGGGCAGATCGAATGCTCGGTATTTTCATGACCCCATTTTTCTGGCCTACGCGATCAAGCTGGATTGCTTCGTCGCTGCGCTTCTCGCAATGACCGGCTCTTGATCAAGGGCCGTTGGTATAATCTTTGAAAAACGGTGTTGAACCACGGATGGACACGGATGGACACGGATACCAAACAGCTGGGAGAAACGAACGATTCATTGTGGGGCCTCACCTTGCGTGAGGCCGTTCCCCGGCTTTATCCGGGTTAATTCGTGTCCATTCGTGTCCATTCGCGGTTAAAAAACTACGAGGGAAGGGCTGTTGCCCCACCGTAACCGCTCGAAACAGCGCAGAACCTAAAAGAATTTATGGGCTGGGGCGAGGAGGGGCAGGGACGATGGCTTCGGGCTTGGTGGCGGCGGCGAAGCGGCTGCGGGCGAGTTCCATGGCTTTCGCGCGTTGATCAGGGGTCATGTCGCGTTCGATCATGACCATGTTGCGTTGGGCGGTGGGGTTGCCTTTGACGCTGGCGAGGTTGAAGCAGACGTGGGCTTCGACGAGGTCTTTTGGGATACCGTCGCCGGTGGCGTATTTGGCCCCGAGGTTAGTCTGGGCGGCAGCGTGACCCCGGTCGGCGGCCATGCGGATCCAGCGAACGGCCTCAGCGCTGTCTTTGGGGACGCCGGCGCCAGTATCGTGCAGGAGGCCGAGGTTGTACTGGGCGAGCTCGTTGCCTTGGAGGGCGGCTTTGCGGTACCATTTGGCGGCTTCGAAGAAATTTTGGCCGATGGCGTTGCCGGTTTGGTAGAGTATGCCGAGGTTGACTTGGCCGATGGCGTTGCCGAGTTCGGCCGATTTGCGAAACCAAATGAGGGCTTCGGCGGGGTTTTTTTCGACGCCGCCACCAGTGGCGTACATGAAGCCCAGATTACATTGGGCGGAAACGCTGCCGAGTTCAGCGGCTTTGCGGTACCATTTAACGGCTTCAGAATTGTCTTTCGGAATACCGTCGCCGGTGGCGAATTTTTCGCCGAGGAGCGTTTGGGCCTCGGCGTGGTCTTGCTCGGCGGCTTTCTGGAGCCATTGGACGGCTTCGACGGCGTCTTTGGTGGTGCCCTCGCCACGTTCACACAGTAGGGCGAGTTGGAACTGGGCCGCCGCTAGACCTTGTTCGGCAGCTTTGCGATACCAGCGGGCGGAATCGGAGGAGTTTTTGGCGAGTTTGCTGCCGAAGAGAATGCCAAGGTTGTATTGGCTAGTGACGTCGCCTTGTTCGGCGGCTTTGCGGAGCCATTGGATGGCTTGAGCGATGTCTTTGGCGACGCCGGCGCCATTGAGGAGGATGAGGCCGAGGTTGCGTTGAGCGCCGACGTTGGCTTGTTCGGCGGCTCGACGAAACCAGAGGGCGGCTTCGGTGGAGTTTTTGGCGACGCCGTCGCCGGCGGCGTAGTGGTTGCCGAGTTTGAATTGGGCGGCGTTGTTGCCGCGCTCAGCCGCCATGCGGAACCAGCGGCTGGCTTCGGCAGCGTCTTTGGCGGGGCCGACGCCGGACTCAAACATCAGGCCGAGGCTGTATTGCGAAGTGATGTTATTTTGTTCGACGGCCTCTTGGTACCAGCGGGCAGTTTGGATTTCGGTGGCGAGCTGGTTCTCGCCGCCGCTGCGAATGAGGCTCAATTTTACGCGGGCAACGGCGTCGCCAAGTTCAGCGCGTTTGATGAGTTCGGCGGCGGACTCCCCCTCGATCTGCGCTGGGGCAATCACCGCGAAAAGGAACCCCGAAAGCAGCAGCAACAGTGGTTTCATAGTAGCATGATGATGACAGCAGAAAGCTGCGACCTTTGGTCGTTCAAATCAAGGACAACGAAACAAACCGACCCCGGCTCAGGGCCGAACTGAGCGGCGGGGAAGGGCAGGGCCGTCGCGCAGCTTAAATATTGGCGTAAGTATCCACCGTCGCTCGGTCTTGAGCGACGTGGAAGACGACCCGTTGAATGTCGTCGAGGCGCAATTTGCAGGTAGCCAAGGCGGTGGGGTCGACCGTGACCGCATAGCTCGACCAGCCGCCTGGGTTGGAGATAAAACGGGAGGCGTAGTCGGCGAGGTGGATGATGGAAGCGAGCGGATGATCTTTAGTTGGCTGGTGGTGGAAGGCGACGGCGTCGAAAACTTCGTTGGGCAGCTTCCACTTTCGCATCAGACTTGCCCCGAGTGCGGCATGGTCGATGAGGCAAAATTTGTTTTCGATCGCAATCCAGTTGGCGTCTTTTTCGAAGGCAGCATCGTTCACCTGTTTCAAATTGAGCATGAGTTCCGTGCTCAGGGCGGCTTTACCGGTGTCGTGCATCAGGCCGCTGATGAAAGCGAGGGAGGGGTCCATAGAATTTCGGCCGGTTTCGGCGAGTAGCTCGCACAATCTTTGGGCGATTAGGCCGACCACCACGGAGTGAACCCAGAGCTCACGGCGTTGCATGCCATAGCCTTTGTGCTCGGCGGCGAGTAATTTACCGACACTCAGTGCGGAAACGAGGCGCAGGATCGCAGCGTACCCCATCTGTAACACCGCGCCGTCGAGGACTTGGAGTACCTCGGCTTCGCTGCGTTTGCGTTCGATGACATTGCCCTTTTCGTCAACCTGGGCCTCCTCACTCGAATCGAGCTTCTTCACCAATTGCCCGGAGAGCTGGCGGTCAGAATAGAGCGCGGTGACGACGTGTTCGTTCTCCTGAGTGGGATTGCGTAACATCAACATCAGGCGGCACACGACCTCGAGCGAGGTGGGGAGTTCGCCCATCTGGCGCGTGATGCGCTCGACGAGCTCTTCGTTATGCGCAGTGCTCATAATGTTTTCTCCGGTTGGCCAGGGACTTCGATGAGGATTTTACCGGTACCGTTGCGAATCGAGACGTCGCGGATGCTGGCGCCACCGAGGGCCTCAATCGGGGGCTCTAGTCCCTCGGTCTTGATCAAATCACGAAGTCGGTTTGCGACTAATTTTCCAACATTAAGGTCGGTGCTCGGATCGGTGGCACTCGCTTGGGCGGAGGTGATTTCGCTCGCGCCGATGAGGTAGACTTTGAGGCGTTTCTTGGCTTCGGCCCAAGCCTCGTCACCGGCGTAATTGCGGGAGGCGCTGCGGAGTGATTCCATCAGGGCGGGGAGCGCGGTGTTGCTGAAGCCGAAGGGGGCTTTTCGGGCGAAAGTGGTGTTATTGCTGGAGTCGGGCATCAGCACGTGGGCAATCGCGCTCGCATGGACTTGCGCGTCGTGGACGATCAGGCAGACCCCGAAGCCGACTTGCTCGGCGGAAAATTCAACCTCCTCACTATCGGTTGCGCGACCGGTGGCGGCGTAGACGGGTACCGTATTTGAGTTACTCATTGTGGTTTTTGGAGGGGTGGGGCGGACTAGACAGCTAGGTCGATTTACACGGGGGAAACGTGAAACCAGCCTTAGACGACAGCAAACGAATCGATTGGGCTCAATGCAAAGGCAAAACTTGCCTGTGCGTTTACGTAAAAACGCATCAAATTGGATACTAACTAAATACAAACATGGCATTGTCCATGCTTAATCGAGGTTATGACCGTAGGCCTTTATCAAAATACCGCAGCTCTCGCCGCTCTTGAGCGCTGGCAGCAGGCCTCGTCGCATAATATTTCCGCCAGTCAGGTGCCTGGGTTCAAGCGCCAGTTGGTCCAGTTCTCTGCTCAGCCCTCCGGCGAACTGCGCACGGGCCAGTTTAAATCCGGTGAAAGTTTAAGTGGTTCATTCCCTTCGGCCCGCGTCCGCTTCGATTTCGCCCCGGGCGAAATGGTCCAGACTCGCCGGGATCTCGATGTCGCGATCTCGGGTGATGGTTTTCTCAGCGTGCGCCTCCCGGATGGACGCGAAGGCTTTACTCGCGCCGGCCAATTGTCCGTGCGCGCCGATCGTACCTTGGTGACGGCGGATAACTTACCCGTGCTCGGGGCCGGTCGCGCGCCCATCATTCTGCAGGCGGGGGGCGCAATCTCCATCGATGCCGATGGCGAGATCAGTCAAGCCGGCCAAGTCGTCGACACCCTCGCGGTCAGTCGCTTTGCCGACCCGCAGAAATTGGAGCCGCTAAGCGGTGGCGTCTTTCTGCCGACCGCCGACGAAGCCCCGATTGCCGCAGCCGGCGGCAGCGTCATGCAGGGCTACATCGAGGGCAGTAACATTTCCCCGATGCGCGAGATGATCGACCTAGTGTCGATTGCCCGCGCCTACGAAGCTAACCAGAAAATTATCTCCACCCGCGATCAGTTGCTCCAACGCACGCTGGACACCCTCGGTTAATCCCTTGCGACCCTCCACCCCAAGTAAACCTGCACCATGAATCTTTCCCTTTACTCAGCTGCCACGGGCATGGAGGCCCAACAGCTCAACCTGAACACGATCGCCAACAATCTCGCGAACGTGAACTCTCGTGGCTTCAAACGGAGCAAGATCGAATTTCAAGATATGCTTTACCAGAAGCCCCGGGCAGCGGGTGCTCAAAACGGCGGCGGTAACCAACTGCCCACCGGCATCGAGGTCGGTAACGGTACCCGCGTCGTTGCCACCTCCAAAGTTTTCTCCCAAGGTCAGCTTACTGCCACCGGCGAAAAATTCGATCTCGCGATTCAGGGTGACGGCTTTTTCGAAGTCCAACGCCCCGACGGCACCCTCGCTTACACCCGCGACGCGTCTTTTAAAATCAACGCCACCGGCCAAGTCGTCACCAGCGACGGCTTGCCCGTACTCAGCGGTTTTCAAACCGTGCCTCCCGGCACCACTTCCGTGACCGTCGCCGAAAACGGTGAAGTCACCTTGGGCAGCGCGGCCGGTTCGCAGACTTTCCGGCTCACGCTCACGCGCTTCGCCAATCCCGCCGGT
>CANJKL010000007.1:0-231183 GCA_947474935.1 Opitutia bacterium
CATCCCGACCGGCGACAACAAGTTCTCCGCGCTCAACAGCGCCGTGTTCTCCGGCGGTTCGTTCATCTACGTGCCGAAGGGCGTCAAGGTCGCGCAACCGCTCCAAGCCTACTTCCGCATCAACGCGGAAAATTTCGGCCAGTTCGAGCGCACGCTCATCATCGCCGACGAAGGCGCCGAGGTCGTTTACATGGAGGGTTGCACCGCACCGAAATTCTCCACCTCCACGCTGCACAGCGCCGTGGTCGAGCTGGTCGCGCTCAAGGGCGCCAAGATCCAGTACATTACCGTCCAGAACTGGTCCAACAACGTCTTCAACCTCGTCACCAAACGCGGCGTCGCGCACGAGGAGGCCGAGATCAAGTGGATCGACTGCAACATCGGCAGCCGGCTCACGATGAAATATCCGGGCGTCGTGCTGAAGGGCCGCAAGGCCCGCGGCGAGGTCATCTCCATCGCCCTCGCCAACGACGGCCAGCACCAGGACACCGGCGCGAAGATGATCCACGCCGCCGACGAAACCACGTCCAACATCGTCGCCAAATCCATCTCGGTCGGCCAGGGCCGCAGCACGTACCGCGGCGTGGTCCACATCCCGAAGCATCTCAAGGGCTGCAAGAACAACACCGAGTGCGACGCGCTGCTGATCAACACCAACAGCCGCACCGACACGTATCCGGCCATCACCGTCCGCGGCGACCGCAACTACGTGCAGCACGAGGCCAGTGTCTCGAAGGTGAACGAAGAAATGATCTTCTACATGCAGCAGCGCGGTCTCACCGAAGGCCAGGCCATGAGTCTCGCCGTAAACGGCTTTATCAACGATCTCGCCCGGCAATTCCCGATGGAGTACTCCGTCGAACTCAAGCGCCTGATCGACCTCGAAATGGAAGGCAGCGTCGGCTGACGCCGACGATTGATCAGGGCCCAAGGACTAATGACCCATTAGTCGCCGGCGCCGCGGTCGCTCCCTCCGTCATTAGACATTAGTCATTGGTCATTCCCATGTCCGTCTCGTCCACCCTTTCCACCTCGGCCGTAATCGGCGCCTTCACCGCCGACGCCTTCGCCGCACACCTCGCCAGCCTCCCGCCGCTCCCGTCGTGGTGGCTCGACCGCAAGCGCGCCGCCTACGACCGCTTTGCCGCGCTGCCCATGCCCGCGCGCACCGACGAATCGTGGCGCTTCAGCAACCTCGGCGGCCTCACGCTCGACGGTTTCTCCCTGCCCGCCGCCGCCCCGTCGGTGCCGCACGCGCCCATCGGCATCAAGAAGGCCGCCAAGCTCGTCTTCGCCAACGGCCGCCTCTTCTCCCGCGAAGTGCTCGCGGCCGATCTCGCCGCCCGCGGCGTGATCGTCGACACGCTGCAAAGCGCCCTCGTCAAACACGAGGCGCTCGTCCGCGAGCACCTGCTGGCGCAGCCGCCCAAGCTCGGCTCCGCGAAATTCTCCGCGCTCCACGAAGCGTTCCTCACCGACGGCGCGTTCATCCATGTGCCGCGCGGCGTCGAGCTCGAGGCCCCCATCGGCGTTTTCTCCTACGCCCTCGGCGCCACTGCCGCCATCTTCCCGCACACGCTCGTCGTCGCGGGTGAAAACTCCCGGCTCACCGTCGTGGAATATTTCGGCTCCGCCCACGATGACGAGGCCCAGCTCGCCATCGGCGCCAACGACCTTTACGCGAGCCACGGCGCGCAGCTGACCTACATCGGCAAGCAGGACTGGAGCCACCGCGCCCTCTCCTTCCAGTCCAACTCCACCGTCGTCCGCCGCGACGCCCGCGTGCAGTCCCTCAACCTCCACCTCGGCGCCCGCCAGGCCCGCCACGAGTCGCTCTCGCAACTCCAGGCCCCCGGCGCGTTCTCCGAGATGCTCGCCCTGACCGTCGCCGAGACCGACCAGGAGTTCGACCAGCGCACGCTGCAAATTCACCAGGCGCCGAACACGAAGTCGGATCTGCTCTACAAGAACGCCCTCCGCGGCTCCGCGAAGACGATCTTCTCCGGCCTCATCGTCGTCGACCCCGACGCGCAGAAGACCGACGCCTACCAGAGCAACCGCAATCTCATGCTCTCCGAGGAGGCCGAGGCCAACTCCCTCCCCGGCCTCGAGATCCAGGCCAACGATGTCCGCTGCACCCACGGCGCCACCTCGTCGCGCATCGATCCCGAGCAGGAGTTTTACCTCCAGTCCCGCGGCATCGCCAAGGAGGCCGCCGACGAGCTGCTCACCTTCGGCTTCTTCGAGGAAGTGCTCAACCGCCTCGCGGACGACGACCTCCACGCCGCCCTCCGCGACCTGATCAAAACGAAGTTCAAGAAGTAGCGGTCTCGGCGATCCACCCGCCGCCAACCGGACGGAACCCACTTTAACACCTGCACCACCGCCAGCCCCCGTTATTTTCCGCCTCATGAGCACGCCCGCCAACCGCGAACGCACCCTCTCCCGCGAAGTCGTCGCCACGCAGATTCCGTCCGGCGACAAGCAGACGCTGGCCGCGAACTCCCGCGTCTTCATTCACCAGACCCTCGGTGGCAGCTACACCGTGCAAACCGACTTCGGCCTCTTCCGCATCGACGGCATCGACGCGGACGCCCTCGGCGAGGAAGTGAAGGACACCGCCGTCAAGGCCGCCACCCTGACCGGCGGTGCACCCGATCCCGAAGCGATCTGGGCCCAGCTCCGCCAAGTCTTCGACCCGGAAATTCCTGTCAACATCGTCGACCTCGGCCTCGTCTACTCCATGGACGTCGAGAAAAAGGACGCTCCGGCGCCCGCCGATGCGCCCACCTACAAGGTGAACGTCGCCATGACCCTCACCGCGCCCGGTTGCGGCATGGGCCCGGCGATCGCCGAGGACGCCAAAAGCAAGATTCTCCTCGTGCCCGGCGTCGGCGACGCAGACGTGCGCATCACCTGGGAACCAGCCTGGAATCAGCAGATGATCTCCGAAGAGGGGAAGATGAAGCTGGGCCTGATTTAGAGAAAATCATGCCCTTCGGCCCGAGGAGCACCCGGACACTTCGGCCGAATTTCCCAGCCTGGGTGCACCGCCAACCTTCGCTCATGCTTAGCCTTCGCCATGGCTCCAGCGATGAACGCGCCGCGCCTGCGGCTTTGCTTGGCCGCAGGCGCTCATCGCGGGCCTATTGGCCTGCGAACATTAGCGAGGATTAGCGGTTTAACCCCTCTGGTCGGTTCTCCATCCGCACTGAACCCCGCCGCCGATGAAACTTTGCCGGGCCCCGGGCGTCTGCGCTATCATGCGTTCCGCTCTTCGCCGCCTAGGTTGGATTCTGGCCGGTCTCGCGCTGATTTCGTCCGCCCCCGCCGGCGAGGACGTGTCCGCCGCTCACCTCGCCCGTCTCTTCGCCCCGTTCCGCACCGACACGGCATCCCTTTCGCCCGACGGAAAAACCCTCGCGTATTCCGTGCATGAAAACGGCAGCCTCGCGCTCATGCTCGTCGCGCTGGAGCCCAACAAGGCCCGCCGCATCGCCGTCTCGGACGACTACGTCGAGCCGATGTCCGGCACCAAAGAGAAACTCCCCTCGCGTTTCACCTACCTCCGGTGGAAGAACGCCACGCGGCTGGTTTTTTCGGTCGACGACAACTCCCTCTGGGCGATCAACGCGGACGGCACCGAACCGAAGCGGCTGATCGGCGCCCGCGACGTCCGCACGGACTTTGAACAAAAGCGGCAGCAGAATCCCTATTTCAACCGGGTGGCCGGCGGGGGCGGGCCCGGCCTGCGCGGCGTGGGCGGGCGCCGCCTCAACACGCCCGACATGTCGGCCGACACGACGCCGCCCACCGACCCGCTCGGCGGCCCCCTCAACTCCGATGACACCACCGATGGGGCCACGATCCCGTCCGCCGACACGGCGGATGTTTTCAGCAGTTTCGCCATGGCGTGGAAAACCGACCGCTACCCCGTCGTCGCGGATCTCTTGGATGACGACCCCGACAACATCCTCGTCGAGGCCCGGAGCAACACGGGGATGCTCGACGACGCCGTGACGCTCTCCGGCGCCGAGATGTCCGCGACACTGTACCGGATCAACGTGCGCACCGGCCGGACGAAGCAGGTGGACGAGGTCGACGCCGTGGGCCGCCTGCTCGCCGACCGCACCGGCAAGCCCCGGCTGGCGCTGCACTTTTTCAGCACGGATCGCAGCTTCGATTACCACGACGGCAAGCGCTGGCAGAAAATGGACTCCAAGTTTCCCGCCCTCGCCGCGGCGCCCTTCCGGTTGACGCCGGAGAATTTCCTCGGCCGGCACTCCTTCCCGCTCGGTTTCGACTCCGACTCCCAGTCGCTCTATTTTGCGTCCAATGCCGACCGCGACACCTACGGTATCTACAGCCTGAACCTGCAGACCGGCCAGCGCACCGATTTCGCTGTCGAGCATCCCCGCTTCGATCTCGCCGACCCGAGTGACGCGTTGCGCGGCGACACGCTGGTTTACGATCGTGCGAAGAAAAAAGTCGTGGGCATCCGCGCCGCGCCCCCGTCTTGGCCCACCACCGCCTGGTTCGATCCCGAGCTGCGGGCCCTCCAGGAGGGCCTCGAACGCGGCCCCGCAAAGCACGTGGTCCGGATCTTGGAGTGGGATGCGAAGCGCGAGAATTTCCTCATTCACCTCGCCGGCGAAAACGATCCCGGCGCCTTCGTGATCTTCCGCAGCGTCGAGGGCAAGCTGCAGGAACGCGCGCGCTGCGCCCCGGATCTCGCGCCGGAAACGTTGAACCGCTCGACGCCCTTCGCCTTTGCCAGCCCCGCCGGGGTCCGGCTTTCCGGCATCGTCACCTTTCCCGCCAAGCCGCGCATCAACCCGCCGCCGGTGCTGATTTATTTCCACGACGGTCCATGGGGCCGCGACCTGCCGGGCTTCAACCGCGGCGCGCAGGCACTGGCGACGATGGGGTTTGCCGTCGTCCAGGTGAATTACCGCGGTTCGGGTGGCTTCGGTCTCCAGCACATGGTGGGCACCAAGGTCGATTCCGACCGCGCCGCGGTCGACGATGCCCGGGCCGCGCTCGATTTCCTCGCCGCCCAGATGCCGCTGAACCGCAAACTCGTGGCCGTGCTCGGCACGGGCTACGGCGGCTACCTCGCCCTGCGCGCCGTCCAGCTGTATCCGGACGCCTTTCGCGCCGCCGTGGCGCTCAACGCCCCCACCGATCTGCCGGTCTGGATCAACCAAGCCCTGGAGACGACCGATCTCAACATCGTGGCCCCGGCCAATTCGTTCCGCACCGCGGTGCGCCGGGCGCTGTTTGGCACCGACACGGAGCGGCTCAAGGCGATGTCGCCGCTCACCCACGCCGCGGACATCAAGACCCCGGTGCTGCTGGTGCATGCCACGCAGGACAAGATCGTGCCGCCGACCCACTCGTTGCGCCTGCGTTCCGTACTGCGCCGGACCGGCGTGCCGCTTTCGTCGCTGGAGTTGCCGGCGGAAGGCCACGCCAACTGGCGCCCCGGCACCTCGACCCGCGTGTTCCGGGAGATCGAGATGTTCATGAACGAGCACATCTACAACTACCACGTGCGCATGGGCCAGCCGACGACGGTGCCGGAAAAGTAGGCGGCGAGGGCCGCGCGGGGAAGTATAACTTTCAAGTGCGGCCCCGCATGCAAACGTTCGTACCTATATTGGTTGCAGCTCGCGCGCTCCTTACTGCGTGTGCAACGGGGTCTGCGCGCCGTAACCGGACGGTTGCAATCAGGGACGAACGACTGGCCCAGAACCCCTACATTCAACTGATGCTCGTCGAGGTCCAAACCCGGTGGGAAGAAATTCTGGAGAATAAAAAGATCCCACTCTATGGTGACCAGATCGTGGAAATCACCTTTCAGATCGACCCGAAAGACGGGCAATACGTTGCTCTGAAACAGGCGCTTGGAACCAGCCAACTCTCAGCTGAGTTCCTTTGTGTTGGGGCAATTGCCAGTGCAGCGCCTTTTGGTGAAGTGCCAAAGGAAATTACTCCGAAGAACTCCAAGCCATTGGAACTCACGATCAGGTTTCTGTACTAATCGTAAGATCGATCGCTCAAACGAATAAAACCTCTCGCCTTCGACAGCTCCGATTCGACGCGGGCCCTGATCAAAAAGCACCTCGAACGCGCTGGTCAGCCACCGGGGCCGTAGATCAGACTGCCGGCTGCAGGGCCCCGCCCGGGCGCCACTGCCTTAGATCCGCCCCTGTGAAATTTTGGCACTCAATACTTCTCCGCGCGTTCACGGCCCTCCTGGGTTGGCGCCCGCCCGGCAGGAATGTCACCGCCGCCCTGTTTTTCTCGGCGACCACCGCTTTGAGTTTCTCCGCAGCAGCGTCCACGCCGTCGCTGGAAGAAAGGGCCGCCGCCCTCTATCGGCCGTTCCAAGCCGAGAGGGTGACACTCGCACCCGACGGCAAGCACCTCGCCTACACCCGCAACGAGAGCGGCCAGCTCCTCGTTGTCATCGTCGACGTGGACAATCCCACGCTTCGGACCAGCGTTAAACTCAGCGAAGACCGGACGCTGAAATTCTCGAAAGAGAAGGACCCTGCCCGGTTGCGCTACTTGCGCTGGATCACGCCGAAGCGCCTCGTGATGGTGCTGACGGAGGAAGTCTTCGAGCTTCCCGTGGCAGGCGAGCCAGGTGAGTTGCCAAAGGAATCGGGATGGAAATTCGTGTCCCCGATTTGGGCGATCGATGCGGACGGCTCGAATTCGAAAAAATTGGCCGATGGCAGCGATTTTGCCATGAGCATAAATCTTGTGCCGCCGCCTCCGCCCGGATTGCCGCCCGACGTAACGATCGCGCGGCACATCAATGCGGTCGGCCGGCTGGCGGGCGATTCGGATCACATTTTGATCGAGGCGTTGGGGATGCCGGCGCTTTCCCGTGAAATGAGCCCCATTCCCACGTCGTTGTTCAAGGTCAACATTCACACGGGCAAGAGTACGGTCGTGACGGAGGAAATCGGTGAGGGCAGGCATCTCTACGACTGGCAGGGGCGCGCCCGAATCCTTTACCAGCAACCGCAAAATTTGCTGACTCGTGAATTCGCCCACCAACCGCCGAAGGGCGGCCGCTGGCGCGCGCCAGGCAGCGCCAACACCGGCAGCCTGCCGAAAGATTTCACCCTTTCCCCGGACAACTATTTCGGCACGCGCGCCTTCCCGCTCGCTTTCGATTTCGACGCCAAAGTACTCTATTTCGCCTCCAATGCCGGTCGCGACACCTTCGCGATCTACGGCCTAGATACCACGACCGGACAGCGGACCTCGCTCGCCATTGAGCATCCTCACTTCGATCTCGCGCCGCTGGAGCCGCCCTTTCCCGGCTCGCCTCTCGTGTTCGATGAAACGCACCAGCAACTCGTCGGGGTGCGTGCGACGGGCGTCACGCCATTCACGGCATGGGTCGATCCGGAACTGGCGGAAGTGCAGCGGGCGCTCGACCGGAAATTTCCCCGCCGTGTGGTGGAAGTGCTCGAATGGGATGATGACCGCCGGCGCTTTCTCCTGCGGGTTTCCGGCGGGTCCGACGTCGGGCGTCATTTTGTTTATCGGCGGGCGGAAAACGTGCTGGTCGAGTTCCTGCGTCGCGCCCCCTGGCTCCGCAGCGGCGATTTGCACGAGACCACTCCGTTCGAATTCGACACCCCGGAGGGGGTTCATCTGACCGGCTATCTCACCCACCCGCGCACGCCGCGGCTCAATCCGCCGCCCCTGGTGATCTGTTTCCCCGCGGGCTTTCCCGCGCAGGCGCAACCCGACTTTGATGCCGACGCCCAGATGCTGGCCAGCCTGGGTTTCCTGGTCATGCGCGTGAATCACCGGGGTGTCGTCGGTTTTGGGGCCAGACACCGCGATGCCATTCAACAAGGAATTGACCGCGTGCCCATCGACGATGCGCTCGCAACCGCCGAATGGGTTGCCAAACGATACAAATTTGACCGCCGCCGAATCGCGGCGATGGGTGAAGGATTTGGCGGGTATCTGGCGTTGCGAGCGCTGCAATTGCATCCGTCCACGTTTCGGTGCGCGATCAGCCTCAACGCGCCGATGGATCTCGAAGTCTGGCTGCAACGGGCAGCACAGGACGACGCAACCCTCGATAAGAACTTTTCGGAAAGGGGTGGAGCGGGCGTCGGGGAAATTGGCTTTCTGGGATCTGAACCTCGGAAATTCGATTTCACCCGGGAGGCGCATCACGCCTTTTTTCGCCGTAATTCAACCTCACTGGCCGACGCTTCGGTCTTGCGCGCGGTCGCAGCGCTGACCAAGCCGGTCTTCCTGATCGTCACGTCGCAACGCCCCGCCGAAATCGGAAGCGGGAACAGTCAGCTCCGTTCGAAGCTGCGAAGTCTGGGACGCGCGCCCGACTATCTTGAGGTTCAGCAGGATTACGTGCTGCGACTGCCGGCGGCCCGAGCCAAGGCCTTTCGCCGCATCGAGGAATTTTTCAACCTGAACCTATACGACTACAAGGTGGACGTGGGCGAGATGAAGGCAATCAAGTGAACGCACGAACGGAGTTTCGATCCGGTCGCGCTTTCGCGACACTCGGGTGCCTGCTGCTGCTGATCGCGTTCGGCTCGTATTCGCTCCGCGCTGCCGTTGCGCCGGACACTCCTGCCGGTCCTGTAATCGAATTGCCGCCGATGATCGTTGAAGGATCCCCGACGGGGCCGCCCTGGCTCTACGCCAAAACGGGCTCCAGCGAATTTCTTTCGCGCTGTTCAACCGCCACGACGCGTGAGTTCGTCGAAACAGGCGAACGCCTCGCCCAACTGCTGGAGGTGCTCGTGCCGGCCGCATTCCTCGTAAAAATGGACATGCCGACCGTGACTATCCTCGACCAGACGCCTTCCCGGCAAATCAACAGCGACGCCGTACTGCAGGACATGATGAAAAAGGTGCCTGACCAGCCCCGGAGCGCGGGCGTCGAGGAGGTGGATCGAATTCAACGGATGACCGATTCAATTCGCGGAGGTGGCAATTTGGCGGACCCGATGCGGAATCGAACAGGAAGCACGCGGGTGCACTTTCTGCCGAACCTGCGGATCGAGGATCGCGACATGACAGCGCTGTTCGCCTACCTGGATGATGCGAATTTCGATGGCTCGCGGCTGACCCTCTCGCCCGATCACGTCCGATTCATGCTCCAGCGCCGCACGCCCATGCTGCCGCCCTGGTTGATCGAGGGCATCACGGCAATCTACGCCCAGGTGAATCTGGCGGGCGACCCAATCGTCCTGCGGCCGTTCGAATGGCTCTCCGCGGCGGAGACGCGCGCGCTCACGGTTGAACCCGAACGACCGCGCCCTCTTCTTTCGATGACGGACCTGTTTGCGGCCGGGGCGTGGCAGGGCACGGCTGAGGACGCCTGGCGACTTGGCGTGTGGCGAGCACAAGCAACCCTCTTCGTTCGCTGGTCACTCGACCCGCGCAATGCCGGAGCGCGCGAAGCGTTTTGGAAATTTGCCGAACGGGCCGGTGAATCCGGGGAATCGGAAGAAATCTTTGAGGCGTGTTTTGGCTTCGGTTTCGCGGAGATGCGCGACCGGCTGAGCGACTATCTGCCACTCGCGGTAAAAGAACCGGTGCGACTTCCCCGCGGACAGCTGCCTCGGATCCCACGAGCGGAAGTGGTGAAAGCCACGCCGGCTCAGATCGTCCGTCTGCGAGGTGAATGGGAGCGGATTGAGATCCCCTATGTTAGGGTGCGCCATCCCGAATTCACGAACCGCTATGCGGATCACGCCCGGCGCACCTTGCGTCGGGCCGCGGAGCGCAGCGAAAGCGATCCCCGCATCGCGGCGGCGCTGGGATTATGCGAGGTCGACGCCGGTAACGATGCGGCCGCACGACCCTTCCTGGAAACCGCGGCGAACGGAAAAGTGCTTCGGCCCCGCGTTTACCACGAACTCGCCCGGTTGCACTTGCTCCAATTGACTGCAGGGCAGCCGGACACTCGCCGCTATTCCGAGGCCGAGATGTCGCCCGTGATTGCTTTGCTCCGCACCGGCATCACGCAGGCGCCACCACTGCCGGAATCTTTTGCGCTGCTCGCCGAGGCATGGCTGCGCTGCAGCAGTCCTCCTCCGGCCGAGGACCTCGCGGCGCTGACCCGAGGAGCGGATCTCTTTTCGTGGCACCCGTTGCTATCGCATCGCATTGCCTTGTTGCAGATCAGCCGGGGAAAGCCAGGGGAGGCCACCCGGTTGCTGGCCAGGGCCATGGAACGCACCACCGACCCGGCGATACGCGACCGTTTGGTTGGGTTGCAGGCGATGATCGGTGGGGCGAAAACGCCGTGACGATTAGCAAAGACAGGCTGTACCTGAGCTGAATTCGTCCAGCAGAATTTTTCCGCGGATGGCGCAGATGGACGCGGATAAGCACAAGTCCCATCAGCTTCTATCCGTTCTATCCGCGCCATCCGCGGAAAGGCTCGGCATGAGCCAAAAGCCAGCCCCTGTGCTCAGGCCCCGGGCGGCGTCATCCTCCACCGCCCGGCCCACGCAGTCGCTTACTTCGCCGACAATTCGCGGAGTTTCACGTTCCGGAAGGACGCTTCGTCTTGGTGATACGTCAGCAGAACGTGGCCGCGCACCTTCGTGCCGAAGCCGGACGTCGTCTTGAATTTCGTCTTCTTTACCTGCTCGAGCACCGCCGGACTGCCGCACTCGTACTCCACCACTTTCTGGCCATTCAGCCAGTGCTCGACGTGGTTGCCGTTCACGATGACCCGCGAGTGGTTCCACTCGCCGAACGGCTTGACCTTCTTCTTCACGGGGTCCGGCGCCACCACGAGGTAAAACGCCGCGGTGCTGCCATCCTGGTGATCCTTCGCCACGATGGAGTCGTCGATCATCTGGTATTCATGGCCGACGTTCCCGCGCTCCGGCGTGATAAAATATTTCACGCCGTTGTTGGACTTCGCCGGCATCGCCCATTCCCACGACAACTCGAAATTGTCGAAAACCTGATCGGAAACGATGTCTCCCCCCTTGCCGCCCGCCGCGCAGGTGAGCACGCCGCCCTTCACGCTCCAGCCCGGGGGAATGGGACTCCCCTTTTTTACGCCGTGCCAGCCGGCCAGCGATTGTCCGTCGAACAGAAGTTTCCAACCGGCCTTCTTTTCGGCAGCGGTCAGCGTGTTGGGCGACGCACTGGCGGCAAAAGCGGCGGAGGCACCGATACTGAGGAGCACCGCAAGGCGGAGGGGGCGGAGGGAGATCATCCCCCGGTTGTAGCCGGGCGGACCCGCCATTCAACTCGTCTTTTTATCGCCCGAGGCGGAAATCCCATCCGATGATTTCAGTGAAGTCGCCCGCGCGCCCGATTTCCCCGGAATCAGGCGGGTCGATTTTTCGGCCGCCCTTTCCCTGGCGCGGACCAAACGGCGGACGCGCCAGCGTTGCCCGCCATTGACGATGTAGCCGGCGCAATTCTTCGCCCCGCAACGGCACGGGTGCAGGGGCCACTCCTTGAAGGCATAACCGTAGTCGAAGGTGAGCTCCTCGCCGGGCGCGATCTCGCGTTGGGCGAGGATCCAGATCCGGCCGCGAATGGTTTCGGAACGACAATTCGGGGCACAGGAGTGGTTGATGAGCCGGGCGATATTCCGGCGGGTCCGGCCATCGAGATCGAAGCGCCGGTTGAGATCGAAAATCGTCACGCACTCATCTCCGCCGCGCCGTTGCCGCGCGAGCCGCCGCAATTCGCGCCGATGGGATTCCGCCTTCGTGATTTTTTCGCCAACATATTCGATGATGCGCACCCCGCCGGGAATCGCCCGACGCGCATAAACCCCACGGCCATGGATACCGGATTCACCGGCCCGCACCCAGGGCAAATGAGCCGGCAGGCGATCCTTGAGTCTAACGCGAGAGACGATGGCGGGCGAGGGCATGAATGCCGGACGTTCGGCGGCGAACGATCTTCTGTCAAAGGGATGTCCTTTCGGTCTGGGCTCCTTCGGGCGACACGCCCTTCGACCTGGTCCAGGGGCGCCCGGCCGGCGGGCGCAGTCGGGGATTGTCGTTGGAGCGGCCCGGCCATAAACGACTCGTTGATGGCAATCGTTGCCACCATCAGCCCCGCGACCCCATGAAAAAATTCCTCCTCGCCCCCGCCCTTGCCGCTCTCGCGATGTTTGCCTGGGGTTTTCTTTTTTGGGGCGGGCCCCACCACCTGCCCTACAAGGCGCTTGCCCTCGTGCCGGACGAGGCGGCGGCTGGCGAGGCCCTGGGGAAAATCTTTCCCGCCACCGGCACGTATCTCCTGCCCGGGACGCAGCTCGGCGCGGCGCGGCAGGGCGAACTCATGCAGCGGGGACCGATCGCCGAGGTGCATTTCGTCAAGGACGGCCGGCGGATGATGGATCCAATCCAACTCTTGAAAGGTTTCCTGCACGAGTTCGCCCTCTGCCTCCTGCTCGTCTTCATGCTCGATGCCTCGGCCCAGACCTTTCGCGGTTTCGGCTGCCGCGTGCGGTTTTGCGGTACTATCGGGCTCCTGGTGGCACTTTACGATTATGGCTCGGCGGTGTGGTGGAACCATTCCATCGGCTGGGTGACCATGCAGGCGTTTTACGACTTCGTCGCGTTCTTCATCGCCGGTCTCGTCCTCGGCAAGATCCTGACCCCGAAACGCACCACGCCAGCGGCCCCCGCCGCGGCCGCTTCGCCCGCCTGACCTGTTTTCGCCTCGCAATCCCCTCGTTCAACGAGCGGGGCGTTCTCCTTCCTTGAGGTTGCAGGGAACCACAGAAGCCGCCATCGTTCTCATCGTCATGGCCCGCCACGCACCGATCCGTTTGTTCTCCATCACGCTCGCCGCCTGTATGATTGGCGCGGTCGCGCTCGGGCAAACCGAGTCCCCGACTCCGTCCCTCCTGGCGCCGAAGAAGGCCGAGCCGGCTTCCACCCAGACCGCGCCACGCGAGGCGCCCCGGCGCGTTCGTGCGATCTCGCCCGAGGTCGCCGCCCAGCTCGCCGCGTCCGCGCCGAAATATACCCCGGCCCCCCCGAAACCCGCGCCCGCACCCAAAGTCGAGGAATCGTTGGTGGACATGCGCGACGTCGACAAGCCGCGGAACAACATCATCCGCCTGCCCAAGTACATTGTGAGGGAAGCGACCCCGCCGGTCTTCACCGAGCGCGCCATCAACACCCAGAAGGGGCTTACGGCGATCGCGATGAGCCGCTATATTTCCGAAACCGACCGTGCGCTGAACCGTTTCACGATCCCCTTGTTCGGCACCTCTGCGGAAAAGCGCGCCATGGCCATGTACGCCGAGGACGAACGCCTGAATAACATGGCGGAGATGAAGGATACCGCGCGGGCGGCGGCCCAGTCCGACCCCGCGCAAGGCTCCTACATCCTGCGCGAGTCTCAGAAGACCTACATGCGCACGAACGATTTCGGCTGGCGCAGCGGCTCGTCGAAGTAAGCGTGCATTGAGGCGTGCCGGCCGGGCATCGCCTGACGGGGCCTGCAACTGGGCTGAGATCGGGGTCCCCCATCCAGCGCCTGCAGAGGGCCTCCCTCCGGACCGACGGCAAGGATCTGTTCACCGCGCCAGCAATTCGCGCGCGATCTGCTCCCACTCTTCCTCCAGCGTGACCACTGCAACCGGGACCTTTCGTCCGGCCCGGGCATACCAATAGCCCGCGTTCTCCAGATCGCCTTCCTGCCGGTGCAGGTGGGCATGCACCCACGAGCCGTACCCACCGGGATCGTCCTGCGCACATTGATGGGCCCGCGTCCAGCCGTCCCCATTCCGCCGGGACGCCGCATGCCACAGCGCCTGCAACGCCAGGCTCAATCCGGCCGGTGGCGCCGGGTCGCGCGCCAGAGATTCCTGGAATTCCTCAAATGACATTTGCGCCAGCGTGGGACAATCGCTTCTTCTTTCAACTTCGCGGTGACTCCCGACCCGGAACGGTCCCCGCCCGCCGCAACGTTCAAGCTGATGCCCACCGTCGAACATGTCATTCTTCGCGAACTTATCGCCCGTGAGCCCAATTGGGTGTCCGGTACCGCGCTCGCCGAAAAACTGGGGATCAGCCGGGTGGCCATCTGGCAGCACATGGAAAAATTGCGCGCCGCCGGCTTCGGCTTCGAAGCGCAACGCTCCCGCGGCTACCGCTTGATGCGACGGCCGGAGACGCTCCATACCGCGTTCATCGAGGTGCAGCTCAAGGTCCGTCCCCGCCATTTTTCCCTGCTCGTCCTGCCCGAGGTGGACAGCACCAACGACGAAGCCGCGCGGCAGCTGGCCGCCGGCCGACCCACGCCATTCGCCGTGCTCGCCGGCCGGCAAATCCAGGGCCGCGGCCGGCTCGGCCGCGCGTGGCACAGCGACGCCAATGGCAACCTGTACATCAGTTTCGCCTTTCGTCCCCGCGTCGCGCCCGAGCGCATGCCGACGTTCACCCTTTGGATGGGCGTCAACCTGTGCGAGTTTCTCACCAACTTCGCCAAGGTCACCCCGGGGCTGAAATGGCCCAACGACATCCTGTTCAGCGGCCGCAAGGCCGGCGGCATGCTCACGGAGGCCCGGGTCGACGCCGACGAGATCCGCGATCTGGTTTTCGGTCTGGGATTGAACGTCAACAGTCCAGCCGGCGGCTGGCCGGCCGACCTCGCCCGGCGCGCGATCTCTCTCGCCGAGGTCACCGGTGCACCGCTCGACCTCAACCGGCTCGCCGCCGCCCTCATCGGTCGCGTCCTCCTCGCCTATCAAACGTTCGTCGACGGGGAACACGGGAAAACCTTCGGCGACCTCTGGCAGCGCTACGACGTGCTGCGGGGCAAGACCATCACCCTGCTGGAAGGCGGACGGCGGCACCACGGCACGGTGATGGGGGTCGACGACGAAGGCACCCTCCTGCTGCGCGAGGAAGGCCGCACGCAGCGATTCCGGGCGGGGGAAGTCACGCTTGAGAAGGCAAGTTGAGGGTTTACGACTCAAGTTCGAGCGTTGAGAGTCAAAGCCCGCATGTCCGAGCCGCCGATCGCCATTGAAGTGTCCCGCCTGGTGAAAACCTACGGCGGAGTCACGGCCGTGAGCGACATCAGCTTTTCCGTGGCCCGCGGCGAAATCATCGGGTTCCTCGGCCCCAACGGGGCGGGCAAATCGACCACGATGCGCATCCTCACCGGCTACCTGCCGGCGACCTCCGGCGACGTGCGCATCTGCGGCATCTCGGCGGCCACGCAGCCCGACGAAATCAAGCGGCGCATCGGCTACATGCCGGAAAACAACCCGCTGCCCGAGGACATGCGGGTTTCGGAGTACATGTATTTTCGCGGCCGGCTGAAGGAACTGCCACGCCGCAAACTGGGCCCGCGCATCGACGAGGTCCTCGAGGTCTGCGACCTCAAGCGGGTGCGGCATAAAATCATCGGCCAGCTTTCGAAAGGCTACCGCCAGCGGGTCGGCATCGCCGAAGCCATCCTGGCCGAGCCGCCGGTCATCATCATGGACGAGCCGACGATCGGCCTCGACCCGCACCAGATCCTGATCATCCGCGACCTGATCGCGAGCCTGCGCGGGCGGATGACCGTGATCATCTCGTCGCACATCCTGCCCGAGATCGAGGTCACCTGCGATCGCGTGCTCATCATCAACCAGGGTCGGGTCGTGGCGCAGGGCACGCCCGCCGACCTGCGGCGCGAAATCGTCGGCCACTCGACCTACCACATCGAACTGGCCGGCGACTCCACCGCGTTGCCCGCCGTGCTCGCCGCCATCGCTCCATCGCTGCGGATCAAGACCGAAACCGATCCCGACCCCACGGGGTTTCGCAAAGCCACGCTGACGATGGACGGCGACGCCGAATTCGGCGAAGTCCTTCTGCGCGCCCTCCTCGCGCAGAATTTCCGGGTGCGCGCCCTCAGCCGCGCCCATCCCACCCTGGAAGACGTCTTCCTCGCAGCGACCCGCCGCAGTTGGGATGCGATCGCCGCGCCGAAAGCCCCGCCCGTTCAACCATGAAGCACTTTCCCACGCTCCTCAGCCACGAGATCCGGATGCTGCTCGTCAGCCCGGCGACCTACGTCGCCGCCACCCTGTTTCTCGGGTTCATGGGCATGATCTTCACCAAGATCCTCGAGGAATACAGCAACGCGCCGCAGGAGCATTCGCCGGCCCATATTTTTTTCCAGCTCTTCTGGCTGCCGGTGTGCGTCATGGTGCCGCTCCTCACGATGAAGTGCCTCGCGGAGGAGCGCCGGCTCGGGACCATCGAGACGCTGCTGACCACGCCCGTGACCACGACGGAGGTCGTCCTCGCAAAATTCGGCGCCGCTTATTTTCTCTACGTGCTGCTGTGGGGTTCAACCGGCGGCTTCTTTTACCTGCTGAAGCAGTTTTCCGGCGACATTCGTTTCATCGACCTCGGTCCGCTGCTCGGCGGTTATCTCTTCGTCGCCGTTTCCGGCCTGTTCTTCGTCGCGCTCGGGGTGTTCGCCAGCTCGCTCACGCGCAACCAATCCGTGGCCGGCATCCTCGGCTGCGTCATGCTCGCGAGCATTATTCTCGGCGGCAATGCCCTCTGGGATTCTGCCTGGCTGGGCCAGGGGGTGTTTCGTCCGGTCAAGGCCGCAATCGAATACACCCACATCTTCGGCCACGAGCGCGACTTCACCCGCGGCGTGATCGATATCCGCCACCTGCTCTTCTACGCCAGCGGCACGGTGCTGGCGCTGATTTTCAGCATTCTCGGAGTCGAGGCCAAGCTCCTGCACAGCTGACATGGGCACGTTCGACAGCTTTCGCGCCACCCGCTGGCTCCGCACGTTCAACCTCGTGCTGCAGGCGGTGCTGTTCCTTTCGTTCTTCGCGGGTTTGAACTACGTCGCCCGAAACCACGTCTGGCGGTTCGACCTCACCCGCCAGCAAAAATTCTCCCTCTCGGCCGAAACGCTCTCGTATATCAAAAATCTCCAGCGTCCCGTCCACCTCGTGGCGACCCTCACGGAGGAACACGACAACCCCGAGGTGCGCGGCCTGCTCGACGAATACGCCTACGCCACCGCCGGCAACGCCGGGGGCCGGATCACGCGGGAGTACATCGACGTCTACCAGAACCGCCGCCGGGCCGAGGAACTCGGCATCGATCAATCCGACCTGATCGTCGTCATCTCGGGCGAGAAACAACGCCGGTCGCTGCCGGTCGACGAGCTGTACGTAGTGAAAAACAAACAGCGCGAGGCGTTCCAAGGTGAACAGGCGCTCACCGCCGCGGTGCTCGACGTCACGAGTTCCGAACAGCAGAAAATCTATTTCCTCGTCGGCCACGGCGAACTGCAGCCCACCGATACCGACGCGGCCCGCGGACTGTCGGTGCTCCGGGAGCAACTTCGGCTCAGGAATTTCCAGGTCGACACGATCGACCTGTCCGTGGCGCGCCGCGTGCCGGCCGATGCCAGCCTGCTCGTCGCCGTCGACCCGTCGCCGAACCGCAGCAACAGCAGTTACACACGCCCCGAGCAGGAGCTGTTGCGGCAGTATCTCAGCACCCGGGCCGGCCGGCTGATCCTGCTGCTGGCGCCGGGCCAGAGCGCCGACCGGCTCGGGCTGGCCGATCTCCTGCTCGACTGGGGCGTGCTCGTAGACGACGACTTGGTCGTCGATCCCGATCCGGCCAACGTCACCGACGACGCCGACCTGATGATTTCGGCCTACGATCCGACCCATCCGATTGTGCAAACGGTCTTGAGTTACCGCTTCCCTCTCCGCCTCGGCGCCACGCGCACCGTCCGACCCGACCCCGGCCGTTCGACGGCCAGCGGGCTGACGGTCGTCCCGGTCGCCGCCACGTCGAAGACCGCCTGGGGCGAAACCAACTACCGCCGGCTGCCGGCCGTCCGGGACCCGAACGACATTCGCCCGATCCCGGGGATCCCTCCCCGCGAACAACTCGGCGTCGTCGTCGCCTCCGAACGGGTTTCCGTCCGCGACAATCTGCCCTTCAGCGTCCCCGGCGGCCGGCTCGTCGTTTTCGGTTCGGGCGACCTGGTTTCGAACCGGCGCATCACCAACAACGGCAACCTCCCGGTGTTCCTCGGCGCGGTCAATTGGTCCGTCGACCGCGACCGCCAGCTGACGATCGCGCCGCGCCCGATCGAACGCTTCCAGCTGGCGCTCAGCTCCACTCAATTTCTCCGCCTGCGCTACACCTTGCTGCTCGCCCTGCCCGGCGCGGCGTTGCTGCTTGGCTTGATTGTGTATTGGACCAGGCGCGTGTAAGCCAGCCACCGACCTCCATGCGCACCAAAGTCACGCTCGTACTGATATTCCTGAACGTCGCGCTGTTCTTTTTCATCTTCAAGTTCGAGCGTAGCTGGCGCACCGAGGCCGCCTCGCTCGAGGCCCGCCGGCGCGTGCTCGGGGCCGAGGCCGCCGACATCCGCTCGCTCGAGGTCACCAGCACCGCTCCCGGGGGCTCCTTCGGTCTCGTCCGGAATCGCGACACCTGGATGCTCACCAAACCGCTCGACTGGCCGGCGAATCCCATCGCGGTGCGCAGCATCATCAACGAGCTCCAATTCCTCGAACACGAAACGAGTTTTCCCACGAAGGACCTCGGCAAGAACAACAATCCCACCCTGGCCGACTACGGCCTCGACAAGCCCAAGCTCACCATCGCGTTCACCTCGGGCGATCCCGCCACCGCCAACGGACCGCTGCCACCGACGATTCTCCGCATCGGCGACACCACCAAGGTCGGCAACCGGCTCTACATTCTTTCGCCCGACGGCCAGCGCATCCACGTCGTCAACCGCACTCTCGTCGACAGCCTCTCGCTCCCCCTCGATCAACTCCGCGCCGACGAGCTGCTGACGATTCGGGTTTTCGAGGCCCGTTCGCTGTTCATCCAGACGGTGAGCGCCAGTCCCGGCGGGACTTCGGCCGGCGTGCGCGTGCGCATCCGGCGCGATAACGCCCGCTGGAATTTCGAGGCACCCATCGTCGCGCCCGGCAGCCGCACGGCGATCGAACTGACGATCAACCAGCTCAACGGCCTCCGGGCAAAATCCTTCGATCCCCGCCCGCCGGCCAATCTCCCGTCGGCCGCGCCGGACTTGCGCATCACGATCGAGGGCAACGGCCGCAGCGAAACCCTTTTCCTGGGCTCGCCGGTCACGCCGGCCATCCCGCCAACGACGCCGGAGGGAACTCCGCTCCCGAACGCTCCCGCGACGCCGGCAAAGGCCCCCGCCACTCCGCCGATCCCGGCCACGAAAAAGGGCGAAGTGGAATACTACGCGCAACTCGAGAACCGCAGCCAGTTGTTCACCGTCGGCGTCGCGCCGGAGCTCGTGGACGCGTTACGCGGTGCTACGACCGAGTTGCGCGAACGCCGCATGGTCGATTTTGTCCCTCAGACTGTCACCGCCATCACCGTCGCGGCGCCACGGCAGAGCGGACCGCCCATCACGCTGCAACGGCTCGATCCGGACACCCCGGCGGCCGAGGGCGGAGTCTGGCAGGTGGTTCGGCGTGGCGAAGGCCAGGACCGGCAAACCACCCCCGCCGATCGCGGGGCCGTGGAGCGCTTCCTCACCCAGCTCACGCAACTCTCGGCCCGCAGTTTCGTCAGCGACAGCCCATCCAGCGCCGAGCTTGAAAACTGGGGTTTCAACCGGCCGGAACGCGAGGTCACGTTGACGCTGACGAGCGCGCCCAAGCCAGCGAGTCCGTCGGCCACCCCCGCGGCCCCGAACGCGAGCACCACCGTAGTGCTTCAACTCGGCACCGACGCCAGCCGTCGGGTCTTTGCCCGGGTCGGCACCGCGGCCAATCCGGGTTCGTCGATCTACAGTCTGGATACGCACGTCGTGGATGAATTCCCGGTGGAGCCGGCGGTGTGGCGCGATCGCGCCCTGCCCCCGATCCCCGCCAATGCGCGGATCACCGGGCTCAAGCTCACCGACCTGACCTCGGGCAAGGCCGTCTTTGACACCCCACTCGATGCCGCGGGGCTCCCCACCGCGCCCGTCCCCGACCCGTCAGCCGTGCAGAAACTCGTCGCGCAGTTGCGCGGCCCGCGCGCGAAGAATTTCCGACCCGGCCCGTTCACGGAAAAATTCATGGTGGGTGCGGAAGAACGCTCCTGGCGTTACCAACTCGATGCGACGCTCACCACCACCGGGGACGCCGCCGGCGAGCCCGCGCGCACGCGGACGATTTATTTTGCCGAACGGACGGGGGGCGCCGAGCAGCTCGCGGGCTCGAAGGAGTTCGATTCGCTGTTCGAGGTCGAACAGGCGCTCCTCGATGCGTTTTGGACGGTCGCCTACGGCCCGCGCGATCCCGGTCCGCCGCCTGCTCCTCCCGCTCCGGCGAAAGGCTGAACCCGTGAGCGCTGGCTCTCCGGCCTGCGACTCGTCCGCCATGCAAACGTCCCCCCAAGCCCCCCCGGGCCGATCGGCCGTCTCGCACCAAACTCGTGCGCCCGCTCGCTTCGCTACATGACTCGGCCGCTAAAGTTTATCGAGTCGGCCATCCGGGCCGGCAGCGCCACGCTCTTGGCCTTTGCCCTGTGGTCGCTGTGGCTCGCCCTCGGTGGGCTGCTCGTCGTGCAGAGCTACATCCTGTTCACCAGCGAGCTGGCCGTGCCCGATTTCGCGCTGCGCCGCTTCGAACGCCGGATCGCCGAGGCCGGGCTGCGCGCCACGTTTGCGCGCACCTCGTTCGACCCCACCGGCCGGATGCTGGTCGAGGATGTCCGGGTATCGTTGCCGGAATTCGCGGAGCCGGTCCTGACGGTCCGCAGTGTCTATATACAGTTCAACCCCTGGTGGCTTGCTGTCGGCCGGTTTGAACCGGAGGAGATCCGCCTCCACGGCGCCCGGGCCACCGTGCCGGCGATGCTTTCCCCCTCCGGCCGCGCCGAGGATGTGATCCGTGATCTCGATGCCACCATCGTGCCGCGCGCCCACCTGATCGACCTGCCTCAATTCAGCGCGCAGGTGGCCGGCGTCACCCTGACCGCGCAGGGCGCGCTGGCCGTCGCCCCATTCGTGATAAAATCGCGTCCCGGGGAATCGCTTGCGGAGCTCGTCTCCACGCAATTTCCCGTCGTCTGCCGCCGGGTGATCGCGATCGCGGGGCAGCTCGAAACGCTGGAGGCGCCGGCGTTGGATCTCGAACTCATCCCCTCCGAAACGCGGGGAGCGATCATACACGCGGATTTCCTGGCGAAAGGCCTCACGCTCAACACACCGCTTCCCCTCGCGCTCCGCGGCCTCCACGCCACGGCCGAGTTGCCGTTGCTCGGACCACCGGCCGTCACGACCCGCCTTGAAATCAGCGTGGCGGCCGTGAACGCGCCCGAACGCGGCGAAGCGCATGAGGTGCATGCCTCGCTGGCCGGCAGTTTCCGGCCCGGTGGGTTCCAATTCGATCCCCGGGATATCAAGGTCACCGCCGACTCCCTCGCATCCCGGGGGTTTTCCGCCCGGGCCTTGTCCGCCACTTTCGTCCCGCAGCCCCTGTCCAAGCTCGATGCCGACCTCGTCGCGCAACTGATGGGCGAGCCCCTGGCCGTGCAGGCCCGGGCGGACTTTTCGGATCGGACGGCCATCCTCCGTTTTTCGGGTCCGATTTCGCCTCACGTCCTCACGCCCCTGAGCACGCTGCTGAAAACGGAGGTGAGGCAATATTTCGATTTCGCGGCGCTCGATTGCCGGGCCGGGGTGGTGCAGCTGGGCCCGGATTGGAAATTCGAAAAGGTCACCGCCGAAGTCGAGGCGCAAGGAATCGACGCCTACCACGTACGGATCGACGAGGGTCGGGCCACGGTCGAGCTGGATCCCCGCCGCTTCTACTCGTCCAGGGCCTACGGGCGCATCGGCGGTAATTTTGCCCGCGGCAGCTACGAGCACGATCTGCAAACCCATCAGTTCCGGTTCCTGCTCGCCGGCCAGCTCCGGCCGCTCGCGATCTCGGGCTGGTTCCGCGCATGGTGGCCGAATTTTTTCCGCCAGTTCGATTTTCAGGCGGCCGCGCCCGCGGCCAGCGTCGACGCGGGGGGCTTTTGGCGGGAGGGCCGGCGTTCGGCCATTTTCGTTTTCGCCGACGTGGCGCACCCGGTGATCCGCGGCGCCGCGCTCGACCGGGTGCGCACCCGCCTCTTCATCCGCCCCGGTTTCTACGACGGACTCGAGATGCTCGCGACCCATTCCACCGGCCTGGCGCAGGGCACCTTCACCTATTCGGTCATGCCGGAAACCTTCGCCTGGCGGCGGCTCGATCTCGATCTGGCCTCCACGCTCGATCCGGCGCTGGCGGCCAAAATCATCGGCCCGATCGCCGATCCGGTGCTGAACCAGTTCAAGTATGCGCACCCGCCGACGCTCAAAGTGACCGGCCGGATCGACGGCGCCGCGTCTCCCGGCGGCGCCCATCAAACCATCCAGATCGACGCGAGCAGCCGCGGTGAGTTCCGCTTCCACGGTTTTCCGCTCAAAGACGTTTCGTTCGCGGCGGCGCTGCGCGACGACGAGATCGCGCTCGACCGCTTCGAGGCCCGTTTTGCCGGTGGCGTGGCGAGCGGCAAGGCCCGGGTCTGGGGCACTGGCAAGGAACGGCGCGTCGGGTTCGACACCACGCTGAAGGCCGCGAGCCTCGGGCTGGTAGCGTCGGCCGTGGCCGGTTACGTTGCCGAGATCAGCGGCCGGCCAGCCGTGCCACCGGGAAAATTCGTACAGGAAAAAGCAAACGTCCGGCTTGATCTCGCCGCCTCCGCCGAGGGCCGCTACGCGGATCACTACAGCTTCCAAGGCTCCGGCAACGCGATCCTTCAAGGCCAGGAAATCGGCGAAGTGCCGCTCCTCGGCCTCCTGTCGGAGCTGCTCAAGTTCACCGCCCTCCGTTTCACGTCCGCCCGCGCCAATTTCAAGATCGAGGGCGCAAAACTGGCTTTCCCCGAGGTCACGCTGCGCGGCGCCAATTCCGCGATCGATGCGCACGGCGACTACGCGCTCGACCGCCGCCAGCTTGCGTTCAACGCCAAGCTCTACCCGTTTCAACAGAGCGACAGCCTCATCAAAACCGTCGTCGGAGCGGTACTCGCGCCGATTTCCAATGTGTTTGAGGTCAAACTGACCGGCACGCTTGAGAAACCCGAGTGGGCGTTCGTCATCGGTCCCACCAATTTTCTCCGCGCACTCGCACCCGAGGCCGGCGCCGTAGAAGAACCACGCGACCCCGTGCCGGCGCCAGAACCGGATCCAACGAAGGGGACCGTCGCCCCGGCGCTTCCGCAGGCACCCGATCCCGCGACTACTAACGCAACTCCGCCGCCCGCCACGCCCGCGAAGCCGTGACGTTCGTCGGACAGGAAACCGGTGGTAAATCTTTTCTGCGACCCGAGCAAACTTGCCGGCAGCCTGGAAAAGGGGCCCATCTTCTCCCAGTTGAAAAATTGACTCCACCCTTTCCCGGTGCCGCAAACGAGGGCAGTCTACGGCCGAGATGAAATTGGACCTGCGACCGGGCACATCCTCGGTCGGTCAATTACGTTTAATACCGCCGGCCAGCGGCTTGCCCGGTTTTATTTAGCCATCGTGTTTGAGACGGGAAACGCATTGCCGAGCAGCAGACCATGCGTTGTAGTAGGGTAAACACCTCAATGAATCCTCTGGCGAGATTGCCAAGGCGTACTTGGCTCGAGCGATCGTCGCTCGGGTTGGGAATCGCGCTGGGGATGATCGGCGGCTTGTCCCTTGGCGGTTGGGTGTTGCGGGTCGACGAGCTCTTGCAACCCGTCGCCCTGATACCGCCGCTGCGGGCCAACGCCGCACTGGCGTTTCTGATTCTCGGGGGAGCCTTGGTGACCATCGAGCTGGGCTGGCGCCGGTTCGCCTTGATGGCCCTGGGGCCCGCGTTGCTCGGTGCGCTCACCGCGGCGGAACATCTCTTCCGTCGGGATCTGCACATCGACGAGTGGCTCGTGCACGACCACCTCTTCATCATAACCGACGCCCCCGGGCGCATGGCGTTGATGATCGCCATCGGCCTCGTATTCGGCGGCGGCACGCTCGCGTGGCGGGCGACCCAGCGGGGGGCGCAGGCGCGCCTGTTTGCCGAGGCGGTGGTCGGATCGATCCTGGCTTCGGCGGGATTTTCCACCCTGCTCGGCTATACGGTGGGGCTGCCGGCGGTCTATAATTGGGGCACGAATACGGCGACGAGCCCGGTCGGGGGGGTAGCGCTGCTCGTCCTGGGGCTCGCACTGCTGCTGCTGGCCTGGCGGGAGAGCATGCGGCAGGATGGCGAACCGCCGTTGTGGTCACCGATGCCCGCGATCGTCGGGTGCCTGACGCTCACCGTCATTCTCTCGGTCGGCTTGCGCGAGCGCGAGTCGTCGTATGTCCGCCAGAAAACCGAGGCCGCCAGCAAGACGCTGGCCACGGAGATCAGCGTGCAACTCAACCACCAGGCAAACAGTCTCGAACGCCTGGCGCGACGCCGTGCGGACGGCGCGGAAAACACCGCGGCGGGCTGGGCCGCCGATGTCCGCGACCAATTCGCCGCGTCGGACGACTACGGCTTTGTCACGATCGCCTACGTGGACGCCGCCCTGCGGACCATGTGGTACTACCCGACGGAGGGCAACGAAGGCATGGCCCGTTTCGACCATGCGACGATGGAGGCGCGCCGGCTCGCCTTGAAAAGCGCCGGCGCCGCGCCGTTCGATTCGATCATTTCGGGCACGGTCACGGTGAACGATGCCAACACGGTGCCGAAGAAGGGCGCCGTCATCTACGCGCCGGTGCTGCGGAGCGGCGCGGCCGTCGGATACGTCGCGGGTGAATTCGTCTACGAGAGGTTTTTTGGCACGATCTTCTCGGTCCGCCTGCGACTCGATGGCGAATACCACGTGGTCATCTCCCTTGGCGGCGAGGTGATTTATTCGCCGCGCTCGCTGGACCCCACTCGGAACGAAAACCTCACCTACACCAAGACCTACACGATCGCCGACCGCAACGTGCAGCTCACGCTCACGCCCTCCGACTCTGCCCTGGCGCAGGACCGGCGCTATTTGCCTGAACTCGCGCTCGGCGCCGGCTTCGGCATCACCCTGCTGCTCGGGCTGAGTGTCCATCTCGCCCGCAGCGCCCGGGCGGGCCAGCGGGCGGCCGAACTTTCGAACAAAAAACTGTTTGCCGAAAACGAGGAACGGCGCCGCGTCGAGGCCCGGCTGAAGGTGTCCGATGAGCGCCTGCGCCTCGCGCTCGATTCCACTCAAATCGGCATATTCGAATGGAGCGTCCCCGCCGGCCACGTCTACTACAGCCCCGGCCTGTGGGCGATGCTGGGCTACGAACACGCCCGCATGCCGTCCTCGGTCGACGCCTGGCAGTCGCTCATCCATCCCGACGATCTTCCGCTCTACCGCCGCCGCACCGAGTCGCAGCTCATGGGCATCGCCACCTTCATCGAGCCGGAGTACCGGGTGCGGGCCCGCAGCGGCGACTGGCGCTGGGTTTACACCCGCTCGAAATCCGTCGCCACCAGTCCCGACGACCGGCCCACCCGCATCATCGGCACGGTGCAGGATATCACGGCCCGGCGCGAAGCCGAACTCGCCTTGCGCGAGAGCCAGGCCGAGGCGCGCAAACTCTCGCTCGTCGCGTCCAAAACCGACAATCCCGTGCTCATCGGTTCACCCGACGGCCGGATCGAGTGGGCCAACGAGGCGTTTTGCCGCGTGATGGAGTATTCCCTCGATGAGGTCGTCGGGAAAAACCCGGCGTCTTTCATGATCGGACCGGAGACCAACCCCCGGACCGTCGTCCGCATCCGCGGTGCGATGGCCCGCGGCCAGGGCATCAGCACCGACGTGGTCAACTACTCCAAGTCCGGCCGGAAATACCACCTGCACGTCGAAATCCAGCCCGTCCGGGGCGCCAGCGGCGAAATCGAAAACTTCATCGCGGTCGAAACGGACATCACCGCGCGCGTCGAGACCGAGCATCAACTGCGGCGGGCGAAAGCCGAGGCCGACGACGCCTCCCGCGCCAAGAGCGAATTCCTCGCGTCGATGTCGCACGAAATCCGCACGCCGATGAATGGCGTCATCGGCATGACCAGCCTGCTGATGGAGACGACGCTCACCAGCGAACAACGGGACTTCGTCAATACGATCCGGACCTCCGGTGAAGCGCTCCTCACGATCATCAATGACATCCTCGACTTCTCGAAGATCGAGTCGGGCAAGATGGAACTCGAGCGAGCGCCGTTCGAACTTTCGCTCTGCCTCGAGGACGCGCTCGACCTCTTCGCGCTGCAGGCCTCGGCCAAGAAGCTCGAAATCGGCTACCACGTCGCCCGCGACGTCCCCACCTGGCTGATGGGCGACGTCACCCGGCTGCGGCAGGTGGTGGTCAACCTCGTGAACAACGCCGTGAAATTCACCCCGAGCGGGAGTATTTCCGTCGAAGTCCGCCGGCTGACGCGCGAACCCACGCCGCTCGGGTTTGAGCCCGGCCTGCCGGTGGACTCCAGCCGGATTATCCTGGAATTCAGCGTCGAGGACACGGGCATCGGTATCCCCGACGACCGCACCGACCGGTTGTTCCGGGCGTTCAGCCAGATCGACTCCTCGACCACGCGCAAATACGGCGGCACCGGACTCGGACTCGCCATCTGCCAGCGGCTGGCCCAGCTCATGGGCGGCAACATCCGGGCCGAGAGCAAGCCCGGCCAGGGCTCGTCCTTTATTTTCACGATCCAGACCGAAGCGGCGCCGGAGGCCGCGGAAGCCGGCCTCCCGACTCTGCCCGCCGCCGTCCTGAGCGGCGTGGTACTTTGCGTCGAAAGCCATCCCTTGACCCAGGCCCGGCTGCGCACGTTTTTTGAAACGGCCGGCGCCCGTTGCGAGATGGCCTCCGATGTCGCCGGCGCCCAAGAGGCGGTCGCCCGGTTGCTCCAGCCTCCGGTCCTGCTCGTGGTGGAAGGGGGCGAACTCGACGGTCCCTCCGCGATCGAGGCGCTCGCGGACCTCAAATGCCCGCGCCTGATGTTGTATCCGTTCGGCCAGACCGCGCCCAACGGACCGGCCGACGGCCTTCCGTCGGCGAGCACTTCCAAGCCGATTCGCACCTCCGCGTTGGTCCAGGCGATCACCGCCCTGTTCAGTCCGAAAGCCTCCAGCCTGGCCGCGGCCGCCAAGCCCATGGACCGGCCCATCGGCGAGGAAATTCCGCTGGAGGTGCTGCTCGCCGAGGACAACGCCGTGAACCAAAAGGTCGCCGTGCGCTTCCTTGAGCGTCTCGGTTACCGTGCCGACGCGGTGGCCAACGGCCTTGAGGCGGTTTCCACCCTGGAGCGCCGGCACTACGATCTCGTTCTCATGGATCTGCAAATGCCGGAGATGGACGGGTTCGAGGCCACCCGGCAGATCCGCGCCCGGCTGCCGGCCAACCGCCAGCCAAAGATCATCGCCCTCACCGCCAATGCGATGCAGGGCGACCGCGAGCTTTGTGTCGCCGCCGGCATGGACGATCATATTTCGAAACCGGTGAAGATGCACGAAATCGCCGCGACGATTCGAAAACATTTCGGGCAAAAACCGGCCGTCGCCGCGGGGCAGCAGCTCATCGGTTGAAACCGGCCCCGCGAGTCCGGTTGCCTGCGCGCGGCTAGGCCCGCGGCGGATGCGCGGCGATTCGATCCCGCCAGGCCGCAATCTCCCTCGCCCACCCGGGATCGCCCGCGAGGTTTTCCGCTTCTCCCGGATCGTTCTCCAAGTCGAAAAAGAGCCATGGCGAATCGTCCGGGTTGAGCACAAGTTTGCGCGTCGACACGCGCCAGCCGTGCCACACCCGATCGCATTGATGCGGCAACGCCACCACGCTCGGCATCGAAATGCGCGCCCCGCCCACCAGGGCCACTTCGAACGCCGTTCGATCGGCCCACGCCCGTGCCATCTCCGCCAAATCAGCCAACGACACCGCGGCGGCGCTCGCCGCCGCCGGCGCTGCGGTCCGCACCAGCAGGGGAACACGCACCGCCTCTTCATACGGCCAGCCTTTGCGAAACAACCCGTGAGCGCCGTGCATGTCGCCATGCACGCTGGTCACCACCACGTGCGGCGGTTCGCGCCCGCTCCGTGCCGCCGCACGGTCGACGTCGGCCAGGAGCCGGCCGATGGCGCGGTCCGTCGCCTCGATGTGCGCATAATACCCCGCGAGTTCCCGGCGCGCCCGTGCCTCCACTTCGCCGCCCCGCGGCACATTGGCAGGAAGGACGATCTCCCCGGGATCACGGGGGCGCACCCCCGCCGCCGGCGCATCGTACGGCGGATGCGGCGCCTCGAGGCTGACAACGCAAAACCACGGCCGGCCGCCGCCCGGCCCCGCTTGCGCCCGTTCCGCTTCGCGCCGACCCAGCCACTCCGCGGCCCGGGCGCATAAGACGTCGCTCTGATAACCGATGAATTTTCGCGGCTGTGCGAGCTGCGAACCATGCAGCCAGGGGTCGTTGAGCAGGAAGCCGCTCTCGAAGCCCTCCCAAAATTCGAATCCGCCACGGTCCGCCGGCGGCACGATCATCTTCGCGTGCGCCTCTCCCACGAGCGAAACTTCCGGATCGCGCGCCGCCAGATGCCATTTGCCCAGAAAGCCCGTGTCGTAGCCGCGCTCGCCCAAGTCGTGCGCGATCGTCCGGCCCGGCGGCTTTCCGCCGGCCGCCGCGACCGCACCCGGCACGTACCGCGGCAGCGGATCGAAATAACCCCGCAAGCCGTTCGCCGGCGACGGCTCGCCCGTGAGCAACGCGGCCCGCGCAAAAGGCCCGAAAGGATGCGGCGTCACCGCCTGGGTGTAGTTGATGCTTTGCGCCGCCAGCGCGTCGAGGTGGGGCGTTCGCGCATTCGGGTCGCCGGCGTAACCGCAGGCGTGCGCCCGCCATTGCGTGGTGACGATCCACAAAATATCCGGTCGCGCCTTCATGTGGACATTTCAATCCCCGGCAAGACGCGCCGGCGTGGCGGGCGGCGGCATGACGTCAGGCGAACGCCACGTGCTGCCGGCCCTTGAGGTCCAGCATCCGCCGCGTCTCCTCCGGGGTCGCCACCTCCAGTGAAAGCTCGGCGAGGATCCCGCGGATTTTGCGCACCTGGTCGGCGTTCGAGCGCGCGAGTTCGCCCTTGGCGATATACAAGCTGTCCTCGAGCCCCACGCGCACGTGCCCACCCATGACCGCGCCGGTCGTGACGAAACTTGTTTGAAAGCGCCCGGCCGCCAGCACCGACCAGTGGTAGTCGGACCCAAACAGCTTGTCGGCGACGCGTTTCATGTGCGCGAGATTCTCGATGTCGGCCCCGATGCCACCGAGGACGCCGAAGATCGTCTGCACGAAGAGTGGCGGCCGCACGAGCTTGCGCGCCAGAAAATGGTGCAGCGTGTAGAGGTGCCCCACGTCGTAACACTCGAACTCGAAACGCGTGCCGCCGTCGTCGCCCAGCCGCCGGATGATCGCTTCGATGTCCGCGAACGTATTGCGAAAAATACCCGCCCGCGTGTTTTCCAGGTAGCGGGGCTCCCACTCGTACTTCCACTCCGTGAATTTTTCCAGCGCCGGGTAGAGCCCGAAATTCATCGAGCCCATGTTGAGCGAGCAAAGCTCGGGCCGGGCAGCCAGCGGCGCGGCCAGCCGCTCGTCGATGCTCATGTTGTGCCCGCCGCCCGTGGTGATGTTGATCACCGCGTCGCAACCCGCGTGGATCTGCGGCAGGAACTGCTGAAATACCTCCGGTCGCGGCGTCGGACAACCGTTGGCGGGATCGCGCGCGTGCAGGTGCAGGATCGAGGCGCCGGCCGCCGCGGCGCCGAGCGCACTCGTCGCGATCTCGGCCGGGGTCACCGGGAGATACGGCGACATCGTCGGCGTGTGGATCGCCCCGGTGATCGCGCACGAAACGATGACTTTGCGGGCACCGGCCATCGGTAAATCAGGCGGCGCCGGCGCGCGCGTGCAGCAACTTCAACAGGGCCAGAAACCGGCGGTCGCGCCGGGTGCGCCGGGCCTCGAGTTCGCGCGGCGCGTAGGAATAAAAGCCCCGGCCCGTCTTCGCCCCGAAATGACCGGCCTTGACCAGTTTGGCCACCGTCGGGGACAGCCGGGTGTCGGAGCAGATTTCGGGCGCAAGATTGTTGAAAACGCGGGCATGGATATCGAGCCCCCCGAAGTCCGCCACTTCCAGCGGACCGATCGCCGCGAGCCGGAACCCGAGGCTGCCGCGGATCGCGCGGTCGATGTCGTCGACGCTGGCGACCCCTTCGTCGAGCATGCTCCACACTTCGCGGGTCATCGCGATCTGGATGCGGTTGACCAGGAATCCCGGCACTTCCTTGCGGAGGTGAATCGCCTGCTTGCCAACGCGGGTGAGCAACGCCAGCGCCGCGCGCGTCGTCGCCGCGCTGGTGCGGCGGCCCGGCACCACCTCGACCGTGGGCACGATGTGCGGAGGATTGAACCAATGCGTCACGATCGCGCGCCCGGGCCTGCGCAGCCGTGCGCCCGAGGCGCTGATCGGAAAGGTCGAGGAATTGCTGGCGAGAATCGTCTGCGGACCGACCATCCCTTCCAATTTTGCAAGCAACTCCTGCTTCGTCTTGAGATCCTCGCGCACGGTTTCGGTCACGAACTGCGCCTCGCGCACCGCGGCCTCGAGCGTGTCGCACACCACGATGCGCTTGAGCGTCGGCTCGACGGAGCGTTTCGTCGCCAGGCCGGCCCGAACGAACTGCTGCAGATTTTTCCGCACGCGCGCATGCAGCGAAGTCCGCGCGGCGGCGACCTCGTCGAACGCATATACGCGCAACCCGGCGGCCGCGTAAGCCTGCGCGATGCCATGCCCCATGGTGCCCAGCCCGATCACCGCGACGTTTTGAATCGATTTCATAATGCGAAGGTCACGGAGGTTGCCGGAAGATCCACCCGGGATGCGAGGCCGTTATCGCGGGCTATCGTATCCCATCCGGGATTGTTCAACGCGGCATCGAGCGGATCGAGGTGGGGCCGCCGGAAACCGGGAGGCGCATTTTCGTGTCGCGCAATTTACCGCCGCCCAGCTCGTACACCGCCAGTTGCCGGTCGACGTTGAACTGCACGAGCACGTGGCGGCTGTCGGCCGTGAACACCAGCCCCTGTCCGGCCTCGCCGCCCGGCACATCGTCGCGCGGGATCGCCTGGCCATCCTTGATTTCAAACAGGACCACCCGGCCCAGCGGCCGCCGCCCTGGATTTTCGGCCGGAAGATTCGAGCCATTCATGCTCTGCACCGCGATCCAGCGGCCGTCGGGCGAAATCGCCACCGCCTCCGGCACGGCCGGCACGGTGATATGCTGCACGGCGCGAAAGGGGCGTTTCGCAACGTCGATCAGGGTGATGGTATCCACATCACCGAACATTTTGCCAACGTTGCCGGCAGGTCCGGCGAGGCCCGCGAGCCCGACGTTGCTCACCACCGCCCAATGCCCGTCACTGGAAACATCAATCGCATAGGGCGCCACGCCGGTCGCCACCCGCTCGCGCTCCGTGGTCACCTGCGTGCCGTTGACGTCCAGCACGAGGATGCCCTGTTCGTCCCGCAGGCCCACCAGCGCCGCCCGGCCATCGTGCGTAAACGACACGCCCGACAGCCGGGCCTCTCCCACCTTGATCTGCTCCCGCAGCGTGACCGTTTTGCCGTCGATCTTCAGCACCGCCACCGTGCCACCCAGCGTCGCCGCGAGGAGGAGTGTCCCGGCGCGATTGATCGAAAGCCCCTGCGGATGTTGCCCCAGTTCGATCCGGCCAACCACGCGCGCCGGCTTTGCCTCGAGGTCGACCACCTGCAGATAGGTGTCCGCGACCACTTTCTTCTCCCGATAGTCGTAGTGGTTCGTGGCCGAAACCACCGCGATCCGGCCGTCGGGCGTAATCGCCACGGCCTGCGGTGGACCGGCGATCGACGTGGCGACATCCACCGTCGCAATGATCTTCGGCGGGAAGACCGAGGCATCGATAAGATTGAGCGTGTCGGAGCCGGGATTCTCCGGATAGCTGTCCACTCCGGTCTTGCGCACGAGCTTCGCGTCGTTGACGGAAACGATCAGGTCCGGGGCCGCCGGGAGCGACATCGCGCCCAGCAGAAAAATCGCGATGCCACCCGGCACCCTCCGGAACGCATGAAACGCTGCGCCCAAGCCAGCGGACCGGGCACGACCAAGCGGGGTAAGAGCGGCCATGCCATGACCGTATTTTCCCGAAAAATCGTGTCCAGTGTATTACCGGTGGTAGGGCCGGGCTCGCTTCGTCACGACTCCACGGGACCCGCGCTAAAGGAACGTTGATTACCCCCGCATCCGGACCTACACGAGCCGGGCCATGAGTGTGCGGATCCAAGGCATGCCGACGGGCCTCTCCCCTGCCGTGAACCGCGTCGTCCTTGCGCATCTGCAGGACAAGCCCGCGCATTCCGACATTGCCACCGAACTGGCCGCGGCGGTGAAGCCCCTCGGCGGAAAAGTGCGCCCGGCCGCAAGTCTCTCGGCCCCGGTTCACGGCGGGGAGGACACGGCGGCGCTGGCCGACCAGACGCATCAGTTGCTCACGCAGGGCTACCGCCACGTGCAGGTGCAGCCCGCGACACCGTCCGTGAAAGCGATCGTCGCCGCGCTCGAATCCCTGCGGGAAAAATTCGGCCCCGGGGTCGAACTGCTCCACCGGGTGCCGGCGTCGTTCCCGAAGGAAAAAGCCGGCGATCTGGCCCGCGCGCTTGAGCCTTTGCGGCTCTTCTACCTGGAAAATGGGGTCGCGCCCCAAGACGCGCCTTCACTTGAGAATCTCCGCCGGCAAACCTCCACGCCGCTCGCGCTGGGAGAATCGTGTGTCGAACCGCACGAGTGGCTGCCGTTGGTGACGAACCGTTGGATCGATTTCCTCCGCCTGCGTGTTCCCGCCGTCGGCGGCCTGAGCATGGCGCGCAAGATTGCGGCCGCCTGCGAATTCTCCCGCGTCCGTACCGCGTGGAGCAACCCGGCCCACGTGTCACCCGTCGGCCAGGCGGTGAACCTGCACCTGAATCTCGCCACGCCCAACTTCGGTATTCAGGAAACCGTGGCCTTCCCGGCCGCGACACGGGACATGTTTCCCGGCGCGCCGGAAATCCGCGGTGGCTGCCTGCACGCGGACGACCGGCCCGGCCTCGGCCTGGACGTCGACGAGCGGGCCGCCGTGCTCGCGTGACATCGGAGCCGCGCGCCTCCCGCCGCGTCACGCTCCCAGCAACCGGAGCAGTTCCGCCTCGTCGATCACCGCCACGCCGAGCGTTTTCGCCTCGTTCAACTTTGAACCAGCTTCGGCTCCAGCTAAAACATAGCTCGTTTTCGAACTGACGCTGTTGTTCACCTTTCCTCCCGCAGTCTCGATCTTCGCCTTCGCCTCATCCCGCGAAAGTGTTGGAAGCGTGCCGGTGAGCACGAAGGTTTTTCCCTCAAAGACTCCACCTGATGTGACGCGCGTCCATCGTGGTGCGATTCCTAGCTCCTCAAGTTGCGCAACAAATTCTTTCCCGTGGTTTGACGCGAAGAACGCGAGGACGCTGCGCGCCGCTTCGGGTCCAATCCTTGATGCGATGGAATAGTTCTTCAGCTGCGTCCGCAAGTCGTCGATTTCCCGTTTCAATTCGGCACTTCGCACCCTTCTCACTGCTTTTTCTGCATCGTCTTTCGGTGGATTTTTTCGCGACTGCGGCGAATTATCCATCCGCTCTTTTTCCGCTTCAGCAGCACGAACGATTAGTGGCAGCACCGTTGAACGTTGCAGAGTCAATAAGTCGCCATGCAGCGCGGCGATATCTTGTGCTGTCGCGCCACCAACGTCGCGGATTTGCATAGCCAAAATCCACCGTCCGAGGTCGTGAATTCGTGCGCGCTGGATCGCCTCGATAATACGTTCCGCATTGTTATCGCCAATTTCAGGTGGCTTCTTGGCTTTCCCTGATTTCGTCAGCCGATTCGCATCACCCAGTTCGAGTCGAGCCAGCCTTTCGCGATCAAGCTTGAACAAGTCAAAAAGATTACGGACCAAACCGCCCCTTACCAACTTCTCTGCCACCACCCCACCGAGCCCTTCGATGTCTAAGACGCCGCGACTCGCTAGGTAGTCCAATCGGCCGACTAACTGCGCAGGGCAATTTGAATTTGGACAACGAATTGCAACCTCTCCGGCATTCCGCACCACCGCGGTGCCACACTCGGGACAAGAGCTCGGAAAAACGTATCGAACACATTCCGCTGTTCTACGCTCGATAACCACCCGGACAACCACGGGGATTATCTCTCCGGCTTTTTCAACGATCACGGTGTCTTTTACGCGAATGTCTTTTCGCTCGATTTCGTCACGATTGTGGAGCGTGGCGCGAGCAACAGTAGTGCCGGCGAGTTGGACCGGTTGAAGCTCGGCGACCGGCGTGAGCACACCTGTCCGCCCAACTTGAATCGTGATTCCCTTCAGCTGTGTTTCCGCTCGCTCTGGCGCAAATTTATAGGCGCAAGCCCAGCGTGGCGAAAGCTTGCGGCCGCCCTGTCCTTCGCCTCGAAATCCGGCGCGGCGTTGAGCTGCAAAGTCATTTAATTTCACGACCGCGCCGTCGGTCGCATAGGGCAGCGCACCACGAAGTTTATCGAGATCGCAAATAGCACCCCAAACCGTGTCGCTCCCGTTTACGCCTTGTACAAATTGCGGATCAAATGCTGGCAGCCCCCAGGCTCTCAGCGCCGCCTGCAATTCGGTTTGCGATCGAACCAAGTCGGATGGCTCGCACGCACCAAGCCCGTAGACAACAATATCAAGCTGCCGCGACGCGGCTATCTTCGTATCAAGGAGCTTCAACGTGCCCGACGCAAAATTTCGAGGATTGGCGTAAGGCTCTAAACCCGCCTCTTCCTGCGCTTGGTTTATTCGGCGGAACTCTTCGAGAGTCATATAAACCTCACCGCGTATCTCCACGAGCTGAGGCACGGGCGGCAATGTCAGGTCGTCAGGTGTTCGTAGAATTTTCGGAAGCCCACGAATGAGCCGCACATTTTCTGTTACATCGTCACCCTCTTCACCATCACCGCGGGTAACCGCACGCACGAACCTTCCATTCTCGTAGGTCAGGCTAATCGATGCGCCGTCCACCTTCGGCTCGACCGTAAATGACAGATCAGTTCGCTCGAATCGCTCTCCGAGATGCGCACAAAAATCCCGGAGTTCCGTCTCGTTGTACGTATTTTCGAGGGTCGTCATCGCGTGCCGATGCTTCACGCGCGTGAAGCCTTCAGTGCGATCATCGCCGATCTTTTGTGTCGGCGAATTCGGGCTCGCGAACTCGGGAAAGTCGCGTTCCAAATCCGCAAGCTCGCGCACCATCTGATCGAACTCGTAGTCCGCGATTTCAGGCCGCGACTTCTTGCGATAGAGTTCTTCGTGCCGGGCGACTTCGGCGCGCAGTTCGACGATGCGGGTTTGGGCCTCGGCGGGCGACATGGCCGGAAATTTCAACGGGAAGCCGCCGGCAGTCCAGCCTCGCGAAGGCCCGAGTGATTCCGTGCGCGCAGGGGGATCCGGCGTCAACCGGTCTTCGGCCGTCCCCGCTGAAACCGACAGGGCGTCTCGAGCAACCGCCGGTACGCCTCCCAGCCGGTGTAGAGCGTGACGGCCACCAGCGCGCCCAGCGTGTCCGCGACCCAGTCCGCGACCTCCGCGAGACGGCCCGGCACGAAACTCTGGTGCCACTCATCGGTCACGCCAAAGGCCGACACGACGAGCAACGACCACGCCGCCGCCCGCCAGCCGCGACCGAGCCGGCACACGAGCGTGGCGAGCAGGCCGTAGACGGCAAAGTGGACGACCTTGTCGAGGCCCTCGATCCGCGGCCCCGCGACGGTGGAACGGCTCGACGCCACGACGATGAGCGCCGCCACGGCGACGGGCCAGACGAGCTGTTTTCGATCCGGTTGGGCAGGCATGAGGTCGGTTGGGCCAAACGCTGATCCGGATTATTCAGCCCGGCACCACGAAACACACGAAAGGCGCGAAAATTCCGAAGGGAAAAGGGGTTTGCCTCCTTATCCGGACTTCAGGCAAAAACCGCCCGCGAATCACGCGGATCGGCGCGGATTTCAGACGAGAGAATCGGCGAATCTGCCTTTCGATCGTTACCCTCGGGTTCGAAGCACCATTTTCTGAGCTTCGTTCGCGTCGATACCCGTCCATCAGCAGGCAACCGCATTTTTGGCTTCGCGAACGACTGGCTATCTACCTACGCTTCTCATCCAAAAATTTGAAGGGTGGCGCGAATGAGGCGAATCCGTTGTTTTACCTCTACTTCGAGAAGAAGACCGATTCAGTCGGCACATGCAATTCCGGGGTGAGCCCCGTCGTGTCTTACCTCAATTGTGTAGGCAAAAGAAGTCCCCCAATGGAAACGATCATGATTAGCGTTCAAGGCTCGGCAGAAGAACCGTATTCCGTCGAGTTTCGAAAAGATGGCGCGAACCTTACGGCCTACTGTTCGTGTCCTGCAGGCGAAGTTGGACAGTATTGCAAACACCGCCTTCGAATCTTGCAGGGTGACTTGGAAGGCGTCGTTGGCGACCGCGCGAAGGACGTGAAGCTGGTTGCATCGTGGCTTGCAGGCACGGATGTTGAGGCTGCGATGGCGGAACTCGCGCGAGCGGAAGCAGTCTTGGAGCAAGCGAAGAAGGATGTGTCGCTCCTGAAGAAAAAATTGGCGCGTGCACTCACGAACTAAAGAGAATCGTTTCAGATTTTGAGCGCGACAGAAGAAGGGTGCGCAGGAATTGCGATAGACCTATCGCTTTGGAGGTATCTGCCCAAGGCGGTACACCGCAATTGGCCACAAAAAAGCGCACGGAGTCGCCACCGTGCGCAGTAGGGAAAATGGTCGGGCTGGTGAGATTCGAACTCACGACCTCTTGCACCCCATGCAAGCGCGCTACCAGGCTACGCTACAGCCCGAACAAGTGAGGGGTCACAAAGCGTCATGCCGCCGGCCGAGGCAAGTGCTTTTTCTCTCCCCTTACCCGGGGCCGGTTTGAGCGCGGGGTGGCTTCCCGAAATCCCACTTCGATGCTGGTTAAGCGAAGAGCGTCTTGAGCTCGATTGAGCCGGAAGATCGGCCCACGAATCACACGAAGGACACGAATGCAGACCTGATCCGGAAAAATTCAGTTTCCCGCGAATGGACGCGGATAAACGCGAATGAACCTAAAAAACGCAGCGCTTAACCAACGGCGGAATTTAGAAGATGCCCCCGAAAATATTCTCTCGTCTGAAATCCGCGCCCATTCGCGTGATCCGCGGGTGGTTCCCGGCCCGGGTCCGGCTTAGAACTTCATCAACTCCTCCGCCGTCCACGAACTGGGGTGGTCGGCCGAGGCCTGGCGGATGCGTTTGACCGTGGCGACGTCGATCGGGTCGGCGCGTTGATCCCACGCGCGACGGATATAGGTCAGGATACCGGCCACCTGTTCGTCGGGCAGCGCGCCCCATGCCGGCATTTCCATGTCGAAAACCTTCCCGCCGACTCGCACGCGACCGTGCATGCCGCCGAGGACGATCCGCACCAGCCGCTCGGGCGTACCCTCGACCCACTCGGAATCGACCAGTTGTGGCGCCACCCCATCCTGTCCGCGGCCATGCTCCTGATGGCACCCGGCGCAGATCAGATTGAACGAGACCTTGCCCTGGTCGAAACGTGCCAGTTCGTCGCCCACGAGGGGCTTGGGCGGCGCCAGCGCACCGGCCTTGCCCGGCCACGTGACGAGATTCTCGGCCTTCGCCGCGGCGGATGCGACCGCTCGGTCGGACGATTTCTTCAAGTTACCGAGAACCGCGGGGGCGGCCGCCAGGATGATCGGCCGGCGGGCGACAGCGGCCGAGGCCTGCACGAAACCGGTGAGCAAATGGGCGCCCCAATTTCCCTTCGCCGAGGCGGCCAGTTGGAAGAAACGCTCCACCCGGGCGGCCTGCCGTTCATAGGCGACGCAACTGCCGAGTTCGCGCACCAGGGCCGCGCCGTTCGGAGAAAGATCGGTCCAGGACGGATCCGTGGCCAGCGCTTCCAGCAATTCCAGCTCGCGATGCGCCAAGCCACTGCCGACGGCGTAGGCCAGCAGCAGATCCTCGCTCCCCTCGCGGACGAGATTGCTCATCATGCGTTCGGCGCGGGGATCCCGGGCCTCGCCAAGGGAAAGGGCCAGTTGGATCCGAATCTCACGAGACGGATCGGTCGCCAGCGGCTCAAGCTCGCGCAGCATCGCCTCGCGGGTCGCTGGTGTGCGCAGCCGCGATTCGGTCAGACGCACCGCGGCGTGCCGCACGCGCTCGTCCCGATCCCGCAGCGCCGCCAGCAGCGTCCGCTCGTCGAGGTGGTCGATGCCATCGAGGGTCCAAAGCGCGTGCAGGCGACCGAGCGGATTCTGGCCGCCGGTGGCGAGCGTCCGGAGGGCGGGCGCCACGGAAGTATTGCCGGCTTCCACCAGCAATTGCTGCGCGGTGTCGCGCCGCCAGCCGTTCTTGTCGGAGAGGAACTCGACGAGGGCGGCGGGGGTGGCGTCCGCCAGGCGCGGCGCCGGCCGCGGGGTGTAGCCTTCGGGCACGATCCGCCAGATGCGGCCGAGGTGAACCGGCTTCTCCAGCCCGCGATCGAGAATCTGCTTCCGCAAATAGGAGGTGAGGGACGTCTTGTCCTCGAGGATGCCGTGATACATGTCGACGATGTAGAGGCAGCCGTCCGGGCCGTTCGAAATCCACACGGGCCGGAAGCGCTCATCGGTCGAGGTGAGAAATTCCGTTTCGGTGTAGGCATTGGTGGCGATCTCCTGGCCGTTCGCATCGCGTTTAAAAACGTAGCGCCGCACGAGATTGCCGGCGGGCTCGGCCACGAAGCAGTTGCCGTAGAATTCCGCCGGGAACGCATCGCCGCGGTAGATCGTCGGCGCGCACGCCGCCGTGTAGCGCCGCAGTTTGCCGTTCTCGAGGATGCCAGGCTGGTAGCCGCGGTTGACGCCGGGATTGACGCGACTGGGCCAGACTCGCTGGTCCGGACTGAAATTAACGTTCACGCCGCGCGCCTGGGGCTGGTCCGGATTGCGCAGCGTGTAGTGGGCCGGAATGAGGTCGCCGCGGAGCCCGCTTGAATTGGAATTGTAGAAGATCCGGCCGACGTCGTCCTGCGAGAGCCCCCACTCGCCGCGAAAAATATCGGGGGAGGCCTGAAACGCTCCCTGCTTGTAACGCAGGCGCGTGTAGAATTCCGCGAAATAAATGTGGTTATCGATGTTCCACAGCGGGGAATTGGGACCGTGTTCCACGGCCTGCATGTTGCCCTTCTTCGGCGACCCCCAGCCCGTGCCGGAACCGAAATTGCCGAGCACCGAAGTCCGCGCCGGCGCCGTGCCGGCGGCCACCGGTCCGCGCATCTGCCAGAGATTCGGCGGCTCGCCCACGAGGACGCCGCCGCCCATGAGGCCGAGGGCACGCGGCATGACGAGTTTGTCGGCGTAGACCGTGCTGCTCTCCGCCGGGCCGCCATCGGGCCCGGTGAGAACGACCACGCGGCCCACCGGCAGCTCCTCGTCGTCGGAATCGACATTGTTCATATACCCGCGCATTTCGGTCACCCACATCCGTCCCGCGGGATCGAAATGCATGATGATGGGGTCTTGGACCATCGGGTCCGCCGCGACCAGCTCGACGCGGAAGCCGGGCGCCACGCGGAACGTCTTCAACTGCTCGGCCGCCGAGCGCGCCGGCGCCGGGGGGATCTGGTCGCGCGGCACCACCTCCTTTTGCTCCACGCCGGGCCGGTCGCCCAATTGCGCTTGGGCGGACGCGACAAAAGCAGTGAGAAGCAGCAGGGCGGCGCGGGGATGAGAGCTCATAAGATTCAGGACGGACGGTAAACGAAAGGGTTTCGGGCTCAAGTATTTCGCGGGAAAAACCGGCGCCTCCGACGCCGATGTCTTTCACGCCGCGGACGGGCGTCGTTTCTCCGTCCCGCCGGCCGTTCACGCGCCGATCAACCGCTGCACTTCCTCCAGAATGCGGGCGAGCGGCGTGGTCTTGTACAGGTAGGAGGAAACTTTCTTGCTGAGCGTGTCCCGCACGGTCTCCGCGTCGAACAGGACGCCGGTCAGCAGAATCACCGGAGTATCGGGCAATAGTGCCTTCAGCTTTTCGATCATTTCGAGCCCGTCGGAATCCTCGAGCTGCAGGTCGGAAATGATCAAATCCGGCCGATCCGCCACCGCCGCCTTCTGCGCCTCCAACGCCGTGGAAGCCTCGGTGACGCGATAGCCATGATGAACGAACAATTGCGCGAGTATTTCGCGGATGGGGGCTTCGTCGTCGACGATCAAAAGGTGTTTCGGCATGAAATTTTCCTCCGGAAAAACGGCGGGGCGGGCGGGCGGTCAGTCAGGCGACCGGCACGGCCGCCGGTTGAATAACTTGAAGGATCACAACGCCACCGACGACCTTGTCGCGGTCGCGCAGCGGGAACAGGGTGAAACGAACGGGGGTTTTCCGGCCCCGCTTGTCCTCGATAAAACCGCGGAGGTCGCGGAGGTCGTGACCCTCCTTCAACGCCCGCGGGATGGGATCGATCAACGGCGTCTCACCGCCCGTGCTGGCGAGGCGCACGAAGCGGGCCAGCGGCTGATTGATCAACTGCGATGTCTCCAAACCGGTGAGGTGCACGACCGCCGGATTCACCCGCGAGACATTGGTGGCTTTCGTCAGCACGAAAACGAGATCGCTGAGCGAATTCACGATCAGGTCGTTGTAACGCAGCTGGTGTTCCAGTGCCTGGTTGCCCCAGCGGCGCTCCAGATTTTCGGCGGTGAGCCGGTCGTTGGTCGACGCCAGCTCCGCGGTCCGTTCGCGCACTTTCACCTCGAGCTGCGCGTTCGCCTCCTCCAGCGCGGTCGCGGCGCGGCGCCGTGCCGCCAAATCGTCCCGGATCAGCCACGCGACTCCGGCCAGCAAGAGGAACTCGAGCGCGACACCGGACCAGACCATCCAACGCGTCGTCTGCGCCTGCAGATAGGCCGCGGTGTCCCGCTCGGCAAGCAGGCGCATCTCTTCGGCCTTCAAGCGCGCCACCGCCTGCCGGATTTCTCCGAGCGTCGCGAGGTTCGACTCGCCCGCACGGATCGACCGGATGACCGTCGCGGCATCCGCCGGCGGGGCATCGAGAATCACCCGCGCGAATTCGGCGCGCTTCAAGGCCATGGTCTCGATGCGCGCCACCTGATCTCTTTGCGCCGGTTCACTCCGGGTCAGCGCCTTGGCGACCTCAAGGTGCTCGGCGAGACTGGCGAACGCGTCGCGGCCGGCGGTCCGGTCCGGCGCTTCGCCCGACGTCGCAAAGGTGCGCAGCGCACCGTCGCCGGCCTGCACGGCCGAGAAGATACCGTCGACCTCGAGGATGACGGCGTGGGTGTGGTTCACCCAGTCGCTGGCCGCGACGGAGCGGTTGATGTTGCGCACCGCGACCACCGCCACGACGACCGCCACCACGGAAATCACGAGAAAAAAGGCAATCACCCGACGGATGGTTTTGTCTTTCAAGGGCAGGGCGGAGTTGGCGGCTGCGGGAAAGGTTGGGAAATTCATTTTTGAACCACGTCGGCGTCTTGCGCCGGCGACTCGGTCTTCACCACCGTTGAGCCGACACTTTTCCTGTCCTGTTTGTAGTCATATGTGAATTCAGAAACCGAGGTCCAGTTGGCTTCGAGCGAATCGGCCACCTTGATCGCAATCTCCCGGAGGGTGCTGCCGGAACGCTGGAGGTTGAAGGCGTACTTACGATTGTTAAAATCCAGATAAGCCCGGTTCTGCACGACGTAACAGACCGCATGTGCGACCCGGCCGACCATGCGCACGTGGACGAGGCGGGTGCCGAGGCCGGCGCGCTTAAGGACATAGTCGGCGAGGATCGCATAGTCATCGCAGTCCCCGCGACGGCGTTGGAGAAACGATTCGGGCGGCTGCACCTCCGGGCTGAACTCGTAGACGAAGTCCTCGAAATAACCCGCGAATTTTTTCGGCGTCATCTTGGGGTCGGTCAACAGTTCTCCCAACGTCACCGCATCCAGCCGGAGGACCGCGAACGCACACAGCAGGCTCACCGCCCACCGTCCGAAGCGCTGCAGCCTGGATCTCCCCGCGATCATGCGAACGCAGGGAAACGACAGCTCGTCCCCTCGCGCAAGAATCGAATCGGGTGCCGGGGCGGATCCCCGACCGGCACCTCCGGCAGGGACAGCGCCGGGCGCCGGGAATTTTCCGACCCCAAACGGATCTTCGCGTCGATCGCGGGCAGTCATCGGCATCTCCGCGGCAGGGTAGCCGGCCCCTGCCGCCACGCAATGCCGGCGCCACCACCGGCGGCTGAAATTCCCTTGCTTAGATTTCCCAATTAACTTGTCAGTCATGACTTCCCGCGGCCGGCGCCGCGGCCCGATATCCCCATGCGCAAGATCCTTATCGCTGAATGCAAACAGGAGGTTTCGACCTTCAATCCCGTCCTGAGCCACTACGAGGATTTCGTGGTCACGCGGGGGCAGGCCATCCTCGATTACCACCGGGGGAAGCGCAGCGAAATCGGCGGCGCCCTGACCGCCTTCGACACCACGAGCGACATCGAAATCGTGCCGGTCTATGCCGCCCGCGCCATCACGTCGGCCGGCCTGCTCGCCGGCGCGGATTTCCGCCGCATCGCGGCGGAATGGCTGGCCGCGATCAAGGCCGCCCCGCCGGTCGACGGGGTTTATTTTTCCCTGCACGGCGCCATGGCGGCGGAGAACGAGGACGACCCCGAGGGCTATCTGCTGCAGGAGACCCGGAAAATCCTCGGCGAAAAAACCCCGATCGTCGTGTCGCTGGACCTGCACGGCGTGCTGACGGATCGCATGCTGCAGCACAGCGACGCGATCACGATGTTTCATACCTATCCCCACGTCGATTTCTGGGAAACCGGGGAGCGGGCGGGCCGGCTCCTGTTGCGGATCATGGCCGGAGAGGTCAGACCGGTGACGGCCAAGGTGGCCATCCCGGCTCTGGTGCGCGGGGACGAACTGATCACGGCGACCGGTTTGTTTGGCGAAAGCATCCGCGCCTGCCAGGCGATTGAAGCCACCCCGCCCGGACTCGTGGCCGGAATGTTCATCGGCAACCCGTTCACCGACGTGGCCGAGTTGCAGACTTACAGCGTGGTGGTGACCGATGGCGACCCGGCGCTCGCCGAGCGCGAGGCCGTGCGCATCGCCCGGGATTTCTGGCGGCACCGGGAGCGCATGCAGGTCCCGCTCGACAGCCTGGCCCGCAGCGTGGAACTCGCGGCCCAGACCACCTCCGGCACCGTAATGATGGTCGACGCGGCCGACGCGACGAGTTCGGGCGCGTCGGGCGACAGCAACGCGATCCTCGCCGCGCTGGTGCAGTCCGGCTATCGCGGTCGGGCGCTGGTGCCGATCGTCGATCCGGCCGCGGTCAAAGCGGCCTTTGCCGCGGGGATCGGGGGTACGGTCCGGACCACCGTGGGCGGGGCGCTCGACACCGGGCGTTTCAAGCCGCTGCCGATCGAAGGGCGCGTGCGACTTCTGTCCGACGGGCATTTTCAAAGCGAGTCGTTCGGCGATTCGTGGTATGCGGGCGAGACCGCGGTCATCGTCGTGAACAATTACACGCTCGTGGTCACCAGCCGCGCCGTGAGCCTCTACGACCGGGCGCTGTTCTACGCGCACGGCTGCGATCCCAAGCGCTTCGACCTGGTCGTGGTCAAGTCCCCCCAATGCGAGCGGCACATGTTCAAGGATTGGTGCTCGCGGGTCGTCAACGTGGACGCCCCGGGCTCGACCAGCGCGAACCTGCCCTACCTCGGCCACACGAAATGCATCCGCCCGCTGTTCCCGCTCGATCCGAACGTGCCCTTCGAGCCCAAGGCCAAACTCTTCAGCCGAAAGTCTCTTTAAATCTTTAATCGACCCGAAATGAAAATCACCGAAATCCGATGCGCCGGATTGCGCGGCGCGACTCCCGAAGGCGGATGGTCCAACGAACTCCGACCCGACGATTGCATTCACACCCTGATCGTCGTCCACACCGACGAGGGCCTGACCGGCCTCGGCAGCGCCTTCACCAGCGATACCCTCGCAAAGGGTGCGTTGCAGATCCTCGAGCCGCTCTACCGCGGGGAAAACGCCCTCGAGCCCGAGCGCGTCAGCGAGAAGCTGCATCAAAACACCTTCTGGCTCGGGCGCGGCGGTTCGATCACTCACACGATCAGCGGCATCGATATCGCGCTGTGGGATATTCTCGGCCAGGCCACGGGCCAGCCGGTCGGCCGGCTGCTCGGCGGCGTCCATCGCACCCGCGTCCGCCCCTACGCCTCGCTGTTGATGCAGGAGCCCAAGCCGCTCACCGATCACCTGCTCTCCGTGAAAGCCCAGGGCTTCGGCGCCTTCAAGATCGGCTGGGGCCCGTTCGGGCGCCGGAATGCCGCCACGGATGAAGCGATCGTCAAGGCCGCCCGGGAGGCGGTCGGTCCCGACGCGCTGCTGATGGTCGATGCCGGCGCCAGCGATGCGTTCTGGCCGCAGGGCTACAAATGGGCGCTCCGCACGGCGGACATGCTGGCGAACTACGGCGTGCACTGGTTCGAGGAGGCGCTGCCGCCCGATGCACTCGCCGATTACATCGAACTGCGCCGGCGTGCGCCGCTCCCCATCTCGGGCGGCGAGGTGTTGACGCGGCGCCAGTCGTTTCAGCCGTGGCTGGAAGGCGGCGCCTTCGACATCATCCAACCCGACGTCACCAAGGTCGGCGGCCTCAGCGAGGAACGCCGCATCGGCTGGATGGCGCAGGAGCACGGCGTGCAGATGATCCCGCACGGCTGGAACACGGCGGTCGGCCTCGCCGCAGACCTGCACCTCGCCTCAGCCTTCCCCACCACGAACCTCGTCGAGTATCTGACCGGCTCGCCCTTCATCGACGACATCACCGCCGGCGGCTGGCATCTGGACGCAGAGGGCATGCTCAAGATTCCGACCACGCCCGGACTGGGGCTGCGGCTGGATCTCGACGCGGTCGCGAAATACACGCACGGCGAACGCCTCTTCAACTAACCCGGGCCGTTCGCGCCGCCGCCCATCGGGCACCCCTCTCCCCGGGGGTGCGTCGCGCACCCCGCCCTGAATTTCGCGGATCAACCCAACCCGTATCTTCCCGCCATGCCCCACGCCCAACGCTTCTCGCTCGCCGGGCGCCGCGCCCTGATTACCGGTTCATCCCAAGGCATCGGCCTCGCGCTAGCCCGCGGTCTGGCCGAGGCCGGTGCCGCCGTTATCCTGAACGGCCGGGACGAAAAGAAGCTCGCCGCGGCGGTGGCCACGCTGCGCGCCGAGGGCCACGCCGCCGAGAGCGCGGGGTTCGACGTGACAAACGCGACCGCGATCGAGTCGGCCGTGGCGGGCCTATTGAGCGGTGGCCGCGCAATCGACATCCTGGTCAACAATGCGGGAATCCAGATTCGCGCCCCCCTGCTGCAGATGTCGCCGGAGAACTGGCAAAAAGTCATCGATACCAATCTCAGCAGCGCCTTCCTCGTCGCGCGGACCGTCGTGCCGGGCATGATCGCCCGCCAGGCGGGGAAGATCGTGAATATCTGTTCGGTCGCGAGCGATCTGGCCCGCCCGACGATCGGACCGTACACGGCGGCCAAGGGCGGCCTGCGCACCCTCACCCGCAGCATGTGCGTGGAGTGGGCAAAGGAAAACCTCCAGATCAACGCCCTCTCGCCCGGCTACATTCTCACCGAGATGACCCGCCCGCTGGCGGACGATCCCAAGTTCGACACCTGGGTGAAGGGCCGGACGCCCGCGGCGCGCTGGGGCACCGTGAACGATCTCGTGGGGGCCTGCGTCTTCCTGTGCTCACCCGCGGCCAATTTCGTCAACGGCCACAACCTCTTCGTCGACGGCGGGTTCACCGTGTCGACGTGATCGCGGCATCCGGACAAGCAAAAGGGCCGTCTACCCCGAGACGGCCCCTACCCTAACACCAAGCAAACCATTGAACACCGCGGAGTGAGACGCGGTCGTCCGGCGGTTCGTTCAAATTTCCCGGGAGAGATCCGGATTACTTGGCTTCGCGGAGGAACTTCGCATACGCGGCATCCGCGTCAGCGCGAACCTTGGCCTTCTGCGCGGCGGAACGGCTGGGCGCCTGAGCCGGAGCCTCGGCGTTCTGCACCAGAAACCGATAGTTTACCGCCAGATTCTCATTCTTCTTGAGTTCCTTCTTAAAAAAGAATCCGAAGCGGCCGTACTCGCGGGTGGAGAATTCCTCGACCGGATTCGACGGCGCATTCATCTGCACGGCGCTGTACCAGCGGCCATGCAGCGGGAAAAGAAATTCGCCCCACTTCAAATCCTTGCCGACGACCGAGCCCTTTACGCCGCTGGCCTTTTTCCCATAACCCTTCCCGGCCGTGGGCGCACTCTCCGGGGACCAAAGGTAAGACGTATCCTCCGCCCGCTCCACCACGGCATGCGAAACGCGCATGTGGATGCCGGCATGTTGCACGTCGCCACCCAGCGCCAGATCACGGGCCGCGGTGAGGTTGAAGGAGGCGTCCACGTGCGCGGCGACCCCGGCGGCGGGCCGCGAAATCGTCATCGTGCGGGTCTCTTTCAGGAGAAGGTTGTTGCCCGAGGCATCGGCGGTCCCCGCCCGCCACTCGATCCGGGCGACGATCGTGGCCGACTCGGCCGTGGTCGAAAGCTTCTCCAGCTCCACCACTTCAATCGTGGAGGGTGCACCCCGGGCCTTGCTCTTCGCGCTGGGCTGGCCGCCCAAACCCCAGAGCGAGGAAACGCCCAGATCGGATTTGACCTGCGTCCAGCCGATGAAGATGCCGCGGTGATGCGGCTCGATGCCCACCGTCTTGCCGGTCTTGTCGAGCCCCGCATTGGTCAGCAACTGGCCCTGGTCGTCATAGACCGCGAGGTAGGGCATCTTCTGGCCTTCGCCGTAAACGAAACGCGCGACGAGCTTGCCGTCCTGCGTGACGCTCACGTTTTTGCCCGGGATTTCGTCGTTGTCGGCCTTGGTTAATTTCCAGTCGGCGGCGGAAACCGAGACGGCGGAGAGGGCGAGAACGCCAACGACAGCCAGTCTTGAAAGCACGCGGGACAGGAACGATTGGCGACCGGCGGGATGAAATAAACGGGGGAACATGGTGGAGGATTGCTTGAGGGTGAAGTAACCGAACGAAGTGCGATGGTGCCATGCGCACCCCGCGACGGGCAATCCCATTCCTGCCACCGATGAACGGATGAACTCCCTCCGCGGGCGGGACGCCCACGCGGGAAGGAAGACGGGCGGATTCGAGCCTTGCCGGACGTAAATGAACGGCGATTGAATCGCCGTTCATTTCGAGTTTTTCTGTCCGTTCTCCCCTCCCCATGACCCCAAATCTCTTCTCCCGACGCGAGTTCATCGCCACCTCGGCCGCCGCGCTGCTCGCCCCGAAGTTCGCCTTCGCCGCGGCCGCCGCCGAACCCATCATCGACATCCACCAGCACACCAACTACGGCGGCAAGCGCGGCGAGGACTTCAGGCCGGCCGCGCTCGGCCGCTCGCACGAGGAACTGGCGGCGCACCAGCGGATCATGGGCGCAACCACCACGATCCTGCTCCCCGCCGGCCGCTTCGTTTACCGCCCTTCGACCCACGAGGGCCGGGCCAACGGACTGCAGGGCACGTGCACGTCGAACGACGACTGCATGGCGCTGGCGAAACTCTACCCGAAAGAATTTGTCTTCGGCGCCAACGAAGTGAGCGACCTGGAGGATGCCCCGCAGACCATCGAGAAATATCTCAAGCTCGGCGCCGTCGTCATCGGCGAACAAAAGTTCGGCGTGGAGTGCGATTCGCCGGCGATGCAGAAATTGTACAAGCTCGCCGAAGCCTACCACGTGCCGATCCTGATGCACTGGCAGGTGGGCAGCTACAACTACGGCCTCGAGCGCTTTTACAAGATGCTCGAGAAGTACCCGAAGACGAATTTCATCGGCCACGCCCAGACGTGGTGGGCGAGCATCGACAAGGCCTACAAGTCCGATCCGGCAAAACTGTCCCCCAAGGGCCAGGTCACCGCGGGCGGGATCACCGATCGTTATCTGAGCGACTATCCGAATATGTACGGCGATCTCTCCGCCGGCTCCGGCCGCAACGCCATGGGCCGCGATCCGGAACACGCCCGCGCTTTTTTCCAGCGCCACCAGGACAAGCTGATGTTCGGCAGCGACTGCACCGACAAGCTGGGCCAGGGGAACGTTTGCATCGGCGCCACCCAGATCGCGCAGATCCGGCAATTCTCCCCGGGCAAGGCCGTCGAGCGGAAGCTGCTCTACGAAAACGCGAAAAAAATCTTCCGGTTGCAGGGCATCGCCTGACCGCTTGGGCAGAATCACGGCCGGATACCGGCCGTGATTTTGGCAGTGATTCGCGGTTGATTCCCGGCCCCGGCCGGGCTGAATGCCCGCACATGACCACCCCTCATTTGCTCTCGCGTCGCAAGTTTCTCGCCACCTCCGCCGTGGCGCTCGCCAGCACCAAGTTGTCGTTCGCGGCGACCCCCGCCGAGTCGATCATCGACATCCATCAGCACACCAACTACGGCGGCAGCCCCACCCGCGCCCCGCGCACCCATGACCAGCTCGTCGCACATCAGCGCGCCATGGGGATCACGACGACTATCCTGCTGCCGGCCGGCCGGCCCATTTCCCGGCCCTCGACGCACAACGGCACCTCCAATGGACTGAACGGCACCTGCACCTCGAACGAGGACTGCATGCTGCTCGCCCGGAAATATCCCAAGGAATTTCTGTTCGGGGCCAACGAGGTCAGCGACCTCGAGGATGCGCCGCAGGTGATCGAGAAATATCTCAAGCTCGGCGCCGTGATCATCGGCGAACAAAAGTTCGGCGTGGAGTGCGACTCCGCCGAAATGCAGAAACTCTACAAGCTCGCCGAGGCGTTCAAGGTGCCGATCCTGATGCACTGGCAGCACGGACGCTACAATCACGGTTTCGACCGCTTTCCCGCGATGCTCCGCAAATACCCGCGGACCAATTTCATCGGCCACGCGCAAACGTGGTGGGCCAACATCGACAAGAACCAGCGGGACTCCGCCAACAACATGTATCCCATGGGCAAGGTAACGGCGGGGGGCCTGACGGACCGTTACCTGGCGGATTTCCCGAACATGTACGCCGACTTGTCGGCGGGATCAGGCTACAACGCTTTCAAGCGCAACGACGAGAGCATGTCCTTCATCGAACGCCACCAGGACAAGCTGCTTTACGGCAGCGATTGCGCCGACGCGGCCGGCCGTGGCGGAAGCTGCTCCGGCGCGATGCAAATCGCCCAGATGCGCGCGATGTCGCCGAGCAAGGCCGTGGAGCGAAAAGTTCTCTACGAGAACGCGAAGAAGCTGTTCCGGCTCTGAGCGGCGAGTCGCGGGGAGTCCTCCGAATCGCCCCGCCGCCCGATTCCCTCCCACCCGCTTGCGGCGGAAAGTTTCGGTTGGCATGCCAACCGAAACTTTGTCAGCCAATAGTTGACAACGTCGAATGGCGTGCTGCCCCTGGTGCAACTTGGGGCAGCGGCGGTGGTCCGCCCGTCGTTGACCACCGCGTCAGCGGAGCGCGCGGCCCGGCGTCCGGACCGCGCGGCGATCGATCACCTTACCACGGCCGCTTGAACTCGGCCGGCATGATCTTGTGGACGGCGTTGACGATCCGGTTTTCGACCCCGGGAGCGAAGCGGTTCGGCCGGTCGTAGATCGTCATCGAGCCACCGCCCTCGTAGCCGCCCTCCTGCAGGACGCGTTCCGAGGGAATGTAGCACGGCACGTCGTTCGAGTAGCCGTTCACCCAGAGCCGCTCGGCGTCCAACTCGCGCTTCAACCGCAGCGAGTAGTCGACCACGACTTCACCGGGCAGGAAGACCATCGCCAGCTGGGGGCCGAAATTCCAGACCTGCACCATGTAGGGCAGCGTGGCGGGAATCTTTTCGCCGCGATCGAGCTTCGCCAGTTGCACCTTGGCGTGATAGGAAATGCCCGCCGATTTTTCCCTGGCCTTCGCCTCCCACTCCGCGCGGGTCGGCAGCGTGTCGAACGGCAGTTCGATCTGCTCGGTCCGGCATTCGAGCTTGCTCGTGAGCGGCCGCAGGGTGGTGCCCGTCGCGAGCCGTTTGGCCTCCGCGCCGAGTTTGTTGCCGTACTCGATCGCATGGACATAGGTCCCGCGCGGATTCGGATTCTGGTCGGCACCGCAACCGACGGCCGTCAGCGCGATCGCGCCGGGGAAATCCCGCTCCATGGCCTCCTGCGCGCAGCCGGCCCAGTCGGCATGAAACTTGTTAAAGCCCGTGGTGGTGCAATGGCACGCGTAACTCGTCAGCAGGGCGCGCACCTTGCCGTTCGCGTCGACGACGCGCAGCACCGGCAGCGAGAGATCCGACGGGCGGAAGGTGTAATTGCGACGGTTGTAGGCAAACCCCACGTAGCCGGCGCCCCAGTCCAGCTTCGCCGGCTTCCGGTCCGCCAGCGCGGCCAGGGCCACCTGTTCAAGTTTGTCGGTCAGATCGCGGGTATAGCGTTCGATGTTCGCCCAGTGATCCGCCGGAATGCTCTCGCTGAAAATGTTGTTGAGCACCCCCACCAGCATCGGCGCGCTGTGCGTGTGGCTCGAACAGATGGCGACGCGCGCGTTGACGACCTTGGTCTTGGCCGCGAGGCGTTTCACCAGTTCATCGCGCACGTTGACCCCTACGCCGCAGTTGTCGACGGTGATCAGCACCGCCGGCTGCTCCGTGTCGCTCCCGAAGGCGATCGCCTTCGCGTAGAGGCGCTGCTCGATTTCCTTGGTCTCCAGCCGCCGGCCGCCGTAGCCGCTCAGCCGCACGGGATAATCCGGCGTGATATCCACCTTGGCGGCGCCGACACTCCAGGTCGGTCCATCCGCTGCGGGCAGCGAGCATGGCGCCGCGCTGAACGCGACGCAGAGGAGCAGAGGGGTGAACAGACGGTATTTCATGGAGTGCTAGGGTTGGGCGCGGACGCGGAACCGGGACGGGAAACGATCCCGGCAGGCCGGGGTCGCGGGGAAGGACCGGCATGACAACAAAGCCGAATTGAAGAAGAAAGCGAAAAGAACGCGTCGCCGTGGCGCGCCGGCACTACGCGGGCTTTGCAGCGGCAAAAATCTGTGCTAGCAGCATGCCCTCATGACGAGAAACTTGCCCCGGATTCTCCTCGGCGCCTGCGCCGGAGTGCTTGCCTTTCAATTCACCGCGCGGGCGGCCGAAACCGATGCGGCCTGGGCCCGCCTCGCGCCCTATTTTTCGACCCCCGCGGAATTCGCGGGCCAGCTCGGCCCCTATCCGTCGCCGCTGAAATTCTACAACGGCCAGCCCGTCAAAAGCCCGGCCGACTGGCCGAAGCGCCGGCAGGAAATCCTGGCGAAGTGGCACGAGCTGATGGGTGCCTGGCCGAAACTCCTCGCCCAACCGCGCATCGAGCTCCTCGGTCAGACCCACCGGGAAAATTTCACCCAGCATCAAGTGAAGGTGGAGATCGCGACCGATTATTTCATCGCCGGATATCTGCTTGTCCCGGACGGCGCCGGGCCCTTTCCCGCCGCCTTCGTGCCCTACTACGATCCGGAGACGAGCATCGGCCTGAAGGGCGTCCTGCGTGATTTCGCCTATCAACTCGCCAAGCGCGGCTTCGTCACGCTTTCGATCGGCTCCCCCGGCGGCGATGCCGTCAAACCCGACCTCGGCGGGGCCACCTGCCAGCCGCTGTCGTTCCTCGCCTATATCGCCGCCAACTGCCACACGGTGCTGGCCAACCGGCCGGAAGTGGATCCCGCCCGCATCGGCGTCGTCGGCCATTCCTACGGCGGCAAATGGTCGATGTTCGCCTCGTGTCTCTACGAGAAATATGCCGCCGCCGTCTGGTCGGACGGCGGCGTCGTCTTCGACGACACGCGGGGCAGCATCAACTACTGGGAGCCGTGGTACCTCGGCCAGGCCGGAAACCGCACCCGCAAACGCGGCCTGATCACGGCCGAGAATCCGGCCTTCGGTCCGTATATCGACATGCGCAAAAAGGGCCACGATCTGAACGAACTGCACGCGTTGATGGCCCCGCGTCCCTTCCTGGTTTCCGGCGGCTCCGAGGATTATCGCGGGCGCTGGGTGGCGCTCAATCACGCCGTCGAGCTCTACAAATTTCTCGGCTCCTCCGAGCGCGTCGGCATGACCAATCGCCCCGCGCATTCGCCGACGGTCGAGTCGAACGACATGATCTACGCGTTCTTCGAGCATTTCCTGAAGCCAGCGCGCTGACCCGACGCACGATCCGGCCGGCGGGATTGATTTGTCTCCCGCACCGATCCGCCTTTTTTTCCCACTCCGTCCTCCTGCCCACGCCCCGGCGCACGGCAGATCGCCAACCCCTTAAGATCATCGCATCATGAGTCTGCTGAGACCCCTCGTCGCCGTTCTTTGCCTCGCCACCACCGTCTGCGCCGCCCAGACGCCGACCTTCCGCGCCGGCGCGTTCGCCCAGGACATCACGCCCACGAAATTTCCCGCTCCGATCAACGGCGGCATGAAGGGCGCCTTCGCCAGCACGGTGACCGACCCGATGCACGCGCGCAGCCTGGCCCTCAGCGATGGCAAAACCGAAATCATCCTGTGCGTGGTCGACGCCTGCCTGATCCCGCGCGAGATCTGCGAGAAGGCGAAGGCAATCGCCTCGAAAAACACGGGTGTCCCCGCTTCGCACATCCTGATCAGCGCGACCCACTCCCACAGTTGCGCGGCCCTGACCCCGGCCTTCCAGAGCGATCCCGATCCCGCCTACCTCGCCACCGTGCCGGGCCGCATCGCGCAGGGCATCACGCAGGCGCACGCCAATCTGGAACCGGCGGACATCGCCTGGAGCAAGGACAGCGATCCGACCCAAGTCCACAACCGCCGCTGGTTCATGAAACCGGGTCAGACCTACGAGAACCCCTTCGATAGCACCGGCGACCGTGCCCGCATGAATCCCGGCAACCAGAATCCGCAGGTCAGCGGACCGGCGGGGCCGGTGGATCCCGAGGTCTCCATCCTCGCCGTTCGCGCCCGGACCAACCAGCGCCCCATCGCCGTGCTCGCCAACTACAGTCTGCATTATGTGGGCGGACTCCCCGCGATTTCCGCCGACTACTACGGCGCCTTCGCCGAGGAGATCGGCCGGCGGCTGCACGCCAACGACAAGCGCTACACGAGCAAGGCCGCCTTCGTCGGCATCATGAGCAACGGCACCAGCGGCAACATCAACAACATCGACTACAGCGCCCCGGCCTCGCTCCGGAAAATGGCGCCCGGCGAAAAGATCGAGATCGTGGCGAAAAGCGTGGCCGATGCCGCCATGCGCGCGTGGGACAAGCTCGCCTGGCAATCCTCCGTGCCGCTCTCAAGCGTGGAGCGCGACCTTCAGCTCGGCGTGCGCAAGGCCGCCCCCGCGGAACTCGAACGCGCCCGTCAGCTCGTGGCCACCACGCCCAAGGACCAGGGTGGCCAGTTCGACGACCGCAAGGCCATCTACGCCCGCGAGGCCCTGCTGCTCGACAAATATCCCGACCAGGTTCCGGTCAAGTTGCAGGCCCATCGCATCGGCGCGCTCACCATCGCCTCCATCCCGTGCGAGATTTTCGTGGAAATCGGCCTCGACCTGAAGGCGAACAAGCCGCTGGACCAGCATTTCACCATCTCGCTCGCCAATGGCTACAACGGCTACCTGCCCACGCCCGAGCATCACCAGCTCGGCGGCTACGAAACGTGGCGCGCACGCAGCAGCTACCTGGAGGTCGACGCCTCGACCAAGATCACGAAAAACCTGAAGGAGATGCTCGCCCAGCTGGCGAAGTAGCCCATCGCGGCGGAGCACAGCGGATCGTCGAAGTCGGCGCCGCCGGGGTGCGGCGGGAAATTTGCCCTTGAGCTGCCCGGGGCCGTTTCCATCGTACCCCGCACGGCAATGGGATCTGCCGTCTCCCACCGGGGAAAACCGCCCGACGCGAGTCGGGGCTGATGATTCCTACCGCGAGGCCAGACCCGAGGAATCACCATGTCTCTCTATTTTTGGATCGCGCTCGGCAGTGCGCTCGGCGGCGTCGCCCGCTTCGGGCTCTCCGGCTTTGTCGACCAACGCATCGGCGAATCGTTTCCCTGGGGCACGGTGATCGTAAATGTCGCAGGCTGTTTCGTGATCGGATTCTTCGCGACATTGACCGCCCCCGGAGGCCGCTTCCCCGTCGGCGCAGCCGGACGGCACTTTTTCATGACGGGTGTGTTGGGCGGTTTCACGACGTTCTCCTCGTTCAGCCTGCAGACGCTGTCACTGGCCCGCGACGGCGACTGGCTGCGCGCAGGCGGCAACGCCATCGGTTCGCTGGCCTTTTGTCTCGTCGCCGTGTGGCTGGGCCATATCGCCGCGCTGGGCGTCAATGCACTTAAAGGCACTTGAGCCACTGCCGCGGCGAATGCGCCGTCCCGATTTATGAAGCATATCCCTCGCTCCGTAGTCATCCCCTTCGCCGCCGTCGCCGCGGTGTTCCTGTCGACCGTCGCCCGCGACCTGCGAGGCGCGGGCGAACCGGTCGTCGCGACAACCTATCACCGGACCCTGTCCGCGAAACATCCGGTGCTCAAACGCATCCGCCCGTCCGAGGTCATCGTGACGCGCACGGTCTGCGCCTCGGGCCGGGACGAAAAAGGCGTGCAGCACTCGGAGAACGGCAATCCGCTCACCGGACCGTTTTTCGTCGAAGGCGCCGAGCCCGGGGATGCGATTCTCGTTCATTTCAAAAAAATGCGCATCAGCCGCAACTGGGGTTTCTCAAGTTCGCGGCTGGGCTTGTTCGCGCTGACCCCGGAAACGATCGCCTCGCTCCACCCGATGTACGCGGCGCCCTACAAACCCGGCCACGTCTTCCCCGGCCGCGCCAATCTCGTGCGCTGGGAGGTCGACCTCGAACGCCAGACCGTGCGCCTCGCCGAGCCGAAGAGCTCCGTCGTTGCCCTGGAATTTCCGGTGCAGCCGATGCTGGGTTGCATCGGCGTCGCGCCCGCGGGCGATTTCGTGCCGACCTCGGGTCCGTCGGGGCCCTACGGCGGCAATCTCGACTACAACGAAATCCGCGAGGGCGCGGCCGTGCTGCTGCCCGTCTATCATCCGGGCGCCCTGCTCTACCTCGGCGACGGTCACGCGCTCCAGGGCGACGGCGAGGCGACCGGCAGCGGCATCGAAATTTCGCTGGAGCTCGAATTCACGACGGAATTAAAAAAACAGGCGAACCTGACCGGGCCGCGGGTGGAAACCGCCGAGTCCATCATCAGCATCGGCAGCCAGCCGGAATTCGTGAGTTCGCTGGACCGCTCGATCCAGATGGCGACGAGCGACATGGTGCACTGGCTGATCGACGACTATAAACTGGAGCCGTGGGCGGCGCACATGCTGATCGGCTACTCCGGCAAATACGATGTGGTCACCGTCGCCGGTTCCATGGCGCTGCGCATCCCGAAAAAATACCTGCCAAAAAAATCTTGAGCGGCGCCATTACACGTCGCGCAAAGGGGAAAAGCCTCATTTACGGATCCTTTAGATCCCTTAAATAGGTCTTCCCAAAAAAGCTGGTGCCCGGAGAGGGGATCGAACCCACACGCCTTGCGGCGGCAGATTTTGAGTCTGCTGCGTCTGCCAATTCCGCCATCCGGGCTTCGGAAGGTCTGCGAAAAGTAGGTGGGCTCCTCGCCGTGTCCATTGCAAATTTCGCCGGACGGCCCGGCCGCAAGCGCTTGATCGCGCTAGGGCGGAAACACCCCAAGACCGCCCCGATTCCGCGCTTTCGCGATCCAGCGGGGATTCGATTCATCGAAGAACATAAGGGGTTCCCATCCCGCTCTTGTCACCCGCCCACCGCCCGCCCTCACTGCTGCTCATGCCCGACTTTCGCGCCTTCTGCACGCCGCCGACAGCCGAGCCCGCCGAGCTCACGCTCACGCCCGACGAGTCCCACCACCTCGTGGTCGTGAACCGCGCCCGCCCCGGCGACACCGTGGTGGCCTTCGACGGCCGCGGCGCCGAGTGGATCTGCGAGCTGGTCACCGACCGGAAGCAAGCTGCCGTCCTCAAGGTCCGTTTCAAGCAGCGGATCAAACCCCTTTCCTTCGAGATCACCCTCGGCCAGGCCTTGCCCAAGGGTCCGGGCATGGACGCGATCGTCCGTAAAGCCACCGAGATCGGCGCCGCGCGCCTCGTGCCGCTTGAGAGCGAGCGCACCCAGGTGCATCTCGACGGCGACCGTTCCGACCGGAAGATTGAGAAATGGCAGACCGCCGCACTCGAGGCGGCCAAGCAATGCGGCAACGCCTTCGTGCCGGACATCCTGCCGGTGCAAAACGCGGCCGCCTTCATGGCCGGCGCCCGCGGCTACGACCTGAAGCTGATCGCCAGCCTCCAACCCGGCGCCCAGTCGCTCAAGACCGTGCTGCGGACATTTCAGGCGACAAACGGCCGCGCACCGAAAACCGTGCTGTGGCTGGTCGGCCCCGAGGGCGATTTCACGCCCGCCGAGATGAACCTCTCCGCCAGCGCCGGCTTCGAACCGATCACCCTGGGTCCGCTTGTGCTGCGTTGCGAAACCGCAGCAATCTACGCCCTGAGCATCCTCAGCTACGAGTTGCAGAACGCTTAGTCGCCACCGGACCGGCCGACCCGGGGCACCGGCCGCAGCCGTTCACCAGACCAGCAGCCCGCCGGCAAACGTCAGGCCGGCGCCCACGCTGCAGAAGATGATCCGGTCGCCGTCGGCGAAAATCTCCTCCTGCGCCGCCCACCCGAGCGCCATCGAAACGCTCGCAGCGCTCGTGTTGCCGTACTTCGCGATCGTCACGACAAACTTGTCGTAGGGGATGCCCACGCGCTTGCTCACCGCCTTGAGGATACGCTCGTTGGCCTGGTGCGGCACCACCCAGGCGATGTCGTCGGGCTTCAGGTTTTCCCGCGCCAGGGTCTGCTCGATCTGCGCCGCAAAGCCGATGACCGCGTGCTTGAACACCGCGGCCCCGTCCATCTGCAGGTAAAAGTTCTCCAGCCCGCCACCCTCCGCCGCCGGCCACGGCATGCGCGCGCCGCCGCCCGGCCGCTGGATGGATTCGAACTGCTCGGCATCACCGGATAGCCCCATGCGGTGCAACCGGTGCCCGCCCGCGCCACCCGTCAGGATGGCGGCACCCGCACCGTCGCCGAAGAGGAACGCCGTGTCGTGACACTCGGGATTCGTGATGCGCGAGAGCAGCTCCGCGGTGACCACGATCACATTCTTTGCCGTCCCGCAGCGAATGAACGTCCGGCCGACTTCCAGCGCGTAGAGCCAGCCTGAGCAGGCGGCGTTAAGATCGAACGCCAGCGCGTGCGGAATGCCAAGTTCGCGGGCGAGCGAACTGGCGGCCGACGGCACCGGCTGGTCGGGCAGGATCGTCGCCATGATGACGCCGTCGATCTGGCCCACCTCCAGGCCGGACTGCTCCAGCGCGCGTTGCACGGCGATCACGGCCAGGGAGGTCGCACTGTCCCCCTCTGCCGCGTGGCGGCGTTCCTTGATGCCGGTCAGGCGGACCATCTCGTCCTCGGTCCGGTTCGGGAAGGCCTTGAGGATTTCGCTGTTGGCGCGGACGTTCGCGGGAACCGCGTAGCCCACCCCGGCGATACAGACAGTTTCAGCAGACATGCTCAATCCGGCTTAGGACAACGTGCCTCGGGCATCCCGTCGATTCATTTGCGCGCCGCCAGGTAGCGGGCGATGTCGTCGCCCGACACGCGGCCACCCGGGCCCGTGGCCTCGACGCCGGTCAGCGTGGCCGGATCAAGCCCCGCCTCCTGGGCCATTTTGGTGGCGCGCGGCGTCCAGACAAGCTGGCTCGCCGGCTTCGGCGCGCCGGCGGCCGCCGGCGCCACGACAACACTCTTCGCTTCAAGATGCCGGAGGGAGTTGTCGGCGGTCTCGATCTGGAGGAAGGGCTCGCCCGAAGGCTTCATGTCTCCCGGACGGGCGAGGATTGCCTTGATCGTGCCATCGCAGGGGGCCTCAAATTCGAAAATCGACTTGTCGCTTTCGAGTTCCGCCAGGCGCTGCCCTTTTTTAACCTGTTCACCCGGCTGGGTTTTCAGGGAAACGACCGTGAGTTCGTTCACGGTGGCGCCCATGGAGGGCATCGGTACGTCGATGAGAAAAGTTTCCATCCGGTGAGAGTTGGGTGGAGTGTACGAAGCACCCGAATTCGGTCAAGGGAGGGCATCCCCCAGTCCGTGGCCGACGAACAACGCCCGACCCGAACCTTAGAGCAGGATGTCCCGGACCACCTGGCCGTGCACGTCCGTGAGCCGGAAATTGCGACCCTGAAACTTGTAGGTCAACCGCTCGTGATTGATCCCCAGCTGGTGGAGGATCGTGGCCTGCAGGTCGTGGACGTGCACCTTACGGTCGACGGCGTTGAAGCCGAATTCGTCGGTCGCCCCGTAGCTCAAGCCGGGTTTCACGCCGCCGCCCGCCATCCAGAGCGAGAAGGCATAGGGATGATGATCGCGGCCCCACTGCTTAGTGTCCTCGATCTTGCCCTGCAGAAACGGCGTGCGGCCGAACTCGCCGCCCCAGACCACCAGCGTGTCGTCGAGGAGCCCGCGCTGCTTGAGGTCGCGGATCAGGGCCGCCGAGGGGGCGTCCGTGTCCTCGCACTGGATCTTCAGCTGCGTGTTGAGATTGCGGTGTTGGTCCCAGCCGGCGTGCATCACCTGGATGAAGCGGACGCCGCGCTCCGCGAGGCGGCGGGCCATGAGGCAGTTGTAGGCGTAGCTCCCCTGCCGCTTCACCTCGGGGCCATACATGGCTAGGACCGCCGGCGACTCCTTCGAAAGGTCGGTGAGCTCGGGGACGCTGGTCTGCATCCGGTAGGCCATCTCGTACTGCGCGATGCGGGTGGCGATCTCGGGATCGCCGAAGTCCCGGCGTTTGATCTCGTTCAACTGCGCGAGGTCGTCGAGCAGGCCGCGGCGCACCGCGCGGCTCATGCCGTCCGGATTCGACAGGTAGAGCACGGGGTCGCCGCTGCCGCGAAAGGCCACGCCCTGATACTTGGTCGGCAGGAATCCGCTGCCCCAGTAGAAATCATAGAAGATCTGTCCGCAGCTCGCCTCCTTGTCGCGCGACGTCATCGCGACGAACGCCGGCAAGTCCTCGTTCTCGCTGCCCAGCCCATAGGAGAGCCACGCGCCCATCGAGGGCCGGCCGGGCATCTCGGCGCCGGTGAGGAAAAAATTGATCGCCGGCGCATGGTTGATCGCCTCCGTGTGCATCGACTTCACGAAGCACAGGTCGTCCGCGATCTCCGCCGTGCGCGGCAGGAAGTCCGAGACCCATGCGCCGGATTTGCCGTGCTGCGCGAACTTCGTGATCTCGCCGAGCAGCGGCCGCGCCGTCTGGTCGCCCGTCATCGTGCTGAACCGCTTGCCGCCGGTGAGTTCGTCGGGAATCTGCCGCCCGTGCCACTCGCGCAGCTTCGGTTTGTAGTCGAACAAATCGACGTGCGACGGCGCGCCGTTTTGAAACAGGTAGATCACCCGCTTCGCCTTGGGCGCGAAGTGCGGCAGGTCCGGCAAGCCACCGCTGCCCCGCCGGGCGCTCGCGCCCGCGGGTGCGCCGACCGCCCCAAACGCCTCGCGCCCCAGCAGCGAGGCGAGGGCTGCGGTGCCCACGCCCATGGCCGAGCGGCCGAAGAACTGGCGGCGCGTGAACAGGGCTTTGCCTTCGAGAAGTGGGTTCATGACTAATTGGTTTGATGTAGCCCGCCTCGTGAGAGGCAGGACGTATCACACCGCGGCAACCGCAACCAAAGAATCGCTCGTGCTCGTAATCGTGCTCGCGATCGGAACGGGCGATCACGAGCAAGAGCACGATCACGAGCACGAAATCGTCGCGGCATGAGACGATGTGGCGGAATACCCGCTATCACATACCATCTCCCGTCGGTTCCTGCTCTCACGAGCAGGGCGACAAAATCAGCGGAGCGGCAAACTTCACTCTTTCGACAATGCTTCATCGAGATTCATGATCAGCGAACAGAGGCTGGTCCACGCCGCGTGCTCCACGACGTCGAGGCCGTCCGGTCGCGGCGCTTCACCGGTGGCGGTGAGGTCGCGCGCCGCCGCGGGCTCCGCCCGGAATTGCGTCCGCAGCTTTTCCAACCGGCCCAGCAGGATTTTCCGCTCCGCCCGCGTGGGCAGCCGGGCCGTTGTCCGGTGGAAGGCGGCGTCGAGCCGGGCCGCGTCCGCCACCGCACCGGCCATCACGCGCTGCGCCATCACTCGGGCCGCCTCGACGAAGGCCGGATCGTTGAGCGTCACAAGGGCGTGCAGCGGCGTGTTCGTGCGCGCCGCCTTCACGTTGCACACCTGCCGCGCCCCGGCGTCGAAGAATGTGGTCGGCCCCACGATCCGCCGCCAGAACACGTAAAGGCTGCGGCGGTACAGCGCCTCGCCGTGATCCTGCTGATAGGTCTTCTTGCCAAACGTGGCCTCCTCCCAGATACCCGCCGGCTGGTAGGGTTTCACCGCGGGACCGCCCCGTGTCTCGACCAGCAGGCCGCTCGCCGCCAGCGCCTGATCGCGCAGCATCCACGACGGCAGCCGGAACCGCGGGCCGCGGGCCAGCAACCGGTTCTCGGGATCGCGCTCGTGCAGCACCGGCGTGACGCGCGAGGACTGCCGATACGTCGCACTGGTCACGATCAAGCGGTGCATTGCCTTCATGTCCCAGCCGCGGCTCACAAATTCCGTCGCCAGCCAGTCGAGCAACTCCGGGTGGACCGACGGCTCGCCCTGCACCCCGAAATCCTCCGCGGTCTTGACCAGCCCGACCCCAAAAAACGACTGCCACATGCGGTTCACCGCGGTGCGCGCCGCGAGCGGGTTCCCGGGCGACACCAGCCACCGCGCGAGATCGAGCCGGTTGATCCGTTCGCCCATGCCGGCGGCCGTCGCGGCCGGCCGGAAGATGGTGGGGATGGCGCCCAGCACCTTCACGTCCGTCTTGTTTTCATAGGAACCCTTGACGAGGACGAACGTGTCGCGGGGCTTCTCGAGCTGGTCCATCACCATCACCTTCGAGATCCGGCTCGTGGCGGCATCGCGAGCGCGCACGGCCTGCAACTGCTTTTCGAGCATCTGCCCATAGGCGGGGTCGTGCTCGCGAAAATAACTCACGGACTCGAGCAACCCGTCGACCCCGCGTCGCTTCGGTTCCACCCGGGCGATGTAGTTCGGGAGGTTGCCCGGCAATCGCGCGGCTTCGGATTCGAGCAACGAGGCTCCCTCCGCCCGCGGAAACTTCGTGCGCTCGAAAAGTTCGACCTCTTTCGCCACCGCCTCGACGCGGGCGACCGCGAGCTTCTGCGCCTCCCGCTCCTCCGGCATCGAGAGGTCGAGGATGGGCGGCACCTGGCCGCCGGCGTTCTTGCCCGTCTCCGACATCTGGTTGAACACGTCGAACAGCGCGTAGTAGTCGCGCTGCGAGATCGGGTCGTATTTGTGATCGTGACACCGCGCGCAGGTGAACGTGCTGCCGAGCCAGACGGTCGCCGTGGTCTCGACGCGGTCGAAGACATTCTCGACCCGCGTCTCCTCCGCGATCCGGCCGCCCTCGCCGTTGAACATGTTGTTGCGGTGAAAACCCGACGCGATCCGCTGCTCGCGCGTGGCTTCGGGCAACAGGTCACCCGCGAGCTGCTCGATCGTAAACTGATCGTAGGGCAGGTTGGCGTTGAGGGCATTGACCACCCAGTCGCGCCAGGGCCACATCGTGCGCTCGGGATCGCCTTGGAAGCCATTGGTGTCCGCGTAACGTGCGAGATCCAGCCACTCCCACGCCCAGCGCTCGCCGTAACGCGGCGAGGCCAGCAGCCGGTCGACCGCACGTTCGTAAGCGTCGGGCGAACGATCCGCCACAAACGCATCCAGCTCTGCGGGCGTGGGCGGCAAGCCCGTGAGGTCCAGCGACACCCGCCGCAGGAGTGCCGCGGCGGCCGCCTCGGGCGCGGGCTTCAGCCCTTCGCGCTCAAGCCGGGCAAACACGAACCGGTCGATCGGATTGCGCACCCGGCGGGCCGAGCCGACGGTCAGCTTCGGCGGCGCCGGCGACTGCGGCGGCGCGTAGGCCCAGTGCCGCCCCCACGGCGCGCCCGCCGCGACCCACCGTTTCAACACGTCGATCTCCGCCGGCTTGAGCTGCCGCGAGGATTCGCGCGGCGGCATGACCTCGTCCTCGTCCTTGCTCGTGATGCGCAGGACGAGCTCGCTGGCCTCGGGCTTTCCGGGCGCGACCACGGTGATGTCGTCGCGGGTGCGAAACAATCCCTCCTGCTCGTCGAGCCGGAGCTTGGCTTCGCGCGCCGCCGCATCCGGTCCGTGACAACGAAAACAAGCGTCGGACAGGATCGGGAGGATCTGCCGGTTGAAATCAATTTTCTCCGCGCGAACCGACGCCAAGCCGGCAACGAAGCCGAGGACGAATCGCGCGTGGGGCCAGAGGGGGGGCATGCCGGGTCCGACTGCACGCCCGCAACCGGGGCGAGTCAAACCCGGAAGCCGTTCCTCGGGAAGAACACTCGATTGAGCCGGAGACGGGAAGCGTGCGGTGCCGACCGGGGCCGGCAGACCTGAGTCGCCCGGCCGCCAGCCGGCGCCTTGCCCCGACCCGACTTCGCGATTCGCGCCGGGAAAGGCGACCGCGAGGATTTAGCGAACCGCTTTCCACACCGCGAGACACGACGCCAGAAGCGCCGGCAACTCGGGCAGCGGAATCATGTTCGGACCGTCGCTGATCGCCTGCGCCGGATCCGGATGCGTCTCGATGAACAATCCCTCCGCGCCGGCCGCCAGCGCCGCGCGGGCGAGGGGCGGCACAAACTCGCGCTGCCCGCTGCTCCTGCCGCCCCCGGCGCCGGGCAGCTGCACGCTGTGCGTCGCGTCGAAAATCGTCGGAAATCCATTCTGCCGCAGGATCGAAAACGACCGCATGTCCACGACCAGGTTTTGATAACCGAAAGTCGTGCCGCGCTCCGTCTGCCAGATCTCGCGGGCTTTGCCTTCACGCAACTTGGCGGTGACGTAGACCATTTCCTGCGGCGAAAGAAACTGCCCCTTTTTCACGTTGACCACGCGGCCGGTGGCGGCCGCGGCGAGGAGCAGATCGGTCTGCCGGCACAGAAACGCCGGGATCTGGATCACGTCGCACACGGCGGCCACCGCGGCGACCTGGGCCGTCTCGTGCACATCGGTGAGCACGGGGAAGCCGTAGTCCTGCTTCACCATCGCCAGCAACTCGAGACCCGCCTCGAGCCCGGTGCCGCGGTCGCCGGCCATCGAGGTGCGGTTGGCCTTGTCGTAAGAACCCTTGAAAACGATATTCAGCTCCGGCCGGGTGCGCCGCAGATACACCAATGCCTCGGCCACGGTCCGGCAGACGCGCTCGTTTTCCAGCGAGCAGGGCCCGGCGATCAGGAGGAGTTTCTGCGGGTCGAAGAGCATGGCGGGAGTCGAGAGGTCGCAGGGTCGAAGAGACGAGGGAAATTGACCGGAACCGCCCCGCTTACTTCCGCCGGTTCGATTTCCGGGCCGTTCCTTTGCCCGCGGCCGCCGACCGGGCACCCTTGCGCTTTTCCTTCAGCGCCGCGCCGATGAACGCGGCGAACAACGGGTGGGCCTTGTTGGGCTTGGACTGAAATTCGGGATGGGCCTGCGTCGCGAGAAACCACGGATGGTTCTTGAGCTCGATAACCTCGACGAGATTCCGCCGTGGGTTGACACCGCTCACGATCATGCCGGCGCGCTGGAACTGGCCGACGTAGGCGTTGTTCACTTCGTAGCGATGGCGATGCCGCTCGCGCACGCTGTCCGCGGCGTAGGCCTTGTGGGCGAGCGTGCCCGGCGTCAGCGCGCACTCGTAGCTGCCAAGCCGCATGGTCGCGCCCTTGTCGATGACCTTCTTCTGCTCCTCCATCATGTTGATGACGGGATGCGCCGCGCGCGGGTCAAACTCCGTGCTGTTGGCGCCCTCGAGCTTCAGTACGTTGCGGGCAAATTCGATCACCGCGATCTGCAGGCCGAGGCACAGGCCGTAATAAGGCACCTTGTGCTCGCGGGCGTATTTCGCCGCCGCGATCTTGCCCTCGGTGCCGCGATCGCCAAAGCCGCCCGGCACCAGGATGCCGTCAAGTCCCTTGAGGAGCGCGAGCCCGTTCTTCTTCTCGAGGTCCTCCGCGTCGATGCGGCGGATGTTCACCTTGCAGTTGTTGGCGATGCCCGCGTGGGTGATCGATTCATAGACCGACTTGTAGGCGTCCTGCAGCTCGATGTATTTGCCCACCACCCCGATGATGACCTCGTATTTCGGGTTGCGGAGGCGGCGGACGATTTCCACCCAGATGTTCTTTTCCGGCGGCGGATTTTTCAGGCCGAAAAGATCGAGGACGAGCTGATCCAATTCCTCCTTCTGGAGGGCAAGCGGCAGCTCGTAGATCGAGTGCTCGACGTCGCGGCACTCGATGACGGCCTTCACCGGCACGTTGCAGAACATGGAAAGCTTGTCGCGCAGGTCGTGATCGAGCGGGTGGTCCGTCCGGCACACCAGCACGTCCGGCTGGATGCCGATCTCGCGCAGCTTCGCCACCGACTGCTGTGTCGGCTTGGTCTTCAGCTCGCCCGCCGCCTTCAGGAAAGGCACGAGCGTCACGTGGATGAACACCACGTCCCTCGACCCGACTTCGAGCGCAAACTGCCGCATCGCTTCGAGGAAAGGCAGGCCCTCGATATCACCGGTGGTGCCGCCGATCTCCGTGATCAGCACGTCGGCATCCTTGCCGCCCGCATAGATGCGATCCTTGATCTCGTTCGTGACGTGCGGAATCACCTGCACGGTTTTGCCGAGATAATCGCCGCGCCGCTCCTTTTGGATCACGCTTTCGTACACCTGGCCGGACGAAAGGCTGTTGAGCCGCGAAAGTTTTCCGCTCGTGAAGCGCTCGTAGTGCCCAAGGTCGAGATCGGTTTCGGCGCCATCCTCCAGCACATAAACCTCGCCGTGCTGAAACGGGCTCATCGTGCCCGGATCGACGTTGAGGTACGGATCGAACTTCTGGATGCGCACGGTCAGGCCACGCATCTCGAGCAGGGCGCCGAGCGCCGCCGCCGTGAGGCCCTTGCCCAAGGATGATACCACGCCACCCGTGACGAAAATGTATTTCACGGGGGGTTAGGTTGACGGGTCGGGTTTTCCCCGCGCAAGACAAAGTTAGGAAATCCGCACGCCTGCCCGGGCGAAACATCGGAATTTCCCACGGTTCCGACGGGCAGACCTCATCCGGAGCCCCCTTCCACCCGCCGGTCGGCGTATCGCATCAATGCAGCAACAGCCAGCCCACCCCGGCCAGCCCGCCGACCAGCACCGCGAAAAACAGCAGCCACAGCGCCACTTTGAGCAATTTGATCAACAACCAGATGACCAGCGCACCCACCAGCGTTCCGACCAGCACCACCAGCCAGCGCGGGTAGGAGCTGAGGTCGATGACAGTGACGGATTCCTTGACGAGCACGGCGAGCGACACGCCGCCACGAAGCCGCGAGTTCGCCGCCACTCCAAGCAAATTTCCACCGGCCCCAACTCGCATCGGGCCGGATGGGAGGGCGGCCATCGTTCCGTTTTCGGCCGGAAATCCCCGCTCGCGGCGCAGACGCCAAAATGATTGCCCAGCCCCCGCCCCCCCGCCCTGCTCTCGGCGTGCATTCCAAACCGCAACTCCTCGCGTGGCTCACCTGCGATGGAGTCCACATCGATCCCGGCTCCGGCAAACACACCATCCTTGGCGTTTTTTCCAACATCCACGGGCACCAGTTTCCCCTGATCCACCCCTTCATGATCTGGTTTCTTTCGCTCACGGACTGCGCGCCGGGCGAACACACCCTCAAGATCTCGATCGCGTTCAACGATTCTCCGCCGCAACCGCTGCTCGGGCGCCCGTTCCAGGCCCATAGTCCGCTCGACCGTATCAATCTCATCAACGAAATCCGCAACCTGCCCTTCCCGGCGCCGGGCGAATACTCGCTCATGATCGAAATCGACGACGAACCGCTGCTCTCGACCAACATTGTCGTCACGACCGATTCCGCTCCTCCCTCCAACTAATCCGTCACGCATGTCCGCACCCTCCCCCCGCTTCGAACTCATCGGCGTCGGATCGCCGATCATGGATCTGCTCGCCCGTGTCCCCGACGAATTTCTAGACCGGAACGTGGCGGGCGACAAAGGCGGCATGGTGCTCGTCGATCACGATGAGATGCAGCGGATCCTCGGCCTCCTCGACGGCGATCCCGCCTATGCCACCGGCGGCTCCGCGGCCAACGCCACGTTCAACGCCGCGCGCCTCGGCCTGCGCTCCACCTTTCTCGGCAAACTCGGCAACGACGACCTCGCCCGCATCTATCGCCACGCCTTCGAACAGGCCGGCGTCGACGGCGCCCGGTTCAAGCGCGGCGCCGAGCCCAACGCCCGCTGCCTCGCGCTGGTCACGCCCGACGCCCAACGCACCTTGCGGACCCATCTCGGGGCCGCCATGACGCTGGCCCCCGCCGAGGTCACGCCGGGGGATTTTCACGGCTGCCGCCACGCGCACATCGAGGGCTACCTCGTGTTCAACCGCGCGCTCGCCGATGCCGTCATCGCCTCCGCCCGCGCCGCCGGCTGCACGACGAGCCTTGACCTGTCGTCGTTCGAAGTCGTCCACGCCTCGCGCGACTGGCTCTTCAATCAATTCTCCCGGGGCATCGACGTCGTCTTCGCCAACGAGGATGAGATCCGCGCCCTGTTCGAGGATCACGTTTCCGACTTTGCCACCCTCGCCCGCAAACTCGCCGGCCATGGCGTGCTCGCCGCCGTCAAGGTCGGGAAGGACGGCGCGTGGATCGCCCACGGGACCGAACTGCACCGCATCGCTCCCGTCGCCGTCGCCGACGTCATCGACACCAACGGCGCGGGCGACGCCTGGGCCGCCGGTTTTCTTTTCGGGCATCTCCGCGGCTGGTCCCTGCCCGCCTGCGGCAACCTCGCCTCCCTGCTCGGCGCCGAGACCGTGATGCACATGGGCCCGATCATCCCGGACACGCACTGGCAGGTGCTGCAGCCGCGCGCGATGGCGCTCGGACCGGGATAGTCGAGCGCGCCGCGCCCGCCCCGTCGCCCAACGTGTCACGCCCCATTCACCCTTCACCCCGGTTTTCGCTGCTGGTGGGCGTGGCCCTGGTGGCCGGCATGGTGGCGATCGAGATGCTGGCCAGCGGGGTGATCGACGCCGTCTATGCGTTCGGCGCGATTTCCGGCCTCGTCGGGTGGAGAGGAGACGAAGCCGGCATCGAAACCACGCTGGCTATTTTCGTCCGGCTGTTCTCGTTCGCCGCGATCACCGGATTCGCCCTGTGGCGCTCCGGCGAAAACTGGCGAAGCCTCGGGCGCCTGCGGTTCACCCCCGCCACGCTGGCGTTCGGCTTCCTGCCCATCGTCGCCAGCATGCCCGTTTTCATCTCGGAGGTCGACAACCTCCTCCGGGCCCTGCTGCCCTCGTCCAGTCTGGATGACTGGGATTTCGCCCCGGAGCTCGGGCGGCTGGTCACCGCGCCCTGGCAGGGTCCCCTGCTGGCCGTGGTCATCGCGCCCCTGACCGAGGAAGTGGTGTTTCGCGGCGTGCTTCTGCGCGGACTGCTGGGCCGGTGGAAGCCGTGGGCCGCCATCGTGCTCTCGGCGGGGTTGTTCGCTGCGATGCACCTCAACCCCGCCCAGGCTCCCATCGCCTTCGCTCTCGGTCTGGTGCTCGGCTGGACCTACGTGCGCACGCGCTCGCTGGGCCTTTGCATCATCGGTCACGCCTTGAACAACGCTTCCGCGTATCTTTCCGCCGACCTGCCGTTGGCAATCGACAACTACAACTACGACCCCGGCCCGGCGGCCGGCTTTTTCCATCCGTGGTGGTTCGATGCGGCCGGAATCGTGCTTTTTGGCGCCGGCCTCGCGTTGATCCACCGGCTCGCCCCGGCCCTCGAACCGTGGCGCGTCGACGAGCCGCCCCTGCCCCCGCTGTTGCCTTCCGCCGGCCTTCCGACCACGCCCGGCAAAGCAGCAAAATCACTTGGCGCAGGGGCCGTTTTGAGCGACGTTGAGGGCCAAATGTCAGCCGATCTCGTCCAACTCGTCACCTCGCTCGCCCAACGCGCTCGCGCCGCGTCGCTGGTGCTGGCCACCGCCACGACCGCCCGGAAGGACGCGGCATTGGCGAAGCTCGCGGATTTGATCGACGCCTCGCACGCCCCGCTGCTCGCCGCCAACGCGCACGATCTCGCCTCCCCCGAGGCCGCCGCGCTCACCCCGGCCGCGCGCGACCGTCTCACCCTGAACGAAACACGCCTCCGGCATCTCGCCGAGTCGGTGCGGGCCGTCGTCGCCCTGCCCGATCCCGTGGGCGACCTGTTGGAGGAAACCGTCCGCCCGAATGGCCTGCGCATCCGCAAGGTCCGCGTGCCCATCGGCGTGATCGGCATCATTTTCGAATCGCGGCCCAACGTCACGATCGACTGCGCGATCCTGTGCCTGAAAAGCGGCAACGCCTCGATCCTCCGCGGCGGCAAGGAATCCTTCCACACCAACACCGCCCTCGCCGCGCTCATCTCCGAGGCCCTCACGGCCGCCGGCCTGCCCGAGGCCGCCGTGCAACTCGTGCCCACGACCGATCGCGCCGCGCTCACCACGCTGCTCAAGCTCGACACGCTGATCCATTGCATCATCCCGCGCGGCGGCGAAGGCCTCATCCGCTACGTGGCGGAAAACAGCACCATTCCCGTCATCAAGCATTTCAAGGGCGTGTGCTTTGTCTACGTCGACGCGGCCGCCGACCTCGCGATGGCCGAGGCGATCACGATGAACGCGAAGGTCCAGCGCCCCAGCGCCTGCAACGCCGCCGAGCAGCTCCTCGTCCATCGCAGCGTCGCCGAAAAGTTTTTGCCGGCCGTCGCCCGCGCCCTCACGGCGCAACACGTGCAACTGCGCTGCGACGCCGCGGCCGCCGCGATCCTCGACCGCGCCGCCATCGCCACCACGCCCGCCACCCCGGCCGACTACTCGACGGAATTCCTCGATTACGTGATCGCCGTGCGCGTCGTCGACTCGCTCGACGAGGCGATCGCAACGATCAATCGCGACAGCTCGAACCACAGCGACGCCATCGTGACCGCCGACGAGCCCGCCGCGCGCCGTTTCCTCGCCGAGATCGACAGCGCCACGGTGTACTGGAACGCGAGCACCCGCTTCACCGATGGCTTCGAGTTCGGCTACGGCGCCGAGATCGGGATCAGCACCGACCGCCTGCATGCCCGCGGCCCCATGGGCCTGCGGGAACTCTGCACCTATAAGTTCGTCATCGAGGGCACCGGCCAGATCCGCGCCTGATCGACGTGGGTTGGGCCGACCGCAACGAAAGCGCCATGGCTCCCGCGGAACTTTTCCCGGGATAGTCTGCGGTCTGGGCTGGAATTGCTTTTCCAACTGGCCAGATTGACCCGCGACTCTGATGGCCCCTTCGCTCCCAGCGGGGCCCGACCGGAGCCGCCACGAGTTCCGTTTGGACCACCCCTCCCCGATGAACACCGACCCGATTCGCCCGAGCCACCGCCCGACCGCCACCCCGCAAAACCCGGTTCAAACCGCCCGGCACCGTCTTCGCTCTCTGCTCGCCCTGTGGCTGTGCAACGCTGCCCTGCACGCCCAGATCGGCGACAAGCCCAACGAGGTCCAGACGCCACCCAGCGCCGATCTCAATGTTCCCGCCGCGCCTCTGCTCTCGCCGGAACAGGGTTTGCGCACGCTCGTCGTGCCGCCGGGTTTTCGCGTCGAACTGGTCGCCGCCGAGCCGCTCGTCCGGGATCCTGTCCTGATCAAGTTCGACTCCCGCGGCCGCATGTGGACGACGGAGCTGACCGCGTACAACGTCGAATTTCTCACCCTGCTGCCGGTCTACATCAAGGGCCAGCCGGCGCCCGAGGCACCCATCGGCCGGGTGGTGATGCTGGAGGACACCGACGGGGACGGGCGCATGGACAAGCGCACCGTTTATGCCGACAACCTGAAGGCCCCGCGGGCGATCGGTTTTTGGAAGGACAAGGTGTTGATCGGCGACCCGCCCAACCTGTGGATCTGCAGCGACACCAACGGCGACGGCGTGGCCGACGAAAAAGTGCTGCTCGCCAGCGACTATGCGACCGGCGACACGGCGGAGATCGAGGGCGCGGCGAACGGTCTCCTCTGGGGCCGCGACAACTGGCTGTACAACGCCGCCTACACCGCCCGCTTTCGCTTCAACGGCAAAGAGTGGGCGCGCGAACCGATGCCGCGGCTCGGCCAGTGGGGCATCGCGCAGGACGATTTCGGCCGTCTGTATTTCAATGGCAGCAGCGACCAGCTCCGGGGCACCCTCCTGCCGCCCCATTACCTCGGCAAAGCCGGCCCCAACGCGCTGCTGGGCGACGTGAATTTCCGCATCGCCACCGACCAGAACGTCTGGCCCGTCCGCCCCACGACCGGCGCCAACCGCGGTTATCAAAAAGGCTTCCTGCGCGAGGACGGCACCCTCGCCGCCTACACCGCCGGCTGCGGGCCCACGATCTATCGCGGCACCAATTTTCCGGCACGTTACAACGGCAACGCCTTCATCCCCGAGGCGGCCTCGAATCTCGTCAAACGCAGCGTGCTCCGCGAGGTCGAGGGCCGGGTCGAGGCGGTGAACGGCTACGACCAGACGGATTTCCTCGCGTCGACCGACGAGTGGTTCCGCCCGGTGTACACGGCCAACGCCCCCGACGGCGCGCTCTACGTGGTCGACATGCACCGCGGCGTGATCGAGGGCCACCAGTTCATCACGAGTTATCTGCGCGACCAGATTCTGGAGCGCGGCCTCAACCGCCCGCTCTGGGGCCTCGGCCGGATCTACCGGGTCGTCTATGACGGGGGCCAGCTCGCAACCCGGCCCAACTTTGCCGCTGCCTCACCCGAAAAGCTCGTGGCCTTGCTCGACGATCCCAACGGCTGGACGCGCGACGAGGCGCAGCGCCAAATCGTCGAGTCCGACCGGCCGGACGATTTCGTCCCGCGCTTGCGCGAGCTGCTCCGCCGCGGCTCCAGCGAGCGGATCCGTATCTATGCGTTGTGGAGCCTCGAAGGCTTGAACGCGTTCACCAGCGGGGATCTCGCGACGGCGCTCGCGGATGCCAGTGCCCAGGTCCGCAGCGCCGGCCTGCGCGCGGGTGAACCGTTGTTCGACCAGCCCGGCAGCGCGGCGACGCTGCAAACACTGGCGGCCCGGGTGCCGGGCGAAGATCCCATGGTGCTGGCGCAACTCGCGTTGAGCCTCGACGGCAACCGCGCTCCCGCGGCCACGAAGATCGTCAACGAGATGTTTGTCCGGGCCGCCGAACATCCCTCGCTCATCGACGCGCTTCTCCTCGCCTCCCGTCACCGGTACGTGGAAGTGCTCGATTTCCTCGCCGCCCGGGCGCGTGGCCAGTCGATTCCCGCCTTCGGCGGTCGGGCCACGCTGGCGGCGCTGTCCAGTCGCATCGCGATCCGGAACGACGATGCCGCCCACGCAAAGTTGGTCGCGGCGATCTTGGACGAATCGGTGCCGTCGTGGAGCCGCATCGCGCTGATGCAGGGCATTCTCCAGCCCAACGTCCGGGGCACGCGCTCCGTGGTGCGCAGCCAGATTTCAGCGCAACGTCTCGCCCAGCTCGGCACCTCGGCGCCCGACCCGCTCGTGCGCCGTTTCGCTGCCCAGGCGGCAAATTCCCGCCGTGGCGACGAAGCGCTCCGCGCCCGCCGGGCTCCGGTGCAACCGTTCACCCCGGCGCAGCAGACGCTCTTCACCCAGGGGCAGGCGACCTACGTCGTGTGCGCCGCGTGTCACCAACCCGACGGCCTCGGTCGCGAAGCCCTGGCTCCGCCGCTCAAGGACGGCCGCTGGGCCAACGGCTCCAACCCCGACGCGGCGATCCGGATCGCGCTCTTCGGCAAACAGGGCACGCCCGGCTACCCGGGAGCGATGCCACCGTTGGGCAGCCTGAGCGATGAACAGCTCGCCGGCGTTCTCACCTTTGTCCGTCGCTCGTGGGGCAATCAGGCTTCCGCGGTCGAGCCCGCCGACATCGTACGCGTCCGCGCCGCCACGTCAGACCGGGCCGGCGCCTGGACCGACGTCGAATTGGAACGGCTCGAAACTCCGGGCCGCTGATCGCGCCGGGAAGCTGGGCGCGGGGCGAAACCAGAACTCCCCCGCGCCGCGCGTCACGCGAACTCGCACGAGAAAACCGTGCCCGGCTCCAGCGGCCACACCGGCCGGCGCAGTCGATGGTACGGCAGCGTGGCGAGGTTGCTCGAGCAGGGTCCCGGCGTGTCCACGTAATACGAGGCGGCCGTGATCGGATCGTAGCCGCGCTTGTGCGCCACGGCAGCCTTCACGCCGATGATGGCGAACGCGCGCGGCTCCAGCCCCTGGCTCCGCAACTGGCCGAGGTCGAACGGCGGTGTCTTCCGGCTCGTCAGCAAAATCGTCACGCCCCCGCTCCGCACCACCGCACACGGGCCCATTTCAAAACGCGTGCCGCTCAGGGATGCGAGGTGGCTCTGCGGATCCTCGAGCGTAAAGGCGCCATCGCTCCGGGAAACGAAGGTCGCGGCGATCGACAACGGCCCCGGATCGAGCCGGGAACCGCGCCCACCGACGGCGAGCTGGCGGGTCGAACCGGGCGCGGCGTCCGCCAGGGCGGCGACGGCCTGCGGATCGTTGATGACCACGAGCGCCCGTTCGATCCCGTGGGCCAGCAGGGCGCGCAACACGCTCGTGCAATCCCCCGGCGCCCCGCCACCGATGTTGTCGGCTGGCTCGACGAGCAGCACCGGGCCGGCCACCGGCGGCGCCGACTTCAGTTTCGCCACCACCTCGTCGACCCGCGGGTAGACGATATTGCCCCGCTCGCGCAGCGACCACGCGAGCCGGGCACCTTCCTCCAAAAATCGCCGCTCTTCACCGGGCGCCGCCGTCGTCACGACGCTGACGGAAAATCCCGTGTCGCGCGTGTCGGCAAAAGCGAATCCGCCGGCGATGTTGCATGCCCAGATTTCCGAGTGAGTCTGCTCGAGTTCGGTGGCAAACCGCCGCAGCCCGAGCATGGGGTCGGCATGCGTGCCCGTGCCCGGTGGCGCCCAGACCACCGGGGGCCGGCCCCACGCCATGCGCGGCACGATTTTTTCCCGCAGGCAGCGCTCCAGCAGGATCGTGGCGCGCTGCGCCGCCTGCTTCGCGTCGCTGTGCGGGTTCTCACGATACATCACGAGGCCGTTCGCGAGCTGGCACATGCGGGCGCTCACATTCGCGTGCAGGTCGAGCACGCCGAACACCGGCACCTGCGCCGCACCGGGCAGGGCGCGCAGCCGGGTGAGCAACTCGCCTTCCACGTCGGGGAACGACACGGTCACCATCGCCCCGTGCAGCACGAGGAAGATGGCATCCACGCCGGCCGCGAGTGCCGGCCGGGCGCGGGTTTCAAATTCGCTCCAGAACGTCTCAAACGCCGCGTCCGCCACGGTGCCGCTGGGCACCGCCCGGGCGTCGATCGTCGGGATCACCTCGAATCCGAACCGCTGCGCCTCCTCAAGAAACCCATCGGTCGGCGACGCGTCGCCGAGTTTTTTAAACACGTCGGCGCCGCGCACGACTTGGAAATCCTCCCAGCGCGTCACTTCGTCGACGAACGTGTGCGTTTCGTGAAAGAGGCCGGCGCAGAGGATGCGGAGTTTCATCGTTCGGGGAAAACTGCGGCTCAAGCCGGAGCCGACCAGGTCGCGGCGTGACGGCGGAACGCGGGGGCCGCCCGGCGCAGGGCCTCGTCGATGTCGGCCTCGCCGTGCGCGAGGCTCACCGACCAGATGCCGCGCTCGATCGCGCGGACCCCTTCCTCCAACAGGCAGCGGCGCAGATGCGCCCAGCGCGGAGCGTCGTGCCGGCGGACATAATCGCGATAGTCCACCACGGCGCCTTCGACTGCGCCCGGTTTCAACATCACCGCATGGAAGATGAGCCCCGGGCCCTGCGGCCGCAGCGGCACCCCGTGCTCACGCGCGAGCTCGACGAGGCCCGCCATGAGGCGGCGGCCCAGCTTTTGCGAGGTCGCGGGATGCGCCTCACCCTGCGCCAAGACTTGATCGAGGCACCATTTGCTCGCGGCGAGGCAGAGCGGATTGGCGTTGAGCGTGCCGGCGTGCACGACCTCGCCGGAAAGAATTTTCGCCATCGCCGCGCGCGTGCCCGCCAGCGCCGCGATCGGCGTGCCGCCACCGATCGCCTTGCCCAGCACGGTGAGGTCGGCCTTGTAACCGTAGTAACCCTGCGCACAGGCCGCGCCGAAGCGAAAGCCCGTGATGGTCTCGTCGGAAATCATGAGCATCCCGTCGCGATCGCAGAGTTCGCGGATCGTGGCCATCAGGCCGTCCACCGGCTCGATGCAGCAGGTGTTGCACAGGGCCGGCTCGAAAACGATCGCCGCGATCTGGCCGCGGAATTCGTCGACCCGCCGGCGCAGGTGCGCGGGGTCGTTCCAGCGCGCCACCACGAACTGGTCGAGCACCTCCGGGATCACGCCGCGGCTGGGATGCAGCCGCGCGGGATGCTCGTCGTCGCCCCATTGACCAGGCGGATTGGCGAAGCCCACGAGACCCTCGTCGGCCCAGCCGTGATAATGCCCCTCGAAACGCAGGATCAATTTCCGCCCCGTGTGCGCGCGGGCGAGCCGAAAGGCCGCCAGCACCACCTCGGTGGCCGAGTTGTTGAAACGCACCAGTTCCGCCGACGGGATCATCTTCTGCACCCGTTCGGCGACCTCGATCTCCAGTTCGCACTGGGCCGCCCAATGCGTGCCGAGCCGGGCCTGGGCCGCGAGCGCGTCCGCGAGCCCGGCGGGCGCGTGGCCATAGAGCAGCGCGCCTTGGCCGAGCTGGAAATCGAGGTAGTGGTTGCCGTCGACGTCCCATAAATTCGGGCCGCTGCCGCGGGTGAAATAGAGCGGCACGGGCGCCTCCATCTTGCGGATGCCGCTGTTCACGCCCGACGCAATGCTGCGCTGGGCGCGTTGAAAAAGTTCCTGCGATCGGGCGAATGAATAGGGCATGAATCGGAAGGGACGATGCGCGTTAGCGCCCGCGTTCGTCGCGAACTCGGCCCCATTTTGCAATCCGAAGCGTGGGCGCGGCGACGGCTCCGTGCGGGTTTTCCCGGGATCGACAGATTTTAATCGCGCTCGCTTTCCGGCTTCCCAAGCTGGCGCGCTCGGTGCTCGATTTGACGATCGCCCCTTGAACCAACTGCCACCCCGGCATCGCTCCTCCCGCCCCGGCCACAATTTCTTCCGGCATGAATCATCCCCTCGTCTCGTATCCCAGCACGGCCGACACCCCCGTGTCGCACCTGCCCTTCAGCCCCTGCGTCGTCGTCGGCGATCTCGTCTTCGCCTCCGGTCAAGCCTCCTGCGATGCCTCGGGCAAGCTCGTCCCCGACACCTTCGAGGGCGAATTCCGCCGCTCGGTCGAGAATCTCGCCCGCGTCTTCGAGGCGGCCGGCACGGATCTCGCCCACGTCGTCCAGACGCGGAATTACGTGCGCGACGAGGCCGACGTGCCGCTCTACAACCAGCTCTACCGCGAATATTTCAAGAGCCCGTTTCCCGCCCGGACGACCATCGTGCGCTGCCTGCCGCCCACGATGCGGTTCGAGATCGAAGCGATTGCCGTTAAGAAAAAATGACCACCACGAACGACTGGTACCGCATCACCAACGCCGACGAGGTGCCCTCGCCGGCCCTCCTCATCTATCCGGATCGCGTGGAGGAAAACCTCCGCCGGATGGTCGCCATCGCGGGCGGGGCCGAGCGGCTGCGGCCGCACGTGAAGACGCACAAGCTGCCCCAGATCATCGCGCTGGAGCTCGCCCACGGCATCACGCGCTTCAAGACCGCCACGATCGCCGAGTCCGAGATGAGCGCGGCTGCCGGCGCGCCGGACGTGCTGCTCGCGTATCAGCCCGTCGGACCCAACGTGGCCCGCATGGTGCAGCTCGTGAAGAAATTCCCGGCCACCAAATTTGCCTGTCTCGCCGACAACCTCGCGTCGGTCGCCGCGCTGAATGCCGCGGCCGTCGCCGGCGGCGTGAAGCTGCGGGTCTTCATCGACTTGAACGTCGGCATGGATCGCACGGGCATCAAACCCGGCCCGGAAGCTTTCGCCGTTTACGAGGCCATCGCCCGCGCCCCGGGCCTCGAAGCCGCCGGCATCCACGCCTACGACGGCCACCTGAACGATCCCGACACCGTCAAGAACGCGAGCGCCCATCGCGCCGCGTTTGCCCCGGTGTGGGCGCTCCGCGATGCGCTGCTGGCGGCCAAGCTCCCCGTGCCCAACTTCGTGGCCGGGGGCACCCCCACCTTCCCGCTGTTCGCCGATCACCCGGAGGTCGAACGCAGCGCCGGCACGACCGTGCTCTGGGATTCGGGCCAGACGGAACGGACCCCCTACATCGATCTGTTGCACGCCGCGGTGCTGCTGATCCGCGTCATCAGCCACCCGACCACCAATCGGATCTGCCTGGATCTCGGCCACAAGGCGGTCTCCGCCGAGATGCCGCATCCGCGCGTGCTCCTGCTCGGTCTCGAGGACGCCAAGTTCATCCAGCAAAGCGAGGAACACCTCGTCGTCGAAACGCCGCGCGCCGCGGAATATCCCGTCGGCACCGTGATCTACGGCATCCCCCGCCACATCTGCCCGACCGTCGCTTTGCAAAGTGAAGTGGCCGTCGTCCGCAATGGCCGCGTGCAGGAACGGTGGCCCGTGGTCGCCCGCGCCCGCCGCATCACGATCTAACCTCGGCCGTAAGACCGCCCCTCCCCCAATCCGATGACACCCAAACTGATTTTCGACATCCATCTCGACCTCGCGTGGAACGCGATCGACTTCAACCGCGACCTGCGGATGACGGTCGAGCGCATCCGCCATCGCGAACTGGGGATGAATGAAAAGGGTCTTGGCCGCAACACGACCTGCTTCCCCGAGATGCGGCAGGGCCGCGTCGGCCTGTGCGTTGCGACCCAGCTCGCCCGCCACGTGCCCTACTTCGGCAAGATCGTCGGCGGCGCCCGGCTCCCCGGCTACGCCAGCCAGGAGCAGGCGTGGGCCGCGACGCAGGCCCAGCTCGCGTGGTATCGCGAGATGGAACTCTGCGGCGAGTTGGTCCAAATCCGCGACCGCGCCCAGCTCGACGCGCACCTCGATTTGTGGATCGGGCCGAAGGCCGATCCCAAGGCCAAACTCCCGATCGGCTATGTCCTGAGTCTCGAAAACGCCGACTCGATCGTTTCGATGCGGCACCTGGAACGGGCCTACGCCTACGGCCTGCGTGCGATCGGCCCCGTGCACTACGGCCCGGGCGTCTACGGCCACGGCACGCACGACGAGGGTCCGCTGACCCCGCGCGGCCACGAATTGCTCCGCGAGATGGAACGGCTCGGCATCATTCTCGATGCGACCCACCTCTGCGACGAGAGCTTCTGGGACGCAATGGACCACTTCCACGGCAACATCTGGGCCAGTCACTCGAACTGCCGCGTACTCGCCAACTGGAACCGCCAGTTCAACGACGACCAGCTGAAGGAACTTATCAAGCGCGGCGCCGTCATCGGCATGGCCTTCGACGCGATCATGATGGTCCACGGCTGGGCCCTCGGCCGTTCGCTGCCGCAGGACTTCGGACTCAAGATCGAGAAGATCTGCGAGCACATCGACCACATCTGCCAGCTCGCCGGCAACGCCGGCCACGTGGGCATCGGCAGCGATCTCGACGGCGGCTACGGCACGGAGCAGACCCCGCTCGACCTCGACACCATCGCCGACCTCGGAAAACTCGGCGACCTCCTGGCGGCGCGGGGCTACAAACCGGCCGAGATCGACGGCATCTTCTTCGGCAACTTCGTCGGCTTTCTCCAACGCGCATGGAAGTGACGCCCCAGGAACCCACCAACGTGCGGCGGCGGATCATCGCCGTCAGCATGGCGATGGCGTTCATCCTGTATCTCGACCGCATCTGCCTCGCCGAGATCGTCAAGTCCGCGTCGTTCAACGCGGAGGTCGTGCTGACGAAGCCGGAGATCGGACGGCTGCTCGGCAGTTTCTTCTTCGCCTACGCGCTGTTTCAGGTGCCGGCCGGCTGGATCAGCGACCGGTTTGGCGCGCGCGCCATGCTCACCAGCTACATCGTGCTGTGGTCGCTGTTCACCGCGCTCACGGGCGCGGTGAGTTCGTTTCCGGCCCTGCTCGCGATGCGGCTGCTCTGCGGCGCCGCGGAGGCCGGCGCGTATCCGACGAGCAACGCCGTGATCCGGCGTTGGATGCCGCTGTCGACCCGCGCCCGAGCCAGCTCCTTCGTGACCGTCGGCGGCCGGATCGGCGGCACGCTCGCGCCGGTCATCACCGCGTGGCTGGTCGTGAGCATCGGCTACTGGCGGCCGGTCCTCTGGCTCGACGGCGCGATCGGCCTGATCATCGCCGCGCTCTATTGGAAAGTGGTGCGCAACAGCCCGGCGGAACACCCGGATTGCAACGAGGCCGAGCGCGCCCTCATCGGCAAGCCGCCGGTGGAGGCGCCGCCCTCCCTGCGCGATCTCGGCTCCACGCTGATCGCCTTCTGCAAAAGCCGGAACCTCTGGCTCCTCGCCCTCGTGGGCTTCTTGATCAACGTCGGCTGGGCCTTTCTCATCACCTGGCTGCCGACCTACCTCAAGGAGGCGCGTCACGTCGAGGAGGTGGCCGGTGGCCGCATGGTCACGCTCGTGCTCGCCTGCGGGATGATCGGACAACTCACCGGCGGCTGGTTCACCGACTGGAGCTCGCGCACATTCGGTCTGCGGCGCGGCCGCGTGATACCGATGGCCACCTCCGGCGCGCTTGCCGGCCTGGCCTATCTGGGCTGCCTCTATGTGAATTCCGCCTGGGGCATCGTCGCATGCTGCGGACTGGTGTCGTTCGCGGTCGACATGGGCAATCCCGCGACGTGGGCCATCATGCAGGACATCGGCGGCCGCGTCACCGCCGCCACCGCCGGCTGGGCCAACATGTGGGGAAATTTCGGCGCGTCGCTCACCGGCTTCATGGTGCCCTGGCTCGCCGGCGTCGCTAAGAGCACCGAGAGTGGACATAATCTCGTGTTCATGGTTTGCGGCGGCGCGCTCTTCGCCTCCGGTCTCGCGGCGCTGGGCTTAAATGCGACGAAGGCGGTCGTGCCCGTTACCACACCCGCCTCCCCGTCCGTCCCGTAGGCGAGCGCCGCGGAAGCCCGGCGCTGCCGGGGTTTAAATTTCAATGGTGACCCGTCGCGCGCGGCCGGTAGCGTGCCGGCACCCCCATGACCTCGAAACTGCCGTCGTCGTTACGTGCCGCCTGCGTCGTTTTTCTGACCGTCGTCGCCACCGCCCAAGCCGCCCCGCCGGTCCCGCTTTTCAACGGCCGGTCGCTCGCCGGTTGGGAGGGCGACCCGAAATGGTGGCACGTCAGCAACGGATTGATCATCGGCGGCTCGCTGACGGAAAAAGTGCCGGTGAATGTTTTCCTCGCGACCACCCGGACGTACCAGAACTTCGATCTGCGGCTGAAAATCAAGGTCACCGGCACCGCCGGCTTCATCAACAGCGGCGTCCAAATCCGCAGTATTCGCATGGCCGGCAGCACGGAGATGATCGGCTACCAGGCCGACGCGGGCGAGGGCTGGTGGGGCAAGCTCTACGACGAATCGCGGCGCAAGAAGGTCATCGGCGAGCCGAAGGATCCCGCCGCCGTGGCGGCCGCCGTGCGCAAGAACGACTGGAACGACTATCGCATCCGGGCCGAGGGGCCGCGCATCCAGACGTGGATTAACGGCGTGCCTGCCGTCGATTACACCGAGACTGCGCCCGACATTCCCCAGGACGGATTCATCGGCCTGCAGACGCATTCCGGAGGCCCGGTGCTCGTGCAGATCAAGGACATCATGATCGAGGAACTTCCCCCGACGCCCGGCGCGCCCACGTGGCGGAACATCCCGCGTCCGCCGGCAAAATCGGCGACTCGCGCACCCGGCCACGGTCAGGGGCTGGCCCTCGTTTCGCCCGCCGCCCGCTGATGCCCGACGAAGCGAAGGCCCAAGCGGTGGTCTTCCGGCGCGCCTCGTTCTCGTTCTCTTAATCTTTCTCTTTTTCCCCGCCCGTCCGATTCGTTGCGCGAAGCGACGGCGAGCACCACGCCGCAGCCGTGAAGGAGGGCTGCCCCGCCGTATCAACCGGTTGAAACCGGGGGAATGAACGATTCGCCGAGCAGGAATTGAGGCATAACGCACGCTGTCTGCGAGGCTCCCAAAGTCATTTCGCACGGCGGACGATGGGCTTAGAAAACGGGATTGATTCGCCGCAAGCCGCGCTCCACGGTCTCGCCTCCTGATTGGACGCTTAGCTCAGTTGGTTAGAGCACCTGCTTCACACGCAGGGGGTCGGCGGTTCGAGTCCGCCAGCGTCCACCATCTTGGGTTCCGCCCCCGCCCCACCTACTTCCGCGTCACCTTGGGCCGTTTCCGCCGTGGAAAGAGCGTCCGGCAGATCTCGCACACCGTCCCGTCGCAGCCACGCGCGCTGCAATGCTCCCGCCCGTAGAAAATGATCCGCAGGTGCAGCTGATTCCAATGCTCGCGCGGGAAGAGCCCTTTCAGGTCGCGTTCCGTCTGCTCGACGCTGCGCCCCGAACTCAGACCCCACCGCTGCGCCAACCGGTGGATATGCGTGTCCACCGGAAACGCCGGCACGCCGAAGGCCTGCGCCATCACCACGCTCGCCGTCTTGTGCCCCACGCCCGGCAGCTCCTCCAGTTCCGCAAACGTCCGGGGCACCTGCCCGCCATGCTGCTCGACCAGGATCCGCGACAGCCCCGAGATCGCCCGCGCCTTCGCCGGCGACAGCCCGCACGGCCGGATGATCCCCCGGATCTCCTCCACCGGCACCTGCATCATCTTCTCCGGCGTGTCGGCCAGCGCGAACAGGTTCGGGGTCACCTTGTTAACCCCTTTGTCCGTGCTCTGCGCCGAGAGCAGCACCGCGATCAGCAGCGTGTAGGCATCCCGGTGCGCCAGCGGAATCGGCGTCTCCGGATAAAGCTCCGCCAACCGGCGGTCGACGAGGGCGGCGCGCTCTGCTCGGGTCATGGGCCGAAACAGAGCGGCTTCACGGGCGGAAACAATCCCTTAAATGCCGCGCCGGGGCCAAATCGCGGTTGCGCGAGTCCGGAGCCCGCCTACCGTGCGCCCTTATGCCCTCGCCTCGCGACCTGCTCGCCGCCACCGACACGTTCGCCCGCCGTCATTTCGGCGAAAATGCCCCCGACACGGCCGCGATGCTCGCCGCCCTGGGTTACGATTCGATCGACGCACTGGTCGACGCCGCCGTGCCCGCGCAAATCCGCCGGGGGCCCCTCAACCTGCCCGCGGCCGCCGGGGAAAGCGCCGCCCTCGCCGAGCTCCGCGGTCTCGCCGGCGAGAACAAGGTCTTCCGCAGCTGCATCGGCCTCGGCTACTTCGACACCCACACGCCGCCCGTCGTCCAGCGCAACATCTTCGAAAATCCCGCGTGGTACACCGCATACACGCCGTATCAGGCCGAGATCTCCCAGGGCCGGCTCGAGGCGCTGCTGAATTTCCAGACGCTCGTCACCGATCTGACCGGCCTCGAGATCGCCAACGCCTCGATGCTCGACGAGGGCACCGCCGCCGCCGAGGCGATGATGATGTGCCACCGGCTCAAGGAGGGCGACGCCTCCGCCCACCGCACGTTTTTCGTCTCGGAAAAATGCCACCCGCAGACGATCGACATCGTCCGGACCCGCGCGCACCCGCTCGGCATCGACGTGGTCGTGGGCGACCATCGTACTTTCCCGATCGAAAGCCACTGCTTCGGCGTACTCGTGCAATACCCGGACACGACCGGCTCGCTGCACGACTTCGAGGCCTTTTTCGCCGCCGCCCACGCGGCCGGAGCGTTCACGATCGTGGCGACCGACCTGCTGGCGCTCACGCTGCTCCGCGCGCCCGGCGAATTCGGGGCCGACGTCGCGGTCGGTTCCGCGCAGCGCCTTGGCGTGCCGATGGGTTTCGGCGGCCCGCACGCCGGTTTCCTCGCCACCAAGGACGGCTTCAAGCGCCAGATGCCCGGCCGGCTCGTCGGCGTGTCCAAGGACGCGCAGGGCAACCCCGCCATGCGCCTCGCCCTTGGCACGCGCGAGCAGCACATCCGCCGCGACAAAGCCACGTCGAACATCTGCACCGCGCAGGTGCTGCTCGCCGTGATGGCGTCGATGTATGCCGTCTACCACGGTCCCGACGGCCTGCGCCGCATCGCGCGCCGGATCAAGCTGCTCACCGAACTCCTCGCCGCCGGGCTGCGCAACGCGGGAGCCAAAGTGAACGCCGAGCCCATCTTCGACACGCTGACCGTGACCAACGTCGCCGCCGAACGCGTGCACGCCGCGGCCGAGGCGAAAAAATTCAACCTGCGCCGCATCGACGCCTACACCGTCGGCATCTCCCTCGACGAAACCACCACCGTCGAGGACGTAACGGCGATCCTCGGCTTCTTCAGCGAGTCCGCCTCTCTCAACTCCCAGCTCTCAGCTCCCAGCTCCGAGCTCGCCGCCTTCCCGGCGCCCTTCGAACGTCGCAGCGAATTTTTACGGGCGGCGGCCTTCAACCGCTACCACACCGAGCACGAGATGCTGCGCTACATCAAGCGGCTCGAGCTGAAGGATCTGTCGCTCGTGCACTCGATGATCTCGCTCGGCTCGTGCACGATGAAGCTGAACGCCACCAGCGAGATGCTTCCCGTCACGTGGCCCGAGTTCGGCAAGGTGCATCCGTTCGCCCCCGCCGACCAGACCCGCGGCTACCAGAAGCTTTTCCGCGACCTCGAAGCGTGGCTCGCCGAGATCACCGGTTTCGCGGCCGTTTCGCTCCAGCCCAACGCCGGCTCTCAGGGCGAATACGCCGGCCTGCTGGTGATCCGCGCCTACCACGAGTCGCGCGGCCAGGGGCACCGCCACGTCTGCCTCATCCCCACCAGCGCCCACGGCACCAATCCGGCCAGCGCCGCGATGTGCGGCTTCAAGGTCGTCGCCGTCGCCTGCGACGCCAATGGCAACATCGACGTCGCCGACCTGCGGGCCAAGGCGGCCGCCCACGCGGACCAGCTCGCCGCGCTCATGGTCACCTACCCGAGCACGCACGGCGTCTTCGAGGACAGCATCAAGGACATCTGCGCCGCGATCCACGCGCACGGCGGCCAGGTGTACATGGACGGCGCCAACATGAACGCGCAGGTCGGCCTTACCTCGCCCGGCCACATCGGCGCGGACGTCTGCCACCTCAATCTCCACAAGACCTTCTGCATTCCGCACGGCGGCGGCGGCCCGGGCGTCGGCCCGATCGGCGTCGCGGCCCACCTCGCGCCGTTCCTGCCGTCGCACCCGGTGTCGCCGGTACACTCCGCGTCCGGCGCCGGGCACCGGGCCATCGGGGCGATCAGCGCCGCGCCCTACGGCAGCGCCAGCATCCTCGTCATTTCCTGGATGTATATCCGCATGATGGGCCCGGACGGCCTCACCGCCGCGACCAAGATCGCGATCTTCAACGCCAACTACGTCGCCCGCCGCCTGGAAAAAGCCTTCCCCGTGCTCTACCGCGGCAACGCCGGCCTGATCGCCCACGAGTGCATCGTCGATCTGCGCGGCTGGAAGAAACACGGGGTCGAGGTCGAGGACGCCGCCAAGCGCCTGATGGATTACGGTTATCACGCGCCCACGATGTCGTTCCCCGTGCCCGGCACGTTCATGATCGAGCCGACCGAGAGCGAATCGAAGGCGGAGCTCGACCGCTTCTGCGAGGCGATGATCTCCATTCACGGCGAAATGCAGGCCGTCGCCAACGGCGAGTCCGACGCCAGAAACAATCCGCTGAAAAACGCGCCACACACCGCAAACGTCGTCTGCCGCGACGAATGGGATCACCCCTATTCGCGCGAGACCGCGGCGTTCCCCGACCGGTACACGCGCGCCAGCAAGTTCTGGCCGAGCGTCGGCCGCGTCGACAACGTCTACGGCGACCGGAATCTCGTGTGCTCGTGCGTCGGGATGGAGGCGTACGCCGAGGCGAAATAGTCCGCCCCATCACCGACTTCCTCACACCAGCCAGACTTTCAACGTCGTGATCCGCGGAAACGACGCCGGCAGCTTTTCCCAGTCGTCGCCGTCGTTCGCGGAGTAGAACAACTCGCCGCCCGTCGTGCCCATGTAGAGGCCGGCGGGCGTCAGCGGATCGGCCGCGATCGCGCGTGCGCCAGACTTTCAGCGCGCCGTCGCCGCCATCGGAAAGCCGAAATCATGCGGCAATCCGCGTGAGACACGCTGCCATGAATCCGCCCCATCCTTCGAAACATAGACGCCGCCGTGAAACGGCATCGCGAGCGAGTTGGGCCGCGACGGATCGAGCACGAGTTTGTGCACGCAACGACCGAGATCGGGGTCGGGGATGATCTCGGGCGCAATGTTGGGGATGCCCTGGTTGCAAAGCGTCCACGTCGCGCCGCCGTCTTCGGTGCGAAACACGCCCACCGCCGAGATGCGGCCCGGTCAACCGCCACGCGTGCCGCCGCGGGTCGGGGTGAAAAATAAAACACCCTTCACCGTGCCGATCAGCAGCACGAGTTTTTGGGCGGGAGCTTTTCCCGGGGGCATCGCTTTCCTGTGGTAGGCGGGGAAATCCACGCGCGCCCGTTTTCACGTGTCCGCCAGCGGTGAAACCCCGACTCCGTGAGCCCCCCGGGCCCGTCCGTTGACACCCCGGCGTTCGCGGACCACAGTCGACGCGTCATGGCCAAGCCACGCAAAGTCGAAGAGCCCGCCGGCACGTACACCGCCGGGCCGAAACCGGCGGAAAAGATTCCGGCGGAGGAGTCGGCCGTTCGCCTCGCCAATTTACAAGACGTGCGGAAGACCAATGCCAGGTTGATTCAAGTTCATCGCCAGGTCCTGCAAAAACTGGCGCAATGAATGAGCCCGTCTTCCTTTCCAGGGAAGCCGTCGATCTCATCCACGAAGCATCCTTGCGAGAATTTGGCGGAGCCGACGGCCTCCGCAACGAACACGGCCTCGAATCGGCACTGGCCCAGCCGATGCACGAGTTCTACTACCGTGAAGCCGATCTCTTTCAGATCGCGGCCGCCTATGCCTATCACATTGCGGAGAATCAGCCGTTCATCGACGGCAACAAACGCACCGGCCTGCTCAGTGCGCTCAATTTTCTCGCGGCCAACGGCATCGACGCCAACGAGCCGGTGGAGGAATTCTACGACGCCATGATCGCCCTCGCCGAAAAACGCCTCGACAAACCGGGGCTGGCCGCCGTTTTTCGCAGTCACCTTTCCTCATGAAAATCATCCGCCACCAAACCCCTACCGGCCCGGCCTATGCCGCCCTTCAACCCGACGGTTCCGCCCGCGAGATCGCCGGCGACATCTTCGGCGACTTCCACGTGACCGATCGCGTGGTGCAGCCCGGCAAGACCCTGGCGCCGGTTGCGCCGACCAACATCCTCTGCATCGGCCTGAACTACAAGAAGCACGCCGCCGAGAGCAACAGCCCCCTCCCCCCGCATCCGGTGCTCTTCATCAAGAATACCGCCTCCGTCCAAAACCCCGGCGACCCCATCGAGCTTCCCGTCAAACTTCCCAGCACCAAGGTCGACTACGAGTGCGAGCTCGCCGTCGTCATCGGCAAGCGGTGCAAGAACGTTTCCCGCGCCCAGGCGCTCGACTACGTGCTGGGCTACACCTGCGCCAACGACGTCTCCGCCCGCGACTGGCAACGCGACGGCGGCGGCGGCCAGTGGTGCCAGGGCAAGGGCTTCGACACCTTCGCGCCGCTCGGCCCCGTGCTCGTCACCCGCGACGAAATCCCGAATCCCAACCAGCTCAAGATCCGCACGATCCTCAACGGCCAGACGATGCAGGACTGGAACACCGACGACATGATCTTCGACGTGCCCGCCATCATCGAGTTCCTGAGCGGCAGCAAAACCCTCCTCCCCGGCACCGTCATCCTCACCGGCACGCCCCACGGCGTGGGCTTCGCCCGCAATCCCCCGGTCTGGCTCAAGGCCGGTGACAGCGTGAGCATCGAAATCGAAAAGATCGGCACGCTCACCAATCCGGTGATCAACGAGCCGGTCTGATCGGCCCGGCCGCCGCGGCACCGCACCAAATCCGCGTCCATCCGCGACAGCCCTCTCTCCGCCGGCCACCAAAAGGTTGCCGGCGTTTTCTTTTTTCGGGACAAATATCCCTCTCGCCCCCTTCCCGTTTACGTTTTCTTTTCCCGCCATGAGCTTCTCCTCCCCGCTCCCCCGCCGCACGTTTCTCAAGACCATGGGCGCCGCCGGCCTCGCGCTGCCCTTCTTCGCGCGCAACGCCCACGCCGCCGCCCCCAGCAAGGTTCTCCGCCACGCCAGCTTCGGCGCCTCCGGCATGGCGTGGGCCGACATTCAGGCCATCACCAGCAACCCTTTCGTGAAGCTCGTCGCCGTCGCCGACGTCGACCTCACCAAGGTCGCCAACGTGAAGGCCGCCTTCCCCGACGTGCGCGTTTACCAAGACTGGCGCCAGCTCCTCGACAAGGAGGCCGGCAACATCGACTCGGTCAACGTCTCCACGCCCGACCACATGCACGCGCCCATCGGCTACTCCGCGATGCAGCTCGGCAAGCACCTCTACGGGCAGAAGCCCCTCGCGCACGACATCTACGAGACGCGCATGCTGACCAATCTCGCGCGCGAGAAAAAGCTCATCACCCAGATGGGCATCCAGATTCACTCGCAGAAAATCTACCGCCAGGCCGTCGCCATCGTGCAGAGCGGCGCCATCGGCAAGGTGAAGGAAGTCCACACGTGGAGCGGCAAGAAGTGGGGCGACGTCGGCGCACCCCCGGCGAGATCCGACTCCGTGCCGGCCGACTTCGACTGGAACCTCTGGCTCGGCACCGCGGCCGACCGTCCCCATGTCGGCGACGGTTACTACCATCCCGGCAACTGGCGCAAGCGCCTCGATTTCGGCACCGGCACCTTCGGCGACATGGGCTGCCACATTTTCGACCCCGTGTATGAGGCCCTCGCCCTCACCGCCCCGATCTCCCTCCGCTCCGAGGGCCCCGCGCCCGATCAGTGGAACTGGGCCATCAACGCCAACATCCGCTACATTTTCCCGGGCACCCGTTTCACCGCCGACAAAACCGTCGCGGTCACGTGGTATGACGGCGATGCCCGTCCACCCGCGGAGATCCGCGCCCTCATCGCCTCAACGAAGCCTTCGATGTCGACCACCGTCGACGACACCGGTCAACCGCGCAAGAAGCAGCGGCAGGGCGAGCCCGACCAGGGTTCGATCATCATCGGCACCGAGGGCGTGCTGCTCGTGCCGCACATCGCGACCCCGCGTCTCTTCCCCGAGGCCAAATTCGCCGACTACAAGATTCCGGACGTTGTCGGCACCCACCACTGGTCGGACTGGGCCGAGGCCATCGTCGGCGGTCCGGGCAAGCCGTCCGCCCACTTCGGCTACTCCGGCCCGCTCACCGAGGCCGTGCTGCTCGGCAGCGTCGCCGTCCGCTTCCCGCAGACCACCCTGCAGTGGAACGCCGCCAAGCTCCAGTTCGACAACGAAAAGGCGGCCAACCGCTACGTTCGCCGCACTTACCGCAAGGGCTGGGAAGTGAAGGGACTGTAACGGTCGCCGGCCCCGCCGGGCTTGAGTCACTCCAAATCGGGCGCGATCAAGGTCGCGCCCGATTTTTTTATGCACCACGCCGACCTTCCGTCCCTCCCGTGGCAGGAGCAGCGCTCGCCCGCCGGCAAGTTCCACTCGTTCTGCCGCAACGTCTCCCTCGCGCTCGGCGGCGTCCGCAACGCCGGGCCCACGCACGGCGGCCATCCCTTCGATCTCGAACTGGTGAAACTCGGGCCGGGCGAATGCGGCTACCCCTTGCACAGCCATGCGGCGCAATGGGAACTCTTTCTCATCCTCGAGGGCACCGGCACCGTCCGCACGACCGCCGGCACCACTCCCGTCGCCGTCGGCGATGCCCTACTGCACCCGCCCGCCGAGGCCCACCAGCTCACCCACCCGGGCGACGCCGACCTGCTTTACCTCCTGATCGCGGACAACCCGCCCGTGGATTTTTTCCACTATCCGGATTCCGACAAGTGGGGTTTCCGGGCTCCGCGAAAGTGCTTCCGCGCCACGGACTCCGGCTACTGGGACGGCGAGGAGTAGCGCCGGCTTTCCGGGAACATCGCGGTCGATCGGTTTTCCTTAACCCGCACCGCCACGCGCGCGATTGCGCCGGCCGCGGAAATCCCCCAAATCACCGCCCATGCCCGATTCGCCCGACGGCCGCACCCGGCTCCTGATGATCGACGACGATCGCAAATTGTGCCGGCTCGTGGCGACCTATCTCGAGCCGCTCGGGTTCGACGTCACGGCCGTGCACACCGGTCCGGAGGGCGTCGAGCGGGCCAACGGCGTCGGGGAAAAATGGCACGCCGTGCTCCTCGACGTGATGCTTCCCGGCATGGATGGCTTCGAGGTCCTGAGAAAAATCCGGGCCCGCAGCCAGCTGCCCGTCCTGATGCTGACCGCCCGCGGCGACGAGACGGACCGCATCGTCGGCCTGGAAGTCGGCGCCGACGACTATCTCCCCAAGGCATTTTCAACCCGCGAACTTCTCGCCCGATTGCGGGCCGTGCTCCGGCGCAGCGCGGTCGCGGCGACGGCAACCGCCGGCGCCGAGCCGCCGCCGAGCGAGATCGTGGTCGGCCCCCTGCGGATCAATGTCGACGCGCGCACCGCCATCCTGAACGACCATCCCATGGTCCTCACCCCGGTGGAGTTCGATCTGCTGACGAGCCTCGCGCGGGCCCGCGGCCGGGTGAAATCGCGCGAGGCGCTCCTCGACGAAATCCGCGACCGCAACTACGACGTGTTCGACCGTTCGATCGACGTGCACATCTCGGCGCTGCGCAAAAAACTCGGCGACGATGCAAAGGAGCCCCGCTTCATCCGCACCCTGCGCTCCGCCGGCTACATGATGGTGAGCCCGGATTCGTAGGCGACCGGAACGATCGTCACGGCCGACAATCCCTGGCGCCGCGCCTTTATTGTTAAGCCCGCGTAAACCTTGCGGCTTTTTTCCGCTGGTGGCGTATTCCCTCTGTGACGGACGACTCCCCTGGCATGAAGGTTTTCTACCCACTCTCGCTCAAGATTTCCGGCTGGCTGCTGCTCAACCTGCTGCTGCTGGCGGCGGGAGCACTGGCGTTTTTCATCGCGCAGGGCGGACTCGGCTGGAACGCGCTGCTGGCGGGCCCCGCGGGCGAGCGCGCCCAGGCCACCGCCAATGTCGTCGCCGGCGAAGCCGCCGCCGCCACCAAGGAAACCCGCGACGCTGTCCTGACCCGCCTCGGCTCCGCCTATGGCGCGGAGTTTCACCTTTTCCGGATGGACGAAACGTCGGCGGCGAGCATCGCGAAACTGCCCGCCGAGGTGCGAGCCCACCTCGAGCTGCGGCCGACGCGCCCGGGGCCGCCGGGCGAATTCGGCGAGCGCCGCGGGTTTGGCCGGGGCGACCGGGCGGAATCGCCCGGGCGGGGCGGGCCGGAACGGCGGGAACCGCCCGCCTTTGAACGCCGCGATCCGCCGGAAATGCCGCGCCCGGACCTGCGGGCCTTCGGCGGCGAACGCGGCCGCTTCATCGTGCGCGCCGGTTCGCCCACGGCCTATTGGATCGGCACCCGGGTGCCCTTCGTGGCCAGCGAGCGGGGCCGCCCCGCGCCGGCCATGTTGGTGGCACGCGTCCATTCATTCTGGGGCCTGCTCCGCATGCTCGACCTGCAGTCGTGGTTGCTAGCCGGCACCGGCGTGCTCGCGCTCTCGGTTCTCTTTTGGCTGCCGCTCGTCCATCGCATCACCCAGGCGCTGCGCCAGCTCACTGCCGCCACGGGACAGATCGCGGACGGTCGCTTCGACACCCGGGTTCCCGTGCGCAGCAGCGACGAAATCGGGCAGCTCGGCGAAGCCGTCAACCGCATGGCCACCCGGCTCGAGGTACACATGACCGGCCAGAAGCGTTTCCTCGGCGATGTCGCACACGAACTGTGCTCGCCGCTGGCCCGCCTGCAGATGGCCACCGGCATTCTCGCCGAACGCGCGCCGGCCGATCTCAACGCCACCGTCACCGACGTTCGCGAGGAGGTGCAGCAGATGAGCACGCTGGTGAACGAGCTGCTGGTGTTCGCCAAGGCCGGCATGCAACCGCGCGACGTCGCCCTCGCGGACGTCGCCCTCGCCCCGCTGGCGCAAGGCGCCCTCGGACGCGAGGACCCGGCCCACCGCGTCACACTGAACGTGCCGCCGGAGATCCGGGTCCGGGCCGACGCCGACCTGCTCGCCCGGGCCCTCGCCAACCTAGTGCGTAACGCGCTTCGCTACGGCGGCGACACCGGGCCCATCACGCTCACCGCCCTGCGGGAAAACGACCGCGTCGTGATCCGCGTCGAGGACGAGGGGCCCGGCGTCGCGCCCGAAGCCCTGGATCGCCTGGGCGAACCGTTTTTCCGACCCGAGTCCGCCCGCACCCGGGAACTCGGGGGCGTCGGGTTGGGACTTTCCATCGTGCGCAACAGCGTGGCCGCCTGCGGCGGCGAGGTGCGGTTCAGCAACCGCGCACCGCGGGGGTTTCGCGCCGAGCTTCGGCTGGCTGCCGCCTGAGCCGGATCGCCTGGCCGCCGCACCGTCAACGGCGGCCGCCGCGGCGGCTTTACGCCAGCTTAACAATTTCCGGGGCCTCCGACACGAACCCCTAACATCACGGGTGTTAGATGTCGGCCGTCGCCGGTTCTTTCTCTCCGCCGCTTTCGCGCGCGAAGGATGGAATCGGTCGAACGCCACATCATGATTCAACCCAACTACGATCATTTCTCCGTCGGATCTTCAGCGAGCGAATCGTCGTCCTCGCCCAGCCCGGACGAATCCTCCCCGGCCGGCACCCGCGAACTCACGCCCGAACGGGCCGAGCTGACCGCGATCGTCACCCGCGCCCAGGCCGGTGACATGGAGGCCCAGTCCGAACTCGTGCGGCGTTACGGGCGCCGCATCCTCGGCCACGTCCGGGGGATCATCCGCCACCCCGACGAGGCGGAGGACGTGAGCCAGATGGTTTTCATCAAGATGGTCCGGCGCCTGGGCCGGCTGCGCGATCCCTCGTTGTTCGAGTCGTGGCTGTTCACGCTCTCGCGCAACACTTCCCTCGACCACCTCCGCCATTGCCGCCGCCGACCCGCGACCGTGAGCGCCGACGACGAACTCAGCTCGTTCGCCGACACGAGCAGCAGCCACGTCGAACATGAAATCATGGACGAACTCGACCTGGCCCTCAACCGGCTGGGTACGGTCGACCGCAACCTGATGCTCCTCTACGTGCAGGGTCAGGACTACCGCACTCTCGCCCAGCGGGAGGGACTCACCCCCGGCGCGGTCAAGGCCCGGCTCCATCGCATGCGCCCCTTCCTCCGGGACTTCATGGGTGGAGTGAGATCCGACGTGCGCGACGCCACGCGCTGTAAATCGGCCGCCCTGGCGCGTTGCGCAGCGTAGCCCCTGCGTTCCGCCATGACCCGACCAGCCGGCGGCGCGTTGGTCATAGTTCACGACGTGCCCTGAGCCCCGTGACGCCTCTTTCCCTCCGCTTCAACTTACCATGAAAAACTCCGCCAAGAATACCCTCCTGTTCTTTTTTTGCTGTCTCTCGATCGCGGGAGGAATCGTGGCGTGGCAACAGTATCGCGAGCTGGCCTCGCTGCGCGACACCGGGGGCGACGCCTCCGATCAATCCGATCTGCGCCGGCAACTCGCCGCCGCCCAACAACGACTGCGCGAATTGCAGGACGAACTCGCCTCGCGCCGCAGCGCCGGTCCAGTCGCCGCGGCCGAGCCGCCCGGACTGCGCCGCAGCGCCGACGATACCGGAGGCAATCCCGGCGGCCGGCGCGGCGGCGGCCCCGGCGATCCGCGGGCGTTCTTGGAAAATCCCCAGGTGCAAAAACTCCTGCAGCAGCAGCAGAAGCTGGCGCTCGACGGCCGGTTCGCGCCGCTGTTCAAAACGCTGAATCTCTCCACCGCGAGTCTCGATCAGTTCAAATCGCTCCTTCTCGAAAAACAGACGGTGATGCCGGACGTGATGGCTGCGGCCCGCGAACAGGGCGTCGATCCGCGCAGCAATCCGCAGGAGTTTCGCAAAATGGTCGCCGCGGCGCAGGCGGACATCGACGGCAGCATCAAAAGTCTGTTGGGCGACGAGAGCTTCGCGAATTACCAGCAATACCAACAAACGCTCCCTCAGCGCAGCGTGGTCAACCAACTCCAGCAGAGCCTGAGTTACACCAACGCACCCTTGAGTACGACCCAGGGGGATCAGCTGGTGCAGATTCTCGCCTCGACCGCACCGCAGCCGACGGCCGGAGCCGGCGGCATGCCGCCCGAGATGGGCGGTCGCGGGGGTTTCGGCGGCGGACCCGGTGGTGGCATGGGTGGTGGCCCGGTGACCGCGCCGATCACGACCGAGGCGGTGGCGCTCGCCCAGCAGGTGCTCTCGACGCCGCAGCTCGAGGCGTTGCAACAGCTGCAGCAAACGCAGCAGGCGCAGGAGCAGCTCAACCAGATGCGGCGTGGTGGCGCCCGCCGGGGCGGCGGCTGACCTTTACATCGGCCTAACAATTTTCCCGCCCGCCTTCATCAAGGCCCAACACTTTTCCGCTTAACTGTCACCCGTTCACCCGACGTCCGAAAGTTCCGCGATCCCTCCGGCTCGCGGCGGCGCAGAGGGTGAATCCGATTCCATGAAAAACCTCCCTCGTCTTCTCACCCTCCTCGTCACGCTCGGCGCCACTGCGGCGTTGTCCGCCCAGACCACCACCACCGACAGCCCGCGCGGGCCCGGTCGCGGTGGCCGCGGTGGACCTGGCGGACCCGGCGGTCCGGGTGGCCGCCACGGCGGCAGTCCCATCGTCCGCGCGATCGACGCGGACCAAAACCGCGTGCTCTCCGCAGCCGAGATCGCCAACGCGCCCGCCGCCATCCTCACGCTCGATATGAACGGCGACGGCATCGTCTCCGCCGACGAACTGCGGCCGCAACGGCCGGCCGACGCGCCCGCGCGTCCCGCCGATGCCCCGGTGCCGCCCGCCGACGACGCCCACCCGCGCCCGGTCGTTCCGGTCATGCTCGCCCTCGACGCCAACGCCGACGGGGCCCTGAGCGCCGCCGAAATCGCCAATGCCGCGACCAGCCTGAAGGCGCTCGACGTCAACGGTGACGGCGAACTCACGCCCGACGAACTGCGTCCGCTGCCGCCGGAAGGTGCGCCCGAGGGCGGCCACCCGCACGTCAGTCCGCCGCGCCGCTGAAATACCGCTGGTCGGTTGCAACCCCTCGTTCGCAAGGACGGGGTTTTTTGCGTCAAAGCACGAGCGCGATCTGCACGCCCGGACCGTGCACGCCTTCGATCAGGATCCCCTCGACGTCCGCCGTCTTCGAAGGTCCGGTGATCCAGATCACGTTGGGATCGGATCCCAGCGCCGCGATTGCATGCGGCAGATCGGCGAAAATTGCCGCTCGCTCGATCACCGCCACATGAACCCACGGGGCGAGCGCCGCCAGCCGGCGGGATGTCGTCGCCTCGTTGAGTATGATCGTGCCGGACTCGGCGATCGCGCCGGCGGCGCGCGTCAGGCCGAAGGCGTAGTCGTCGACCCGCTTGCGGTCGAAGGCTGTCTCGACTTTGAAATCGGCGCCCAAGTGCGGGGCGAAGCGCGGCCACAGCACCGGGTCGCAATAGCCGTGCAACCAGCCGTTCGCGCGCAAATGAGCCACCAGCGCCCCGACCTCGGTGAACGCGAGCCCGTTGACGCGCGTGATCCGTTCCGTGAACAACTCGACCAGATCGCGGCCGGCGAGCAGCTGGCGCAGCACGGCGATCTCGGAATCGTACTCGGGCAACACCGCGCGTCGCGGCAGCGGCGCCAGCGCCTGGTGAACCCGGGCGAGGATGGCTTCGCGTTCATCGGTCATGGTCGGGAGGAGCAGGCGAACACACTCATGATTTTCTTGGGGCAAGTACTTTTCCGCGGGCGACGAGAAACAGGAAACCCATGAGCGCCGCGAACGGAATCAACGCGAGCAGGTCGGCCCACGGGCCGGCGAAGAACGGATTGTGCGCGATGGACCAGTCGGTCACGCGCTTGTCGAAAGCGACCAGCACGCCCGCGAGAAAAGCGATGCCGATGCCGGCGATCGCCCCGCCGCCAATGTAGCCGGACGCGAGCAGCACCCCGGGGCTCTTGTCGCTCTCGGCCGTGAATTCCTCCTCGGTCAGCCGCGCATAGCCCGCATCGCGCCGCATCCGGCGGTCGACCAGCCAGCGCACCAGCCCGCCAAGGAAAATGGGCGACGAGGCCGAGAGCGGCAGATACACGCCCACGGCAAAGGCGAGCGCCGGCACGAATGACATCTGCAGCGTCACCGCGATCATCACCCCGAGCAGCACGAGCGCCCAGGGGAGCTTCTGGTCGAGGATGCCCTTGATGATGTAGGAAACGAGCGTCGCCTTGGGCGCGTCGAACTTGCGCACCGTCGTGCCGTCGGGCCGGGTGTCGTGCGCACCGTTGATGCCGGGATCGACCAGCCAGACCGCCGCGCCGCGCTCGTTGACGAAATATTTTCCCGGCGGCCCGCCGACGGCGTCGGTCTTGTGCCAGACCCGATAACGCGCCCCGTCGTCCCGGGCCTGCGGCCCGATCAGCCCCTGTTGCTCCGGTTCGAGCCGGGTGACGTCCGTCTTCAATCCAGGCGCCACCTGCGCCGCCGGGACATAGACGAGGGCGGATTCGTTCAGCTTGAGCAGGATGGGGCCCAGCACCACGGCCGAAGCGAAAGCCCCGAGGAGAATCGCGTATTGCTGCAGCTTCGGCGTGCCGCCGAGCAGGAAACCCGTCTTGAGATCCTGCGACGTCGTACCGCCGTTGGACGACGCGATGCACACGATCGCCCCGACCGACAGCGCGGTGACGTAGTACGTGCCACCCCGCCAGCCGACCAGCAGGAACACCAGACACGTGAACAAAAGCGTGGCGACGGTCATCCCGGAAATCGGATTCGAGGTGGAACCAATTTCGCCCGTGATCCGCGACGACACGGTCACAAATAAAAAGCCGAACGCCACGATCAACAGTGCGCCCAGCAGGTTCATGTGCAGCGTCGGCGCGGCCATGATCGCCGCGATCAGCACGACGATGCCGATGCCGACGGCCTTCATCGAAAGATCGCGGTCGGTGCGCGGCGCCTCCATCCCGGACGCGCGGCCGTTACGACCCAGACCCAGATCGGCGAGCCCGCCCCGCAAGCCATGCCAGATCGTCGGCAGCGCCTGGATCAGGCTGAAGATGCCGCCCGCCGCGACCGCCCCCGCCCCGATGTACAGGATGTAGGCGCCGCGGATCGCATGCGCGCCCATCTCCGAGATCGGCACGGTGCCGGGCGCCAGCGGAGCGCTCAGGCCCTCGCCGAAAAATTTGATCGCCGGAATCAGGACCAGATACGACAGCACGCCGCCCGCGCACATGATCGAGGCGACGCGCGGGCCGACGATGTAGCCGACGCCGATCAGCTCCGGCGAAATCTCCGCGCCCACCGAACCCGCCTTCAACGGCGCGCCGAAAACTTTTTCCGGCACGTCCTTCCAGCCCTTGAACGCCACCATGAGCGTTTTGTAGACGAGCCCGATGCCGAAGCCGGTGAAGACCACCTTCGCGCCCGGCGACTGGCCGAGGCCGGCCGCCTCCGCCGCGCGCATTTCCGCCTGCGCCGAGGGCGAGGCCACGGCGCGCGACTCGGCGTTGGCCCCGGCCTTCAACACCGCCGCGCACGCCGTGCCCTCGGGATATTTCAGGTGGCCGTGCTCTTTCACGATGAGGGCCCGCCGCAGCGGGATCATCATAAGGATGCCCAGCAATCCGCCGAGCAGGCCGACCAGCAGCACCCGCGTGAGTTCGAGATCGAAGCCGAGGATCAGGATCGCCGGCATCGTGACGCCGACCCCGAACGCGATCGATTCGCCCGCGGACCCCGCCGTCTGCGTGATGTTGTTCTCGAGGATGGTGGCGTCGCGCCCGCCCACCTTCGCCCACCCGCGGAACAGGGCCAGCGAGATCACCGCCACGGGAATCGACGCACTGACCGTGATGCCGACCTTCAGCACGAGGTAGAGCGACGACGCGCCGAAGATCATGCCGAGGATCGTGCCGGTCAGGACGGCGCGCAGCGTGAACTCGCGCATCGCCACGCCATCGGGAATGAAGGGCTCGAATTTCGGGGCGGACATGGGCAACGGGGGCGCGGGCAACTCAGCGAATCAGGTTTCCCACTTCAGGGTTTCGGCCGCTGCCTGAGCCATTTTCGGAATTCGCCGCCGCGCCAGGGTGGCAGCGCGTGGGTGGCGGCCCAGGTGTGCAGCGCGGGCACGGGCAGCAGTTTCGCCGGGAGATAATTCAACACCCGGCCCCCCGCGAGCGCCGCCTTCCACGCCGTCGGCTGCGACGCGAGCAGCGCCCACGCGCCCATCGGCGGCGTGCCGGGCGACGGCACGCTCTCCTCCTTTGCCCGGCGGCGCAGCCGCAGCAAGAGATCGGGAATGGGAATATTGACCGGACACACTTCGTGACACGCGCCGCACAGGCTGGAAGCCTTCGCCAGATCGGCCTTCTGCGGAAATTTTTTGCCCAGTAACAAGGGCGACAACACCGCCCCGACCGGCCCGGGATACACGCTGCGGTAGCCATGCCCGCTCACCTGCCGGTAGACCGGACACACATTGAGACAGGCGCCGCACCGGATGCACCGGAGAATCTCGCGGCAGTCGCTGGCGAGCACCTCCGTCCGGCCGTTGTCGACGAAGATGACATGCATCTCCTCCGGCCCGTCGGGCTGCGCCGCGGATTTGGGGCCGGAAATGAATTCGGTGTAGGCGGTCAGCTCCTGCGCCGTGGCGGAGCGGCCGAGCAGGTTGAGCAACAGCGCGAGATCGCGGTCGCGCGCCACGACCTTTTCGATCCCGACAAGGGCAATGTGGCACTTGGTCGCAGCGAGGCAGAACCGGGAGTTGCCCTCGTTCGTGACGAGCACGATCCGGCCGCTTTCCGCGGAAATAAAATTCGCGCCCGTCAGGCCGACGTCGGCCTGCAGGTATTTGTGCCGCAGGAAATGTCGCGCCCGGCGGGTGATCGTGCCGGGATCGTCGTCGTAGGCGCCGAGGCCCTCGCGCTCGAAGCTCGTCGCGATTTCGCGGCGGTTCTTGTGGATGATCGGCCGGACGATGTGACTCGGATGATCGTGGTCGATCTGGATGATGAACTCTCCGAGATCGGTTTCGAGCGCCTCCATCCCGTGCTTTTCCAAATACGGCGCGAGTTCGATCTCCTCGCTGACCATGGTCTTCGCCTTGACCATCCGGGTGGCGCCCCGCGCCCGCATGATGCCGAGCACGGTCGCGCACGCCGAGTCCGCCGTCGCCGCCCAATGCACCCGCACGCCGTTCGCCTTGAGCTTCGCCTCGACCCGCGGCAGGAGCGTGTCGAGGTTCTCGATGGCGTGCTGCTTGATCCCGCCGGCGATCTCCCGGAGCCGGTTGGGATCGGCAAACTGGTCGAAGAGGAGCTGGGTGCGCTTCTCGTGCGTCGCCTTCGTGCTCTGGTAAACCGAGGCGCGCTTGTCCGGCGACAGCGTGGCGGCGAACTGGTCGATCGGTTGGAATTTCATGCGCGGGGTCGGGCCACGCGCGTGACTCAAAGGCCTGCGCGCCGCGCCGCAAGCCCATCGCGCAGCAAAGAAAAGGCCTGGCCGCTCCGACCTAGGATGATGCCGGCCGGGGCTCCGTGGCGCTCTCCAGCGCACCCAGCATCGCCAGCGCCTCCCCGCGATTCGCGCCGCACATCGCCTCGCTCGGCCGCAGGCTCACGCAGACGGCGGGCCGCTCCGGCTTCCCGAACAAGGCGCAGCGCATGTCCGGCAACAACTGCACGCAAACGACGCCCGCCGGCTTGCCCTGCGGCATCCCCGGAATCGGCGAGGAAATCGACGGCGCGATGCAACACGCCCCGCACTGCGGGCGACACTCCATCACACCAGAGCCACGGCGCGCGTGACGTTTCCCGCCCGCGATTCCAATTCTTCAAGCTTCGCCATGATCACGGTTTGTCCCGGTTGCGCAGCGCATCGCGCAGCACTTGGGCGAGGTGCAGCGACTTGACCGGTTTGCCCTCTTTGGCGGCGAGGCCGCCCAGATGCATCAGGCAGCTCATGTCGGAGGACACGACCACGTCGGGTTGCGCGGCGCGCACGTGGTCGAGCTTCAGGTTGCCCATGGCCGTGGAGATATTCGGAAAGCTCACCGAGAACGTGCCGCCAAAGCCGCAGCACTGTTCCGCCTCGCCGAACTCGACGACATTCGCGCCGGCGATGGATTGCAGCAGAGTGAGCGCCGCCTCCGCGCTTTTCGTGCCGCGCGTGTGGCACGCCCGGTGAAACGCGATCGTCCCGTCGAACCGGCCCGGCCACGTCTTCATTCCGAGCCCGTGGACGAGATAATCCGCCAGCTCCCACGTGCGGCGGCCGAGCGCCTCGACCGCCGGGAGATCGGCCTCCTTTTCGAATTCCAGAAGCGCGCCGTGGGCCAGCATCGCGGCGCAGGAGCCCGACGGCACGACCACGGGATCGGTGCCCGCGAAGGTCTGAACGGTATGCCGCACCACCTTGCGCGACGCCGGCCAGTCGCCGCCGTTAAACGCCGGTTGTCCACAGCACGTCTGCCCCTCTGGAAAAACGACCTCGACGCCGGCGTGCTCCAGCACCTGCACCGTGGCCGCCGCCACGTCGTCGTAAAACGCGTCGCACAGGCACGTCGCCATCAGCTGAATCCGCCGGCCAGTGAGGGGAGTGCGCGCGGAGTTGAGCATGAAGGAAACCGAAACGTGCGGCGGTCGGGAGGTGTTGCAACCGGAAATTCCCCACAGCCGCCCGGCCGCCCACTTTCCTTCCCCTTCTTTCCACGGACCGCCCAGTGAACCGAGAGTCCTTTCGCCTGGGCCGGTTCCGGTTCGCGCGGCGCGAAAGTTTTTGCCGTCGTGGCGGGACGGATGTTTTTTGACCCGTCAGCGCAAGCTGGACGCCCCCGCCCCGGCCGAACCAACTGCACCAGTCCGCCCCGCCTCGCTCCCGCCCACTCTTCCCCATGCCCAAAGCCCTCTACTCCGTCGCCATCGACCTCGGCGCCACCAGTGGCCGCGTCATTGTCGGCCGGTGGTCGCAACACCGCCTCGTCCTGAAGGAGGTCCATCGCTTTCCGAACGGATTTCACACGCTCGCCGGCCACGATTACTGGGACGTGGGCACGCTCTGGCACGAGGTGCAGATCGGGCTGCGGCAGGCGGCAGGCACCCTGCCCCGCGGCGGGACGATCGCCTCGGTCGGGGTCGACACGTGGGGAGTCGACACCGCGCTCGTTAACGACGCGGGCCGGCTAGTTTTCCCGGTTCACGCCTACCGCGACGCGCGCACGCAGCCGGGGCTGAAGCGGCTCGGCAACACCCGGGCTGCGCTCGCCCGGGTCTACGCCGCCACCGGCATCCCGAACGTTTTCTACAACACCTCGCTGCAACTCGAGGAACTCGTCGCCTCCTGCCCGGCCATCGAGGATCTCGCCACCCGCTGCCTGTTTCTGCCGGATTATTTTAATTTCCTCCTGTCGGGCCGCATGGCCAACGAGCTCTCCATCGCGAGCACCTCGCAGCTCATCGACGTGCATTCGACCGACTGGTCGCGCGCCGCGCTCGATCATTTCCGGATTCCGCCACAGTGGTTTTCGAAGCCGATCCTTGCCGGCACCAAGCTCGGCCGCGTGCGTAACCTGCCCGAACTCGCCGGCACGCAGGTGATCGCCGTGCCCGGTCACGACACGGCCTGCGCCTACGATGCGATGCCCGCCTCGCCGGACGGCACGGACCTCTACATCAGCTCCGGCACCTGGTCCCTCGTCGGTTTCGAAAGCGTCACGCCCGTGCTCGGGGCCAAGCCGCTGGCCGCCCGGATCTCCAACGAGCGCATCGGCGACGGCCGCTACCGGCCGCTCACCAACGTCATCGGCCTCTGGCTGCTCGAAGGCACGCTGAAGGACTTCGCCTCGCGCCCCGCCAGCGACCGCGAATGGGCCGCGCTCATCGCCGCCGCCGAAAAGCTCGCCGCCCCGGCCGCGTTGCTCGATGTCACCGATCCCGCGTTCACGAACCCACCGTCGATGCGCGCGGCCATCGATGCCCAGCTCAAGCGCCGCAAGCTCGCCGCCCCGCGGAATCCCGCCGGCTACACCCGCCTCATCTGCGACTCGCTGGGCCGCGGCCATGCGGATGCGATGCGTTCCTTCGAGGCGATGGCGGGGAAAAAATTCCGCCGGATCCTGATTGTCGGCGGCGGCTCCAAGAACCGGCTGCTGTGCCAGGCCACCGCCGATGCGGCGGGCATTCCCGTGGTGAGCTTCGCCCTCGAGGGCACCGCCGTCGGCAATCTCGCGAGCCAGCTCATCGCCCTCGGCGCGGTGCCGGACCTCGCGACGTTCCGGCGGCATTTAAGCGCGGACCTGAAGCAGACGGAGTATCGGCCGCGGTCGGCTTGATCGCGCCGTGAAATCCCCCGCCGGGAGTCGAAGCGACCGGTAGCCCGATTGTTTCCGCACTTCCCGCTTCCCTGTCTCATGGCTCACGCCTCTACTGAACGCACCAGTCGACTCCAACCCGCCCTCCGGCATCGCTGGCGCCCGACCTAGCGCGACGCTTTCACTGTATCTGACCGAACCATGGCCGATCCCAATCTCTCCTCCTTCCTCTGGTCCGTCGCCGATCTCCTCCGCGGCGACTACAAGCAGTCCGACTACGGCAAAGTCATCCTCCCGTTCACCGTCCTCCGCCGACTCGATTGCGTGCTGGAGCCGACCAAGGCCGCCGTCCTCACCGAATTCGCCAAGCGCACCGCCGCCAAGGTCGAGCCCGACGCCTTTCTCCGCCGCAAATCCGGCCAGCTCTTCTACAACACCTCGCCCCTCGACCTGAAGAAGCTGATGGGCGATCAGGACCACGTCGCCGAGAACCTCCGCAAGTACCTCCGCGGATTCTCGCCCGCCGTCCGCGATATCTTCGAGCACTTCGAATTTCACACGCAAATCGATCGGCTCGCCAAGGCCGGCCTGCTCTACCTCGTCACCGAAAAATTCGCGACCATCGACCTCCACCCGGACGCCGTGAGCAACGCCCAGATGGGCGCCGTCTTCGAGGAGCTCATCCGCAAGTTCGCCGAGCTTTCCAATGAGACCGCCGGCGAGCACTTCACCCCGCGCGAGGTCATCCGGCTCATGGTGAATCTCCTTTTCATCGAGGACGACGAGGCGCTCTCCAAGCCCGGCGTCGTGCGCTCGCTGTACGATCCCACCGCCGGCACCGGCGGCATGCTCAGCGTCGCCGACGAGCATCTCGCCAGCCTCAACCCCGACGCCCGCCTCGTCATGTTCGGCCAGGAGCTCAACCCCGAGTCCTACGCCATTTGCAAAGCCGACATGCTCATCAAGGGTCAGGACATCGCCAACATCACCTTCGGCAACACGCTCTCCGCCGACGGCCTGCCCGGAAAGCATTTCGACTACATGCTCTCCAACCCGCCCTTCGGCGTGGAGTGGAAGAAAATCGAAAAGGAAATCCGCAGCGAGGCCGAGACCTCGGGCTTCAACGGTCGCTTCGGCCCCGGCCTCCCGCGCGTGAGCGACGGCTCGCTGCTCTTCCTTCTCCACCTCATCTCGAAGATGCGCCCCGCCAAGGACGGCGGCAGCCGCTTCGGCATCGTGCTCAACGGCTCACCGCTCTTCACCGGCGGCGCCGGCTCCGGCGAGAGCGAGATCCGCCGCTACGTCCTCGAAAACGATCTCGTCGAGGCGATCATCGGGCTGCCGACCGACATGTTCTACAACACCGGCATCAGCACCTACGTCTGGATCGTGAGCAACCGGAAGCCCGCCACCCGCAAGGGCCGGGTCCAGCTCATCGACGCCTCCGGGTTCTGGCAGAAGATGCGCAAAAGCCTCGGCTCGAAACGAAAGGAACTCAGCCCGGAGCACATCGACGACATCACGAAACTCTTCGGCCGCGCCAAGGAGGTGACCCGCGACGGCGTGCCGATCAGCCGCATTTTTAAGAACGAGGATTTCGGCTACCGCACGATCACCGTCGAGCGCCCTGTGCGCGACGCCAAGGGGAAGATCATCCTCGGCACCAAGGGCAAGGCCACCGGCCAACCCGTGCCCGACGCCGCCCTGCGCGACACCGAAAACGTGCCGCTGTCGGAAAACGTGGAGACCTATTTCAAACGCGAAGTCCTCCCCCACGCACCCGATGCCTGGATCGATCACGAGAAAACGAAGACCGGCTACGAAATCCCCTTCAACCGCCACTTCTACGTCTTCCAGCCCCCGCGCCCGCTCGCCGCAATCGACGCCGAGCTCAAAGCCAGCACCGACAAAATCCTCACACTGATCGGCGATCTGTCGAAATGAGTTTCCCGCGCTACTCGAAATACAAACCTAGCGGCGTCGCGTGGTGGGGTGACATGCCTGACAACTGGGGCATATTCCCGGCGAAGCGCTCATTTCTTCGTAGGAAGGAACTGAACGAAGGGATGAAATGCGAAAACCGGTTGTCGCTGACTTTGGGTGGAGTTGTTCCTCGCGACCTAGACGATCTCGATGGATTGCAGGCATCTGAGTTCGAGACGTATCAGATTTTTTTCGCCGACGATTTGGTGTTCAAGTTAATCGACCTCCAGAACATCAAGACGAGTCGCGTGGGCTTGGTTCCAGAAATGGGGATTATGAGTCCAGCCTACATTCGGGTTGAGCCCAATAAGCACAAAGTCGTTCCCAAATTTGCCTATTGGTTTTTCACGAACCTCTACAATAGATGCATTTTCAACGACCTTGGAGGCGGTGTCCGTCAGACCATCTCTTCCGAGGAGCTGCTTCTTTTGCCTTTTCCGGCACTTCCGCTCCCCGAGCAAACGCGCATCGCTGAGTTTCTGGATCGGGAAACGGCAAAGATTGATGAGCTGGTGGCCGAGCAACGGCGGCTGATGGAACTGCTAAAAGAAAAACGCCAGGCCGTCATCTCGCACGCCGTCACCCGCGGCCTGAACCCGAAAGCCCCCCTCAAAGCCTCCGGTATCGAATGGATTGGAGATATTCCTGCCCATTGGGAAACACCGCCTCTTTACGTCCGCTACGAACAAGCTCTGGGGAAAATGCTGGATCAGGCGAAAATGACGGGCGCGCATCCAACGTCCTATTTGCGAAACCTCGACGTCCGCTGGGGTCGTTTTAACGTGGATGATCTTCCCACCATGGACATCCGTCCCGAGGAGAAGGAGCGCTTCACAGTCCGTCGCGGTGACATCTTGATGGTTGAGGGCCGTGAGCTTGGTCGTTGTGCAATTTGGGACGGCGACGACGACGTGATCGGATTCCAAAAGGCTCTTCACCGTCTTCGACCGAGAGACCACACCGAGAACACTCGATTTTTCTACTACACGATGGTTTTTGTGAATGCCACGGGAGCGTTCATCGCGAATCACGATCCGAATGAGATCCCTCACCTCACGGGGGAAGAACTGAGGCGATATCGTTTCCCAAAACCGCCACTTGATGAGCAAGAGGCCATCGTTCGGCACCTCGATTCCGAGTCCGCCAAGTTCGACACCCTGACCGTCGAAGCCCAGCGGGCCATCGACCTGCTGCAGGAACGCCGGACCGCGCTGATCTCCGCCGCCGTCACCGGCCAGATCGATGTGTCCTCCTTCGCCAAGGCTACGGAGGACAGGCGCCCCTACGAGCAACCCGCCGAGGAAATCCGGATGGCCGCCGAAGACCCCGCGCCCTATGGCTCATAACCCCGCCGATGACGCGCATCTATCACATCACTCATGTGGACAACCTCACGGCGATCGTTGCCGCGGGCTGCTTGTGGTGCGACAATCAGCGTCCAGCGAGAGCGCCGGGGGCCGTGAGCATCGCGCATCAGCATATCAAAGATCGGCGGGCGGCCCGCGCAGTGCCCATCGATCCCGGCGGCACTCTGGCGGACTATGTCCCATTCTACTTCGCGCCACGGTCGCCCATGCTTTTTGCGATCCACCGCAACAAGGTGGACGGTTACAACGGAGGTCAGCGTCCGATCCTGCATCTGGTGTCCACCGTCAAAACCGTCGACGATCTCGGCCTGCCGTTCGTGTTTAGCGACGGTCATGCTGAGATCCTGTTCTCCGAGTTCAGCAGCGATCCGGCCGATCTTGAAAGACTGATCGACGCGGAGGTGATGCAGAGCAATTACTGGAACGACACCATGGAATTTCCCGACCGCAAACGGCGCCGGCAAGCCGAGTTTTTGGTCCAGCGGCGTTTCCCATGGTCGGCCGTTCGCAAAATCGGCGTCCACGACGATCAGGTGCGCCGTCAAGTGGAGGTCATCCTCCGCACCACCGAACACAAACCCGAGGTTGCAGTCGAAGCCGGCTGGTATTACTGACTTTTCCCGCCCCATGATTGTCGCCGCCACTGGTAATCTGCTCGACGCTGCCGTCGAGGCTCTCGTCAACACCGTCAACACCGTCGGAGTCATGGGCAAGGGCATCGCCCTGCAATTCAGCCGGGCCTATCCCGAGAACGAGGCCGTTTATGAGCAGGCCTGCAAACAAGGGGAAGTTCAGCCCGGGCGCATGTTCATCTTCGAAACCAAGGCGCTGAATGGCCCGCGCTACATCGTGAATTTTCCGACGAAGCGGCATTGGCGCGCGCGCTCACGCATCGAGGATATCGCGAGCGGACTGGAGGCTTTGGTCGCCGAAGTGCAGCGATTAAGGATAAAATCCATCGCGGTGCCTCCGCTCGGTTGCGGCAATGGGGGACTGGACTGGGCCGAAGTGCATCCATTGATCGTAAGCGCATTCGCCGCCGTGCCCGAAGTTGAGGTTCATCTTTACGCACCGCAGGGAGCGCCGACTTCGGAGCGAATGGCCAATCGCACCAAACGGCCGAGGATCACGCCGGCCGTTGCCTCAACCGTCGGAATTCTTTCGCGCTATTCCCGCTATGATTACCGGCTCTCGCTCCTCGAGGTCCACAAGCTGGTTTATTTTTTGAAAACTGCCGGAGAGCCGATGGAGCGCACGATGTTTGAGAAAGGAGCCTATGGCCCCTATGCCGATTCATTGCGTCACGTGCTGAACCGGCTCGAAGGTCATTTCCTGAGCGGTTGGGGTGACGGCACCCAAAACAAGCCGGAAACTCCGATTCATTTGGTTCCGGGAGCCTCCGAGGAAGCAGAGGCGGCATTAAAAGATCAACCGGAGACCCTCACGCGGTTTGATCGCGTCGCACGATTGATCGAAGGATTCGCAACGCCCTACGGCTTGGAGCTGCTTTCGTCGGTCCACTGGGTGGTGGTCCACGAGTTGCCACCGGACCGGCAGAATGCCGAGGCCGCGATTGAGGCCGTGCAGCAGTGGAGTCCGCGCAAGCGCAGCTTGTTCAAGGAAGTCCATCTGCGACTAGCTTGGGATCGATTGCACGCCAGCGGATGGCTGGCGTGAATCCACGAGTGCTTTTGTGAGCCTCCACAAAGAAATCAGCTTCGAAGCGGAGGTCTGCCAGCACCTCGGGGGGAATGGCTGGTTCTATGCGGAGGGTGATGCCGAACACTACGACCGTGCGCGGGCGCTGTTTCCGGCCGATGTGCTGGCGTGGGTGCAGGCGACGCAGCCTCAGGCGTGGGAGACGCTCACAAAAAATTCAGGCGCGGCAGCGGGCGACGTTCTCCTCTCGCGCCTCCGCGACCAGATCGATCAGCGCGGCACGCTCGACGTGTTGCGCCACGGCATCGAACTGCTCGGGCTCAAGCAGCCGCTCAAGCTCGCGGAGTTCAAACCCGCGCTGGCGATGAATCCCGACATCCTCGCCCGCTATGCCGCCAACCGGCTGCGGGTCGTCCGGCAGGTGATGTATTCGGTGCACTGCGAAAATTGCCTCGACCTCGTGCTCTTCCTCAACGGCGTGCCCGTCGCGACCGTCGAGCTGAAAACGGATTTCACCCAAAGCCTCGGCGACGCCATCGACCAGTATCGCTTCGATCGGTTGCCCCGGCCGAAAGGTCAGGGCCCGGAACCGCTGCTCTCGTTTCCCTCGGGGGCACTGGTGCATTTCGCGGTGAGCAATCGCGAGGTGGCGATGGTCACGAAGCTCGAAGGCCCGGCGACGCGGTTCCTGCCGTTCAATCGGGGCGACGATGGTGGCTCAGGCAATCCGGTGAACCCCGCCGGCGGCCATCGCACGGCCTATCTTTGGGAGCAGGTCTGGGCGCGCGAAAGCTGGCTCGAAATCCTCGGACGTTACCTGATCGCCCAGCGCGACGAGAAGAAACAGATCACGACGATCATTTTCCCGCGCTACCACCAGCTTGACGTCACGCGCAAGCTGCAGGCCGCGGTGACCGCCGCGGGAGCGGGCGGCAAATATCTCATCCAGCACTCGGCCGGCTCCGGGAAAACCAACTCGATCGCGTGGACCGCACACTTCCTCGCCGAGCTGCACGACGCGCACCACCAGAAAATTTTCGACACCGTGCTCGTCGTCTCCGACCGCAACGTGATCGACAAGCAGCTCCGGGAAGCGCTCTTCGATTTTCAGCGCCAAACCGGCGTGGTCGCGCTGATCACCAATGAGGACGGCAGCAAAAGCGCGAAGCTCGTCGAGGCGCTGTCCGGTGCGAAGAAGATCGTCGTCTGCACGATTCAAACTTTCCCCTTTGCTCTCGAGGCCGTGCGCAAGCTCGCGGCGACGCAAGGCAAGCGCTTCGCCGTGTTGGCCGATGAAGCGCATAGTTCACAAACCGGCGAGGCCGCGGCGAAATTGAAAGCCGTGCTCAGCCCGGAGGAAATCGCCGAGCTTAACGACGGCGGCGAGGTCAGCGTCGACGACGTGCTCGCCGCCCAAATGACCGCGCGCGCGAGCGAGGCGGGCATCACCTACCTCGCCTACACCGCGACGCCCAAGTCAAAGACGCTCGAACTCTTCGGCACCCGCCCGGATCCGACCAAGCCGGCAGGCCCGGAAAATCTGCCGGCGGCCTTCCACGTCTATTCGATGCGGCAGGCAATCGAGGAAAAATTCATCCTCGACGTGTTGCAGAATTACACGTCCTACAAACTGGCGTTCAAGCTGGCGCACGAGGGCAAGGACTACGACGAAAAGACGGTCGAGCGCGCCGCCGCGATGAAGGGCATCATGGGTTGGGTGCGGCTCCACCCCTACAACATTTCCCAGAAGGTGCAGATCGTGGTGGAGCACTACCGCGACCTGGTGGCCCCGCTGCTCGGCGGAAAAGCCAAGGCGATGGTCGTCGTCGGCAGTCGCGTGGAGGCCGTCCGCTGGAAGCTCGCGATCGAAAAATACATCAAGGAACGCGGCTACAAAATCGGCACGCTCGTGGCCTTCTCGGGCGAGGTGAACGACAAGGACTCCGGGCCGGACGGTTTCACCGAGAACAGTCTCGCGCTAAATCCCAATCTGAAGGGCCGCGACATCCGGGAAGCGTTCAAGGGCGACGAGTATCAAATCCTCCTCGTCGCGAACAAATTTCAAACCGGCTTCGACCAGCCGCTGCTCTGCGGCATGTATGTCGACAAGCGCCTCGCCGGCATCCAAGCGGTGCAAACGCTGTCGCGTCTCAATCGCGCCCATCCCGGCAAGGATACGACCTACGTGCTGGATTTTGTGAATGACGCCACGGAGGTGCTCGCGTCGTTCAAGGCTTACTACGCGACGGCGGAACTCTCCGCCGTCACCGATCCGAATCTCGTTTTCAACCTGCGCGCGAAACTCGATGCCAGCGGCCACTACGATGACTTCGAGGTCGAACGCGTGGTCGCTGCGGAATTGAATCCGAAGGGAACGCAGGCGGAATTATTGAAGGCGCTCGAACCCGTGGCCGACCGCCTGCTCAAGCGCTACAAGGCCGCGCAAGAGGCCCTCAAAATCGCGAAGAACAAGCCGGACGAGGCCGCGGCGAAGCAGGCCCAGGACGAGTTGGATGCGCTGTTGCTCTTCAAGAACGACCTCGGCGCCTTCGTGCGGCTCTACACGTTTCTCTCGCAGATCTTCGACTACGGCAACACGGCGGTCGAGAAGCGCGCGATCTTCTTCAAGCGCCTGTTGCCGTTGCTGGAGTTCGGCCGCGAGCGTCCCGGCATCGATCTGTCGAAGGTCGTCCTGACCCATCACCGGTTGAAAAACACCGGCAAGCAGTCTCTGCCGCTCAACAAGGGCGAAACGCCGAAGCTCGACCCCGCGACCGAAGCCGGCGGCGGCATGGTGAATGAAAAGCAGTCCGTCTATATCACCGAGCTGATCGAAAAACTGAACGAGTTGTTTGGCGGCGACACGACCGATCAGGATCAACTCGTTTACGTCAACGAGGTGATTCGCGGGAAGCTGCTGGAGTCGGAAACGCTCCGGCAACAGGCGGCCAACAATACCAAGGAGCAATTCGCCACCTCGCCCGACCTCGACACTGAACTCACCAACGCAATCGTCGATGCCCTCGATGCCCACACGTCGATGAGCACACAGGCGCTGAATTCGGAAGCGGTGCGCCGCGGCCTCAAGGAAATCCTCCTCAGCCACGCGAAGCTTTGGGAAGCGCTGCGGGGTCGGCCTGCCGCCTGACGCCACCCCGGCGCCACCGGCCGGTTGGAAAAAGCGTCGGTACCGGGACTCAACACATCGGGGCACAAGCAGTCTCGCCCGCCGTCGACGCTTGTCACCGGCCGGCGCTGTCGTCTAAAAACGCCGTCTACCTCCCATGACTTCACTTCGCTCCGCCCTGCTTGCCCTCACCCTGACCCTAGCCCCGCTGTTCGTGCGGGCCCAGCCCGCGATTCATTGCATCACGCCCGATCCCGCGACCGGCTCGTCGAAGGCGGTGCTCTTCACCGACCGCGCCCTCATCCACACCACCCAGATCCTGCCGGAGGCGGGCGGCACCCCCGCGGAGCAGGCCGCCGGAGCACTCCGTCGCCTCCAGACCATGCTCAAGGAGGCGGGCCACGCCGACGCCACGCCGGTGCGCCTCGAATGGTGCGTGCAGGACAACGCCGCGCGCGTCGCGGTGCAGCAGGTCATGGCCAAGGAATTTTCCGGTGCGCACAAGCCGGCCGCCACCTTTGTCGCCGGCAAGATGCGCGATCCCAAGATCGCCCTGGCCTTGAACGCCATCGCGGTCGCCCGGCCCAACGCCAATGTCGCCAAGCCCACGATCGTCCCCACCTCGCTCGGCAACGTCAGCCTGCTCCCCCGGGGCGGCGTCACCCAGGTTTCCGGCGATCTGGTGAAGGGGGCGACCACCCGCGAGTACGCGAAAAACACCCTCGACAGCCTGCTGAAGTCGCTCGAGTTCCTCCACCTCACCAAGGCGGACGCCGTCCAGTTCAAGGTTTTCATCCAGCCGATCGAGGAAGCCGGCCAGGTCATCGAGGCCTTTCAAGAGGTCTTCGGCGGCGCCGCCGTGACGCCCCCGATCACGTTCGTGGAATGGCTCGGCACCCGGCCTTCGCTCGAGATCGAGATGGTCGCCGCCGCCACGCCCACCCGGGCCGGCGCGGTGTCGCACGGCGTTTCCTACCTGACTCCCCCGGGCATGAGCGAACCGCCCGTGTACTGCCGCGTCGCGGCGGCGAATTCGCCGTCGCACATCTACGTCTCGACGCTCACCTCCGGCAAACCCGGCGACGGCGCATTCCAGGCGCGGGACATCTACGCCCAGCTCCAGGTGATCCTGTCGCAGTGCAACGGCAATTTCGACCAGCTGGTCAAGGCCACCTACTACACGTCGGACAACGACGGCAGCAAAGGCCTCGTGGACCTGCGCCCCAGCCTGTACAACCCGAAGCGCCCCCCCGCGGCCAGCAAGGCGGGCGTGACGGGCACCGCTTTTGAAGGGCGCACGCTGTCGGTCGACATGATCGCAGTTCCGCGCTGAGCGCCCGCAGCGCCCACCCTTTCCACCCCGGTTCCCCACCCCTGATGAAAATGCTCCTGCCCCGGATTCTGTTCGGATTTATTCTCGGCGCCGCATCGTGCGGCGCGCTCGCCGCCGGCGCGGCCCCCCGGCAGCTCGGCGTGGGACTGTACGGCGCGAACGGGCACCAACTCAGCCCCGCCTCGCTGCTGAACCGCACTCATTCCCGGATCGTGGCCGTGTCGCAAGTGCGCGGCCCGCTGCCGGCGAACGCCGGCATCAAGGAATACCCGACGCTCGACGCGCTGCTCGCCGATCCGGCCGTGGAGATCGTTTCCCTCTGCTCACCGCGCCGTGCCGACCAGGCGCGCGATGCGATCCGCGCGTTGAAGGCCGGCAAGCATGTTTACGCCGAGAAGCCCTGCGCCCTCACCGAAGCCGAGCTCGACGAGGTGCTCGCCGTGGCGAAGAGCACCGGCCGGGAATTTCACGAGATGGCCGGCACCGTTTTCGTCCAGCCCTACCTCGAAATGCGCCGTTTGGTGAAGGCCGGCGCCGTGGGTGAAGTCATCCAAGTGCTCGTGCAAAAATCCTATCCCTACGGCCCCGCCCGCCCACAGGACGAGGCCATCGACGGCGGCCTGTTCCTGCAGGCCGGGATCCACGCCATCCGGATGGTCGAACACGCCGCCGGCGTCCGGGTCCGCACGATCAGCGGCTGGGAAACCAATCTCGGCCGGCCCGAGGAAGTCGGCGCCGGCAAGGTGGCCGCCGCGGTGCAAATGACCCTGGAGAACGGCGGTCTCGCCACGATCGTCATGAACTACCTCAACGCCGTGAACTTCAAGCCGCGCAACAACGAGACGCTGCGGATCTTCGGCACCAAGGGGTTTGTCGAATCCGTGGACGACGGCACTCGCAGCAAGCGGCTCGTGACGCTCGACGGCAAATCGGTGGACCCGATCGACACGTCCGCCCCGCCCACCGACTATTTCGATTTTGTGACCGCCCACCTGGTGACGGGAGCGGCGATGCCGTTCACGCTGGAGGAGGAACTGCATCCGCTGCGGATGCTGCTGCGCGGGAAACAGAAAATCCAATTCGAACCCGCGCCGAAAAATCCCGCCAAGATCCAGATCCCGACTGCGAAGTAACCGGTCCGATCCCCGCTCGTTTCGCCCGAATCCCCGGGCCACCCACCCGATGAGTACACGCACGGCTGCGCCGCTTCGACCCGCCCTCGCCTTGATGCTGGCCGGCTGCCTCGTCGCAGCGGGTGCCGCCGCCGAAAAGTTCGACGTCGCCGTCTACGGCGCCACGCCCGGTGGCATTGCCGCCGCCGTCAATGCGGCCCGGGAGGGCGCGACCGTCGTTCTGCTGCAGGAGGACGGGCACATCGGCGGGTTGACGGCCGGCGGGTTGTCGAATCCGGATTTCCAATCCTTCGAGTCGCTCGGCGGCACGTGGCGGGAATTCCTCCACCGCGTCGAGCAGTACTACATCGCGACCCATGGCGCGGACTCGCGGCCCGTGATCGATTCCGTCCGCGGCGCCTACAGCGAACCCAAGGTGGCCCGCCGCGTGTTCGAGGAGATGCTCGCCGGCGAAAAAAGCCTCAGTGTGCGGCGGCACCACCGGCTGGCCGGCGCCCGGACCACGGGCGCCGGCAACCGGAAACGCCTGGTCGCGGCCACGTTCACTGACCTGAAAACGCGCCAGTCCCGCGAAATCGAGGCGGCGGTTTTCATCGACGCGACCTACGAGGGCGACCTGCTCGCCGCCGCCGGCGCCACGTATCGGCTCGGGTGCGAGGCGAAGTCCGAATACGGCGAGAGCCTGGCCTTCGACACGGCGAACCGGTACGTGATGACGTATAACTTCCGCGTCTGCCTGACGACAGAGCGCGACAACTTCATCCCGATTTCGCAGCCCGCCACCTATCGGCGCGAGGACTATGCCCCGCTGATCGAACTGCTGCGCGACGGCAAAATCCAGTCGCTCACCAATCCCGGGCCGAATGCGATTCTCAAGCTGCGCCCCATTCCCAACGGGAAGGCGGACTGGAACGACGACTGGAATTCGCCCATCAGCCTCTCGCTGGAGAACGTCAACCATCCGTGGCCGGAGGGCACCCCGGAGGTGCGCGAGAAGATCTATTCCCTCTACAAGGACTACTCCCTCGGCCTTTTCTGGTTTATCGCCCACGATCCCGGCATGCCCGCGGCGTTTCGCGCGGAGATGAGCCGGTGGGGACTGCCGAAGGACGAGTATCCGGAAACCGGCCACTGGTCCCCCGCCCTCTACGTGCGCGAAGGCCGGCGACTGGTGGGCGAATATATCTTCACCGAACACGACACCCAGCCGAAGCCCGGCCAGATCCGCGCGCCCGTGCAGCCGGACAGCATCGCCATCGGCGACTATTCATTGAACAGCCACGGCGTGTACAGCCCGTCCTTCGGTGTGACGATCGGCCACCACGGCAAGGTCGTGCGGCCCTACCAGATTCCCTACGGCGTCCTCGTGCCGCGCAATGTCGACGGCCTGCTCGTGCCCGTTGCCGCCTCGTCCAGTCACGTCGGTTTCAGCGCGCTGCGGATGGAGCCCACCTGGACGAGCCTCGGGCAGGCCGCGGGCGTCGCCGCCGCGATGGCGGTGAAGCAAGGCCAGGCGGTGCGCGCGGTGGCCGTGCCCGCGCTGCAACGGCGCCTGTGGAGTCTCGGGGCGATGACCGTCTACGTCACCGATCTCACGCCCGTTCTCAAAATCCCGCGCCCGTCATGGGATCCGCCCGGCAGTTTCAATGCCGCGCTGCACCCCTGGCCCGTCGTTTCGCCGTGGTTCAAGGCGGCGCAGTACTTCGGCACGCGCGGTTTCTTCGCCGATCTGGTCGACGCCCGGACCGCCCCCGCCGTGAAACGCCCCCGGGCCACCGGTCAGTGGAACGCCGCCTACCCGCACCACGCCGTTGGCGTCGTCACCCCCATCGACGCGGCGCTCGCCGCCCGGTGGACAAAGCTGGCCGGCGTCACGCCGACCCCCGACTTGCAGGCCGACGGCAAGCTCACCCGCGGCGAGTTCCTCAACCGGCTCTACGCGAAAGTGATTCCGTAGCGGGCGCCGCCTGTCTCCGCCCAATGCGGGCGGCCGTCCGCGGAAGGCACCCACCGCCGCCCGCATCGTTGCGTCATGCAGCCGAGCCTCGCCGGCACATCGCTTTCCGCGCTCGCGGGCAACCGTGTGAGCACAGCCCGTCCCTTGGTCGCCCGACCGTAGGCCTTGCATCGGCCGGTTCCATTTCTACATTGGCCGTCCCCGCCATGACCAAATTCGCCGTTCTTCGCACCGCTTTCTTCCTCGCGTTGGGTTCGCTCCTGACGCTGCCCGCCTCCGCGGCGTCCATGCCCGCCGGCCCCATCCTCGGGCTGCAGTCGTACACCTGCCGCAACATGAATTTCGACCAGATGGTCGCCTTCGCGGTGAAGCATAACCTCAAATACATCGAGGTCATCGCCGCACACATCGACCCCAACGGCCCGAGGGAGGAAACCCTGCGCAAGAAGGCCATCCTCGATCAAAATGGCCTCGTGGCGTACACCTTCGGCGTCAACAAGACCTCGACGGACAAGGAAGCAAACCGGAAGCTGTTCGAGTTCGCCAAGCTGATGGGCATGAAGATTATCGTCGTCGAGCCGCGCGACCAGGCCGAGTGGGACAACCTCGAGCAGCTCGTGAAGGAATACGACATCAAGCTCGCGATCCACAACCACAACCTCGGCACGGTCTACGGCGACCCCGCCACCGTGAAAAAAGTCCTGGCCGCCCGCGATCATCGCATCGGCGTGTGTCTCGACATCGGCTGGGTGACTGCGGCCGGTTTCGATGCGGCCAAGGTCTTCCGCGAATACGGCGACCGGGTTTACGACATGCATTTCAAGGACAAGGTGAACGAGACGGCCAACGGCAAGACTGTGGCGGTCGACACCGAGATCGGCCGCGGCCAGGCGAACTACGCCGGCCTCTTCGCCGAGATCAAAAAGAGCAAGTGGTCGGGCGTGATGGCGATCGAGACCGACAGCAAGGCCTTCGCCGAGGACCCGAACCGGCTGGTGAGCGAAGCCAAGGCGTTTTTCGCCTCTATGACGGGCAAGAAGTCCGGCAAGTAAGCCATTCCTTTTTCCGCCCGGGCCGGATTGCCAATCCGCCCGGGCTTTTTCATTTTCAAGGGCAACCAGCCGCTTCACCTGATCGGTGAAGCCGAAAACTCTGACCGATTTTTGTCTCCGCTTTTTTAGCGCCGATTAGCGAAGATTAGCGGTTAACCCACTACGGAATTTAGAATCATGCCCCGGAAGCCAACCCACCCCGTTGCTTTCCCCTCATCATGAAAATCCTCCCCGGTCTCAGCACTTTTCTGCTGGCGGTCACGGCAACGGTGGCGGCACCGCCGAACATCGTTTTCATTTTTTCCGACGACCACGCCTATCAGGCGATCAGCGCCTACGGTGACGCGCGGCAGCTCCTCGCCACGCCCAACATCGACCGGATCGCGAAAGCCGGCATGCGCTTCGATCGCTGCGTCGTGCCGAATTCGATCTGCGGCCCCGCGCGCGCCACCGTGCTCACGGGAAAATACAGCCACCTCAACGGTTATCCCAACAACGCGGCCAACGCCCGCTTCGACGGCGCCCAAGTGACGTTTCCCAAGCTGCTGCAAAAGGCCGGCTACCAGACCGCCATGATCGGCAAGTGGCACCTCGGCTCGGACCCCACCGGCTTCGATTTCTGGCAGGTGCTGCCCGGGCAGGGCGCCTACTACAATCCCCCGATGACCCGAAACGGCGCGGCGATCCAGAATTCCGGCTACGTCACGGACATCATCACGGATGTCTCGCTCGACTGGCTGCAGCGCCGCGACAAGACCAAGCCATTTCTCCTGATGTGCCAGCACAAGGCGCCGCACCGCGAATGGGAACCGGCGCTGCGGCATCTCGACGCCGACGGCGACCGGCATTACGCAGAACCGCCGACGCTCTTCGACGACTACGCGGGCCGGGGCCTCGCGGAGCACGATCAGGACATGACAATCGAGAAGACGATGACGGAGGCGGACCTCAAACTGAAGCCGCCGCCGCGCCTGACGCCCGAGCAGCGGAAGGCGTGGGATGCGTACTACGAGCCGCGCAACGCCGCGTTTCGCGCCGCCAACCCCCAGGGCCGTGATCTCACCCGCTGGAAATACCAGCGCTACCTGCACGACTATCTCGCCACCCTGCGCTCGGTGGACGAAAGCGTGGGCCGCGTGCTCGACTATCTCGAAAAAGAGGGCTTGGCGGAAAACACGATCGTCGTCTACGCGAGCGACCAAGGCTTCTACCTCGGCGAGCACGGCTGGTTCGACAAGCGCTGGATCTTCGAGGAATCGCTGCGCACCCCGCTGCTGGTCCGCTGGCCCGGAGTGACGAAGCCCGGCAGCGCAAACCGCGATCTCGTTTCCAACCTGGATTTCGCCGAGACGTTTCTCGAGGCCGCCGGCGTGCCCGTGCCTGCAGAAATGCAGGGCCGCAGCCTGGTGCCGATCCTGCGGGGCAAGCGGCCCGCGGACTGGCGCACTTCATTCTATTACCAGTATTACGAATACCCGGCGCCGCACCGCGTCCGGCCGCACTACGGTGTCGTCACCGATCGCTACAAGCTCGTGCGCTTCTACGGCACCGGCGAGGACTACTGGGAGTTGTTCGACCTGGAAAAGGATCCCCACGAGCTGCGCAGTGTTTACGGCGAGGCCGCCTACACCGCGACCCAGGGCGAACTCGAAAAGGAGCTCACCCGCCTGCGCCGCGAGCTCAAGGCACCCGAAAACGTACCGCCCGCGTGGTTCGGCACCCGGCCGGCAGGGCGGGGCAAGCAGGCCAAGTAAGGCGCGACCGACGCGGCTGGGGACGCCGCGGCTCCATGCCTCAGCCGACCGGACTCACCACGGCAGGGCGGAGCCGTCGTAGTTGAGCGGCTTGTCGCTGTTGGCCTGGGTCAAACCGGCGATCACCTTCATCATGCTCGCGACGCTCTGCTCGGGCCGCTGATCCTTGGCCGCCCGGTCGGCGCCGACCAATTCGCGCCGCATATCGGTGTCGGCCGAACCGGGTGCGATGATGCCGACGATCACGCCCTGACCCTTCAGATCGTTCGCCAGCCCGCGCATGACCATGTTCAGGGCAACCTTGCTGGCGCGGTAAAAGTGCGTTTTGCCGCCGCCACCGCCACGGCTGATAATCCCGGAACCGCTCGTGATCGCGACGATCTTCTTGTGCTCGCTCTTGCTCACGTTCTCGCGGAAGGCCTCGGAAACCGCCAGCGGGCCATAGACGTTCACCCCCATCACCTGTTGGAAATTGGCGTAGTCGAAACTACCGAGGGTCTGGCCGGGAAGATCGCCGAGGACGCCCGCGTTGTTGACGATGATGTCGATCGGCCGGCCTTTGTATTTCGCCGCCAGCGCCTTGATGCCCGCGTGATCGAAGAGATCCAGTTTCTCGATGGTGATGCTCTTATGCTTCGCCGCCAGCGCCTGAAGTTCCTTCGCGCTCTCCGGATTGCGCGCCGTGGCAATGACAGTCCAGCCCTGCTCTGCATACTGCCGCGCAAACTCGAAACCGAGGCCGCGATTGGAACCGGTGACGAGGACCGTCGCGGCGGACGCACTGCACGAAAAGAACGACGCCGTCACGAGGGCGATCAGGGCAAGGGGTGATTTCATGGCCTTCGCAATTGGGCTAGGGCCACGTCCGCCGCGATGCAATTTCAACCGGACTGGATTTCAGCCCGAGTGGACGGCGCCTTTGCCCGCTCCGGCGCCGCCCCGTTTTGGTGTCGCGAACGCGCACCAGCTCTGTGATGGATTTTGGCCGACGGCCCCCACCCGGCTTCCCGGCCGGTCCCACCGGCGAGCCGCCCTTTTGACCCTGAACCCAGCTCCTCTTCCCACATGAAACTTCCCGACCATCTCGGCGCCGACGCGCCCCAAGCCATCATCCCCACCGTGCGCGTGGCCGGCCAGCGCGAGGCCGCGCTCGAGCGCAAGGCCCGCTATCCGTTCAAGTTTCCCCGCGACGCCCGGCCGCTGGGCGGAAAATTCACGGTGAAGGAAAACGCCCGCCGGCTGCTCCGTTTCTTCTACTTCGAACGCCGTCTGATGCAGGCCCTCGGCTCGTGGACCCTCGCGATTCCCGAGTTCGAGGTGAAACTGGAGACCGGCCGGCACATCTTCTGGCACGCCGACGCCGCCCGTTTCCTCCGCGAACGCCTCACCGAACAGGAAATGCGCCCGAAGGCGATCGACGCCTTCCGCGATCCCGAGATCGACCGCTTCATCGAGGAAATGCTCAGCGCCCATTCCGCCGCGGAACTCCTCGTGGGCGTGCACCAGGTCGCCGGTCGCGCCCTGGCGACCGCCTACCGCCACCACATCGACGACACCGATCCGGTCACCGACGTGCCCAGCATCCGCTGCCTGCGCCGCATCCTCGCCGATCAGGAGCCGATGCTGGCGTGGGCCGATCAGGCCGTAGCCGCCTACATCGAGGGGGGCGAGGACGAACCCAGCCTCGTCTCGTGGCGCTGGCACCTCGACCGCCTGCTCCGCTCCATCGGCGGCGTCACCGGCGCCGACGCGCGCGGCCAGGCCCCGACACCGCTGCGGATTGACACCAAGCCCTACGAACGCGTCACCGCGCCCGCCCGCGACGTGCGCTTCGACACCTTCAAGAACACCGGCGACTACGACGCCGCCGACGGCGAGGCGCGTTTCCCTGCCGACTCCTACGAGTCGCTCCGCCTCCGTTTCATCCGCACGCAACGCGATGAAGTGGACGCCATCGAGGCCTTCGGCACGTTCATCTGGGACATTCGCTTCAAGGACTTTGACGCGGAATACGACCTCGCTCGCATCACGTGGGACGAGGCGCGCCACACCGAGATCGGCCACCGCGCCATGCTCATCGCCGGCTACGATCCGTTCGAGCTGCGCAACCGCCTCACCGGCTCCACCTGCCGCGGCCCGATGGATCCCGCCTTTGCGATGGCCGAGATCAACCTCTTCGGCGAAGTCGGCGTGCTCAAGACGATCAACCAGCTGATCGACGCCGCCGCCGACCGGAACGACGAGGTGCTCCGCCACGTCGCCGATTACATCCGCTCCGACGAGCGCACCCACGTCCGCAAGGGCGGCCGCATCATCGAGGTGATGACCAACCTCGAGGCCAAAGCCCTCGAGCTACGCACGCGCGAACTCTTCACCGAATGCCTCGTCAGCCTCGGCGCCGTGAAGAAGGACATGGACGTGTTCACCGTCTCCCGCGAGGACATCGAACGCCTCGTGGGCGAGTGACCATGAACTCCACCACGCCGTCGGTGCCATGCCCACGCAAAACCCCGGCGGGATCCATCCGCCGCGTGGCGTCCTTCGTGGGACGCCTGCTCGCAGGCTTCTCGCTCGCCGTGTTCCTGCTGAGCCATGATTTGGGCGCGGTGGCGCCGGGCCCGTCGCGCACGCCCTGGACGACCTCGCACATCGATGGCTCGCCGGAGCCGCCCAAGGCGTTCACCTCGGAGCCGATTCTGTCGCAGCTCAAATTCCGGGAGGCCCTCGATCTGGCGCTGGTTCCCGGCAGCGGTCGCTGGCTCGTGTTGGAACGGAAGGGTAAAATCCTGTCGGTGCCGACGAAGGGCGATCCTGCGGCCGTGGACGAAGTGGCCGATCTGCTAACGCTGCACCCCAAGCTGGACAATGCCTACGGCATCACGCTGCACCCGAAGTTTCGCGAGAACCGGCAGATCTTCGTTTGCTACGCGCTGCCCGAGGGCGTGGAGGACGGCACGATCCTGTCGCGTTTCACGCTCACGGCGCAGGAGCCGTGGCGCCTGGATCCGGCGAGCGAAGAAGTGCTGCTGACGTGGCGCGCCGGCGGGCACAACGGCGGCAATTTGAAGTTCGGCCCCGACGGCTATCTGTACATTTCCACCGGCGATGCCGGACCCGCGGCGCCCCCGGACCCGATCAACACCGGCCAGGACACGAGCGATTTTCTGTCGTCGATCCTGCGCATCGACGTCGATCACCGCGACCCGGGAAAGAACTACCGCGTGCCGCCGGACAATCCGTGGTTCAATTCGAAGCCGACCACCGACCCCAGCCGCAGCGCGGCCGATCTGCCCTACGCCCGCCCCGAACTCTGGTGCTTTGGCCTGCGTAATCCGTGGAAGATGAGTTTCGATCCCGCCACGGGCAACCTGTGGTGCGGCGACGTGGGCTGGGAGCTCTGGGAGATGGTCCATCTGATCAAACGCGGCGGGAATTACGGCTGGAATGCCTACGAGGCCAGCCAGCCGATCAAGCCCCAGCTCGCCAGTCGCCTCGCCCCCATCACCCCGCCCATCGTCGCGCACCCGCACTCGGAGTCATCGTCCATCACCGGCGGCTACGTCTATCACGGCCGGCAATTCCCCGAACTGGCCAACGCCTACATCTACGGCGATTACACGACGGGCAAGATCTGGGCACTCTGGTATGACGGAAAAACGATCACCCGCCACGAGGAGATCGCCGACACGCCCCACACCATCGTCTCCTTCGGCGAGGACGATGACGGGGAACTGTTTTACCTGCACTACGGCACACCCACGACGGCCCACCGCCTCGTGCGCAACGCGCACGCGACGCATGCCTCGCGGTTTCCGCGCACCCTGGGCGCCACGGGCTTGTTCGCCGATGTCGCGAAGCGCCAGCCCGCCGGCGGCGTTTATGGATTTTCGATCGCCAGTCCCATGTGGGAGGACGGCGCCACCGCGAACCGGCTCATCGGGCTGCGCGATACCTCGAAAATCGACACCACCGTGAAGGTCAGCCGCGACAACCGCACCAACCAGATCAAGGCGGACTACACGACCAAGTGGCCGGCCGGCGCTGTGCTCGCGCGCACGATCGAACTCGGGGCGCTGGCTCCGTCACCGGCAGACCGGACGAAACCCATCGAGACCCAGGTGCTGCATTACGACGGCGAGGCGTGGAACGCGTACTCGTATCGCTGGAACGACGCCGGCACCGACGCCGAGCTGGTTCCCGCCGAGGGCGCCGAGAGGAAGCTGCGGGCGGCTCCGGATCGCCACGCGCTCGGTGGCGGCAGCCGGGAGTACACTTGGCGATACCAGAGCCGCGCCGAATGTCTTCGCTGCCACAACTCCTGGAACAACGGCACCCTCGCCTTCACCGCGGTCCAGTTGCGCGGGGTGAGTGGCCCGCAAACGAATCAACTCATCGACCAGGGTTTGGTCGACGCGACTTTCTTCGAGCAAACCCGGATTGGCGGTGAGTCGTCCGTCGGCGAGAATCGTTCGGCCCGCGCGGTTTTTCAGGCCAACTGCGCGCATTGCCATATCGCCCATGCGGGCGGGGCGGTCGCGATCTTTCTCAACCCCGAGCTGCTCACCGGCCAGATGAACATCGTGGGCGTGACCCCGTCGCAGGGCGGCCTCGGCTTGAAAAATTCCAAGCTGGTCGACCCGGGCGATCCGTGGAATTCCGTCATCCCCGTGCGCATGGCCAAGCTCGGCAGCGGCCACATGCCGCTCATCGGCGCGCACGAGGTGGATGTCGAGGGACTGAAGACGATCGAGGACTGGATCGCGCGCATGCCATCGGATCACGCGGCGCCCAAACCGTGGGACGACGTCACGTGGAACCAGGCCCTGATCGAACGGGAACTCGCCTCCGTCGATGGCGCCATGCGCGTCCGCCGGGCGATCGACGACGACAAGCTGAGCGCCACGCTGCAAGCCACCGCCTGCCAGATCGCGTGGGCGTCGCCGGAACCGACGATTCGCGACATCTACGAGCGCTTCAAACCCGACAGCCAGCGCACGCGCACCCTGGGCGCCAACCCGAATCCCCCCGAAATCCTCGCGCTGACCGGTGATCCCGTGCGCGGTGCCCGCCTCATCGCCACCAGCGGCAAACTCGCGGCCTGTCAGGCGTGTCATATCATCCAGGGTCAGGGTCGCGCCGTCGGGCCCGACTTGTCGCGCATCGGCGCCCAACAAAGTTCCGCTCAGATTCTGGAGAGCATCCTCAAGCCCTCGCAATCGATCGCGCCGCAATATCGTCCGACGGTGATCGACCTGCGCGACGGTAGCACGCAGTCCGGCTTCGTGATCGCCCGGAGCGGGGAGGAGGTGTCCCTCACCCTGCTCACGAGCCAGACGGTGAAGATAAAAGCCGCGGACATTGCGGCGGAGAAAACGCTGCCAAGCTCGTTCATGCCCGAAGGCCAGCTGCAGGGGCTGACGCCGCAGGAAGCGGCGGACCTGGTGGCTTATCTCTCGGGACTGAAATAATCGGCGACAGCAGCCGCTTTGCGGTCAAAAACTGAATATCGGTTCGAAGACGAACGAACTGCCTAGCTTGGATTCGACACCGAACAGCTCGGATAAAAAGCAAGCGGGCAGGAAGGCAGCCCTCGTTGCGACGCACTAAACACTCGGAGTTATCTCCAACATATTGTCTATGCGGGACGTTTTTGAGTCAGCATGTGACCACCAGCGCCACGAATAAAAATTCGCCATCTAACACCGAAACCGTCACCGCTGGTTGATGAAATTGAAGTTGTTCGCTTTTATCGTCTCAGCTTCAGTGGCTTTCGGTCAATTTTCTTGGACAAATCAAAGTCCTGCCGGCCTGGCAGATGACATTTGGTGCGTGACGTTCGCGAGCGAGACCTTCGTCGCGACAACAGGTAAAGGCAGAGTGCTCACGTCCAACGATGGAATCTCGTGGAGCGTACAAACTATTGCAGATAACACTTGGCTTGTATCGGTCGCTTATGGTGCGGGCTTATGGGTGGTTGTCGGTGACAACGGGAGCATTTACTATACTGCCGATTTAATGAAATGGAACGTAGCCAAAGCGGTAACCACATCCCGATTCAACGGAGTCGCCTATTCCGGAAAAACCTTCATTGCCGTTGGAGAACAAGGCGTGATCGCGACATCCATCGATGCGCAAACGTGGACCTTAAGAACATCCAACACGACGAACTACCTGCATGGAGTAATCGCGACAACGTCTACTACGGGTTCAAGCGTAGCACCAACAACAACGAGTTCGTTCGTCGTCGTTGGCGGAGCAGGCACGATAATTCAGTCCGCAAACGAGGGAGTCTCGTGGGAACCAGCTTCATATTTTGGATCAAAAATCACTGAAAACTTGGAAGCAATCGTGCCGAAAACCGAACAAAACAGTCGATTGGCAGTTGCAGTTGGAACTCAAGGGCTGACGGCCGCGTTCGATTTTACGAATGCCTATCTCGGCCGAGGGGTCACTGGTCCGTTGCTGGTAAACAACCTACGGGGCACCCAATTTCTTCAGCCGCGCGTAACATTGCGCGGCTTGGTTTATGGCTCAGGAGTATTTGTCGCCGCAGGAGAACAAGGAATAATTTTTACTTCGTCAGATGGAAGTAACTGGACGCAGCGTATTGCGGAAGATGGGTCAAAAAACCTGAACACTACATCGTTCTTGAGCGTTGCTTACTCGGAAGACCTACAGCGATTCGTCGCAGTTGGAACCGGCGGGACGGTTCTAACATCGAGTGGTTCGCCAAGCACATTCATCAATGTTTCGACGCGAGGCACAGTTACAGCCGCCGATCCAGTCATTGGAGGATTTGTTATTTCGGGAACCACCAGAAAAAAAGTTCTTATACGAGCCGTAGGTCCCACCCTCGCCGATTTCAATGTTCCAGGAGTGTTATCGGATCCAGTACTGACGGTCTACGATTCTAGCAGAAGCATCGTTGCGAAGAACCAAGGCTGGTCAAAAAATTCCAATCTAACCGATCTCGTGGCCGCGACTGCTCGCGTTGCATTTCCCCTACGGGGCAACAGCACCGATTCCGCCCTATACATCACCCTCTCGCCGGGTGCCTACACGGCAATCCTTACGTCAGCCAGCAATACGACTGGGGTTGCCATGTTTGAAGCGTACTCGCCATAGGCGGATTCCCGCTTCCCGTCTGCCTATGACCACGTGCGGCGGCCATCTGGCCGCAAAAATACCCCTCACCGTTCTCGCCCTGATCGCGCTCTGCGCCCCTCCCCTCCCCGGCCGCGCGGCGGAGGACGTCGTGAATATCGAGCCCACGCGGGAAAATCCGCGAAATTCCGAAGGCTCCTTCGCCACGCTCAAGGACGGACGCATCCTGTTTTGCTACACGCAGTTTTACGGCGGCGCCGCGGATCACAGCCCCGCGCGCGTCGTCGGCATCGAATCGCGCGATGACGGCCGGACGTGGAGCCCGCCGCGCATCGTCGTCGACAACGAGGGCGGCAACAACGTCATGAGCGTGTCGCTGCTGCGGTTGAAGTCGGGCAAGCTCGCGCTGTTCTACGTGCTCAAGAACAGCTGGCTCGACTGCCGCCCGCGCCTGCGCACGTCCGACGACGACGGCGCGACGTGGAGCGAGCCCGTGCTCGTTGTCGCCGCCCCGGGCTACTTCGTGCTGAACAACGACCGTGTCGTCCAACTGTCCACCGGCCGCCTCGTGGTGCCCGTGGCGTTTCACCGCGCCCGCGACACCGATCCCGTCGCCGCGAAGTCCTTCGATGCCCGCGCCATCGACGTGTGGTATCTGTCCGACGACGAAGGCCGCACCTGGCGCGAGGCCGACTCGTGGTGGGCACTGCCCGGCGTCACGCGCAGCGGCTTGCAGGAACCCGGCGTGGTGGAACTGCCGGACCACACCCTGCTGGGCTGGTCCCGCACCGACCAGGGTCACCAGTTCGAGATGCGCTCCCCCGATCAGGGCAAGACCTGGAGCGCACCCGTGCCCGGGCCCCTCGCGTCGCCGGTCTCGCCCGCCAGCATCAAGGTCATTCCCGGCACTTCGCGCCTGCTGGCGTTGTACAACGATCACTCGGGGAAATTTCCGTTTCCCAAGGGGCGGCGCACTCCCTTGGTGGCGGCGCTTTCCGACGACGGCGGGAGGACGTGGCATTCGCACCGGTCGATCGAGTCCGATCCCGATGGTTGGTACTGCTACACCGCGATTCACTTCGTGAAGGACGCCGTGCTGCTCGGCTACTGCGCCGGCGACAAAACGGTCGGCGGGCTCAACCGCCTGCGCATCCGGCGACTGAAACTCGATTGAGCGGCGGCAATCTTCGCATCTCCGGAGCGATCCGGCGCCTCTCACCTCCGCTTCTCCCCATGAAACGTGTTCTCGCTTTTTTTCTTCTGGGTCTCGCCGGCGTGGCCGTGAGTCGGTCCGCGGCCGACCGGCCCAATATCATTTTCATCCTCGTGGACGACATGCGGTGGGACGATCTGGGCTCCACCGGCCCCGCTTTCCTGCGCACGCCCAACATGGACCGCATCGGCCGCGAGGGCGCGCGATTCCGGAACGCCTTCGCCACCACGCCGCTGTGTTCGCCCAGCCGCGCGAGTTTCCTGACCGGACTTTACCCGCACACGCACGGCATCACCGACAACACGGATCGCAGCCCGCAAAGCCATCGGCTGACGACCTTCCCCCAATTGCTCCAGCGCGGGGGCTACCGCACTGGCTTCGTCGGCAAGTGGCACATGGGCAACGACAGTTCGCCGCGGCCGGGTTTCGATCACTGGGTTTGTCTGGAAGGCCAGGGTAGCACCTACGATCCGATGCTCAACGTGTCGGGCCGCCCGCGCCGGGAGACAGGCTACGTGACGGATATCCTGCACCGGCACGCGATGGAGTTCCTAAAACAGCCGCACGACCGGCCGTATCTGTTGTTTTTCGCGCACAAGGCCATGCATCCGGAGACCGTGCAGCGGGCGGATGGCAGCCTCTCGGATCCGAATGCCTCAAATTTCATTCCGGCCGAGCGCCACCGGGATCTCTACGCGAACATGAAATATCCGCGCCGGCCGAACGCCCTCACTCCACCGCGCGACAAACCCGCCCTGCAGCGTCCCGCCGCCGGCCTGCCGCCGCTGGGACCGGAAACCGGCAGCACCGATGAGTCGATCCTCGGACGGCTCCGCATGCTCGCGGCCGTCGACGAAAGCCTCGGCAAAATCATCAAGGTCCTCGAAACCTCCGGCCAGTTGGATCGCACGTTGATCGTGGTGACCGGCGATCACGGGTATTTCTACGGCGAGCACGGCCTGAGCGTGGAGCGCCGCCTCGCTTATGAGGAAAGCATCCGCATTCCCCTGCTCATGCGCCTGCCGGGCGTGATCGCGCCGCGCACCGAACCGCGCGAAATGGTGCTGAGCCTCGACCTCGCGCCAACGCTGCTCGAGCTCGGCCAGGTTGCGACGCCGGCGGATCGCTACGGCCGTTCCCTCGTGCCGCTCCTCCGGGGCGGCCGGCCGGCCACGCCGTGGCGCACGGAATTTCTCGTGGAGTATTTCAGCGACAAGGTCTTCCCCCGCATCAACCAGATGGGTTACCGCGCGGTGCGGACCTCGCGGTGGAAACTCATCAACTACACGGATCTGGCCGGCATGGATGAACTCTACGACCTCGAGGCGGATCCCTACGAGATGAAGAACCTCGCCCGGGACGCCGCCGCCGGCGCCACGCTCCAGCAGATGCGCTCCACGCTGGCCCGGGTCGTGCAGGAAACCGCCGGGCGCTGATCCGGCCCGGGGCGGCGTTATTGCTTCTTCTTCGCGGCGGTCGCGGCGTTCTGGCGAAACGCCGACAGGCTCCGATGGGGAAACGGCAGCGGCGTGTCGGCCGGCATCCCCTTCAACACCGCTTGCAGTTGCACCCGCGCGCGATCGGCCGTGGCGTCGACGCCCGCCACCAGCGGACGCGACTCCGTCGGATCGGTTTCCAAATCGTAGAAATTGCCGTTGTCCCAAAGTTTGTAGCGCGTATCGCGCACGACGCGGTCCGGCCGGTATTCGTTGAAAATCCACTGCCGCGGCACCTCGCCCCGCCCCTGCAGGTAATTTTTGTAGGAATGCCCGTCGAGGGTCAGGTGGGCGGGAACCGGCACGCCGGCGAAATCGCAAATCGTGGGAAACACGTCCGTGAAATCCGTCAGGCTGCCCACCCGCCCGCCGGGCACGAGTTTCGGCGAGTTGACCATGAACGCGATGTTCCCGCCCGGCTCCGTGATTTTATAAAGACCGCCTTTCACTTCGCGGCCCTGGCGCCGGGCGGAAAGCGTACCTTCGGTGCCGTTGTCCGAGGCGATGAAGACGATCGTGTTCTCGCGCAGTCCGAGCGCGTCGAGTGACTGGATGAACTCGCCGATCAAACGGTCCGCATACCGCACCATCGCCGCAAAGCCCTCGTGGTCGTTCGCCGGCGGACGATCCCGATTTTCCGGCGTCAGTGTCAGGGGATGCGCGGCGTTTGCCCCGTGGGTCAGGGGCATCGGATAATAGAGGAAGAAAGGCTCATTTCGATGCCGCTTCATGAAATCGATCGCGAATTCCTGAAACACATCCGGGCCGAATTTGCCCGGCAGTACCTCGCGCTTGCCATTGCGCATCAGCACCGGATCCCAATAGCGGCTCTCGATCTTCCGCGTCGCCTCCTGGAGAAAATCGGCGTCGTTCTCCCGGATTGCCCGCTGGAACCGGGCCTTGAACTCCCCATCGATCTTGTCCCGGTCGATGCTCATCGGCGGCACCAGCGATTCCTGAAACCCGTGCTGCCGGATCGCATCGGGCTCGTCGTAGAGATTGTTCACCTGCCACTTGCCGGCAATCGCGGTCTTGTAACCGGCATCGCGCAACACGCGGGCAATGGTCGTCTCGCGCTTCCAATCGAATCCGCCGCCGCTGTACAAGGCGGCGTCGTGATGCAGGTACCAGCCGGTGCGGAAGGGATAGCGCCCGGTGAGGAGTTGCACCCGACTCGGACCGCAAACCGTGGTCGTGTAACAATTGGTGAAACGCACGCCGGTCGCCGCCAGCCGGTCGATCTGCGGCGTGCAGCGCTCTTCGCTGCCGTAACAGTCGAACCACTCCTGCCCGAGATTATCCAACAAGATGAATACGATGTTCGGCCGGGCCGCGGACGCGGTGGCCGCCGTGGCGCGACCGGCGAGGATCAATCCAAGAACACACAGCAGGATTCGCGGGATCATGGCCCGGGAGGCTGCGGACTCCGCCCCGCCCGCGCAAGCCGGCACGCCGGCGCCGCTCCTTGACCACCCGCGCCGCAAACTCAGAATTCGTGGGCGCCAAGCCCCGCGTCCGGGCCGCCGACACGAAATCTTTCCACCCTTTTCCTATTCTTGAACACTTCACCCGCCCGCCCGCTCGTCGTCTGTTTCGGCGAAATGCTCTGGGACTTTCTGCCCGGCGGCACCTTTCCCGGCGGCGCGCCGTTCAACGTCGGCTATCACCTGCACTGCCACGACCTCGCGGTCCACGTGGCGTCCGCCGTCGGCCGCGATGAACTCGGCAACGAACTGCTCCGCCGCCTCCAAGTCTGGGGCCTCGGCACGAGCGGGGTCGCCGTGCATCCCGATCTGCCCACCGGATCCGTACGCGCCCGGCTCAGCGCGGGCGGCGACGCGCACTACGAAATCGCGACCGGCGTCGCCTGGGATCGCATTGCCGCCGAAGGTTCGCTCGCCGCCGCCACCCGGGCCGACGCCCTGGTCTTCGGCTCGCTCGCGCAACGCACTCCGTTCAATCGCACCTCGCTCCAACACCTGCTCGCCGCGCTGCCCCCGACTGCGCTCCGCGTGTTCGACGTGAATTTCCGGCCGCCCCACGACGACCTGCCGCTCATCCGCCGGCTCGCGACCCAAGCCACGCTGCTCAAACTGAACGACGGTGAGGCCGCCCGCCTCTGCGCGGGAAATCCGGCCGCCAGCGACGTCGAGTCGCACGCGCGGCTCCTCGCCACCGAGACCGGTTGCGCCCGCGTCGTGATCACCGCCGCCGCCCGCGGCGCCGGTCTGCTGGGCCGCGACGGCCGGTGGCATTGGGAACCCGGCCGCCCAGTCGCCGTCGCCGACACCGTGGGTGCGGGCGACGCGTTCCTGGCAGCGCTGCTTTCGGGTCTGCTGCGCGGCCGGGACGATGCCGCGGCCCTCGCTCACGCGTGTCGCGTCGGTGAGTGGGTCGCCACGCAACGCGGCGCGACACCGGACTACGCGGCCGGAGCACCCGCACCGTAACAGTGGCGGTCGAAGCCTGACGCGCGTTACAGATCTCCGAGCTGCGGACGGAGGACGATCTCCTCGACGACCGTGCGGCGGGACAGGCGCCACACGTCGAGAAACGCCCGCGCCACGTCTTCGGCCGGCATGATTCGCTCCGCGGCGACGCCGCTGCCCGCCCACGACGGCGACCAGGTCGCGCCTGGGTAAACGCAGCAAACCCGCACGCCCTTGTCGCGCAGCTCGGCCCGCATGACCTTGCTCAGACCGGACACCCCGAACTTCGCGGCCGAATAGCCGGCGCCACCGGGGTAGGCCCCGCGGCCGGCGATCGAGCTCATGTTGAACACATCGCCGCGCCCGCGCTTCACCATCCCCGGCACGAAGGCCCGCGACACCAGAAACACGCTCCGCAGGTTCGCGGCGATCAAGCCGTCGAAGTCCGCCACCGTCATCTCGGTGAAGGGCGCGCCGGCGAATTTGCCCGCGTTGTTGATCAGCACGTCGACCGCGCCGAAGCGTTGGGTCACCGCCGCCGCCAGCGCCGCCACCGCCGCCTCGTCGGCCACGTCGCACGGAAAGACTTCGGCGGTGGCGCCCAGCTTCTCGCACTCGGCCGCCACGCTCCGGAGTTTTTTCCCGGTGCGAGCGACCAGCGCGAGCCGCACGCCGGGAACCTCCCGCGCAAAAACCCGCGCGAGGGCCGCGCCGATCCCCTGCGACGCGCCGGTGATGAGAACGACGGGCCTGTTTTTTTCCGCGGATTTCGCCGATGAACGCGGATTACTCATGCGAGTCTCGTATCACACGCTTCCATTGCAGTTTTGAATATTTGAAGTTCAGCAACAGCGCGAGTTTCAGTTTGGTAATCGCAAGGTAACCGATCATCTGCCGGACATGCGTGTCACCGAACGTCTCGACGACCTTTGGATCGGCGATTACCAGACCATCCACGATGGCATCCGGCACCAAGCTCCCGATGAGTTCCCCCGAATAATGAACCGGAAACGCCCTCTGCTGATCAACCGTATGGCCCCGTTTCCTCAGTTCAATCACCAGCGCCCGCTCATACAATTTCTCATCGAGTCCCGGACCGAGCTCATTGAGCACAGCCATCGCCGCGCCGATAATCTCACCACTGAGTTTCTCGTGAATCATTGGTCCATATCCCCGTTAATCCGCGTGATCCGCGGAGAGATCGAGCGGCTCTCAGCACACCAGTGAACCGAAGTCCATGTAGTCCGCGACGAACCCGCCCTTCACGCCCTTGCAGATGACGCTCACCGCGTCGTGCGAGTGCAGTGACTCGAGGTGCGAGCAGGCGATGCGGAAATCGCGGATGCGCTTGTCGCCGTCGAACTCCCGGTACAGCAGCCGCGCCGCGTCCTCGACGAATTTCAGGTGCGCCCCGTTGAGCTCGGCAAACGCCTGCTCGTCCTCGCGCTTCACCATGACCTGGGTTTCGGTCGCCAGCGCGCGGGCGCAGAGGGCCTGCACGTCCTCGATCCAGATCTTTTTGCCCGGCGCCTCCTCCAGCGTGATGCGCGCCTTGCTGCGCTGCGAGTGGGGCACGGTGTAGGCCCCGCGGGTGTCGCGCGCGTGCTCCGACAATTCCGCCGAGCACGGGCAGGCCGACGAGTAAACGAAGTCGAAATGGATGAACCGCCGGTAGCTGCCGTCGAGGGTCATCACGCCCTCGAACGCGACGTTGTAGAACTGATAGCCGTCGAGCCCGCTGCGGAGGCTGCGCTGCAGCATCGGATACGAGAAGCTCACCTTCAGGCGCGCGTCCTTGCTCTTCACGTTCTTCAGATAGGCGCAGAGGATCCGGCCCAGCCATTCGCCGGTGAACACCGCGTCCTTGTGATCGTAGAACGAGCGCACGATGCGGCTCATGTTGATGCCCTTGAGATCGGCCTCGAGCGAAACGGTGCCGGTGATGCTGGACTCCAACGTCAGGATCTTCCCCGCCTTGGTCCGGTACTTCAGCGGCAGTTTGAAATTGTGCACGCCCACCTGCTGGATCGGGACATGCGCGCCCTGGATCGCGTCGTGCGCGGCCTCCATCATGTCGGGCAGCGTCGCGCGATAGCGGGGCGTGACGGCGAATTTTTTGTTGTAGGCGCGCCGGATGCGCGGCTCGACCCCGCCCGCCGTGCGGTGGAGATACATCGATTTGGTTTTGCTCATGTTCGTTTTTTGGCGGCGCCGGCCGGGCGGTTGGGGACGATAACAACCGGAGTCCAGGTGGACCCGAAGTTGGGCCGGCAGTTTGCCGTTCAGGAAATATCCGGCCCGCAATATTCGACGAAGTTGCGAGGCGTCTCGAAAAGTCGCACCCGGTGCAGTTTCCCGGCAGGCAGGCGGGGCTCGATCTCGTGCCAGAAGGCGATGACGAGATTTTCCGTCGAGGGGATCACGCCGCGCAGGAAGGGCACGTCGGTGTTCAGGTTCCGGTGGTCGCACTTGTCGACCACGGCCGCGTGGAGGATGCGCTTCAGCTCCGCCAGATCGAGCACGTAGCCCGTTTCCGGATCCGGCTGCCCCCGCACCGTGACCTCGAGGACGTAGTTGTGACCGTGCCAGTGCGGATTCGTGCACAGGCCGTATTTTTCGACGTTCCAGCGCTGGCTCTTGGTCGGATTGTGCAGCCGGTGGGCGGAGTTGAAGTGGACCTGCCGGGTGATGAAAACTGTGCCGGCGAGCACCCGTACGGCAGGCATCGCCGCGGCGCGACGGGAGCGCGCGGGCTGGGATGGGCGGGAGGACTTCGCAGGCATGAATGCGCACAGGTAGCACAAAACCGCCCCCGGTCAATCGCCGCCGGCGCCCGCCCGCATCCCGCCTCCCTATTTTGGCGGGACCGCCGGATAGATACGCTGCGCCGCCAGCCACGTCAGCGCGCCGGCCTTCCACGCCTCCCACATCGGTTCCGGACTGAGGCCGTGCCCGCCATGGGGAAGTTCGAGGTATTCCGCCGCGACACCCGCTGCGCGCAAGGCGGCGGCGAACATGCGGCTGTTTTCCGGCGGCACGGACTTGTCGTCAACGGCATGCGCCAGAAAAGCGGGCGGAGTCCTGGGCGCAACTTGCCGCTCATTGGAATACAGCGTCACGAGTTCGGCCGATGGATTTGGCCCCAGCAGGTTCCGCTTTGTCATCGCGTGTGTCTTGTCGCCGAGGCTGATCACGGGATAAATCAGCAGCATGAAGTCCGGACGGCTGCTGAACCGGTCGACGGGATCGGGTGCCTCTGGGTTGCCGGCATCGAAGTGCGTGCCGGCCGTCGAGGCCAGATGCCCGCCGGCCGAAAAGCCCATGACACCAACGCGCGCGGGATCGATCCGCCACTGGCGCGCCCGGGACCGGACCAGCCGGATCGCGCGCTGCGCATCCGCCAGCGGAACCAATGGTGAACCCCGCGGCATCCGATATTCCAGCACGACACCGAGGATCCCGTTGTCGGCCAGCCATTGCGCGACCCGCGGGCCTTCGTGCGGCAGCACGAGCCGCATGTAGCCGCCACCGACGCAGATGACCACCGCGGCGCCGTTCGGCCGGGCCGGGGGAAACACCGTGATCTGCGGGTAAACCACCTCCGGGGTTCCGTCCCCAATCGGCATCGCTTCCCGCCAGACGGCGGTGGATGACGCCTTGCCCTCCAACTTACCCCGGGTGCCATCGCCCATCGGAGCGGATTCCACCCAGAGCGGCAGCGCGCTCACGTCGCCGGCTGCGCCCAGACACGAGCCAGCGCCGATCACCCCGGCGAGAATCCATCCACCCCAACGTCCGGGTATCTCCGATAATTTTCTCATCGGCTCGCGACCGGCGGCGGCGCGGCCCGCTGCTCCCGGAGCAAACGCAACGCCGTCGCGACCATGAGGCCGCCGCATTCGTCGCTGCCGAGCCCGGGCAGACCCATTTCATAGCCGCCTTTGACCTTCTCTCCCGGCAGGCCCACGTAGCACGCGCCGTCGCCGTTGGAGTAACCGAGGACCAGCGTGTGCGGAAACGGAGAGTCTTTCTTGATGGCCTCACCCAGACCGGTAAGCGGTTCGCCCGGCATCGCGACCAACGCCAGGTCGCCACAGGAAATGACCTGGATCTCCGCATCCGTGGTGGGCCGCCCGAGGCGCGCACTTGAGGCCGGCGTCAGCGGCAGACCGATGACGGCGCGGGAGACAACGAGCGGCGCCGGCGGCAGCGTCAGGGCCTGCGCCGCCGCGCTGGCGACCCGGCTCGCAATGCCCTCCCCCATGCGCTGGGCCTGTTTCACCCCGCGCCGGGCGGGCACGATGTCCCCACCGCATCCCTGGAGAAAAAGCGCCTGGCCGCCCAGGGTCTGCTGCACCGTGCGACAGACCACCCCCGGCCAGTCGGCCGAGATGCCCTTGTTCTCCAGGTAAACCGAGACCGCGTGACACCCGAGATTGAACAACGTCGCCACGGATTTCCCCTCCGCGTCGCGCAAGACCAGCACCTGCATGATGGGGTCGACCGGGCCAAAGCGCATGCCGTCCGGCAGGCTGTTGGGATCGGCCGGTTGAATCGTGCTCCGGACCATGCCGTCGGGCAGAACGGGCCGCCGGTTGAAAAGCCATTCGCCGACGTGGGCACGGGCGATCCCGAGTGAAACGGGCCGGCGGGCGCGATCGGCTTCGCGCACCACCTCCGCACAGCGCCCGGGCAGCTGGCGGTTCCACTTCGCAAGCGGCTCGTTGACGACGACGTTCTTGGGCGGCGAAACTCCGGTCCACTTGAAACCCGGGGACGTCGGGGCCGAATGGGTGTGCGAGGAATTAACGAGAATATTCCCGGCCGGGATCGCCGTCGCCCCGGCAACGGCCCGGCGAATCGCCCCGAGATCGTCCTCGTTGATCTCCGCGATATCCAGCGTCAGGATTCCGACCCGCGTGTCGCCCGAGCCGAGCACGAGGGCGCGGGCCTGGAGCCGGTCGAGCACGCCGTCATACGGCTGGTCGTTGAACCAATGGATCGCGCCGGCCTCGGGCGTGATATCCACCGCCGCCGCGCCAGCCGTGAATTCCGCCGCCGCGACCGGCGGCCGAACGGAAACAAACGCGCCCAGCGCGAGGGCGGCGAAAGCGGTGAAACAAGAACGGAGGGGAGGCAGGCTCGTGATCATGGGCTCGGACGCGACACGATCCGGGGGCGAAAAACGGACGTACCTCGGGGGTAATCGCGAGCGGAGTTCGCCCGAGGCGCCACGCGGTTTCAAGGTCGCATTTCTCCGGGGCACTCCCGCCAACCGGTCGGGATCGTGGCCGCGCTCGGTCCACACCTTCGTTTTCTGATTGCGCATGCCCCGCGCCGCGCTTCAACCCACGCGCATGGCGATGCGGTTTTGTATTCTCGGCAGCGGCAGCTCGGGCAATTGCGCCCTGCTCGTCACCGAGGGCGCGCGCGTGCTCGTCGACGCCGGCTTCTCGGCCCGCAAGCTCACCGCGATGCTCGCGGCCGTGGGCGAATCGCTCGATCGCATCGACGCCGTGTTCCTGACCCACGAGCACGGGGATCACGCCTCCGGGATCGAGGGCTTGAAGAAATTCCCGCGGATCCAGCTTTTCGCCAACGCCGCCACCGCGCGCGCCGTGCAGTCCGGCCTCGAACACCGGCCCGACTGGCAGCTGTTCGAAACCGGCGCCCGGTTTCGCTTTCGCGACCTCGAGGTGGAAAGTTTCGCCGTGCCGCACGACGCGCAGGAGCCGGTCGGGTTCCGGTTCACCGCCGGCCAGGACGGGGATTTATTCGCCCCGCGGCGCTCCCTCGTGTGGCTCACCGATCTCGGCCACGCGCCGCAGAATGTCCGCGAATGCATTCGCGAGTGCGACGTGGTGGTCGTCGAGGCGAACCACTGCCCAGACATGCTGCAAGCCGACACCCGCCGGCCGTGGCCGACCAAGCAGCGGATCAGCGGGCGGCACGGCCACCTGTCGAATGCCGCGGCCCGCGAACTTCTCGCCGCCGTGGCGAGCCCGCGCTGGCGGCGGATCTACCTCACGCACATGTCCCGCGACTGCAATTCGCGCGCCGCCGTCGAACTGGCGTTGGTCGACCTGCGCGCCGCCCTGAGCGCGTGCGAATTCTCCGTGGTCGAGCCCGGCGCGAGCACGCCGTTCTACGATCTGCGCTGAAATCGGCAGCGGGCGGAACCGGACGTCCGACTGGCGCGTTGACCCCGGCGCGGCGGGACGGAATAACCGGGGTCGCCGCCGGCAGCGTTGCGCGGTCAAGCTCCGCCCCTTCATGAAACGTCGAGAATTCCTTTCGAACAGCGCCCAGGCCATCGCGCTCGGAGCCCTCGGCCCCACGTGGGCCATCGCCGGCGAGGCGACCCCGCCGGCCGCCACCGCCGACCTGCTGCGGGAGCTGACCCGGCTCAACGACGAATCGATTCCCGGCCAGCTCGCCCGGCAGGAACGGCGCGCGGGCCAGCGCTGGCTGGGCGGGATACCCAACGAATACGGGCTCCCCACCGCCAGTGGCACGGCCGGCTTCGTCACGGCGCTCGCCTGCGCCCTGAGTGCGCCGGGCTCGAAATACTTTCACTCGACCGAGCTGGTGGAACCGCTGCGGCTCGCGGTGCGCTACTTGCACGCGGCCCAGCACGACGACGGCACGGTCGACTACTACGCGACGAATTTTCACTCCCCGCCCGACCTCGCTTTCATCCTCGAGGGTGCGTGCCCGGCCTATGTGCTGCTGCGGGAAAATCCGTTGCCGGAGCTCGCCCCGATCGCCGCCGAGTTGGGGCGGTTCATCGTCAAGGGCGGCGACGGACTCACCACCGGCGGCATCCACACGCCGAATCATCGCTGGGTGGTCTGCGCGGCGCTGGCCTGGGTGAACTCGCTTTTTCCCCATCCGAAGTACGTTGCGCGCATCGACCAGTGGCTCGCCGAAACCATCGACCTCGATCCCGATGGCCAATACACGGAGAAAAGCACCACCGTGTACTCGCCGATCGTGGATCGAGCGCTGCTCATCGTCGCGCGGCTGCTCGACCGGCCGGCCCTGCGCGAGCCCGTGCGCCGCAATCTGGAGATGACCCTCTACTACGTGCATCCCGACGGCGAGGTCGTCACCGAGGCCTCGCGCCGCCAGGACCGCTACCAGCGCGGCAGCATGGCGCGCTACTATTTTTCGTATCGCACCCTCGCGCGGCTCGACCGCAACGACCGCTTCGCCGCGATGGCGCGCCAGATCGAAGCCACGGCACGGGCGCAGCTCGGGGGCGAACTGGCAACGTTCCTCACCGACCCCGACTTCGGCGCCGCCCTGCCCCCGGACGCGCCGCTCCCGACCGACTACGCCCGGGTCTTCGCCCATTCGAATCTCGCCCGCATCCGCCGGGGCGCGTCCAGCGGCACGATTCTCGCCGGCAACACGACGCTATTCTCGTTCCGCAAGGGCGCCGCCGCCCTCGAGGCCGTGCGCTGCGCCAGCGCATTTTTCGGCAAGGGCCAGTTCATCGGCGACACCCTCGAGGTCCGCGACGGACGCTATCGCCTGCGGCAGGAGCTCGACGGACCGTATTTTCAACCGCTGTCAAAGGACCAGATCGCCGGCGGCGAGCACGTGAAGATGGCGCCCAATGGCACGCTCGCCACCGACACCCGCGCCCAACGGATGCGCAGCAACATCCAGACGTTCCGCTCCGTCGTGGAAGTTTCCGAAACCGGCGGCCGGTTCGAAATCGCGTTCGCGATCGAGGGCACTGCGGACGTGCCCGTGGCGATCGAGCTGGCCTTCCGCCACGGCGGCACCCTGCACGGCGTCGAGCCGGTGGCGGACGTGAAGGACGCGTTCCTCCTCAAGGCCGGCACCGGCCGCTACGTGCTCGGCGCGGACACCATCGAGTTCGGCCCGGGCCGCGCCGATCACACCTATACGCAGGTGCGCGGCGCGGTGCCGAAATGGGACGGCCTGAGCGTCTACCTCACCGGGCTGACGCCATTCAAGGCCGTCCTGCGAATTTCCTGATCCGACTCAGGCGAGAGCGTCGCGGCAGAATTTGATCGAACGGGCGAGTTCGGTCATCCGATCCGTGGTGGCCGGAAACTTGTATTCGAATTCGATCGTGGCCTGCATCTTCCACTTGTTGTCGCGGATCAGGCGGAGGACTTCGCCGATCGGGGTGTCGCCTTCGCCAAACGGCGTGGTCGCCCCGTTGTTCATCTTCCGGTCCTTGACGTGGATGTGCGTGATCCGGTCGTGATACTGCTTCATGAACGGAACCGGCGAAATGTTGTTGCCGGCGACAAAATGCCCGAGGTCGAGGTTCGCCCCGAGGTACTTGGCATAGGCAAAGGCCTTTTCCCAATGCGCAACCGTCGTCGTGGCGTGGCCGTGGAGACCGACCATGAGCTTGTGCTTGTCGGCAAACCGGCCCAGCCGCTGGTGCTCCTCGTCGCTATGCGAGATCTCGGTGGAAATGGCGCGGGCGCCCAGCGCCTTCGCGATCGCAAAACTGTAGTCGAGCTCGGCGTCGGAGAACTTGAAGATGGCATCAACCTTCAGGATCTCGATGAGCAGGCCCGCGTCCTCATACATCTTGCGCAACGCTTTGACGCGGTCGACCACCACGGTCTGCCGCCACGCCGCCTTTTTGGCGGCGTTGTCCGCCGCGGCGCCGCCCACGGCGACCCCGGCCTTGGCGTTGACGAGATTGGCGGGAGCGCCGAGGAAAATTTCAACCGGCTGCATTCTCAGCTCCAAAGCGCTCACCCCGAGTTGCACGCAGTTGCTGATGATGTCCTCGTTGCTCATCGCCTGATTGGCGAAGCTGTAGGGCACGTTGAGTCCGATCTGGACGCCCGCGACCTTCGAGTTCGGCTTGCCGCCCTTCTTCGCGGAAGCCGCGGAGGCGCGGAGCGGGTTGAGGGCGGTCAGCAGACCGGCGGCGGGCAGGGCGGCGAGGGCAAATTTCGCGAATTCGCGACGGGTATAGGGCAGCATGATGAGATCCTTGGGTTCGATCCGCCCGGCACAGAAACCGGGCGGGGTGTTGTAAGATAAGGAGAGGGGAGAAATAGGAACCGACGGGGAACGCCCGCAAGACCTTTCCCGTGGCGCGCAGGAGGGCAAACCCGGCCGGTCGGCGCCTGCCTGCCCGCCCGGGCACCGCTCCACGCCGCGGGAGCGTAAACCCTGAATGTCAACTATTGGTTGACTAATAGGGTTTGAGTTCGCGGCGGAACGATGTTTTCTCGCCGCCCACGGCAAACCCGCCACTGTAAACGACCGTCCCGCGCCGCGGCCCGACCGGTTTGCCCACCGCCACCCCACGCCCAAATCCCCAGCGATTTCCTCCATGCTTCGCTTCACTTCCATCGCATCCCTGCTTGCCGCCCTGTTGCTCTGCAGCCACGCCCGCGCGGCCGAGCCCATCGTCGTCGATCTGTGGCCGGGCAGTACCCCGGGTGACGTCGGCATCAAGGGCGAGGAGAAAAGCCGCATCCATCCCTCCCCGCTCGTCGGACCGACCAAACTCATCACCAACGTCTCCAAGCCCACGCTGACTATCTACCTGCCGCCCCGGGAAAAAAACACCGGCACGGCGATGGTGATCTGCCCGGGCGGAGGCTACTGGGACCTTTATTGGGACCTCGAGGGCACGGAAGTGGCCGCGTGGCTGAACTCGCTCGGGATGACGGGCATCATTCTCAAATACCGGGTGCCGCGGCGTCCCGGGGATGTGCGCGGCGAGCCGCCCCTCGGGCCCCTCCTCGACGCCCAGCGGGCCATCAGCCTGGTGCGCAGCCGGGCGCCGGAATGGGGCATCGATCCCAAGCGGATCGGGATGGTCGGGTTCTCGGCCGGCGGCCATCTGGCCCTGGCCACGGCCACGCGCTTTGCCCAGCGGACTTACGAGCCGATCGACGCCGTCGATGCCGTCAGCTGCCGGCCCGATTTTTCGGTCCTGTGCTACTCCGGGTATTTGAAGGCCAAGGACAAGGACGAGATTCCGGCCGGGTTCCTCATTCCCGCCGACACCCCGCCGATCTTTCTCGCCCACGCGTCGGACGACACCAGCAAGATCGGCGGCAGCGAACCGGACAACAGCGCCGTCATGTACCTCGCACTGAAACGCGCCGGGGTCCCGGTCGAACTGCACATCTTCGCCAACGGCAACCACGATTTCGGCGTGCGACCGGACGCCAAACTCGCCGCCAGTTGGATGGGCCTCTGCGTGAAATGGCTGCGCAATTTCAACCTGCTGACGGATCGTCCCTAACGGCCCGGCGCCGTGTAACCGAGCAGCCGCGATAGTTCCGCCGCGGCGGCGCGGACTTTTTCGGCCATCTCCGGAATGCGCTCCCGCGTAAACCGGATGGTCGAGGCGGTGATGCCGATCGCCGCCACGACGGTTTCGTCCGAGCCGAAGACCGGCGCCGCCAGACAGCGCACGCCGGGATTGAATTCCTCGTCGTCCAGGCTGAACCCGCGCTTCCGGGTGACCCCGACCTCGCGCGTGAGCTCCGCCAGCGTGGTCAGCGTTTCCGGCGTGCGGCGGGTGGGCCGGCCCTTGGCATAGAACTCCCCGAGTCGGTCGGCGTGAAGATAGGTCAGAAAGATTTTTCCGGTCGACGAGCAATGCAGCTCCGCGAGAAATCCCGGCCGCGATGCCGCCCGGAGCGGATGCGGGCTGTCCTGCACGGCCACGATCAAGGCGCGATCATCGCAGGGAATCGCGAGGTGCGAGGTCTCGTCGGTCGCCGCCGTCAGTGACTGCAGCACCGGCAGCGCCAGTTCCCGGAGCTCCGTGCCCGCGAGCGCGGCCGTGCCGAGCTGGATCAGCACCGGGCCAAGCTCGTAGCGGCCGTCATGCTTCCGTGCCAGGCCCTCGAGCTGCAGCGTGGCCATGATGCGGAGGGTCGTGGTGACGGGGATTTCGAGCTCGCGCGCGAGTTCCGCCACCTTCAGCCCGTCGGGATGCCGGCCCAGCAGCTTGAGAATCCGGCACGCGTTGCGGAGATTCGGAATGACGTAGCGCTCGTTGTCATTCGGCACGGGCTTCTTTTCGGCGGGACGGCGGAGGGAGACGAGCGGCACGGGGGATCGGGTTAAAGCACTTTGGCCCGGAGACAAAGCGGAATCGAAAACCGCGGAACCCGGGCGGGGGGAAATTTTCCTTGCCAAGACTGGCAACGTTCACATATGGACGTCAAGTTCATTCGTGAACTTTCGACCCCAACCTCTCCCCGGACCCCAGGCGGCGTCAGTCTCCGCCTTCGGTTCGATCGGCGCGGTCGGGGGTCGGTTCATCCCAAACTCATCCAACCGCCCAAACGCCATGAAGGTTCCCCCCTCCACCCCGCAGAAAGCATTTGCGCCTGCCAGCCGAGTTGCTGATGGCGCCTGGCCGCGCTTGGCCCGACGTCTCGGCGTCGTCCTCGCGCTGGCGCTCGCCGCGTTCTCGCCGGCACCCGCGACCGCCCAGCCTGCCACCGGCACCATCACGGGCATCGTCTCGAACTCCGCGGGAGTCTACCTGGAAGGAGCCGAAATCGTCGTCGAAGGGACGAACTTCCGGACCACTTCCGCCCGCGGCGGCACCTATCAGCTCAACGGGATTCCCACCGGTCCGCAGAAGGTCACGATTTCCTATCCCGGCACCACTCCGACAAAGGAACAGCTCGTCGTGTCGCCCAACAGCCCCGCGACCCTTTCCACCCGCTTGACCTCCGACGCGATTGTGCTCGAGGCCTTCACGGTGAACACCGCGCGCGAAGGCATGTCGGCGGCCATCGCGCAACAAAAGGCCTCCTTCCAGTCCAAGCTCGTGGCGGCCAGCGACCAGTTCGGTGACATCAGCGAGGGCAACATCGGCGAGTACCTCAAGTTCCTGCCCGGCGTCGGCGTCGACTATACCGCGAACGACGCCCGCGCGCTCAGCTTGCGCGGGCTCAATCCGATCTTCACCAACGTCACCGTCGACGGCGGCCGCATCGCCAGCGGCACGTCCTCGGGTGACAGCCGCCGCTTCGAGTTGGAGCAGGTGGCGATCAACAACGTCGAGACGATCGAGGTCTTCAAGACGATGACGCCCGACATGTCGGCCGACAACACCGGCGGCCAGATCAACCTGATCACCAAGAGCGCACTGGACCGGGAAACGAAGAGCGTCTTCGACTACAATGTCTCGGTCACCGGCAACAGCGAGAACCTGACGCTCTCAAAACGCGGCGCCTGGGGCAATGAGGCCCAAATGCTCATTCGCCCCAATCTCGACCTGAACTACGCCCGCCGCATCGGGGACAAGATCGGCCTGAACATCAGCTACCGCCTCTCCGAGATCACGCACGATTATCCCCGCGCGGGCTACACGTGGAACTTCACGCAGAACGGCGCCACGGCCGCCAATCCCTACCTCGCGACGATGCAGATGTACAACGAGCAGAAGATCACGCACCGCGAGTCGCTCTCGACCAAGGTCGACTACCTCATCGCGCCCCGGACCAAGTTGAGCCTGACCGGACAATGGAACTGGTACGACCTGACCTTCAACGGCCGCTCGATCAACTTCCTCAGCGGCACGCCCGTGGCCGGCTTCTCACCGAACCGTGTCACCAGCACCGCCGGCACCGGCAACGTCACGACCGACGTGTCGCAGCGCAACAAATCCGGACCCACCTACATTCTCGGCGCCCAGTTCGTCCACGAGTTCGACAAGGGCAAGCTCACCGGCGGTTACAGCTGGTCGCAGGCCGGAAATAAATACCGCGACATCTCCAAAGGTTACCTCACGAGCATCAATCTGAACCTGCTGCGACCGACGGGGAGCAACACCGTCGTCGACATGAACAACATCCTGACCCAGACGCTCCCCACGTTCACGGTCACCCAGGCCACCGGCAGCCCGAACTACCGCGACCTGACGAATTACAGCATCACGGCCAACCAGTGGCGCACCCGGCCCTTCACGTCCACCGAACTGAAGGCAGGGCTGAATCTCGATTACCGCTACGAACTCGGCGGCAACCTGCGCAGTGCGATCCAGGTCGGCGTGCGCACCGACGACACGAGCCGCAAGATCCGCCGTCTCGGCATCAACTACGCCAACCCGGCCCTGACCGGCGCCCAGCTGAAGGCCTACCGCGACGACCTCTTCAGCAACCAAGACATCGGTTTTGGCTTCGGCGCCCTCGAGTGGCTGAGCCCCTACAAGACCTACGCGGCCTTCTCGACGCCCTTCAACACCTACACCGAGTATGTCACCCGCAACATCGAGGAGTCGAACAACGCCGGTTACGTGCGGCTCGACTTCAATCCGCTGAGCGACCTCCAGGTCGTGACCGGCGCGCGCTATGAAAAAAAGACCATGGACGCCTCGGCCCAGGATTTGCGAACCGCCCGCTCGCGCAACGAAACGGCCAATCTGAAATACGACGGCTGGTATCCTTCGCTCAATCTGAAGTACACGCCACGCAACGACCTGGTGTTCCGCGCCGGCATCAGCCGCACGATCGGGCACCCTGACTTCGCCGACATCATCCCGAACGTCGCGGACTACGACTCATCGTCGTCGTCCAGCACCGGCACCCTCTCGATCCCCAATCCCGGCATCAAACCCTACAAGATCACGAACTACGACGTGACGGGTGAGTGGTATCTCAAGAACTCCGGTGTGCTTTCCGGCTCGGTGTTCTACAAGACGGTCAAGGGCTTCATCGCCCGCGGTTCCTCCGGGCTGCTCAGCAACCTGTCCAACGCGGCCGCCATCGGCCAGGAATACGGGATCTCACCCGCAGATTTCAACCGCTACACTGTCACCCAGTCCAACAACGACGCCGATAGCAGCGTCAAGGGCATCGAGTTGAGCTACGCCCAGGGGCTCACGTTCCTCCCCAAGCCATTCAACACCCTCTCGATCCAAGCCAACTTCACCAAGGTGAAGGTGCAGGGCGACACGTTCAGCGTTTACCTGGCGCAATTGATGAACGCCACGACGCAGTCGGCCAACTTCATCGCGAGCTGGCGGCTGGGAGCCGCCACCCTGCTGGCGACGGTGAACTACGTGGACGCAGTCGAGACCGCCTTCGGCACGACCGCCACGGCCCCGTCCACCTTCAACAAGGCCGTCGCCAAGGCCGACTTCACCGTCAATTACAAGGTGCACCAGCACGCGACGATCTACTTCCAGGTGCGAAACATCTTCGGCGAGGGCCGGGCGGAATTCCAAACGCCGAGCGACCCGGCGCTGTTCCGGAACTTCACCGTTCCCAGCCGCTACGCGGAATTCGGTGACCCGATCTTCTACCTCGGCGTCAAGGGCCGCTTCTAAGCGCTCCCGTTCCTTCCCGCACCCGGAGCGCGTTCTCCTCCCGCGGGGCCCCGGCCCCGCCACGGCTATCCTTCCCTTGCGGCTCATTGCCCCGCTTCACCCCGCCGCCCGCAGCTTCCGGACCCCTAGCTGCCGCCCTCATGAAAACTCACGACCGAGCCCTTTCGCGACTTGCCAGCAATCTGGCGCCCGGGGAGCTCCGCAAGGAATTCCTCGTCTCCGGTCTTTTTCCGCCCGGGGGAACCAGTCTCCATTGGTGGGAGACCGACCGCACCGTCATGGGTGGCGTCTGCCCCGGCACGGACGAACTCGTCCTGCCGACCCAGCCCGCGCTGCGCACCGCCTGCTTCTTCGAGCGCCGCGAGGCCGGTTTCGTCAACCTCGGCGGACCGGGCGTCATCCGCGTGGACGACCATGAATTCCAACTCGCCCACCTCGACTCCCTCTACGTGGGTCGCGGCGTCAGACCGGCCGTCTCGTTCCGCTCGCTCGATGCCGCCAGGCCCGCGCGGTTCTGGCTGCTCAGCTACCCCGCGCATGCCGCTCACCCGACCCGGCTCGTCGCCTTCCGCGACGTCCCGGGCGAAACCATCGGAAGCCGCGATACCGCCAGTGAGCGCGTCCTCTACAAGCTCATCCATCCCGGCACCGTGCCGACCTGCCAGCTCGTCATGGGCGTCACCCGCCTCGCTCCGGGCAACGTTTGGAACACCCTGCCGCCCCACACCCATCTCCGCCGCTCGGAGGTGTACCTCTATTTCAACCTGAAGCCCGATCAGGTCGTCTTCCACTTCATGGGCCGGCCGGAGGAGACCCGCCACCTCGTCGTGCGCGACAGCGAGGCGGTCCTTTCCCCGCCGTGGTCGATTCATTCGGGCGCGGGCACCAGCCACTACGATTTCGTCTGGGGCATGGGCGGGGAAAATCAGGAATTTGCCGACATGGATCCGGCCCCGCTTCGCATCCTCCGCTGAGGGCCATGGCCGGCATCCTCGATCGCTTCAAACTCGACCGCCGCGTCGCCGTGGCCGTCGACGTCGCCGCGCCCGATGCCGCCCAGAAAATCCTCGGCGAAACCGCCGCCGCCCTCGGCCGGGCCGACATCCTCGTCAACAACGCCGGCATCATCCGCCGCGCGCCCTTTCTGGAATTTTCCGAAGCTGACTGGCGCGCGGTGCTCGACGTCAACCTCGACGCCGCCTTCCGGCTCAGCCAGCACTTTGCCCGCCGCCTCGTCGCCGAAAAAGCCCCGGGCAAGATCATCCACGTCACCTCGCTGCTCTCGTTCCAGGGCGGGGTGCGCGTCGCCTCCTACACCGCGGCAAAAAGCGCGCTCAACGGCCTCACCAAGCTCATGGCGAACGAGCTCGCCGCGCACGGCATCAACGTGAACGCCCTCGCGCCGGGCTACATGGCGACCGACAACACCGCCGCGCTCCGGGCCGACGCCGACCGCAACCGCGCGATCCTCGACCGGATTCCTGCCGGCCGCTGGGGCACGCCCGAGGACCTCGCCGGCGCCGTCGTCTTCCTCGCGTCGCCCGCCTCCGACTATCTGCACGGTTTCACGCTCGCCGTCGACGGCCGCTGGCTTTCGCGCTAAACTTGCATTCGTTATCCGGTCAGCCGGCGGCCCCGCCACCCCCTACCCCTTTCGCCGCCGTGCAGCGCTTCCTGTCGTTCATCGCCCTCTGCCTCGCCCCCGCACTCTTCGCCGCCGGCGAAAAATCCGCCACGTTCACCGTCGAGCAGATCGATTCCGTCGCACCCGTTTTTCCGACCCGCGCCTTCGCGCGCTTCGTGCTCGAGCGGCTCGACGACTTCGCTTGGGAAAACGACCAGGTCGGCCCCTCGCGCGGTTGCGGCGGCACCGGGATCTGGGATGGCCGCACGCTCGCCGTCAGCCGTAATTACCAAACGTGGCGCGTCCTCGCCAACGGTCCGGTGCGGTCCGTCTTCGAACTCACCTACGCCGCGTGGGAGGCCCACGGACTCAAGGTGGCGGAGACCAAGCGCTTCACCGTCGATGCCGGCCACAATCTCGACCTGATCGAGAGCACGTTTACCGTGGTCGCCGGCACCGCGACCGAACTGACGGTGGCCGTCGGCCTCAACAAGACGCCCGCCGACAAGGGCCAGGATGCAAAAATCGCGGTCACACCCTCGCCCGCCCACGGCGCCGTGACGCAATGGATCGAGCAAAAAACCAACGGAGCCCTCGGCACCGCCGTGATCGTTGCCGCGGACGCCTTCGCTGGTCTCGCCGAGGATGAGCGCAACCTACTCGCGCTGGCGAAGGCCGTGCCGGGCCGGCCTCTGCGCTATCTCGCCGGGGCCGGCTGGTCGAAAGCGGGCGAATTCACCACGCGCCACGCCTGGAACGACTACGTGGCCGCCTGCGCCCAGCGCCTCGCGGCCCCCGTCCGGATTACTTTCGAAAAATGACGGCCTGCTCCGCACCCAAACGCAACGGGGCGCCGCCCCGGACGACAAACCGGCCGCGTTTCGGTCGGCGCACCGGCATCGCCTTGAGTGCGCTGCTCCTGATCGGCTCCGATCTGCCCCAGAAATTCGCCGGCGCCACGCCCCTCGAATGGTCCGAGCGTCTGGCCCAATCGGAGATGGCCCGCCGCGGCGACACGCTGTTCCTCGGCGGCTCCAATCCGCGCGCCCGCTGGGATTACACGACCTCACTCTTCGGTCTCTCGCTGCTGAAACTCGCCGATCGCACCGGTCGCGCCGACTACGCCGACTTCGGCGCCAAGACCGTCGAGTCCTTCGTCCAGCCCGACGGCACGATCATTTTGGAGCAGGTCACCCTCAACCCCGCCCGCACCACCCGCAGCCTCAACTCCGTGCCCGCGAAAAAATAGTTCGGCCGCCCGCCCCGGCTTCATCCCGCCCTCCGCGAATTTCCCGAGACTCCCCGCATGTCCGCACCCGCTTCTCCCACCCCCGTCGGTTCCGTCGTCGGCCGCTTTCGCTGGCGCATCTGCGCCGTGCTCTTCCTCGCGACCACGGTCAACTACATCGATCGGAATGTCTTCTCGTTCACGATGCTCGATGAAACGTTCCGGCATCAGATGCTGGGCGTGCCGCTCGGGCAACCGCTCTCCGCGAGCGACCTCGTCACGTTCAAGGAGCGCATGGGCTATGTCGACGCGATGTTCAAGTTCGCCTACGCCATCGGCTTCCTCCTCGCGGGCTACCTGATCGACCGCGTCGGCACGCGCCGCGGTTACACCATCAGCATCGCGGGCTGGAGCGTCGCCGCCGCCGGCCACGGCCTAGTCAGTTCGGTCGGAGGCATGTCCGTGTCGCGCTTCCTCCTCGGCCTCGGCGAGGCGGGCAATTTTCCCGCCGCCATCAAGACCGTGGCGGAGTGGTTCCCGCGGAAGGAGCGGAGTTTCGCGACCGGCCTGTTCAATGCCGGCTCCAACGTCGGCATCATCCTCACCGCCGTGCTCGTGCCGCTCATCATCGTGCAGCTCGGCTGGCGCGCGAGTTTCATCATCACGGGCACCGTCGGCATCCTTGTCCTTTTCGCGTGGCTCGCACTCTACCGGCGCCCGGAGGACCATCCGAAGCTTTCGGCCGACGAACTTGCCTACATCCGTCAGGATGGCGCGCCGGCCGCCAACGAACGGAACGTGCGCTGGCGGGACCTGGTCGGTTTCCGCGAAACCTGGGCCTTTGCCATCGGAAAATTCATGACCGACGCCATCTGGTGGTTCTACCTGACGTGGCTCCCGTCGTTCTTCAACGACAACCCCGCCTTCACCACCAAGCTCGACCTCAAGCAAGTCGGCCTGCCGTTCCTCGTCATCTACATCGTCTCCGACGTCGGCAGCATTTTCTTCGGCTGGCTCGCCACGCGCTTCATCGGCCTCGGCTGGACGGTCAACCGCGCCCGCAAGACCACCATGTTGATCTGCGCGCTCTGCGTTGTGCCCATCCTGTTCGCCGCCAGGACCAGCAGCGTCGCGATCGCCGTCGGCCTCATCGCCCTCGCCACCGCCGCACACCAGGGCTGGAGCGCCAATCTGTTCACCACCGCGTCCGATCTTTTTCCCCGCCGCGCCGTCGGCAGCGTGGTCGGCATCGGCGGCATGATGGGCGGCCTGGGGGGCGCGCTGCTCGGCGCCTCCTCCGGCTGGATCATCGGCCGCGTGGGCTACGTCCCGCTCTTCGGTCTCGCCGCCTCGGCGTACCTCGTCGCGCTGGCGATCCTCCAGTTGCTCACGCCCCAACTCGAACCCGTCCGACTCGACGCGGCCTAGCCCGCGCTCGCCACTTTATGCGCGCCGTCATTCTTGTCTGTCTACTGCTGCCGCTGACCGCCCCGGCGGCGATCCCCTGGTCCGCAGTTCCCCGGCAACCGGACGCCTGGCATGCCACCGCCGAGGCGCGCGCGATCGCCGATACCGTCCTGCTTTACCAGACGCCATCCGGGGGCTGGCCGAAAAATCGCGACATGACGCGCCGGCCCGCGCTCACCCTGCCGGCCGACGGTCGCAACCACACCGACATCACCGCGCCGACCATCGACAACAACGCCACGTACACCCAGATCCGTTTTCTGGCCCGGGTGAACGCCGCCCACTCCAATCCGCGCTATGACGCCGCGGTCCGCCGCGGCCTCGAGTATCTTTTCACGGCGCAGTATCCCAACGGCGGCTGGCCACAGTTCTATCCGCTCCTCCCCGGCTACTACACTCACATCACGTTCAACGACGATGCGATGGTCGGCGTGCTCGAACTGCTGCGCGATGTGGCCGAACGGCGCGCACCCTTCGAAAAAGTGGAAGCCGCCGTCCGCGACCGCGCCGCCACCGCCGTGCAGCAGGGCATCGCCTGCATCCTGCGCTGCCAGATCGTCGCCGCCGGCGTGAAGACCGCATGGTGCGCCCAGCATGACGAACGGACCCTCGCCCCGGCCCCCGCCCGCAAATACGAGCACATCTCCCTCTCCGGCTCGGAGAGCGTCGGCATCGTGCGTTTCCTCATGGGCGTCGATCAGCCCTCGCCCGAGATCATCGCCGCGATCCGATCCGCCGTCGCCTGGCTTGAGCAAGTCAGGCTCACCGGCTTGCGCGTGGAGTTGATCCCCGCGCCCGACTTGCCGCACGGCGAGGACAAGCGCGTCGTCGCCGATCCCGCCGCGCCGCCGCTGTGGGCGCGCTTCTACGAGATTGGCACCAACCGCCCCATCTTCAGCGGTCGCGACAGCATCGTCCGCTACACGCTGGCCGGGGTGGAGGCCGAGCGGCGCGCCGGCTACTCTTGGTACGTCGACACTCCGCGTAAACTCCTCGATCGCGATTATCCCGTGTGGGCCAAGAAGTGGCTGCGGTGAATTTCCGTTTTCGGCGGGTTCCGCGCGCGCTCTTCCTTGCGGGCGCGACCGGCGCTGCGGGGGGCGGACGCGCTCCTTGACACTCGCGTCCCACCTGCCCCGACTTTCATCGCAATCGCCATGAAAATCCCCGGGCATTGGTTCACGCTCCTCCTGTTCATTGCCGGTGCGAACGCCGGTCTGGATGGCGCCCCGCCGCCACCTCCGTCGGGCAGCGCCGATATCCTTCGCGGCGATGCCCGCCTCGAAGAGATCTGGAACGCCGGCGAGTTCACCGAGGGCGTCGCGGTCTCGCCCTCCGGCGCCATTTATTTCAGCGACATCCCGGCGACCGGCAAGGGACGCGTGTTGAAATACGATCCGCGCACGCAACAGACCACGGTGCACAGCGCCGACAGCCGCAAGAGCAACGGCCTGATGTTCGACCGCGAGGGCCGGCTCATCGCGGTCTGCGGTGCCAACGACGGCGACCGGGCCTTGTGCGAGATCATGCCCGACGGCCGAGTTCGACCCATCGTGGAACGCTTCGAAGGCAAGTGGTTCAATTCGCCCAACGACCTCATCATCGCGCGCAACGGCATCATCTATTTCAGCGATCCGCGCTACGTCGGCTCCGAGCCGGTCGAGCTCGATCACATGAGCGTCTTTCGCTTCGACCCGCGGGACGGATCGGTGCGGCGGCTCATGACGGGCGTCTCCAAACCCAACGGCGTCGAACTGTCGCCGGACGACCGGATCCTCTACGTGGCCGAGACCGACAGCGGCGCACCGATCAAGCCGGGTGCCGAAAAAACGCCGGTGCGTATGACGCTCAATGCATTTCCGCTGCAGCCGGATGGAACACTGGGACCACGCCGCGTGCTGGTCGATTTCGGCCAAAAGCTGGGCGTGGACGGACTCACGGTCGACGCCGGGGGCCGCATCTACGCGGCGGTGCGCAGCGCCGATCGCTTCGGCATTCGCGTCTACGACCCCGCGGGGAAGGAAATCGCCTTCATCCCCACGCCCACGCTGCCGACGAACTGCTGCTTCGGGATCGGCACCGAACGATCCACGTTGTACGTCACCGCCGGCGGCGGCCTTTATCGGATCAAGCTGAAGCCGAGGGGCCATCACCCGTTCTTCACGGATTAAGTGCGGCGCGCCGCCGGCGGCAGGCTTGCGCGGGGCGGCAGTCTCCGGCACCAAGGACGTCGCATGAGCGACGCCGATACCTTTCGCCGCACCAAGATCATCTTCACCCTTGGTCCCGCGACCGAAAGCGAGGCCATGTTGGAACAGATGATCCGCAGCGGGGCCGACATCGTGCGGCTCAACATGGCGCACGCCAAACACGACTGGACCCGCGGCGTCATCCGCCGCATCCGCGCGGTCAGCGCCCGGGTCGGGCGCGATGTGGCGATCATGATGGACATCAAGGGACCCGAGATCCGCACCGGTGACCTCACCGTGCCGATCGAGCTCAAGGTCGGCGAAATTTTTGACTTCACCGTGAAGCCCGGCTCCAGCGCCGAACACGGCGGCAGCGCGGAGGAAATCCGCTCGGTCGACGTCAACTACCAAGACCTCGTCAAGGACATCGGCGTCGGCGACGAGGTGCTCGTCGACAATGGACTCCTGCGCCTGCAGGTGCTGGAGAAGGACGAGGCGCGCATCCGCTGCCGGGTGCTCATCCCCGGGGAATTGAAATCGCGCCGGCACATCAACCTCCCCGGCGTGAAAGTGAACCTCCCATCGTTCACCGAAAAGGACCGCGGCGATGCTACCGTCGGATTGGAGGAGGGCATCGATTTTCTCGCCCTCTCCTTCGTCCGCGAGGCTGCCGACATCGATCGGCTGCGCACGTTTCTCACCGAGAATAAATCGATTGTACAGATCGTGGCGAAGATCGAGGACCGTTCCGCCATCGATAATCTCGAATCCATCGTGCGCGCCTGCGATGCGCTGATGGTGGCGCGCGGCGATCTCGGCATCGAATGTCCGTTCGAAGAACTGCCCGTGATCCAGCGCCGCGCGGTGCGGACCTGCCTTGCGCAGGGCAAGGCGGTGATCGTCGCCACGCACATGCTCGAGTCGATGATCACCCAGCCGGTGCCGACCCGCGCCGAGATCACCGACGTGGCCAACGCCGTTTACGAACTCGCCGACGGCGTGATGCTCTCGGGCGAAACGACCATCGGCAAATACCCGCTCGAATGCGTGCGGATGCTCGACACAATCTCGCGCCGGATCGAACGCGAGGCGGACGACGAATGGGTCGAGCCCGCCGTGTTCACCCACGAGCGGATGAAGGTGCTGCACGCCGCCGTCGTGCTCGCCAACGAGCTCCCGCGCTCGAAGCTGATCACGTTCACGCGGCACGGCTTCATGGCGCGCGGGCTCGCATCGCTGCGGCCCGCCCATTCGCCGATTTTCGCCTTCACGCCCTCACCGGAGGTCTTCCGCCAGCTCCGGCTGCTGCGCGCCGTCGAGCCGTTCAGCCTGACGCTCGCCGCCGATCCCAACACGACAATCGAAGCCGCCATCGCGCTGCTGCACCGGGACGGCCGGATCAAATCCGGCGACAAGCTCATCATCGCCACCGACATTCTGGCGGAGGACCGCCTCGTCGACAGTGTCCAGCTCCGCACGGTGGCGTGAACCCGGCGGCGCGGGCCCCACGGCGCGGCGAAAACCGCCGGGGAGCCGAAGCCACGGCCCGGGGGAAATATTTTGTTTCCGCAAATTGGTTACCTCAGCGCGCCCGCGGCGTCATTGGCCGGATCCGCCCCTCCCGAGGTCGCACTCCCCCGCAGCCCCGCGTCGCATGAATATTCTCTCCCTCTTCCGCGCCTTCTTGCGCCGGCCATCGCATGCAAGCGCCCCTTCCGGTCGCGCTCCCGGTCTGCCATTGGACCTACGCCCTTTTTGCGCCCTCGCCCTCGCCGGCCTGGTCAGCGCTGTCCTTCCAGCCGCCTCCGCACAGGTGGTTTTGAATGCGCCGCAAGGCCAGACGGTTTCCGCGGGCGCAAACGTATCGTTCAACGTCATCGCCACCGGCGCGGCCACGCTGAGCTACCAATGGCAGTTTAACGGCACCGATCTCGCCGCCACCAGTTCCACCCTGGCGCTGACCAGCGTCCAACCCGCCAACGCCGGCCTCTATAAGGTCGCGGTCACCAGCGGCACCGCCAGCACCACGTCCACCGCCATCCTTGGACTCACGACCGCCAGCAAGCTCGTCGGTCCCGGCACCGAATATCCGAACATCGTGCATCCCGGCACGGGATTCACCTACGACCAGATCCTGCTCCAGGGCCCCGCGGCCAGCATGACCGCCGACGCCGGCCAGATCCTGCGTGTTTCCTACATCGATCTCACGGACGACATCGTGCAAGTCGAGTTCAGCGGCCCTGGCACGCTCACCCTCGTACTCGACAACGCCTCGGGACCCGTGGCCCCGGTAAAATACAATCAACCGGGCGTCGCCTACATGAAGGGCCACGCCAGCCTCGTGATCACCGGGGCCACCGAGAACACGCACCTGTCGGTCTTCAGCGTCGGCACGCTCACCAGCCCCAACGCCGCCCTGTTTCCCACCGGGATCAGCTACGATGGCCTGGCCGACATCGCCTCGATCGCGATCCTCAGTGCGAATGGCAAATTCGGCAGCATCCGCACCGCCAATACCAGCTACTTTGCGTCGAAGGGCCTGACCGGCATCTACGCGCCCGGCGTGCAATTCACCGGGCCCGTGTACGTCGGCGACATCGACGCCTTTGGCACGGCGACACCCGTGCTGCTCCTCGGTTCGGCGAGCGACGTCCGGATCACCGGCGGCGACCTGCAGCAAACCAACACGCAGCCCGTGGCGGTGAGCGGCTTCGCTTAACTCAACTACGTCGCCGGAACCAAATCCAACGGCGTGGCGCTGGCCGCGCAAACGAACCTCGGCCAGCTCACCGAAAATGGCGTGAACGTCACCAGTCAGGTTGCCGCCAGCGGCCCGACCGTCGTGACCATCACCGCCAACCATCCGGCGACCGATGAAACCGGAACCACCGCCGGGGAATTCACCGTTGCGCGCACCGGACCCACTCTCACACCGCTGACCATCAACTACGGCGTGGGCGGCACGGCCACCAACGCGGTCGACTACCCGGCCCTCGTCGGATTCGTGACCATTCCCGCGGGGGCGGCGAGTGCGACCGTCGTCCTGCAGCCCTACGCGGACACCAGCGTCGAAAATTCGGAATCCGTCGTTCTCACCCTCGCCGCCGGCGGATCTTACGCTCTCGGTGCGGCCAATGCCGCCACGGTCTCCATCGCCGACAGTGCCAGCACGCTTTACGTGGCCACGCTCCGGCCCGCGAGCGGGGCCGGCAGCTCGGCCGCGAGCGGACTCGCCACGATCGTGCTCAGCGCGAGCGGCACGATCGCGACCGTCAACGTCTCATTCTCCAACCTCAGTTCGGGGCAGACCGGCGCGCACCTTTTTCGCGGCAACAGCAGCAGCGCCGGCGACTACGTCCGCAACCTCCCGCTCGGTCAGGTCACCGGTGCCCAGTGGAACATCCTGCCCACCGCCACCTATACTAGCACCCAGATCCTCGATGCCCTGCGCAACGGCCTGATCTACGTCGGGCTCGACACGGCCCAGTTTCCGGCCGGCGAACTCCGCGGGGCCTTTCTCTCCGCCGTGGGCTCGCAGGTCTTCGAAGCGCCGACCGCCCCGCCTGCCGTCGCGCTGACCAACATCACCCCCACGGACGCCGCGCGCCTGCTCACGCAGGCAACCTTCGGCCCCAGGAAAAGCGAAATTGACGCCCTCACCGGCGGATCGATCGACGCCTGGATCACCGCCCAGATGGCGCTCCCGACCACAAGCCACCGGACCCGCACGCTTGCGGAACTGGAGTACGTGCCGATCACAACCGGCAACTCCACCACCATGCCCTACCCGTTCCACCGCCAGTATGCGTGGTTCCACAACGTCCTGCAGGGTCCCGACCAGTTGCGCCAGCGCGTGGCGTTCGCGCTCAGCCAGATTTTTGTCATCTCCGACACGGTGCTCGGCAACCAGCAGCAAACCGAGGGCGTCGCGCTATACTACGACCAGCTCGCCGACGGCGCTTTCGGCAATTTCCGGACGCTGCTCGAGCAGGTGACGCTCAGCCCGATGATGGGCATTTACCTCAGCCACCTGCGCAACGCCAAGGCCGACCCCGTCGCCGGCACCAACCCAGACGAAAACTACGCGCGCGAGGTCATGCAGCTTTTCACCGTCGGACTCGTACAACTCCAGCCCGATGGCACGCTGAAGCTCGACGCGCAGGGCCTGCCGATTCCGACCTACAACCAGAACACCATCACCGAGACCGCCAAGGTCCTCACCGGCTTTTCGTATTCCACCACGCTGTCCGTGAATGGCTTTCGCCGCGCCCCCCCCAACTACGTCACGCCCATGATGGCCTTCGACGATTTCCACGAGCCGTCGCAAAAAACCATCATCGGAGGCCTCGTCATCCCCGCCAACCTCGGCGCCGTTCAGGACCTCCAACGGCTCCACGACGCGCTCTTCAATCACGCCAACACCCCCGCCTTCATCTCGCGCCAGCTCATCCAGCGGCTGGTCACCGCCAACCCGAGTCCCGCGTACATTTACCGCGTCGCGGAGAAATTCCGCAACAACGGCTCCGGCGTCCGCGGGGATCTCGGGACCGTCGTTCGCGCCATCCTGACGGACTACGAGGCCCGTTCGCCCGCGGTCACCGACGATCCAGGTTACGGAAAATTGAAGGAGCCGCTCCTGCGCCTCACCGGCGTACTGCGCAGCCTCAACGCCGCGTCCCTCTCCGGCCACTACACGAGCAATTTCAACAACCCCGACACGCAGCTCGCCCAGGCCCCACTCCGCTCACCGAGCGTGTTCAACTTCTTCGAGCCCGGCTATGTCTTTCCCGGTGCGCTCGCCGCCGCCGGCCTCGTCGCCCCGGAATTCCAGATCACCAACGACACCACGGCCATCAGCGTCCCGAATTATCTCCGCAGTGTCATCTTCTAGGTCGCGACCGGGACGAACGCCGTCAACCAGACCACGCTCGATCTTACCACCGAGCAGGGCCTGGTCTCCAACATCCCCGCGCTGCTCGACTACCTCGCCTTCCTGCTCGCCAACGGCCAGCTCGGCACCGAGACGCGGGCCCGCATCACGACCGCGCTGGCCGCCCTCTCCGCCACCACCACCACCACCCTGGAACGCGCCCAGAGCGCCGTGCTCCTCGTCACCACGAGCCCGGAGGGCGCGACGCAGAAATAACGGCATCTTTAACTTTCTTCTTTCTCGTCATCTTCCTCCCGCCACCTCGTTCCCACCGGCCGCCTGACCGCGAGAACGATTACGCGCAGGCGAACGGTCCAGCAATCCCCGCCCTTTCCTTTCCATGACCTCCCTTCCCCGCCGCCGCTTCATCGGTCAGTGCTGTGCCGCCGTCGGCCTCACCGGCATGGCCTCCACGCTCCAAAGCCTTCGCGCCACCGCCGCCGCCGCGAGCGTTTCGTCCGGGCCCCCGACACCGGCGACCGCCGGCGCCATCGCCAGCGACTACAAGGCGCTCGTCTGCATTTTTCTGAACGGCGGCAACGACGCGTCGAATCTGATCATTCCCAACGACGGTGGCTACGCCGCCTATGCCACGGCGCGCTCCGTCCTCGCCCTCCCGCAGTCCGGCTTGCTCGGGCTCGCGCCGAAAACCTCCGACGGCCGCGCCTGGGCGCTCCATCCCAGCCTCGCCGAGCTGCACGCCCTGTTCGGCTCCAGCAAAATGGCGCTGCTCGCCAACACCGGTACGCTCGTCGAGCCCACGACGAGGGCCCAATACAACGCCGGCACCGTCAAGCTCCCTCCCCAGCTTTTCTCGCACAACGACCAGCAGGTGCAGTGGCAGAGCTCCGTGCCCGATCAACCGTTCAGGACGGGCTGGGGCGGGCGGATGGCCGATCTCACGAACTCCCTGAATTCCAATGCGACGGTCTCAATGTCCGTCACGCTGAACGGATTCAACAATCTCCAGGTGGGCAACCAGATCGTCCAGCTCGCCGTCAATCCCGCGTCGACCGCGACCCCCAAGGGCGGACCCGTTGTGTTCAACAACACCACCGGGACCAACAACGCCGCGCGCTACGCCGCCCAAAAGGCCCTCTTTGCCGGCACGAACTCGAATCTGTTCACGTCCGCGTTCGGCTCCCTCTCGAAAGATGCCGTCGATACCAGCGAACTCCTGGGCAGCATTCTCGCCTCCTCATCGACCCTGACCACGGCGTTTCCCAACACCACGCTCGGCAACCAGCTCAAGGCGATCGCCTATCTCATCAGCGTCTCGAGCCAGCTTGGACTCAAGCGCCAGGTCTTCTTCGCCCGCGTCGGCGGGTGGGATACTCACGCCGACCAGGTGGACGACATTAACAAGGCCATCGGCGCGCATGCCGACCTCCTGCAGCAGGTCAGCCAGGGCATGAACGCATTCTACGGCGCCACAGCCGAACTCGGCTGCGCGGACAAAGTCACCGCCTTCACCGCGTCCGATTTCGGCCGGACCTTCACCTCTAACGGCGACGGCTCCGACCACGGCTGGGGCGCGCACCATCTGGTCGTCGGCGGCGCCGTCCGGGGCGGCGACATCTACGGACGGATGCCCACGCTCGCCGTCAACGGACCCGACGATACGAAGCAGGGTCGGTGGATCCCCACCACGAGCGTCGATGAATACGGCGCCACGCTCGCCCGCTGGTTCGGCGTGAGCGACAGCAACCTCAGCGTCGCGTTTCCCAACATCGGCCGGTTCGCGACCCCGAACCTCGGCTTCCTCGCCTAGATCGGGCATGAGGCTCGCCCGGGGAAGATCCCGCCCCTCGGCCAGCAAGCGCCGCGCGACCAAGCGCAATTTGATTCAGATTCGCCCGCAACCGTGAACGATCGCCGCCAGAACTCGCTCCCCTTCGCGTGAAACGCCTCCTCATCATCGCCGCCGTACTCGCGCTGTTCGCCCTCGTTCTGTGGCGGATCGTCCCCCGCCCGCCCGCCGGTCCACCCGCCGCGCCGCGTGCCGTCACGTCCGCCCCCCGGGCGCAAAACGCAAAATCCGCCGCGCCGGCGGAGCGCAGCCCCCTCGCGGACGCCTTGAATTCGCCGGCCACGGATATCCACGCCGACCTTCGCCTGGTCTCGGAAATCGTGACCACGTTTCACACCAATTTTCCCCGCGACGGCAATCCCGTCGGCACCAACGCCGAAATCACCGCCGCACTCACCGGCGACAACCGGCTTCGCCTGTCGCTGATTCCACCCGACCACCCCGCGATCAACCCGGCCGGAGAGCTTTGCGACCGCTGGGGCACGCCGTTCTTTTTCCACGCTCTTTCCGCCCAGCAGATGGAAATTCGGAGTGCGGGACCCGACCGGAAGCTGTGGACCTACGATGATGTGGTCTGGACCCCGTAGGTCTGCGCCGAAAGTCTCCTCGCAATCGGCCTCATCGCCTCTCACTTCGGCAAATCCTGACCCGACCCGGCGATCTCCCCCTGCTACCGCCGCCCGGCGCGCAGCCGTGCGCTCGCGGTCATTTCTTCTTTTTCTGCTTCGCCTGCCGTTCCGCCGTCCACGGCGGCGTCACGTTCACCATCCGCGCATAGGCGATCAGCTGCCCCATGTGTTCCGGTTCGTGGGTGATCAGATAAAAGAAAACTTCACGCACCTCGGTGTCGCGCCGCAGCAGTTTCGCCGGCTTCGCGAAATCGGCCTCCGTCATCCGCCCGTAGATCCCACGCACGTGGTCGAACGACTGCCGCAGGACCGCGACGATCTTCGCTTTGTCCGTCAGCGCCCCGATGCTCTTGCTCTCGACCCCCACCGGATAAGGGATGCCCGCCATCGCCATGAACGAATAGTTGCCATCGGCCACGTGCGTCAGCACTTCGCCGATCGACCGGACGCCTTCGCCCGGCCGCCAGGTGTAGCGATCGGCGGGGATCGCCTCGGCGAGGGCGACGAACTTGCTGCTGAGATCATCGAGCACCCGCATGAAATCGGCGCGCACCATCGCCGAGGGCAACCCGGCCGCGCCGGCAGTTTTATCCTGCGCGGTGACTCCGGTCACCGACAGCAAGAGGAGGAGGGAAAGTAAAAGAAGGCGATGAAGGTTCATTGGGAGATCCTGTGTTGCGGGGTGAGCGATGCCGGGCGACTCCGGATGCGGAACGTGGCCGGACTCCTAGGGCGGGAGCGCCGATGATTTCCCGGCCGCGAGAAGGTTCAACCGTATTCCGGTCGCGGCGCGGCCGTCCCTCTCGCGATTTCCGCCCGATTCACTGCGTCTGACCGAGCACCGCGACATCAATCTCCGGCAACCGCCTGAATCCCTGGTCGAAGGTCACCAGCCGCAGTCCGTGGCCATGCGCAAACGCGGCCAGGTAAAAATCCGTCCAGAGTTTGGTGGCGGGCTGGCGGAGCACGGCTCGCGCCCGCCAGACCACCTCAAGGGTCGGAGGCTCCGACATGAAGTGCGTGCCCGGCCGGGCGAGGGCCGCGTCGTAGATACGCCACGCTTCCTTTTGCGTGCAGACATCGGCGCCCATGATCGCGGGCGTCGTGAGATGGCGGAGCAATGCCATTTGCGTGACACGGCAAAAAATCAACGGTCGGCCGCCCCGACCGGCCACCCAGGCTTGGGCGACGGCGTGGTGCGCATGACCAGCGGCAGCCAGCGCCAGCCAAACATTGGCGTCCGGCAGGTCGCCGCTGCTAGAGCCACTCATCGAGTTGGGCCGGCGTCGGGTTGATCACGTGCTTCCCCTTGCGTTGCAGCACGAGGAAGCCGTTTTTGCTGCGCAACCGGCCGCGCGGGGCTGCTTGGGCGCGCCGGGAGTGGGGTTGGAGCTGACGCCGCAAGGCCTCTTCCACGACGTCGCGCAGCGACACCCCTTGGAGGGCGGCGGCGGCCTTGGCCTCCTTGAACAGGGGATCGGGCAGGTCGATGGTGGTTCTCATCTAAGCATATTTATGCGTGCAGCCGGGCAACCCGTCAAGGAGCACCCCAGCCTTGATCGAGTCGACTTGACCGCCGCCAATGCCATTGGCCTTCCCCGCCAGCCGCGCTCAAACCCACCGCTTCAGCGCGCCGCGCAATTTTTCCCGCGCCCGGTGGATCCGCGTCTCCACCGCCTTCACCGTCGCCCCGACGGCCACCGCGATCTCGGCCTGCGACAGCTCCTCGTATTCGAACAGCACGATCGCCTCGCGCAATTCAACCGGCAGGGCCGCGATCGCGTCCCGCACCGCCGTCGCCCGCTCGGCGACTTCGAGTCGGTTCGCCGTCGTCGGTTCGCCGTCGCCCGCCGGAGACCATTCCTCCAGCGCGACCTCGGGCCGCCGCCGCCACCACCGCAGCCGGTTGCGCGCCAGGTTCACCGCAATCGAAAACACCCACGGCCGGAATTCCGCGCCGGCGCGGAATTTTTCCCGCTGCTGCCAGACGCGCACGAAGGTTTCCTGCGCCAGCTCCTCCGCCTCACGCGCGTTGAACACCAGCCGGGCCACGAGGCTCTTCACGGGCAGTTCCCAGCGCTCCATCAGGGCGCCGAGCGCCCTTTCATCGCCGCGTTGCACCCGCGCCATCAAATCCGCGTCGTCGCTCAAGGCGTGGCCCGCACCGTGGGCGCGGCGGCATGCTGGTAACCCGCCACCCGCGGCAGCACCGTCGCGAGATAGCGCTCGCCTTCGCGCGCCGGCATCAGCGCGGCCACCCGGCGAAAATGCGCCGTCATCGCGTCGACGCACGTTTTCTCCAGCGCCGCGACCTCCGCCGCCGGCGCGGCCTTCCGTCGCGCCGCCGCAATCGCCGCGCAATGCTCCGCACACACTGCGCCGTAGTCTTCGTGCAGCCGCTGGACGGCCGCAAACTGGCTGGCGTTGAGATGAAATTCGGTGCGCAGCCACGCCATCGCATCGCCCTCCCGGGCCGCCCGGTGCATCGCCGCGTCGCCGTTCAGGACATAAAACACGCCGAACGCCGCGCCGCAGGCCGCCAGCACCACCGCACCCGTGAGGAAAAGGTTTTTCATGGCATCACCATCGCGCGCGCATCGAGGGCCTGCACGTAGGACATCGCCAGCTGTTCGCGCTCCGCAGCGAGCCGCGCCCGCGCCTGTTCCCGCCCGGTGAACGCCCCCACGACCATCGCCAGGACCAGCGTCGCCGCCACCGCCCCGGCATGGGCGCGGAGATAGTCCGACCAGTCCGACCACGCGGTGCTCTCGCCGTCCGGATACAGCCGGGCCGAAACCGCCGCCCGGAAGCGCGGATTGCGGGCCGGTTCCAGCCGCCACGCGCCCAGCAGACGCAAGACCGGCTCGGAAGGTTCAGGGGAATTCATGGGAGGCATCATCCACTATAACCCCTAACCGCCAAAATCCCGCAGAAAATTTTTCGAGGGGTTTGGCCCGCTCCGGGTTATTGTCCCTGAACCCAGCTCCGCATGAAACGATTCACCGCTTCCCTCCTCCTCGCCTCCTCCCTGTTCGTCGCGACCGTCGCCGCGGCCCCGAGCCCTGCCGCCGCGGGCAGGAAAGACGCCGCGCCCGCGGCCAAGGAGGATAACTACCCCCTGAAGACCTGCGTCGTTTCCGGCGAGGCGCTCGGCAGCATGGGCGACTACGTGAACTATGTGCACAAGGAAGCCGGCAAGCCGGACCGCATCGTGCGCTTCTGCTGCGACGGCTGCATCGACGATTTCAAGAAGGAGCCGGCGCGTTTCCTGAAGAAGATCGACGATGCCGCCGCGGCGAAAGCCACTAAGAAGTAATAGCGTCGGGTCCGGCGCTCCCGCCGGTCTCCCGCCCCGACCTCCATGCGCCCGCCCCTCCTTTTCCGTCTCGCCGGCGGGCTGTTCCTCGCCGCGCTCGTGGCCGCGGCACGTGTCACCGCTGCCGATGCGACGCACGACACCCACGCCGGCGCACCGGGCGCCGTGTACCAGTGCCCGATGCATCCGTGGATCAAGTCGGACCGCCCGGGCAAATGCACGATCTGCGGCATGGCGCTCGTCGCCAGCCGGACCCGTGGTGCCACCGCGTCCTCCGCCGACATCACCGCGCTCCCCCGCTCGAGTATCACCGTGATCGGCGTCGAGACCGCCACGATCGCGCGCCAGCCCTTGACCCGCACGTTGCGCGTCAACGGTCGGATCGAAGACGACGACACGCGGCATCGCATCCTCTCCGCCCGCGTGCCCGGCCGGATCGAGAAGCTCCACGTCAACTTCATCGGCGCACCGGTCGAGGCCGGGGCCCCGCTAATCACGCTCTTCAGCCCCGAGATGCTGACGGCGCAGCGTGTCTTCGTGGAGCGCATCCGCTCCGGCGAGGGAGCGTTTCCGGCCGCGGAGCGCTCGGCGGCCCGCGAACGCCTGATCGAGCTGGGCCTGGCCGACACCGATATCGCGGCACTCGAAAAAAGCCTCCAACCCACGTCCACGATCACCGTGCGGGCACCCTTTGCCGGCACCGTGGTTTCGAAAAACGCCTACGAGGGCCAGTACGTCCAGGCGGCCGACCGGCTGCTGGAGCTCGCCGATTTTTCCCGCATGTGGTTCGTGTTCGACGCCTACGCGCAGGACATCCCGTGGCTGCACGTCGGCCAGACCGTGGAGATCACCACGCGCGCGGTGCCCGGCGAAGTCATCCTCGCACCGATCGAGTTCATCGATCCGAATTTCAACGAAGCCACGCAGACCGCGCGGGTTCGCGCCGTCCTGCCCAACCCGCACTACAATGTCGGCGGCGAAGCCCATGCGCTGCCGCATCGGGTACTCGCCGAGGGCCACGTCCTCGTCGAGTCCCCCGCGGTGCTGGCGGCGCCGCGCTCCGCGGTGCTCGATCCCGGCACCGGTCCTGTGGCTTACGTCGACCTGGGCGAAGGGAACTACGAACGCCGGACGCTGCGTCTCAGCCGGCGCGGCGATGCGCTGGTCGAGGTGCTCGCCGGTTTGAAGGAGGGCGAAACAGTCGTCACCACCGGCGCGCTGCTCCTCGACGCCCAGGCCCAGCTTTCGCGCGAATCATCGGGCCACCGCCCGGCCACATCCGAACCGCCGGCACCTTCCGCGACTTCGCCCGCCACCCTTGCAACGCCGGGCCCGGCAGCGCCGGCTGGCCCCCAATTTACCGTCCTCGCAAATACCGCCATCGATGCCGCCGCCGCGCTCGCCGCCGACGACTACGCCCGCTACCGGACCCTGTTTCCCGCCGTGCTCGCGGCCACCCAAGCCTTTCCGGCTTTGCCGAAACTCGAGCCGGGCGACTCGCTCAAATCCGCCCGCCGTTCGTTCGAGCCGTGGAGCACCGCCGTCGCCGATCTGCTCAAGCCCCACCGCGCCCACCTCGGCCTGAAAATTTTTCAGTGCCCGATGGCTCCGGTCCTCGGCAAGGGCCGCTGGGTGCAGCGCACCGCGCCGCTCAAAAATCCGTTCTTCGGCGCGGCCATGGCAAATTGCGGCGAGGAAATCCCGTAGCTTTTCCCCGCCTGCGCCATGATCAATGCCCTCATCCGGTGGTCGCTGCAGAATCGTTTCCTCGTCCTCGGGGCGACGTTGCTGCTCTTCGGTTGGGGCCTCTTCGCGATCCGCCGCGTGCCCGTCGACGCGATTCCCGATCTGAGCGAAAACCAGGTCATCGTTTTCGCCGACTGGGAGGGGCGCAGCCCGCGCGAGGTCGAGGACCAGGTCACCTACCCGCTCTCCGTCAATCTACAGGGCCTCGCCGGCGTGCGCACCGTCCGGGCCACGTCGATGTTCGGCTTCTCGCTCATCACGGTCATCTTCGAGGACAGGCTCGACAACTACTTCGCCCGGACCCGCGTCCTCGAGCGCCTCAACTACCTCGGCAACGTCCTGCCCGCCGGCGTGACCCCGCGCCTCGGCCCGGACGCCACCGGTCTCGGCTGGGTGTTTCAGTACTATCTCAAGGACACTTCCGGCCAACAGGACCTCGGCTCGCTGCGCGCACTCCAGGATTATTTCGTCCGCTACCAGCTCGCGGCCGTGCCCGGCGTGGCCGAGGTCGCGAGCATCGGCGGCTTTGTCCGCCAGTGGCAGGTCGAGGTTTCGTCGCTGCGCATGAAGCAGCTCGGCATCCCCCTCCAAATGGTGATGGACGCCATCGGGAAGAATAACCTCAACGTCGGCGGCCGCACCCTCGAGGAAAACGGGATGGAATTCATCGTCCGTGGCCTCGGCCTCATCACCTCCGCCGCCGACCTCGAGACCATCGCCCTCACCTCGCGGAACGGCGTGCCCGTCTATCTGCGCGATGTCGCCACGGTCCAAATCGGCGGCGACTACCGCCGCGGGGTCCTCGACGTCGACGGTCACGAAGTCGTCGGTGGCACCGTCGTCATGCGCACCGGCGAGAACGCCTACCAGGTCATCCAGGACGTGAAGGCTCGGATCGCGCAGATCGGCGGCGGCCTGCCGCCCGGCATCACGATCGAGCCGTTCTACGACCGCAGCAGCCTCATCGAGCGGGCCATCGCAACCCTCAAGCACACGCTCTGGGAGGCCGTCATCCTCGTGACGCTGATGCACGTCATCTTTCTCTTTCACTTCCGCAGCATCCTGATCGTCACGCTCCCGCTGCCCGCCTCGATCCTCGTCGCCTTCATTCTGATGAAGGAGTTCGGCATCCAGTCGCACATCATGTCGCTGACCGGCATTGCCATCGCCATCGGCGTGCTCGTCGATGCCGCGATCGTGATGACGGAAAACGTCATCCGCCATTGTGAGCAGGAGGAGCACAAACTCGGCCGGCCGCTGACGCGCCCCGAAACCTGGTCCGTCACGCTCGCCGCCTCGCAACAGGTCGGCCGTCCGATCTTCTTCGCGATGGGCATCATCATCCTCGCCTTCATTCCGATCTTCCAGCTCACCGGCCAGGAGGGGAAGCTCTTCCACCCGCTGGCGTGGACCAAGACCTTCGCGATGATCGGCGCCACCGTCCTCGCCGTCACGCTCGTGCCCGTCCTCTGCACGTTTCTCGTGCGGGGCCCCTTTCACGCCGAGGATCGCAACTGGGTCATGCGCGCCCTTCTGGCTCTTTATAACCCCGTCCTCGACTGGGCGCTGCGCTGCCGCAAGACCGTCCTCGCGCTCGCGGCCGCCCTGCTCGCGTTCTGCGTCATCCTCGCCTTCGGCCTGCCCGCCGCCGTCGCCGAAAAACTCCCGCCGCGACTCGCACCGCTGGCCGCCGGTTTCGGCAGCGAGTTCATGCCCACGCTGCAGGAGGGCTCGCTCCTCTTCATGCCTGTGCTGCTGCCGAGCACCTCGCTCACCGAGATCAAGCGCATCATGGCGTGGCAGGACCGCGTCATCCGCGACACCCCCGAAGTCGCCAGCGTCGCGGGTAAACTCGGCCGCTTCGACACCGCGACGGATCCCGCGCCCGCGGAAATGATCGAGACCACGATCATGCTGAAGCCCGCCGCGGAATGGCGCCCCGGCATGACCGGCGAAAAACTCGTCGCCGAGCTCACCGACAAACTCACGCAGGTGCCCGGCTACGTCCCTGGTTTTTTGCAGCCGATCGAGAATCGCATTCTGATGCTCGCCACCGGCATTCGTGCGCAGCTCGGCATCAAAATCTTCGGCGACGATCTCGACGCCCTCCAGAAAAAGGCCTTCGAGGTTGAGCAGGTCGTCAATAAAATCCCCGGCGCCACCGGCGTCGCGCCCTCCCGCGTGCAGGGCAAGCCCTATCTCGAAATCTCCCCCGACCGGGTCGCCCTCGCCCGCTACGGCCTCAGCATCGAGGACGTCCTCCGGATCGTGGAGACCGGCATCGGCGGAAAAAATCTCACCACCGCCATTCAGGGTCGCGAACGCTGGCCCGTGCAGGTCCGCTTCGAGCGCTCCGATCGCGAGGACCTCGACCGCCTCGGTGCCCTGCCGGTCGCGGTCCCTGGTTCCGAACCCGCCCGCTTCGTCCCGCTCGGGCAGATCGCCACGATCCAGCGCGTCCTTGGCCCCAACGAAATCGCCTCTGAAAACGGCCGCCTCCGGGTCTTCGTGCAGGCCAACGTCACCGGCCGCGACCTCGGTTCCTTCGTCGACGACGCCAAGGTCGCCATCGCCCATGCCATCAAGCTCGACCCCGGCATGACCCTCGAGTGGAGCGGCCAGTACGAAAACCAGCTCCGCGCCCGCGCCACGCTGCGCCTGATCATGCCGGTCGTGCTCGCGATCATTTTCGTGATCCTCGCGATGACCTTCCACTCCGCCGCCGAGGCCGCCCACGTGATTCTCGCCGTGCCCTTCGCGCTCACCGGCGGCGTGCTGCTGCAATGGTTCATGGGCTTCAACTTCAGCGTCGCCGTCTGGGTCGGCTACATCGCCCTCTTCGGCACCGCCATCCAGACCGGCGTCGTCATGGTCGTCTACCTGGAGGACGCCGTGGCGAAAAAGCGCGCCGAGCGCGGCGCCGCGTTTGCTCATGCCGACCTCATCGCCGCGATCAAGGAAGGTGCCCGCCTCCGGCTGCGGCCCAAGGTCATGACCGTCGCCACCGCGATCGCCGGCCTCATCCCGATTTTCTGGAGCACGCGCACCGGCACCGAAGTGATGCGCCCGCTCGCCGCCCCCGTGGTCGGCGGCATGATCTCATCGCTCATCCATATTCTCGTTGTGACGCCCGTCATTTTCGCGTGGCTTCGCGAGCGGCAACTCGCTCCCGTCGGCCCGGGGCCGTGAAATCGCCCCGCCCACCATGCCCCCGCGCTTCTACGCGATCGTCCGCGACCTCCATCTCTATGTCGGGCTTTTCCTTAGCCCCTTCGTGGTGGTTTTCGCCATCAGCGTGATCTTTCTCGTGCACGCGTGGCTGCCGGGAACGGGAGCGCCGCCCTCGAACCGCACGGCGGCCAACGTGCCGCTGCCCGCCAACCTCGAGCAATTGAAGGGCCGCGAACAGCTCGCCGCGTTGCACACCGCGCTCGACGCCATCGGTGTTCATGGGGAAATCGGCTTCGTCCGCCAGCTGCCCAAACAACGGCGGTTCGTCATTCCGGTGGCCGTTCCCGGGCGCGAGACCGTGGTGGAAATCGATCTGACCGCCGCCACGGCCGCCATCTCATCGCGCACCACCGGCGTCTGGGACGCGATGGTGTATCTGCACAAGATGCCGGGTCCGCACAATGTGAACCTCCGCGGCAACGCTTTCTTCATGCAGGTCTGGCGCTGGCTCGCCGACGCGACGGTTTACCTGACGCTCTTCGTTTCGGTCAGCGGCATCTATCTCTGGGCCGTGCTCAAAAGCGAGCGGCGCGTCGGCCTGGCGTTGCTGGCGGCGGGCACGCTTTCGTTCGGAGGCATCATCTATGGTCTCATTAGCTGAGCCCGGCTCCGGGCCAACCGCCATCTCCCGTGCAGCGTCAGCCCGCTGGCAGCGGTGGAACCGCCGGCTCCACTACTTTCTCGGGCTGTATTTTCTGTTCTTCATCTGGCTGTTCGCGCTCACGGGCCTGCTGCTCAATCACGGCGGCTGGACGTTTACCGAGTTCTGGTCGAACCGGCGCGTCACCATCTCCGAGCAGCCTGTACGGCGACCACCGGCGGCCGATGCGGAAACCGAGGCCAAGGACCTGCTCCGCCAGCTCGGGATCACCGGAGAAATCCAGTGGCAGGCGGCGGCGATGGAGCCGACCCGCCTGGAGTTCCGCGCGGCCCGGCCCGGCCTGCAGTTCGACATCGCCGCCAACTTCAAAACCGGGCTCGCGAAGGTCCAGCGCACCGAGCTGAACGGCTGGGGCACGGCCCGCGCCCTGCATACGTTTTCCGGCCTGCGCCTCGGCGATGCGAAAAACCAGCGCGACTGGGTGCTGACCACCTTCTGGGTCTATGCGATGGACGCCTTGTCCGTGGGCCTCGTCGTCATGGTGTTGAGCGGCGTGGTGCTGTGGTGGGTCCGCCGGGAACGGCGGACCAGCGGTCTCATCACGCTCGCCGGCGGCGTGCTCATCTGCGGCTGGCTCGTCTTTGGGCTGCGCTGGTTGCAGGGATGACGGCCCGCGCGGTGGTGAAGACCCGCTAGAAGCGACGCCACACCGCGTAATTAGCCGGCCAGCAAGATTAAGTCTTGGTTTGCCCTCCGGCGGCCGATGAACATCTTCCACTGCTATCCACCATGCGCGTCTGGATAAAGCTTACCGCACTCCTGCTCTTGGTGTCGTGGTTTCCCGCCTCGTCGCATGCGTGGCTGGAGACGGCTGGCCTGATTCATTCGGCCCAGGACGCCCACCACGAAACGGACCACGAGGCGGCCAATGGCCACTGTCAGCTGGAGCACGGTGATCTGACGGTAAAAATTCCGGCGAGTTCCGCGCCGCTGTGGCTCGCGGTGATCGTCGCCACGGCGCCCGCCATCGTGGCGCCCGCGGCCATCGCCAGCGTGCCGCCCCTCGGCAGCACCGCCCCACTGGAATTGTCGCGGACCTGGCAGTTTGCCGAGCGCACGGCCCTCCCGGGCCGGGCTCCTTCGTTCGCGGTCTGATCGATCCTCCGGTCGGAGCGATCGCTGTCTCGATTCCGGCCCTCACCCGGCAGAATTGTCCTGCGTACTGCCGGCTGTCCACCCCCCACTGCGTCTCCCCTTTCATTTCAACCATGCACCCCGTCTCACGTTTCTTCCTCCGCGGAATTTTCATCGCCACCGTCTTTCTCACTCCCGGCCGGCTCGCCGCCGCCGAATCCACGACGACCACCGCCACGGTCGACGCGCTCGTCGCCGAAGTGCTCGCGAGCAATCCCGAGCTTAAATTCTACGTCACCGAGATCGCCGCGGCGAAAGGCGGCCAGCGCACCGCGGCCGCGCTCGCCAACCCCGAGCTGTCCGCCGAGATCGGCAACAAGCGCGTCCGTGCGCCCGGCACCCCGACGAGCGACGGCGCCGCCTGGTCCGTCTCGGTGCAGCAGACCTTCGAGTACCCCGGCCGCATCCCGCTGCGCAAGGCGATCGCCAACCGCCAGGTCGAACTCGCCGAGCTCGGCCTCGCCCAGTTCCAGGCCGCGCTCGCCACCCGCGCCCGCACCCTCGCCTACGCCATCCACATCGCCCAGCAGAAGCTCGCCGTCGCCCGCGAGGTCGCCGACCGCTTCCACTCGCTGCAGGAGGTTGCGTTGCAGCGCGACCCCGCCGGCGTCACCCCGCTGCTGGAGGCCCGCATCCTCGAGGCCAACGCGCTCACGTTGCTGCGCCGCGCGACGCAGGCCTCACTGGAGTCGGACACCGCGCTGGTGGAATTGAATCAGTTGCGCGGCCTCCCGCTGCGCACCGCCGTGCGGGTCGCCCAGTTCAACGCGCACCTCGCCCCGGCCCCCGATCTGGAGGAGGCCCTCGCCGCGGCCCGCGGGTATGCGTTCGAATTGAAGATGCGGCAGGTCGAGCTCACCCAGCAGGGCTTCAAGGTCGACCTCGCGAAAAACGAGCGCTACGGCGCCTTCACCGTTTCGCCCTACTACTCGGAGGCGCGCGCGGGCGACCACGAACGGCAGGTCGGCGTCGGCGTCTCGATGCCCCTGCCGCTTTGGAATCGCAACACCGGCAACATCGACACCGCCAACGCCCGCCTGCAGCAGGCCCAAACCTCCCTCCTCGTCATGCAACGGCAGATCGAACGGCAGGTCACCGACAGCGCGCTCGCCTACGAGGCCCGGCTCGCCGAAATCAAGCGCTGGCGGCCCGATGCCACGAAGGATTTCCGCGCCGCCGCCGAATCGGCCGACGAACACTACCGCCTAGGCGCCGTGCCCATCGGCACCTATGTCGAATTGCAGAAGCAATACCTCGACGCCACCGAAGCGCTGCTCGAAACGCGCCGCGAAGCCTTCGACGCCGGCCAGCAGCTCGAACTGCTCACCGGCCTGAACCTGCACGACGGCGCCGCCCCGGCCGGGCGCACGCAACCCTGACGCGCCGACCATGATCGACAAAATTCTGGAGTTTGCCCTGCGGCAGCGCTCGGTCGTCGTGCTCGGCGCCTGCGCCCTCGTCGTGGCCGGCATCTTCTCCGCCATCCATCTCCGCATCGACGCCGTGCCCGACATCACCGGCGTGCAGGTGCAGGTCAACACCGAGGTCCCGGCGCTCGCCGCCGAGGAATCCGAAAAACTCGTCACTCAGCCCATCGAGCAGGAACTCGCCGGCCTCCCGGGCCTGCACGAAATGCGCTCGCTGACAAAGTTCGGCCTCTCGCAGGTCACCCTGCAGTTCCATGACGGCACCGACCTCTTCCGCGCCCGCCAGCTCGTGGCCGAGCGCATGCAGGGGGTCGCCGACCGCCTACCCGCCGGCGCCTCGTCCCGCCTTGCGCCCATCAGCACCGGACTCGGCGAGATCTTCTACTACAGCCTGCACTACGCCGACGACGCCCCGGGCAAGCCCGCCACGGAGCGCGAGGAACTCATGGTTCTCGGCGAACTGCAGGAATACGTCGTAAAGCCGCTGCTGCGCACCGTGCCCGGCCTCGCCGAGGTCAACAGCATCGGCGGCCACGAAAAGCAGTTTGTCATCCAACCCCGGCCCGAGGCCCTCGTCGCCGCGGGCCTGACGTTCAGCGAGCTCGCTGACCTCGTGGCGCAGAACGTCGAGAACGCAGGCGGCGGCATCATCAACCGTGGCACCGAGCAACTCACCATCCGCGCCGTCGGCCGCGTTGGAAGCGTCGCCGAACTCAAGGAGCTCCCGCTGAAGTTCGGCGGCGGCGTCAAGCCGCTGCTCGTGCGCGATGTGGCCGACGTCAAGCTCGGCACCCGCTTTCGCACCGGCGCCGCCACCCGCAACGGCCACGAGGTTGTGATCGGCTCCACCATGATGCTGATCGGGGAAAACGGTGGCGAGGTGGCCAAGCGCGTTCGCGACCGGCTCAAGGAGATCAAGGCCAAGCTCCCGCCCGGCGTGATGCTCGAAACCGAGTATGATCGCTCCGAACTCGTCGGCCGCACCATCTGGACGGTGGAGAAAAATCTCTTCGAGGGCGCGACGCTCGTCATCGCCGTGCTGCTCGTCATGCTCGGCAACTGGCGCGCCGCCTTGATCGTCGCGACCGCCGTGCCGCTGTCGTTCCTGTTCGCCCTCACCGGCATGAACGTCTTCGGCATTTCCGGCAACCTGATGAGCCTCGGCGCCGTGGACTTCGGCCTGATCATCGACGGCGCGATCTTCATCGTCGAAAATGTCGTCCTCCAACTAGCCCACCGGCAGCAGCACCTCGGCCGCACCCTGACCGCCGCGGAACGGGCCCACACCGTGCTCACCGCGAGCAAGCAGGTGGGCGTGCCCGTGTTCTTCGGCGTCGTGATCATCACGGTCGTCTACATTCCCATCCTCGCCCTCACCGGCACCGAGGGAAAAATGTTCCGGCCGATGGCGCTCACCGTCATGCTCGCCCTCGGTGGCGCCCTGATCCTGGCGCTCACGCTCATGCCAACGCTCTGCTCCTACTTCCTGAAACAACGGATCGACGAGAAGGACATCGCCCTCATCCGGATCGCGAAACGCGTCTACGCCCCGCTGCTGCAATTCGTGCTCCGGGCCCGCTGGCTCGTGATCGGCGGTGCCGTGCTGCTCTTCGGGGGTTCGATCGCGTTGTTCACCCGGCTCGGCGCGGAATTCATGCCCACGCTCGACGAGGGCTCCATCACCGCGATGTTCTACAAGCCGGTCGGCCTCAGCCTTGACGCCTCCATCCAGACCGACCTCGAGGTCGAGCGCCGCCTGCTCCGGGAGTTTCCCGAGATCACCCGCGTCTTCACGCGCATCGGCACCGCCGAGGTCGCCACCGACCCGATGCCGGCCAACGAATGCGACGTCTACATCTTCTACAAGGCATTGAAGGACTGGCCCAAGACCGCCGGCCGGCCCACCACCAAGGCCGAGTTGAACGAACAGATCGAGGCCATGCTGAAAAAGATGAATCCCGAGTACAGCATCCTCTTTGCCCAGCCCATCCAGATGCGTTTCAACGAAATGCTCGAGGGCACGAAGGCCGAGCTGGCCATTAAAATCTTTGGCCAGGACTACGACGAACTCGAACGCCTCGCGGACAAGATCAAGGGCATCGTCGAGAAAACGCCCGGCGCCGCCCAAGTCGAATACGAGACCGAGGGCCGCACGCCGCAGTTGCAGATCACGCCCAAGCGCGACGTCCTCCGCCGCTACGGCCTGCAGTCCGGCGAGATCAACAAGGCCGTCGGCTCCGCGCTCGCCGGTCAGGCGGTCGGCAAGGTCGTGGAGGGGAACCGCCGCTTCGACATCGTCGTGCGCATGCCCGACGAGTTGCGGGCCGACGATGCGGAAATAAAAAAGCTCCCGTTGCGCGTTGGCGAACACGGCCTCCTGCCGCTGGGCAACGCGGTGGAATTCTCCACCCTTAAGACCATCGAACCCATCCGGCGCGACGCCGGCCAGCGCCGCGCCGCGCTCATGATCAACCTGAGCACGCGCGACATCGAGGGCTTCGTGCACGAGGTCGAGCGCCGCATCGAGCGCGAAGTGAAATTTCCAGCCGGCTACTACGTCGAGTTCGGCGGCCAGTTCAAGAACCTGCAGGACGCCCGGGAACGGCTCGCCTTCGTCGTGCCCGCCGCGCTGGCGCTCATCTTTATCCTGATCTTTTTCACCTTCGGTTCCCTGCGGCAAGCGCTGCTGGTCTACTCCGGCATTCCACTCGCCGTCACCGGCGGTATCTTTTCCCTGTGGCTGCGCGGCATGACGTTCAGCATCACCGCCGCCAACGGCTTCATCGCCCTCATGGGCGTGGCCGTGCTCAACGGCGTGATGCTGGTGAGCTATTTCAACCAGCTCCGCGAGGAGGGGAAGGACGTGCGCGAAGCGGTCGTCGAGGGATCGCTCACGCGGCTGCGTCCCGTGCTCATGACCGCGCTCGTCGCGGCGCTGGGCTTCCTCCCGATGGCGCTCGCCACCGGGCCCGGGGCCGAGGTGCAGCGCCCGCTCGCCACCGTCGTGATCGGCGGGATTGCCAGCGCGACCTTCCTCACGCTGCTCGTCCTGCCCGCGCTCTACGCCACGTTCGAACGCCACGTGCCGAAGGAGGAAGAGGCTTGAGGATGTGATCCCGCATCGACCGCACCATCCGCCATGGCTCCATCCGCCACCTCCCGCCCCCGCCGCCCCCCTCTGTCATGCGGATAGCGCTGCTGCTGGCCCTCGACGCAGTGCCCACCATGCGGGCGGAAGAGATCACGCGCGGCCAGCCGCCTTCGGCAGGATCGTGGTTTCCTGCCCCCGCGTTAACTTTGACTGGCCGGCGGATCCACCGGCTTGGTAGCGTGGCCTGATGAAATCCTGCCTCCTCCCTGCCCTCGTGGCGTTTTTCTGCGCGATCGTGGCGGGCTGCGCGAAAAAGGACGCTCACGCCGGTCACGATCATGCCGCGGCCGCACCCGCGAAACACGAGCATCACGCCCCGCACGACGGCACCGCCATCGTGCTGGGCAAGGAGGAGTATCACCTCGAATTCGTGCTCGATGCCGCCGCGGGCAAACTCACCGCTTACGCACTCGACGGCGAACTCGAGAATTTCATCCGCGTGAAGGCCCTCAGCTTCGAAGTCGTCGCCACCGTCGGCACCGAGAAAAAGCCGCTCACGTTCCAGTCCATCGCTAATCCCGCCACCGGCGAAACCGTCGGCGACACGTCCCAGTTCGAGGCCCAGGCCGACTGGCTCAAGACGACGCGGTCCTTCGACGCCGCGCTGACGTTCCTCAAAATCCGCAACGCCACCTTCCTCAGCGTCGAATTCAATTTTCCCAAGGGCAACGACAAGGACTGACGCCAAGACGGCCCTCAGGCCTGCTCACGGCCGCCACCACGCCGGAAGCGGCCCCGCCATTTGCCATTCGGCCGGCTTGCCCCACGCTTGCCGTTCATGATCCGGTCACCGAAGTTTATCCTTTCCGCATGATTCCCGTCACCGTCCTCACCGGCTTTCTCGGCGCCGGCAAAACCACGCTCCTCAACCGCATCCTGACCGAACACCACGGCAAGAAACTGGCGGTGATCGAAAACGAATTCGGCGAGGTCGGCGTCGACCACCAGCTCGTCATCCAGAGCGAGGAGGAGCTGTTCGAGATGAACAACGGCTGTATCTGCTGCAGCGTGCGCGGCGATCTCATCCGCATCCTCGGCCGCCTGCTCAAGCGCAAGGACAAGCTCGACGGCATCCTCATCGAGACCACCGGCCTCGCCAACCCCGCGCCGGTCGCCCAGACGTTTTTCACCGACGACGAGATCAAGCAGTCCTTCAAGCTCGACGCGATCGTGACCGTCGTCGACGCGAAGCACGTCAGCCAGCACCTCGATTCCGACGACGAATCGGTCAAGCAGCTCGCCTTCGCCGATGTCATCCTGCTCAACAAGACGGACCTCGTCTCCCCCGCCGAACTCGATGCGCTTGAAACCCGGATCAAGGACATCAACGCGGTCGCGAAGATTCATCGCACCAAGAACTGCGACCTTCCGCTCGACCACGTGCTCGACGTCGGCGGGTTCAACCTGAGCCGCGCCGCCGACCTCGACCCAAAATTCCTCGAGCCCGAGTATCCGTTCGAATGGGCCGGCGCCTACCGCCTGCCCGCCGGCACCCACGACCTTGAGATCGGCCACTGCGATCACGACCACGGAGATCACGAGCATCATCATGACCACGACGCGCCCGCCGAAGCCTCGGCGAAGGAAGGTCACGGTCACGGCGAGGAGGGTCACGCGCACCATCACCACCACGGGAACCCAAACGAACTTGATGTCGTCTTGATGCCGGTAAAGTCACTCGAAGAGTCCGACCTTACGGCTGCGCGGAGCGCGGCCGTCCACGTCTTCTCCGACTGGGAATCGCGGACCAAGGAGGGTGACACCATTGCGCCCGGCGCCACGCTGCACCGGCTGCTGCTCAAGGACGGCGACGGCCGCTACCAGCTCCAGATCGCGGAGCCCGGCACCTTTCTCGTCTTCGAATCGTGCGGGCACGACCCGCTGCACATTTACGTGGGCGGCGAGATTTCAAAGCCGGTGTGGCAACAGGATTTTCACGCTGCGCACGAACACAGCGAGTCCGTTACGTCGGTCGGCATCAGCCATCCCGGCGAACTCGACGGCAAAAAGCTCAACGACTGGATCAGCGAACTCCTGCGCGTGAAAGGCAGCGACATCTACCGGATGAAGGGCGTGCTCGCCGTGAAGAGTTCGCCCAAGCGCCTCGTCTTCCAGGGCGTGCACATGCTGTTCGACGCGAAGTTCGACCGCGAGTGGGGCAAGGACCCGCGCCAGAACACCCTCGTCTTCATCGGCAAGAACCTCGACCGCGCCGCGCTGACGAAGGCATTCGAGGCGTGCCTGGCGTAAGCCCCAGTCGCGCGATCGCGAAATGTTGCGGTTGCCGAGGCCCGACAAATCATCGAACGCCTTCCGCCCGAAGATGCCGGCTGCCTTTATCTTGACCCCGGCACGAAGAAGTTCGTGGCCCCACCCGGGCAATCCCTCCACCTTCCTGCGCCACTTCGGGTCGCTCGGCGGCGTCATACCCGGCATCGCCGGGGCGAACACCATCATGCAGGGTCGGCCTGACGCTAAGTAAAAGGCCATCGGTGGATTGGCCTCCCGAAGACCGGCCACCAACACTCCCGTCTTCGTCGGCAAGTATCCGCCGCGACGCCCCGCCGCCCGGACGACGGGGCGCCTATTTCTTCACCACGAGCACGCCCTTCATGCCGATCTGGCAATGGGCGGGAAAGCAGCACAGGAACGGATACTCGCCCGGTTCGGCAGGTGCGGTGAACAAGACCTCACCCGTTTCGTTGGGGCCCAGCATTCCGATGACGGCGAGGACCTTGTCCTTCATCTTCGCAGGAATGTAACCACCCTCCGCCTCCGGCATCCCAGCCGTGGCGAACGCGACGGGGTCTGTGCCCTTGGCGAGCAAAACCCAGTTGTGACCCATTACGTTCTTCGGCAGCGTGCAGGCGTTGGTCAGGACCACCTTGATTGATTCCCCGGGTGCGACGGCGATGGTCGTCACGTCGAACTTCATCTGGTTGCCTTCGCCAGACTTGATCTTGACGACGCGCGGGGCGGAGTCGGCGGCGGAAAGGCCGGACGACCCGCCGAACGCGGCAACGACGAGAACCAAGGCAGCGAACAGTTTTGATGGCATGGCGAGGAAGGAGCGCAGGCCGGTTCAGAGCTTGATCTGGAGCATGACGCCAAACCAGTTGACCCGGTAGTCCTGCGGGCCGCTGTCGAGCATGACCTGGGCGGGCGGATTGTTGACGTTGGCCGTTATGACCGGGGTCGTGTCGACCTTTAAATAGTGCCAATCACGGACCGACTCCCATTGGTTGCGGTAGATGAGGCGCAGCGCCAGGCGGGGCGTGAGCGGGAAGCGCAGGCTCGCGTCGAGGTAGCTGATGTCGTTTGCAAGGTCGGGCATGCGATAGCCGGCGAAAACCGCGTTCGCCGCGTTGATCGCGCCGCCGATACCGTAGGCGTAGGCGATGCGCGTGCGCCCGAGCGAGTAGGAGTAGTCGATATTGAGCACCGCCTTGCCGAATTCCTGCTTTACGCCGGCGCCGACGACGTGGTTGCGGTCCGTGTGCTTGGCGCTCCACTGGTTGCCGAGAGAGTAGAATGGTCCGCCGGGGACCGGCCCGATGATGGCGGCGTTCTCGGGCGTAATGACGCCGAGCGCGGTGACAGCGCCGATCGTGACGGCGCCGGCCTGCTGGATCGAGGCTTGGCGGTTGCGGCCCTGCTGGTAGGAGTAAAATCCGTAGACGTTCAGCTTGGGCGACGGCTGGTAATTCAGGTCGAGATTGGCGGAGTCCTGGCTGCTCTTGCCGAGACCGAAGGCGGCATCGGGATAACGGGATTCGCGCAACTGCAGGGAAAGGCCGGCGTCGAGGTTCGGGCGCACCATGGTGTCGAGGCGGACGTTGGCCGTGTGTTGGTTGCGATCGGCGAGTTCGTAGTTGCGGAGGCCGGCATTGTTGCGGACGGCCCAGGACGTGACGTTGGTGCCGGCCGTGGTGGGCATCGGGATAAACGCGGCGCTGAAAGTGTCCTCGTAGTAGGCGGTGATGTAGCGGCTGCCGCGACGCTGGGCGAACTCGTAGGAGGCGCGGAGCGTGGAGGAGAACAGGCCGCGGTTGACGTAGCCCAGCTTGTAGCGGTCGTCCCACGTGCGGGCCCGCTCGCGGTTGGTGCGCTGCATCACCTCGCGTTCGGCGCTGCCCGTGAGATTCGAGGTTTTCGTCAACTGGTAGTCGGCCGTGGGGCCGAAACGATACTGCTTGGACGAGTAAATGTGGTTGGCCACCTCAACGCTTCCCGTGGGCGTGGGAGCCGTGCCGAAGAGCACGCCGCCCGAGCCCGTGCCGTCATTGAGCGGACGCCCCCAGACGCCGGTCAGGCCACCGTACCCGATCCCGCGCGTCTGGTTGCCGGCCGTGGTGCCGTCGGCATCGACGTAGACGGCGTTCGGGTTCACCGCGTAGTAAGGATCGCTGTTGTTGTCGGTCTCGAAGTAGCGGGCCTTGGCCTTGACGTTAAGCGCGGGCGCGGGATTGAGCGAAAGCGTGAGATCCAACAGGCGCGTGTCGATGACCCCCTTCGCGGACGTGCGGCTCAGGGAGCCGAGAGTGCTCCAATCGCCGCCGGGAAGGATCGTGACGTTCGGCAGCGCGAGGCCGGAGAGGGTCGTATAGGGAATCAGGTTGTCGTTCTGCCTCATCGAGCCGGCGGCGACGACCGCGGTGACAAACCCATTGTAGAAGTCGGGGAGCTTCCGGGTATATTCGGCGCGGGCGTTGTGGGCCTGATTGTTCGGCGTGAGATCCATGCGCCCCTGCGTATAAGCGCCGGCCGCGGGCGTCGTCGTGAAGCCCTGCGGCGCGATGCGGAAGGGCTCCTGAAAGGTGAGGGTGTCGATCTTGTTTTTGAAGAGCGAGGTGTTCCACCGGAAGTTGAAGGCGTTGAGACCGCTCGAGTAAATCACGCCGGCCGCGATGTCCTGCGTGTCGTAATCGATGGGCTCCGCGATCTCCATCGGCGCGGTGCCGCCATTGTTGCCCCAAACCGTGGCGAAAGGGCGGGCGCCCTGGCGTTTTTCGAGGGCGTAGCTGACGTAGGCCTTCAGGGCCGACGAGAGCGTGAGGTCGAGGCGGACGCCACCCCGCTTCCGCGTGAGGCCGAGCGTCGAGCGAGTGGCGCCGAGTGCCGCGGCCGTGACGGCGGCGGTGTCATTCGCCGTCGTGGCGGTGCCGCCGGGGGTAAGACCGGGCAACAGGACGAGGTTGCCGGTGCCGGTGCCGGACCAGAGACTCTTGAACGTGTCGGTGAACACGTGCGGTGTCTCGCTGAAGAAAACTTTTACGCCCCAGGAGTTGGTGCGGCCGAAATTGAGACCGTAATATTGATCGCGCCGGCCGGCGGCACCGCCAGTGACGTTGACGAACGCGCCGTCGGATTTCTTCAGGAGCAGGTTGAAGTTGTTGACGTAAGAACCCTCGTCGAGGTCCTGATACATCCGGTATTGGGCGTTGCGCTCACCGGCGTCGCCCCCGATGTAGCCGAGCTCGATCTGGCCCGAATAATCCCAGCCGGAAGCAGTCTTCTGGATGTCTCCCAGCTTCGGCACACTGAATGGCAGCTTGAACATCTGGCCAGTGGGCGTGTGCTTGGCCGCGGGCCAGTCGGCGTCGGCGGCAAGCGAGGCAGCGGTGGACGTGCTCTCCTTGTTGCCGAGCGTCGTGCCGACGCCGGAGGCGGAGGTGGCGAAAGGCGAGGCGGCAGCGTGGGGCAGGGCGAGGGCAGCGCAAAGGGCGAGGCCGGAAACCTGGGGAAGAAAATTTGTTTTCATCGTCGGGGTGGTTTCAGGCGGGACTTACCGCTGGAAGCGGGCGCCGGCCGGGTGGTTGCTACCGTGGATCTGCGAGTGGCAGTTCTGGCACGAGCGCCCGATGATGCGGCTGCTCGGGGCCGCCCCGCCCCCGACCAGCTGGCCGGCGTTGTAGAGGTTGCTCTGGTGATTTGTGTTGTCGTGGCATTGCTGACACGAGAAGGGCCGGCTGACCGTGAGCAGCTTGTCGTGATTGGAGCCGTGCGCATTGTGGCAGTTCAGGCAGTTTTCCCGCACCGGGGCATGCTCCCAGAGGAAGGGCCCGCGCTTCTCGGCGTGGCAGTTGTAGCAGAGTTCGTTGATCGAGTCGTTCTTCACGAGCGCCTTTGTGGTGGACCCATGGGGATTGTGGCAGTCGACACACGAAATCTTCCCTTCGGGCAACGGCATGTGGGAGCGCTTCGCAAAATCGGAACGCTGCTGCTGATGGCAGGTGTAGCAGGTTTCGTTGATCGTCGGTTTCTTGAGGAGACCGGTGGCGGAAATCTTCGCCATCGGGTTGTGACAGTCGCTGCAGCTCAGTTGATTCGAAGCGTGCGGCGAACCCGGCCAAAACATCCGGTCGCCGCCCTCGTGACAGTTGAGACACATGGCGGTCTGTTGGGCCACCGGCGTGCCCCATTCCTTGGTAAAGCCGATGAGCGAGCCGCGATTGGCCGGATCCTTGATGTGGTTGGAACCCGGGCCATGGCAGGCTTCGCAGCTCACTTTTTCTTTTTCGTTCCTTGGATTCAGCCGGAAGACATTCGCATGCTGCGTGTGCGAGAACTGCTGGTTCTGGGGCGCATGACACGCGATGCAAACGGCCTCGCCGATATTTCCGGCGCCGCCATTCAAGGGAACTGCCGCCGCCGGGGCCGCCGTCTGGGGTTTCGCCAGAATCGTCGAGACCAGCACGAGAGCACCGACGCATCCGGCAACGATGGCTAAACGTAAACCGAGAAAGCATCGCAGGTATTTCATAGGCTTAATATCTCTGGGTTGGGGAGAGCGCGCCGGCAGGGTCGCACGCGAGCGCAGGCTCGTGGTTCGAAGTTTCCCCCGCGAAAACGAAACCGTAACAGTATGGTTACAATCCACGTGGCCTGGCCCGTTTCGAACGCGGCCGCCCGCCGTTCCGCGGGGCGGCTACTCCGACCTCGTCCCGCGGCTCGATCGTCGCCAGTCTATGACTTCCAGCTTTAGGACATAAAAACCCTGCTCCTCGTCGGCGCGACCGGACTGGTCGGCCGGTCGGTGCTCGCGCAAGCCCTGAACGATCCGCGCGTCGCCCGGCTGGTCGCGCCCACGCGGCGGCCGTTGCCGGCCCATCCGCGGCTCGAAAATCCCCTCGTCGATTTCGCGGCGCTGCCTGCCGACGCCGCCTGGTGGGCGGCCGACGGCGTCATCTGCACGCTCGGCACCACGATCCGGAAGGCCGGCTCGCAGGCGGCGTTTCGCGCGGTGGATCGCGACTACCCGCTGGCCGTCGCAACCCTCGCCCGCCGCCATGGCGCCCGGGCCTTCGCGCTCACCTCGTCGGTCGGCGCCGATCCGCGCGCGCGCTCGTTTTATCTCCGCACCAAGGGCGAGGCCGAGCGCGCCGTCGCCGGCGTCGGCTATTCTTCGCTCACAATCGTACGCCCGTCGGCGATCGGCGGCGACCGGACCGAGCACCGGCCGCTTGAAGCGCTGGCGGTCGCCCTGCTCCGGGGCATCGGCCCGCTGGTGCCCCGGCGTTATCGCGTCGTGCCCGCGGAACGCATTGCCCGTGAGCTCCTCGAAGCGGCCCTGGCGGCGCCCCCGGGCGAACATGTCGTGGAGTCCGAGGCGCTCCACGGCGGTTTAAGTTAAAATATGGCCGGTTTGGAACGCAGCACTCAGCCAGCCCGGCGTGTTTGTCACGTATTACGTTACAAACGGGATTGAACGTTCTCTCTACAGAAAAAATTAAATCGCTCTAGCCAAACCCATTTTCCCGGCCCGCGCTCAGCGGCGCCACATGCCCCGCAGCAGATCGCCTTTCGCAATATCGTTGGCGAGATCGCGAATCGCACCTTCCGCCGCCTCCTCGAACGACTGGCCGAAGCCAAACCGGCCGGAGCTGAGCGACCGCATGCTGGTATTGGTGTAGACGCCGAGGTTACCCGAGGACTGCAGAGTCTTCAGCTGCGCCGTAAACGTACAATCGATGTTGCCGAGGTGGGTGATGCGCCAGTCGGTCAGGCGGATCGTAAGGAGATACGGCACCTTCGCGGGATCCTCCACGGCGCGCACATTCTCGATCGGAAAGCCGAAGCCGCTGCGATGGAAGACATCCGCCACGCGATCCGTGAAGGCTTCCGCAATACGATCCTCGAGGAAGAAATTCCAAGACGGCGGCACGTAGACCTGCACCTTCAGAGTGCCGGGGACCTCAACCTTGGGCGGGGTCGCGCATCCGGGCAAAAAGAACAGCGCACAAAACCAGAACCAAGACCGGCAAAACAGAGTGGAGCTATTCATGGCGAGAGGGAATCGAACGTTGGCGGGCGGCGGTTGCATCGGCCGGCCCCACCGTCGTCGCCCGTTTCCCGGTTGGGCCGATGTCATTGACCAACACTCCGCATCGAACGTTCCACCCGGTCGTCACGCGTAATTCGCGAAATTTCAGCGATCTGCGACCGGCGAACTCCGCGGCCGTGCTTCGCGTTGACCAGGACTTGCGCTGGCGTGGCTCCCTCCCGCACTCGCGGGCAGCACCCGGCCACTTCAAGCGTCGGCCCGCCGGCGCTCGTCCCTACTCTGTCCGGCCCGTGCGCCGCCGCGCGAGTTGGGCCGCATGCAAATTGCGCGGCTCCATCTGACCGGCCGACGCGGCCTCCAGCCAGATGCCCGTCGGCGCCGTGGCATTCGGGGTCTTCGTCGCAAGGCCGACGAAGGTCATGCCGGCCGGCCCCCAGCCTTGCGGCGGCAGCTCGACGGCCCGGGCCGCGCGGATATTCCAAAACGTCGCCCAGCCCGCCGTCTGCCGGCCCAGGCTCTCCCCGCCGCCGCAACGCCACACCCGCGTCCCCCGGCCGCAATCGATGTCGGTGAAAAGATTTTCGTAGGGCGTGTCCTTGTGATGGTCGAAGCACAAGTCGGCCCCGCGTCCGCCGGCGTAGACATTGCCCGACGCGTGCTCCACCGCCAGGTCGTGCACGTAACTTGTCCGCAGATCGAAACGTGTCACGAGATTATCCTCGGCGCCGACGCACTGGATCGCGTGGTGCCCCGTGCAATCGGCCACGCCGGCTTCCGCCCGGCCCCGCGCGGCATCGGCCGTGAAAACGACGCCGTCGATCGTGTTGCCGCAGGCTGCGATCGTGATACCGAGATCGCCGTTGCGGATGGCGACGTTGCGCACCCAGCAGTTGGCCACGGCCCGCAGCTCGATCGCGTTGGCTCCGTTTTCCTTGAAGTGCCCGCGATAGGCCACGCCCGGAAATTCGAATCCGAGCCCCTCGACGCCCGATTCCTCAACCGTCGGACGAAAGCTTCGGATCTCGGGCTGCCACTCGGGCCGCGTCTCGAACCGCAGCGGGCGGTCGAGTTGCACGCGGCCGCCCTGCACCGCGACAATCCGCGCGCGCATCTTCGTGTCGCGCGGCTTGCCCCGGCGGATGTCGCCCGGATCGCCGCCGTAAAGCCACGTCTTCAAGCTCTGATCCGGTGCCTCGCGGACCACCACGAGCACGGTCTGGCCCGGCGCGAGCCCGGCCGCGCGATCCACCTCGACGGACGTATCCCCGCGGCGCGCGGTCGCGATGATCTTGGCGAGCGACCGCGCCCGGTAGTCGCCCCGCAACGTGACAAAGGCCCCGCCGAAGGAGTAGCCGCTGGCGGGCGAACCCGAACTCGTGCGCCCCACCTTCGGGTGCACCTCGTCGAGCCCGCGGGGAAACCACAGCACGCTGCGCTCTGGTCCCGCCCCGCGCAGCACGACGCCGCTCTTCGCGATGCGAATGAAATCCGTGACAACGTAGCGGCCGGGCGGCACCCAGATCGCGCCCCGCTCCGTGGCGTCGATCGCGGCCTGGATCGCCTTCGTGTCGTCGGCCACGCCGTCGCCGACCGCGCCGAAATCCTTCACATTCGCCGCCTGGGGCACCGCCGGAATCGGCGCGTCACCTTCGCGATAGCCCGCGCGGGAAAAATCCGGCAACCGGCCGGCCGGGTCCCACGCCTCCCCGGCCCGGCCCCAAAGCTGCGAGTGGACCGGGGCGGCCGCCACCGTGGTGGCGACGGCCCCCGCAACCGCCAAAACGCCGGCGAGCGCCGCGGCGCGCCAAGCGGAAAAGATCATGAGATCAGCCCACGCGGGCGATAACGTCGTCTGGCGACCAGCCGCGGCGATAGTTCGGGTAGAGCAGCTTGTTCGCCTCGGGCAGGCTGGTCTTCATCGCGACGGGATCCCACGTGAATTTCTTCCCGACGAGGATCGCCAGCGTGCCGAGGCACACCATCTCGGTGAACGGCACCGAGTATTCGAAATTGGAACCGGCCGCCAGCGGGTTGTTCGCCCGGATCGCCGCGGTCCACTCCTTGTGCGGATTGTTCTCCGGCACGCGCGGGATCGTCTTCGGCGGCAGCGAGGGCACGAGCTGCTGGTGAAACGACTCCGGGATGAAGCGCGGGCTGTTGCAGTAGTCGTTGCCGTCATAGACGGTGCCCTTGCTGCCGATGATGAGCTGGCCGCCCTTCGCGAGCTGGCGGGCAAGATCCCCCTTGTCGGGGTTGGCCGCGAGCTGCGGCGGCCGCTCGGGCTTTTCGCCACCCTCGGACCACGTGAGCTTCACCGGCGGCAGTTTGCCGCGGGCCGGGAATTGATACTCGACCACCGCCGAGTTCGGGAAGGCGAACGAGCTCCGGCCGTCGATCTTCTTGAGCTCGACGCTCGTGGGCGCGCCGAGTTCGAGATTCCAATACGCCGCATCCATGATGTGGCACGCCATGTCGCCGAGCGCCCCGCAGCCGTAGTCGTGGTAACCGCGCCACTTGAAGGGGTGGATTTCGTTGCTGAAGGGCCGCTCCGGCGAACGCCCGAGAAAAAGGTCCTGCGTGAAACCCTCCGGCGGAGTTTCCGTTTTCGGCCACTCCTGCATGCCCTGCGGCCACACGGGGCGATTCGTCCAGATCTGCACTTCGCGGACCTCGCCGAGGACGCCGCCCTGGAACCACTCGCGCACGAGGCGGATGCCCTCGCCGGCGTGGCCCTGGTTGCCCATCTGCGTGCACACGCCGTTGAGCCGGGCGAGGCGCAGGAGTTCGCGGGCCTCGCCCACAGTCTGGGTCAGCGGCTTCTGCACGTAGACGTGCTTGCCCAGCATGATCGCGAGATACGCGGGCAGGAAATGCATGTGGTCCGGCGTGCTCACGCAGACCGCGTCGATCTGATCGTCCATCTCGATCAGCATCTTCCGAAAATCCTTGTAGCGTTTCGCGTTCGGGAACTGCTCGAAGAGCTTCTTCACGTTCGGGCGTTCCCAATCGATGTCGCAGAACGCCACGATCTCCTCGTCCCGCTGCGCCATGATATCGCTGTAGCCCTTGCCGCCGCAGCCGATCTGCGCGACGCGCACCTTGGCGCCCGCCGCGATTGGACGCGGCCGCCGCGGATTCTTGGCGAGGCTGACGCAGCCCGAAATTCCCAGCGCGGCCGCGGCCATGGCTGAGAACGTGATGAAATCGCGACGAGTGAGGGTGTTGTTTTTAGCCATCGGAGTAAGAAGGGGAAGAACTCCCAGGCGAGACGTTCGCACCGGGACTCGGTTTCGATTCGTAGCGGGAAACTTGCACCGTGAGAAGCCCGCGTTTTTCAGATCGCCCCGGCAGGCGCGCGAGTCCAGAGGCAGCGACCCCATCCTTCGTCGTTCTCGTTCTCTCAATTCCTCCCGACCTTACCGCTCCGCCTTCAGCGTCGCGATGAGGTAATGCTGCACTTGCGGGTGCTTCACGTCGGGCGCGCCCGGGTAAACCAGTTCACACGCGACCCCGACTTCGCGCAGCCGTTCCTGCAACTTCACACCGAAGTTGGCGGTGTGCGTCGGATCCTTCTGGTCCTGGCCGAGCGCGGGCGGGGCGGTGTAGATCAAATAGACGGGCGGGTCATCGGGGCTCACGTGCTCGAACGGCGAGTATTGCTTGATCCACGGCAGCACGCGTTCACGCGCGGCGAGGAAATCGGCGAACCGCGTGTCGCGGCGCTTCAGATCGGTCGGGTCCGGCCAGAAACCGAAGGCGTGCCCGCCGTAGCGGCTGTTCGGCGTCCACTCCTTCATCTGCCGGGGATCGAGCGTCGTCTGCGCGCCGGCGACCGCCGCACACCAGAGCCGCGTCGACTCGCGCGCCACGCGATCCGAACTCTTCGGGTCGGCGAGATCGGCGTGAAACGCCAGCCACAGGCTCGAGCACGCGCCCGCCGAGCCGCCCGTCGCTCCGATGCGCGCCCGGTCGAGATTCCACTCGGCCGCCTTGCTCCGGACAAACTGCAACGCACGCGCCGCATCGTGGAGCGACCACTGCACGGGCGGCTGGATGCCTGCGAGGGCCGCCTGCGAGACGTAGCGGTAATTGATCGAGACGACGGAAATTCCCGCCGCGAGGTACTGCTCGAGACCGGCAACGAGCGCCTTGTCGCCCGTCACCCAGCCGCCGCCGTGAATGTGCAGGACGACGGGTGTCGGCCGGGTCGAAGTTGCCTGCCAGAAATCGAGCACCTGCCGGGCCCGGTCGCCGTAGGGCACATTCGCGTGCGTGGGCTTCGGCTGCGGCGGCTGCTTCGCCTCCGCTTTCGCCGGCGTCTGCGCCGCGAACAACGGACTGCCCAACAAACCGATCAGCACGCCAGCAAGGGGTAGGAGTTTCATGCCGGGAACGACCGTGGAAAACAGATGCCCAAAACTCAAGCGGCCAAGTCAAAAGAAGTTGCCGGCGCAACGCTCCGCCGCAGGGAACGCCCTGCTCGTTACGCGATGACAACGGCTCGCGGTCAGGCCCAATCGCCGGATTTTTAAATGCACCTTGTCAATAGTCACGACCTGGCCCCTTTTGCCTCCTTCGATGAAGTTCGGGCGCTGAATCGGCGACAGCCGATCAATAGTTCAGACCCCTTCGGCTTTTTCTTGGCTTCGCTCGGGGGTTGCCTGCGCCGGCCGTGGAGGCTGTGCTCTACGGCTCGCCCGTTCCATCGCTCCATGCAGCCCATGCCACGCCTGACCTCGTCCCTTCTGCTCCTGTTCATTTTTGCCGGCTGCATCCACTCCGGTTCGCGTGGTCCCACCGCGATGCGGGATCTGGTGATCGTTGCCGGTCAATCGAATGCGGTGGGCTTTGATGCGTATGCGTCGGCGTTGCCACCGGACCCGGCGGACCGGGACGTGATGTTTTGGTGGCGGGTCGGAGATCCTCCGCCCGACGAGTATGATGTCACGAGCGGTGGAAAATGGACCCACCTCCAGCCCCAGCCGAAGGGCACACCGATGGAGACGATCACGGCCGAGGCGAAAACGAATTCGCCGCGCCAATATGGAAATTTCAAAAAGCCGGAGGGCGGCTTCGGTCCGGAGATGGGCTTCGCGCGCGAGCTTCGGGCCAGAGAAGGACGGCCGCTGGCCATCGTGAAAACGGCGTTCAGCGGGACCGCGTTGATACAGGATTGGAATCCCGACGATGCCGGCGCCGCCGGTGCGTGTTACCGCGCGTTGATCGCGGAGACGAAAGCCGCGATGACCGCCGCCCGGGCACAAGGCGTCACGCTCCGCCTGCGTGCGCTCGTCTGGGTGCAGGGCGAGAGCGATGCCACGCGGACGGCCGCACCCGAGTATGCGAAGAACCTTTTCCATTTGCTCACGCGGCTGCGCCAGGATTTGGCGGCGCCGCGGTTGATCGCATTGGTCGGGGTGAACACGCGGTTCGGCAACGGAAAGAATCCTGACCTGCCGGTGATTGTCGCGCAGCAGCGGGCGCTGGCGGCGATGGATCCCCTGAGCCGCTACGTGGATACCGAGGGCGCGGAAACGCTGCCGCCGTCGCACACGCATTTCACCGCGAAGGGCACGCTGGAGATCGGGCACCGCTTTGCGACGGCCCTGCTGGAAATCATCGAACGGAAATAATCCGGGCTGATCTTGTGCGCCATGCTACTGCCGTTTCTGGCAGCCAAATGGGGTCACGTCGTGACTCTTGACAGATCCACGAGCCAAAAAAGAGCCAGACCTCTGGTTTTGACGTCTTAGTCCCACGATCTCGGTTCACGAATCGAAGGCGTGATGCAGCGCGGCCTCGATCTGACTCAACTGGGCAGGCGAAACCGCGTCCGCCCAACCGGGGGAAGCCCAACCCATTTTGCCGCCTCACTCCGTCGCGCCAATTGACTGTTCCTCTGCCTCGCCACGTTGTTCTTCCAATTGCGCGAGCGCTCGCGCAATTGGGCCGGCACCTGACGCCGCCCGCCTGAGCTTCCGGCCCCGCCGAAGTCCGGCCGACGCTCAGGCCGTGGCGATGGCCGCGGCCGCCTGCAGGCCCAGCTCCTCGATCGATTGCTGGCGCATCACGTACTTCTGAACCTTGCCCGTGATCGTCGTCGGGAACGTCTCCACGAATTTGACGTAGCGCGGAATCTTGAAGTGTGCGATCTGCCCCTTGCAGAAGCCGCGGATCTCGTCCGCCGAGGCCGTCACGCCGGGCTTCAGCCGGATCCACGCCGCCACTTCCTCGCCGTATTTCGCGTCGGGCACGCCGATCACCTGCACGTCGCTCACCTTCGGGTGGGTGTACAAAAACTCCTCGATCTCGCGCGGATAGATGTTTTCCCCGCCGCGGGTGATCATGTCCTTGATTCGCCCGACGATCTTGATGTAGCCCTCGGCGTCCATCGTCGCCAGGTCGCCGGTGTGCATCCAGCGCGCGTCGTCGATGGACTGTTTCGTCGCCGCCGGATTGCCCCAGTAACCGAGCATGACGCAGTAACCCCGCGTGCACAATTCGCCGGGTTCCCCGAGCGGCACGATCCGGCCGTGGCCCGGATCGACGATCTTGATCTCCTGGTGCGGATGGCACTGGCCGACGGTGCCGACGCGCTTTTCCAGCGGGGAGTCGAGGCGGGTCTGGGTCGAGACCGGACTGGTCTCGGTCATGCCGTAGCAAATCTCGACCTCCGACATGTGCATGCGGTCGACGACGCGCCGCATGACGTCGATGGGGCACGGCGAACCCGCCATCACGCCGGTGCGCAGGCTGCGGAGGTCGAACGCGGCGAAGTCCGGGTGATCGAGCTCGGCGATGAACATTGTGGGCACACCGTACAACGCGGTGCAGCGCTCCTCTTGGATTGCCTGCAGGACCGCCAGCGGCTCGAAGCCGGCGGACGGATACACCATGGTCGCGCCGTGGGTGACGCAGCCGAGATTCCCCATCACCATCCCGAAGCAGTGGTAAAGCGGCACGGGAATGCAGAGTTTGTCCTGCGGGGAGAAATTCTGCAGCCGGCCGACGAAGTACCCGTTGTTGAGAATATTGTGGTGGCTCAGGGTCGCGCCCTTGGGAAAACCGGTCGTGCCGCTGGTGTATTGGATGTTGATCGCCTCGTCGCACTCGAGCGATTCCTGGCGTTCGCGGAGCTGCGCCACGCTGACGTCCGCGGCGCGGGCGTTCAGTTCGCCCCACGTCAGCATGCCCGCCACCGGGGTCTCGCCCAGGCAGACGATGGTTTTCAGCGCGGGCAGCTTCGGGGACTGGAGGCTGCCGGGCGCCTGGCTTTTGATCTCCGGCGCGAGCGTCAGAAGCATGTCCACGTAGTCGGACGACTTGAACGCGGGGCAGATGACAACGACGCTGCAGCCGGACTGGTTGAGCGCGTATTCCAGCTCGTGCGCCCGGTAGGCGGGATTGATGGTCACGAGGATGGCGCCGACCTTGCTGGTGGCGAACTGGGTGACGCACCACTCGGAGCGATTCGGCGACCAGATACCGACGCGGTCGCCCTTCTGCACGCCGAGGGCCATCAGGCCCCGGGCGCACCGGTCGACCTGCTCCTGCAGCTCGCGATACGTGAGCCGGATCTGCTGGTGGCGGGACACGAGCGCCAGGTTGTCCGGATATTTTTCCGCCGTCCGGTCGAACATGTCGCCGATGGTGAGCCCCAGCAGCGGCACATCGCTGGTGGCACTCGCATAACTGGGACGGTTCGCCGACGCGTGGGCGCCTTGGTTTTCGATCATGGCTCGGGGTTGGAGTCGCTGGCGGGGAAGGGGCGAACTACGCGTGCGGCAGGGGATTCGGCCTGTCAAGTGCGGCCGGCGGACGACGGAAAACGACGCCCGGTTTTCGTATTCGGGTCCGTGGACGGCGGCGAGCGCGGCGGATGCACCGCGTCGGTTTCTCCAATTGTGCGCGTGTGCTCACAATTGAGACGGGCCCCCAGGCGGTGGCGACCGCCGCCGCGGCGCGAATTTTGCGACTAGTCGCAAAATTGACCCGGACCCAAGGTCAGCGCGCCAACGCCCCCGTCCGCTCAACGGGCGGCGTCGAGCAATTCCCGCCAGCGGATGCGGTACATCACCGCGGTGCGATGCTTCATGCGGTCCTCGCCGCCGAAGGCGAAGAGCCATTCGCCCGCCTGGACCAGGCCCACATTCCCCGCCCGATACGGCAACGGAACCGTCGCCCGGTAGTGGTTGGCAGCGAGATCGAAAACATACGTCTCGGCGGCGAAGCCCGTCGCCTCGTCGCGGTAGCCGCCGGCCAGCAGCAGGTGCGTGGCATCGAGGCGCACGGCGGTGATTCCGCGATTGGCGACCGGGAGCGGAGGCAGGTCCGACCAGCGCCCCGTCGCCGGGGAATACACGTGCGCCGCCGCGAGATTGGCGACGGTTCCGACCGGCGCGTCCCAGCGCGCGCCGCCGAAAACGTAAATGCGGTCGTTGCCCGCCACCGCGGTGCCGATGCCAAAGCCCGCCTCGGGGTAGTCCGCAAGTTTCCGGCTCGAGCCGGTCCGCAGGTCGACCGCCCGAAAAGCGTTCGTGAGCAGATCGAGGCGGGCCTGATCCGGCGCGCCTCCGACGGCGTAGAGCGTGTCGCCGAGAATGGCGCCGCTCGCGTAGACGAGCCGGGGTTCGATCGCAGCCATACGCGTGAGCGCGCCACCCCTGCCCAGCCGCCAGAGCACCGGATGGCCCCTGGCCCCGCCCGAGCCGCCGGCCAGCCAAAGCGCACCGGCACCCGCATCGAACGCCCCGTAGGCCGCGGGCGTTTCCAGCCGGCCGGCCTCGCGCCACGTGCCACGCGCCACGTCGTAGGCCCAAATCTTGTCGAGCCAGCGCTTCACGTCGCCCGGCCAGTTCGTTCCCCCGGCGATGACGATCTCCCCGTCGATCAGCGCGCACGCGAATCCGCCGTTCGACTCGGGCAGGTCCGCCACGCGCTCCCACCCGGCCGCGAATGCCGCGGCCGGACTGACCGCGAGCAAAACGGCGGCAAGCCGCGCGGCCACCCATCCAGAGGTTGAGGCACGCGATGGAAGTCGAAACAGGCGGGCGGTCATCCCTCTCATCGTTGGCGGGAGATGGCGTGACAGCCAGCAAAAGGGCGTGGCGAACGCCTACCGTGAACGCGGCAACGACTCGGCCTCGTCGATCGTGCGCGGCCAGTCCGACTTGAGCAGCCGGGACAGCGATCGGTCGGCGAGGAGCCGGCCGCCCGTCTGGCAGCGCGGGCAGTAATTCACCTCGTTCTCCGCATAACGGATCCGCTGCACCGTCGTGCCGCACACCGGGCAGGGCTGGCCGAACCGGCCGTGCACCGCCATCTCCGGCCGGAACGCGGTGACCTTCGCCGGGAATCCATCGGCCGTCTCGCGCCGCAGCCGTTCGGTCCACGCGCCCAGCACCTCGCGGACCGCGGTGTGCAGACGCACGATCTCCCCGGGCGAGAGTTTTTGGGTCAGCGTCACCGGGGAAAGCCGTGCGGCGTGGAGGATCTCGTCGGAGTAGGCGTTGCCGATGCCGCTGAACGACCGCGGGTCGGTCAGCGCGCGCTTCAGCGTGTGGTTTTCGCGCGTGAGGACTGCGGCGAATTCTTCGGTCGTGGCGCCGAACACGTCGATGCCGCCGGGGTCGTGGGTACGCAGCGACGGCCCTCCGGGCCGTCTTGGGTTTGAACTGCGATTCGCATCGGAACTCAGGACGCCTCGGAGAGGCGTCCCCACCTCCGTCCACTGCAACCGCCCCGCGATCATCAGGTGCAGCACGAGCCAACGGCCGGCCTCAAACCCGAACGCGGTCCGCTTCCCCACCCGACGCAACGCGACGATCTTCCGGCCCGCCAGCGCATCGATCGGCGGCACGGCGGTGCGCAGCACGAAGAACGCCTCGATCCGGAATTTCTCCAGCGCCGGTCCCACCACCCGGCGCTCCAGCGCCTCCAAGTAAACCGTGATGTCCGGCAGTTCGGGCATGGGGGATGTCCGGTTGGGGTGAAGTTCGCGTTGCGCTCGTGCTCTTGCTCGTGCTCGTAATCGTGGTCGTGTTGACCCATGCCGGGCGCGCGATTAAGATTACGCTCACGAGCACGACCCGCTGATGCAACTCACCAAACACTGGGCAGCCCTCCTCGACGACTACGCCATCGACCTTGCATGGTCGCCGGATGGCACCCGCCTCGCGGCCGCGAGCGCCGCCGGCCCGGTCTCGCTGTTTGCGGCCGACGACGGCGCGCGGAGCCACGATCTGCCCGGTCATGAAAATGGCACGAACTGCCTGGCGTGGATGCCCACGCCGCCGACGACGGACGGCGGCGGGCAGACGGCCGATCCATCCTCCGTCCTTCGCCCTCCGTCGTCGGTCCTCGCCACCGGCGGCCAGGATGGCGCGGTGAAATTCTGGGACGCGGCGGCAGGGCAGCACACGGCCACCGCCAAACTTGGCCCCGCGTGGGTGGAACACCTCGCGTGGCGGTGCGTCGGAGGCGCGGCGCCAACTCCCTGCCTCTTCGCCGCCGCCGGGCGCGCGCTCGTAGCGATTCGCCCCGACGGCTCGGTTGCCCATTCGTTTCCACCCGCGCCGAAGACACTGACCGCGCTGGCCGCCCAACCCGCGGGCGGCTCGATGGCGGTCGCCTATTACGGCGGCATCCGGCTCTGGGATGCGGACGACTTCCTCCTGCAAAAGGAATTTCCCTACGCCAACGGGATCCACGCGCTGGTGTGGTCGCCCGACAGCAAATGGCTCGTCTCCGGCAATCAGGATCCCTCCGTGCATCTCTGGATTCCGGAAAAAGACATCGAGCTCCACATGAGCGGCTACGAGGGCAAGGTGAAATTCCTCTCCTTCGACCACACCGCACGGTGGCTGGCGACGAGCGGTGGCAGCGATGCCTGCATCTGGGATTGCGTGGGCGAGGGACCCGAAGGTCGCGAACCCGCCATGCTGCCGCATGCGGCGCCGGTCTGTGCGGTGCGGTTTCAAAACACGCACGGCCTGCTGGCCACCGCCTCGCAGGACGGCGTTGTCCAACTCTGGAGTCCCGAGCGCAAACAGCCGCTGCGGGCCACGGTGAAGATGCCGACCGCCGCCACCAAGCTCGCCTGGTCGCCCGATGACCGCCTGCTCGCGATCGGCTCGGAAAAAGGCCCCGTCTACGTGCTCAAATGCGAGGCGTGAAGAGGGGAACCCGGACGGATTGAATGTGGAAATCAGGAAAGTCAGGAAACGATCCCGGGCAGGTTCGTTCCGGTTCGTTTCCTGATTTTTCCGTTCACTTCTCGATCCTATTACCCTCCCGGACAAAGCCGCTCCGGCGTCCCCAAATGCCGCAACGAGGCACGCGAGATAAAGCTAGAGGCCGGAAAATCAGGAAACGGTCTGCAGCCGAATCCGTTCCGGTTCGTTTCCTGATTTCCACATTCACCTCATTCCCGTCTTCCCTGCTCAAAAGTCGAATCCGAGCAGCAGCTTCAGACGCGTGTAATCCTGCGCGCTGCCATCCGGGTTGTTGCGGCGCATCTCGTGCCGCACGGACGTGCTGAGCGTTTCGGTCAGCTTCTTGTTGAGCTCGACGCGGTTTTCCCAGCCGTCGGGCAGGTCCTTCACCGGATACCAAACGCCGCGCTGCACGAGCCCCATCTGCCAAGGCAGCTTCAGTTCGACCTCCTCGAAACCGGATTGTACGCCACGGGAGGTGTGATCGGCCGCCGGGGCGGTGTTCCAAATTTCGAACAAGTTCTGCGACACCCCCGTGCGCAGTTTCCGGCTGGGCGTGGCCAGCACATTGTAGCCGAGGCCGATTTCCTGCTGCAGCAGCACGTATTCGTTGGGCACTCCCAATCGCTTGCTCGCCCGGTTCCACTCCACGCTGGGCCGGTATTGCGCAAAATACGCCTTGCTGAAGTCGTGCTGCCAGGAGGCGGATCCCTTGATCACGTCCGTCGTGGGAATCTCATCGGTGCGCGCGTAGTCCGTGCGCGTGGCGATCCGCACCTCATCCTTCTCCCACTTGCGCCGCAACTGGCCGTCGAACGCGACATTGTTGCGGTTGGCGCGGTCGGACACGGCCTCGGTGGAAAACGCCAGCCGACCGTGCCACGGACCGAAGTAATTGCGCACCTTCGCCGTCAGCATCCACGGGGAAAACCGGTCCCACAGCGTCACCCGTTCCTCCTCCGCCCGCTCCGCCTCGGTTTTCGCCGCGGGGTTGTCCGGCTTGGCGGCGCTTCCCGGTTTCGCGGCTTGGGCGACAACGGCCTTCGCCGCCGCGGGCGCGGGAGCTTTTTCCCCTTGGATGATCACGGCATCCGCCGCCGGCACGCGCAGTTCGCCGAAGCGGTCCGACTTGAACACAATCGTCGCGCCGCTCGAAACCAGCGTGCCGTGCACGCGATCGCCATCCTTGTAGACCAGGGTGTCGCGGGAGTTGGCGGCGTCATCGGCCGCCCGGATCGAAGGGGACGTGAGCAGGAAGCCGCAGAGGAAAAAAATGGTTTCGCGCCGCCAGATCCCGCCGGTGATTGCCGTGAGCATACGTCTTCGACGCACGTTATTAGCCGGAGTTTCAACTTTTTTCGCCCAAAGTTTTACCGTCCGGCCACGAAGGAAAATGCCCTTGCCTCAGGTTTCCCTCCGCTTGAGGGTCCGCCCGCGTGCGAAAGAAACTTTCCATCGTCGGACTGCTCGTCGCTTGGCTCTGTGCCAATGGCGCCCTGCTCGACGTGGTGCAGGTCTTCGCCTGGGGCCGGATGTTCGCCGGGTATGCCGAATCGATGACGGTGGGCGCCGCCCTGTCCGCGACGTTCGACCCCGCCAAGCCGTGCGAACTCTGTGTCAGCGTCGCCCAGACCAAGGACCAGCAGGAGAAACAAGCTCCGGCCGAACTGCTGCGGGCGAAGGACCCCAAACTCCTCCTCGCCTGCGAGCTGCCGACAGTAATCATTTTTTCCGCCCTGACCCGGGAGTGGCCGGCCGGGCCGGCCCTCGCTCCGTCCGGCCGCAGCGATCCGGTGCCAGTGCCCCCGCCGCGCGTTTAACGCGCCCTGCACCGCCGTGTCCGCGTCGCGCTGAATCTGCGCGCGCGGTTCCACCCCTCCGTTCGCCCCGGCGAACCACGTCGCGCGTTCGCGTGCCCGCCGCCGTGTCCTTCCTCCCCACGCCCTCCTCGCCCGCCCGGTTTCACCCATGCACTTTCCTCCCACGTCTCACTTTCAAGGCTCGCCGCGACTCCGCACGTTCGCCGCGACCTGCGCCCTCGCGGCCCTGCCGCTGGCGGCTCCAGCCCAATCATCGCCACCGCCGGTCACCGAACTTGCGCCCATGACCGTGACCGGCACGCGCGAAAAGGCGCTCCTCTCGGAAACGCCCGTCTCCGTCGGCACGATCAAGCCCGAGGTCATCCGCGAAACCGCCCCGCTGCATCCGGGCCAGTTGCTCGGCCAGATTCCAGGCGTGGCCGTTGCGGTCACCAATGGCGAGGGCCACACGACCGCCATCCGGCAGCCGTTTACCACCAGCCCGCTTTATCTTTTCCTCGAGGACGGCATCCCGATCCGGGCCACCGGCTTCTTCAACCACAACGCCCTCTACGAGGTGAACATCCCGATGGCCGGGGGCATCGAGGTCGTCCGCGGCCCCGGCACCGCCCTCTACGGGTCCGACGCCATCGGCGGCATCGTCAACATCCTCTCCCACGCCCCTGAAGGCGGCATCCACGCTAGTCTCAGCAGCGAGGCGGGTGCGTTCGGCACGTGGCGCTTCCTCGGCAGCGCCGGCGGCTCGATCGGCGAACACGGCGGGCTGCAAGTGGACTTGAACGCCACCCACACCGACGGCTGGCGCGACCGCACCGCCTACGATCGCAAGAGCGGCAACCTGCGCTTCGACCAGCACCTCGGCCGCGACATCGTGCTCAAGACCATCGTCGGCGTCTCCAAGATTGACCAGGAGACGGGTGCGAATTCCGCGCTCATCTTCGCCGACTATCTGAACAACCCCACGCGCAACAATATCTCGGTCGCCTACCGCAAAGTCAGCGCGGCGCGCATCTCGATGGAATACGAACAGCAGTTCGGCACGGGCATGATATCGGTCATCCCCTACTTCCGCGACAACACGATGGATCTGAACGGCACGTACAACTTCAGTTCCGATCCCCGCATCGAGAAAACCCACAACGTCTCCTACGGCTTCCTCGCCAAGTGGCGCAAAAACCTCCCCGCCCTGCGCGCCCGGTTGATCGGTGGCGTCGATTTCGACTACAGTCCCGGTGCCCGCACGGAGGACAACCTGCTCGTCACGCGCACCGGCACCGGCGCCAGCACCGTCTACAGCGCCTACACGCTCGGCACGCGCGTCTACGACTACCACGTGACCTTCCAGAGCCTGTCGCCCTACCTGCACGGCGAGTTCTCGCCCACGCCAGAGCTTCGCATCACCGCCGGCCTGCGCTACGACACGATGGGCTTCGAGATGAACAACCACCTCTCCGCCAGCACGGTTCAGGCGACGGTCAACGGCGCGACGCGTTTCTACGGCCAGATCGCCAGCAACGAGTCCAGCTTTTCGCGTATCAGCCCCAAGCTCGGCGCCACCTACGCGCTGAACAAAAACACCCACCTCTACGCCTCGTATAACTTCGGGTTCCGCGCCCCCTCCGAGGGCCAGCTCTACCGCGCGGGCAACGACACCACCACCGCCAACGCCCTGGCCCGGGCCCGCCTCGCCCTCGCGCTCAAGCCCATCCGCGCGAACCAGGTCGAGCTCGGCCTCCGCGGCGACCTCGGTCCGCTCAACTACAACCTGGTCGCCTACGAGCTCACCAAGAAGGACGACCTCCTCAGCCAGCGCGACCTCGCGACCAACGTCAGCACCAACGTCAACGCCGGCCGGACCGAGCACCGGGGCGTCGAGGCCGGCCTCGGCGCCAGGCTCGGCCCGCAGCTCCGCCTCGACACCGCGCTCTCCTACGCCCGCCACCGCTATGCCGACTGGGTGACGGCGACCGGCAGTCTCAGCGGCAGGGAAATGGAGACCGCGCCCCGGGTCATGACCAACACCCGCGTGACCTGGCGTCCGGTCACCGGAGCCATGCTGCAACTCGAGTGGGTGCGGATCGGGGAATACTGGCTCGAGTCGAGCAACTCCCCGACCTTCGGCAAATATCCCGGTCACGATCTGCTCAACGTCCGCGCCAGCTATGCCGTGACGAAACGCACGGGACTTTTCGCCCGCGTGATGAACGCCGCGGACAAACGGTTTGCCGACACCGCCTCCGTGTCGTCCAATACGCCCGTGTTCACCCCCGGCCTGCCCCGCACCTTCTACGGCGGCGTCGAGTTAAGCTGGTGAAGGCCATGCGCCGCCCGCTGCTCCTCGCTCTCGCGTTCCTCGCACCCGCCTGGCTGGGCGCGGCGGAGCCCGCCCATGCGCACGGCGCCGGCAAAGGCGCCGATCGCACCGCGCAGACGGAGCTGGGCGCGCAAGCCGCCTTCGATGCGAAGGGCGTCCTGTGGGCGGCGCACAAGGTCAGCGGTCACATCGCGGTCAGCCGCTCCGAGGATCGCGGACGCACGTGGCTCAATCCCGTACTCGTGACCCCCGCGCCCGAGCCAACCGACACCGGCGGCGACGCCCGTCCGAAAATTGCGCTCGGGCCGGCCGGCGAGATCTACGTCACGTGGACGCGGCCGCTGGCGAAGCCCTACACCGGTGAAATCAAGTTCGCGCGCTCGCTCGATGGCGGCCGCACGTTTTCGACACCGACGGTGGTGCATCGCGACGGCCAGGTAATCACGCACCGCTTCGACTCGATCGCCGTGAATACGGTGGGGCAGGTCGTCGTCGCCTGGATCGACAAGCGCGATCTGGTGGCCGCCGCGGCCGCCAAGGCGCCGCCGTATCGTGGCGCCGCGGTGTATTTCGCGGTATCGGACGACCGGGGCGCGACGTTTCGCGGCGACTACAAGCTCGCGGACAACAGTTGCGAGTGCTGCCGCATCGCGCTGGTCTGCCATCCCGACGGCAGCCTGACGGCGATGTGGCGGCATGTCTTCGAGCCGAATGTGCGCGATCACGCCGTCGCGCGGTTCTTCCCTGACGGCAAGGCCGGTCCTGTGCGGCGCGCCTCGTTCGAGGACTGGAAGATCGACGCGTGCCCGCACCAGGGTCCCGCGCTGGCCGAGGATTCACGTCACCGTCTCCATGCCTTGTGGTTCAGCGGAGCGCCGCAAAACCAGGGTGTTTTCTACGGACGCCTGCGCGACGGCGGGATCGATGCCCGGCGGCGGATCGGCGGCGAGGCCGCCGTCCATGCCGATATCGCCATCCTCGGCAACCGCGTCGCCATCGCCTGGAAGGAGTTCGACGGCGAGAAGACCCGCCTGCGCGGCCTGCGGTCGAACGACGGCGGCGATCACTGGGAGGAGATTGAACTGACCGCGACTCCCGGTGCCTCGGATCACCCGCGGGTGCTCACGTTCGGCGACAGTTTCCATGTCTTCTGGAACACGCAGGGCAAACCGCTCACCTTGACCCCCTTTCCCGAATGAACCCGTCCCGTCTCCGATCCTGCGTGCTGCTGCTCGTCGCTGCCGGCGTGGCGCTGACCGGCCTCGCCGCCCCGCCCACGGTGGAGTTGAGGTCCTTCGGCGCCCGGAGCTTCGCCGCGATCAAGCAGGCGCACGCCGGCCGGCCGTTCATCATCGCGTTCTGGTCGGTCACCTGTGAGCCGTGTCGCGAAGAGATGATGGTCGTGACCGAGGTGCACAAAAAACATCCGAAGATCCCGATCGTCCTCGTGGCCGCCGATCCGCCGGATACGCGCGCGCAGGTGCTCCGATTTCTCGGCAACTACCCGCTCGGCCGGATCGAGACGTGGCAGTTCGACGACGATGCGGCCGAGCGCCTGCGCTACTCCGTCGACAGGAGCTGGGCCGGCGAACTGCCGCGCTCGTATTTTTTCAACGCCTCCCACGAACTCACCGCCCAAACCGGCGTCGTGGACGTGCGGTGGGTGGAGCAGTGGATCGAACGCGAAAGCAAGCCGGCCCCACCGCCAAGGTAGTCCGGTGCGCGACCTGCCGCACGACTCGCCGCAATCGTCGAGTCCGGCAAGACGACCTCAAGCCCGCGCCCGCAACCGTGAAATACAACTTCTGAGCCGCCATGAAACCATGCCTCCTTTCCCGGTTGCTTGCCGGCGCCTTGCTGCTCGCCGCCGGGTGCTCGCGCGAAGCCGCCCCCACCGCGCGCGGCCATGCCATCCGCGGTGAAATCGTGGGCCTCGACCGGCCCCGCAACGTGCTCCTGATCCACCACGAGGAGATCCCCGGCTACATGCCCGCCATGACGATGGAGTTCAGCGCGCCCGGCATCGACCTCGCCCAACTCCGCGAGGGCCATCGCATCAGCGCGCGCATGGGCGAACCGGTCGACGGCGTCTTCCCCCTCACCGAGTTCAAGGTCGCCGCCTCGCCCCAGGATCAGGCCGTGGCCGCCGCCGCACTCGCACTCCGGCAGGACACCTCCACCCGCGGCAAAAACGTCTACCGCGAGGTCGGCGAAACCGCGCCTACGTTCACGCTCTACAATCAGGATGGCCGCGCCGTCGCGTTCGATCACTTCCGGGGCAAGCGCGTTGTGCTCAACTTCATTTTCACCCGCTGCCCGGTGGCGACGATGTGCCCCGCTTCGACCGCCAGGATGATGGCCCTGCAGGCCGCCGCCAAAAAAGCCGGTGTCACGGATCTCGAGCTGGTTTCGATTTCCTTCGACTCCGCCTACGATACCCCGCCGGTGCTGAAGGCCTACGCGCAGGCCCGCGGCATCGACACCGCGAACTTCTCGTTCCTCACCGGACCCGAAAACGCCATTCGCGATCTCCTGGCCCAGTTCGGCGTGATCGCCGAGCCCGGCGAGAGCATCTTCAAACACACGCTCTCCACCCTGTTGATCGGGCGCGACGGCAGGATCCTCCACCGCGTCGACGGCTCGACCTGGTCGCCGGACGAGTTTCTGAACCGACTGTGAGCCCGCTGCCGGCACGGAATTCCGGATCGCACCCTCTCCGCTCGTCCGCCAAGGTTCCCGCGCTTCCTCCGATGAAAAAATTCCTGCGCTCTCTTCCCGCCTTGATCGCTCTCGTCACCGCCGTCGTCGCGCCGGCCGTCGCTCACGCCGCCGAAAAATCCGCCGGTGCACCCGCGGCCGCCCAACGCCACCCGCTCCGCGGCGTGATCACCGCCGTCCTCCCCGCCCAGTCCGCGTTCATGATCAAGCATGAGGCGATCCCCGGCGTCATGCGCGCGATGACGATGATGTTCAAGGTGGACGACGCCGCCCTCAAAACCTTCAAAGTCGGCGACACCATCACGGGCCTCATGTCGCGCCAGGATCGTTACTGGATCCTTGAAGAGGTGAAATCGGCGGCCCCGCTGCCGGCCAAATAGTCCGCTCCTCCCATCGATGCCGCCCCGCCCCGCCCCGCCCGAACTGCAGCCGCGCCTGCGTTTCCCCCACTCGGGGCCCGACGCGTTCGGTCCGGGCAAGGCCGAGCTCCTGCGTCACATTTCGGCCACCGGTTCGATTCGCACCGCCGCCGCCGAACTCGACATGTCCTACAATCGCGCGTGGCAGCTCGTCGCCGCCATGAACGCCCTCTTCCGCAGCCCGCTCGTCACCGTCACGCGGGGCGGCGGCACCGGTGGCGGCGCCGCCCTCACCGCCCTCGGCGAGGAAATTCTCACCCGCTACACCCGCATGGAGGCCGCCTGCCGGCAGGCCACCCGGGCCGACTGGCAGGCGTTGTGCCGGGCGCTGGCGGAGTGATCGGGTTCCGCCGGCCGCAACGCGCACCCGGAGCGCGATCGAACTCCGGCGTTGCCCCGCCTCAACGGTGAAACCGGCCCACCAGCACGCCCTTGCCCAGAATGTGTCCGTCGATCGCGTTGAGCACCTCGGCCCGCGTGGCGTCCGGCGTCAGCTCGAGCTTCGTATCGAGGGCAAAAAGTTCGAAGGTGTAGTGGTGATGCGGACCGACGGCAGGCGCGCCCGGCCCGAGGTAGCCCACGGCGCCGCGGAAATTCTTGGCCTGCACGGTGCCGTCCGCCAGCCGGGCATCCGCCGGCACGCCCTCCGGGAGTTCGCTGGCCGTGCCGGGCAGATTGAAGGCCATCCAGTGAAGGATGTCCGCGCTCTTGCGCTGGGGTGCAGTGTCCGGGTCGTGCATGATGAGCACGAAGCTGACAGTGTTCGCCGGCACATTGGACCAGACCAGCTTGGGCGACACCGGGTTGGGGACAGACTGGGTGTATTTCGTGGGAATCTCGCCGCCATCCGGGAAGGCGGGCGTGGTGAGGGTCAGACCGGGGCGGGCCGGCGCCTTGCCCGGGGCGGGCGCCGCGGGAGTTTGGGCGAAGACGACACCGGCCAGCAGCAGCAATCCAGAAACGAGGGGGAGGGTTTTCATGACGGCCGCGTTTCTTGTTCTCAGCGCCGGCCGGCTCAATCCTTTTCCGGCCAATGCCGACCGCCGGACCGCCCCAGCGCCCGCGCCGGTCGCCGCGGGCGCTTTCGTTATATTTGACAAAATATAACGTATTCCTTCGCTCACCCCCCGACCCGGTCGCCTGCTTCCTCGGGCCGGAAAAACCGGCAGGATCGTCAAATCCGTTTCCTTCGATCTCAATGTCGCCTTCTCCGCCATGCAACCCCACCGCCTTTTCCTCCTGATGCTGGCGTTGGGCGTCGGGACCGCGCGTGGCGCCGAGGCCCAGCGGCCCAATTTCTCGGTCGCCGCGGCCAGCGATCTCGTGTTCTGCCTCGAGGCGCTTCACGCCGCGCTCGCGCAGGCCGACCCGGGCCTCACGCCCCGCGTGTCCACCGGTTCCTCGGGAAATTTCTTCGCGCAGATCACCAACGGCGCGCCCTACGACGTGTTTCTTTCGGCCGATGTGCGCTACCCCCGGGAGTTGGTCGCCGCCGGTGCCGCAGACGAAAAATCGCTCACGCTCTACGCCGTCGGCCGGATCGTGGTCTGGACCATACGGCCCGACCTCGACCCCGCCGACCTCGCCGCGGTCGTGCGCAGCCCGCTCATCGGCAAATTCGCCATCGCGAACCCCGCCCACGCGCCCTACGGCCGCGCCGCCCGGCAGGCGCTGGAGAAAAGCGCGGTGTGGGCCGCGGCGCAGCCAAAGCTCGTCCTCGGCGAAAACATCGCGCAGACCGCCCAGTTCGTGCAGACCGGCAACGCCGGGGCCGGCATTGTCGCCCTCTCGCTCGTGCTATCCCCCCAGCTCAAGGGCGTGGGCCGGTGGGCGGAGATTCCGGTCTCAGACTACGCCCCGCTTGAACAGGCCGTCGTACTGACCACGCGGGGCGCCGCCAATCCCGCGGCCGGGCGCTACCTGGCCTTTCTCCGCTCGCCCGTGGCCCGCGCCATTTTCGAACGCTTCGGTTTCCGCCTCCCGCCCGCGAACGACGGACCGCGCCCGGCCAATTGAGCGTTGAGCGTCGGACATTCCGCGTTGAGCGTTTCTCCCCCTTGCCCGATCCAGTTTCCACTTTCCTCGGCCTGCCCGTGCTCCTCTGGCAATCGCTGGCGCTCACCCTGCGGCTGGCCGCGATCACGACCCTGGTCCTAGCGCTCGTCGGTCTGCCACTGGCTCAGTGGCTCAACACCACGCGCTGGCGGCTCGCCCCGGCCATCGAGGCGCTCGTCGCCCTGCCGGTTGTCCTGCCCCCGACCGTCATCGGCTTCTATCTGCTCGTCGCTTTCTCGCCGCAGCATCCGCCCGGCAGCTGGTGGCGGGACCTCTCCGGGGCCCCGCTGGCTTTTTCCTTCACCGGCCTCGTCATCGCCTCGGTGTTTTATTCCCTGCCATTTGCCGTGCAGCCGTTTCAGGCCGCGCTGCGCGCCGTCCCCTCCGAGTTGCTCGACGCCGGCACCGCGCTGGGCGCCGGCCCGGCGCGGGTTTTCGTCCGGCTGCACATTCCCCTCGCCTGGCGCGGGATCGCGGCCGGGTTAACGCTCGGGTTTGCCCACACGCTCGGCGAATTCGGCGTGGTGTTGATGATCGGCGGTTCGATCCCCGGGGTGACGAAAGTCGCCAGCATTGCGCTTTACGATGAAGTACAGGCGCTGGCGTATCCCGCGGCTCACGCCTTCGCCGCCGTGCTCCTCGTGCTCTCGTTCTGCCTGCTGCTGGTTGTGACATTGCTGCAACGCCGGCGGCGGTAACCGCTCACCACGCCGGGGCGCCGCGGCAACCGGCCCGCGCTTGGCAGGAACGGATTGTGTGCCATCGTTCGTCCATGCGACGCGCCGTTGTTCTCGCCGTTCTCCTGGCCGCCACCGCGAACGCGGCGGAAAAGACGCCGCCGCGGATTGCGATCGAGGAAATGGCGGTGGCCGCGGCCCGCGGCTCACTGGGCGCATCGCTCGCCACGACTCCGGACGGCGAACTCTGGCTCTCGTGGGTCGAACCCGCACCGCCGGTGCCCGGGACCGCGCCCGCACCCGCCGCAGCCGATTCCACTCATCATCACGGCGCCGCCCCGGCCGGAGGCCCGCACACGCTGCGGTTTGCGAAATTCGACGCTCCGGCCAAACGCTGGAGCCCGCCACGCACGATCGCGACCGGCCACGGCGTGCCGACGAGTTCAGCCGATTTCCCCCAGCTCGTCAGCGACGGCCGCGGCCGCGCTTTTGCGCTGTGGCACGACGGGCGGGGCGGCGCGGCGCTCAGCGAGTCGGCCGACGGCGGCGCCACGTGGAGCACGCCGGCGCCCTGGACCCGAAACGGCAATCCCGTGGAAAAATTTTCCCTTGTCCGGCTCGCCGACGGTCGCGTGCTCGCCGCGTGGCTGGACGGGCGCGTGCGCTCGGGTGGCGGCAAGGCGCAACAGCTTTTCGCCCGCGTCCTCGGCACCGACAGCGACATGCTGGTCGATCCCTCGGTGTGCGATTGCTGCCAGACCACGCTCGCCGCGTTTCCCGACGGTGGCGCCCTGCTCGCCTACCGCGGTCGCACGGACCAGGAGGTCCGCGACATTCGCATCAGCCGCTGGCATGGCGGCAAGTGGGATGAACCCCGCACGTTGAACAACGACGACTGGCGCATCGCGGCCTGCCCGATCAACGGTCCGCGCCTCGCGAGCGACGGCGGCCGGATTGCGGCGGCCTGGTTTACCGCCGCCGACAACGATCCGCGAGTGCTTGCGTCTTTTTCCCCCGATGCCGGCGGACGTTTTCTGATGCCGCTGCGAATCGACCGGGGGAAGCCCGCCGGGCGCGTCGACACCCTGATCCTCCACGACGGCGCGATGCTCGTCACCTGGGTGGAAAACGACGGCAGCGTGTGGCTGCGCCGCGTGACGCCCGATTTTTCCGTAAACGAGCCGGTGGCGCTGGCGGCCGCCGGATCCACCAGCACGAAGACCGTGCCGCGCCTGGCCCTGTGGCGCGACTACCGGGGTGGAAAAATGCCGGCGCAAGTGATCGCGGCCTTCGCGGGCGAGGGATCCGCGCCGCTGCGCACGCTGCTGATTTCCATCCCCGAGGGGGAGCTGCTGGAATTCGAAAACGAGTGCGGCTGCTCGCCGACACCCGAGCAGCTGCAGGGCTTTCCCCTCCGCGGCACGATCGGGTCGGCGCAGCCCGGAACCGGGACGCTGCGCGTGCAGCACGCCGAATTGCCCGGCGTGTTTGCCGCGGGCACCCGCGATTTCAAGACCGCTCCCGAGGTGCTGACCGCCGCGCAACCCGGCCGCGCGATCCTCGGCCGCGTCGAACTACGCGAGGGCGCGTGGTGGCTTTTCGACGTACGGCTGCTCGGACCGCCCTAAGCGGACGGAACCGGAGCGACGTCACGCTCCGGCGCATGGTCCCGGAGACGCCTGAAACCGACCCGCTCCGGCCCCTCCGCCTTCACTCCATGACGGATTGGCACGACGGTTCTGCCTCCGAGGAGTGAATGCGGGCCGCGCTGCGAATGAAGTCCGCGCTGGCGCGGAACGCATGCCCCAACTTGACGCGTTAGGTACAATCGCCACTTTACCGCTGCCATGCCCGCCACGCGCCGCCACACCCCGCTGGCCGAATATCTTCGCCGCTTGTTCGCGGTGGGCAGCGCGCTGCTGGTGCTCGGGCTCACGGTGTTCGCGGCGAGCCCCAATTTGCACGACTGGCTGCATGCCGCGGGCGAGCCAACCAGTGAGGAAAGCTGCCCGATCACGCTTTTTGCCAGCGGCGTTTCACTGCCGCTGGACACCGTCGCAGCTCTGCCGCCGGTACTGGTCGGGCACGCCCCGTCCGCTGCCGTCGCGGTGGAGATTTTTGTGGCGCCACCGCGCTACCTGCTCCGCCCCGAACGCGGACCTCCCGGACAGGTTTGAACCTCCCAGCACCGTAGCGGCGGTCCGTCGATCGCCGGCTGCGTTCACCTCCGTTGCCCGGCGGCGCTCTATCCCGTCATGCCGGCCACGCGGCTGCTCAGATCGCCTTCGTTCAAACCCATTTGTCCGTCATGTCTCCTTTTCGTACTCTTCCCATTTTCCTGCTTTGCGCCGCCACCGGCCTTGGCAGCCAGACTCCGTCACCCTCGTCGCCGGCCGCGGGTGACAAGATCGAGCGCCTCAACGAATTTATCGTCAGCGCCGGTCCCGATCCGAAGACCGCCTTCGATCTCGCCCAAGGCACCTCCGTCCTCGCCGGCGCCGAACTGCGCCGCTTGGTCCAAAATACCCTCGGGGAAACGCTCTCGAGTACGCCCGGCGTCTCCTCCACCTACTACGGCCCCGGCTCGAGCCGGCCGGTCATCCGCGGACTGGGCGGCGACCGCATTCGCGTGCTGGAGAACGGCGTCGGCGCCCTCGACGCCTCGAATGTCAGTCCCGATCACAACACCGCACTCGAACCGCTTTTTGCCACGCGCATCGAGGTGCTGCGGGGGCCCAGCACGCTGCTCTACGGCAGCTCCGCGGTTGGCGGAGCCATCAACGTGATCGACAACACCATCCCGGAAAGCGCCCCCGACAGGCCGTTCTCCGGAGTGCTCGAATTTCGCGGCGGCGGTGCCGCGCGGGAGCGGGCGGCCATTCTCTCCGCCGGCGGCGGCAACCAGCAATTCGCCCTCCATGTGAACGCGCTCAAGCAGCAAAGCGCCGACGTCAGCATTCCGGGCGTCGCCCGCATCGACGCCGACGCCCCACTGGATCAACCGGCCGGCACGCTGCCCAACAGCCGGATCGACACGAAAAGCGGCGCGATCGGCGCCACCTGGTTCGGTGCCGCCGGCCGGCTCGGCGCCGCGATCAGCACGTATGCGACGACGTACGGCGTGCCGGTCGACGAACCGATCAGCATCGCGATGCGACAGCGCCGGTTTAAAGTCGAAGGCGAGAGCAAGGCCGGGACCGGCGTCTGGCGCGGAGTTCGCGGCCGCTTCGCCGCCGGCGACTACACGCACCGCGAAATCGCCGACCGGACGACCATCAACACGACCTTCGTCAACAAGGCCTGGGAAGGACGGATCGAACTGCCCCATGCGTTCGGGACAAACGTCACCGGCACGATCGGCGCCCAGGTCGAACGCAGCGATTTCAGCGCCGTCGGAGAGGAAGTCGTCACGCCGCCCTCGGTGACCGCCCGCCAGGCCGTGTTCGCCCTCGAGGAATGGAGTCTCGGCGAAGTCCGGTTGCAGGCCGGCGCGCGTCTGGAACGCCAGGGCGTGACGCTCGGCGACGTTGACCCGGGCCTGCCGATCCAGCCCGGCTTCAACGCGCGATCGGGCGAAAAGAAAGCCCGGTCGGGCGCCAGCGGTTCGCTCGGCGCGGTATTTTATCCCGCGAAGGACTGGTCGGTCGCCCTCAACCTCGCCTACACCGAGCGACTGCCCACGGCGCAGGAGACCTTTTCCAACGGCCCGCACGGCGGGACCGGCGCCTACGAAATCGGCACGAGCACCCTCGACAACGAGAAATCGCTGGGCTTCGACGTCAGCCTGCGCCGTCGCGCCGGTTTCGTCACCGGGGCGCTGAGTGGATTCGTCCACCGGTTCAACGGCTTCGTCTTCGAGCAGGAACTGCCCGCCGGGGCGATCCCGGAGGAAAACAATCCCGACGGCCTCACGCCGTTTCAATTCGCCGCGCGCGACGCGAATTTTTACGGCGGGGAGGCCGAACTGTCGCTCCACTTCATCGACCGGCCCGACCGCCATCTGCACCTCGACCTCACGTCCGATTTTGTACGGGCCGAGGAACGGACCGGCCGCCAGCCCCTCCCGCGCATTCCGCCCGTGCGCCACGGCGTGAAACTCAACTATGAGGACGGTCGCTGGGGCGCCGACATTCAGGTGCGACATGCCGGGCGGCAGGATCGGATCGCGGCGGGCGAGACACCTACTCCCGGGTATACGCTCCTCAACGCCAGCGTGTCCTACCTCATCGTCGCCGGGCGCATGAATTACGAGTTGTTCGCACGCGGCACCAATCTCACCGACGCGGAGGCCCGCGAACACATCTCCTTCCTCAAGGAATTCGCCCCGCTGCCCGGCCGCGGATTGCTCGCCGGCGTCCGCATCCGATTCTGACCTCGCGGTCGGCCGACCGGCCGGCATCCGCCGCGGGGTTGTGGCGGCGTTTCGTTCCCGGTCGCTGGCTGATCTTTCGTGGCACCTAGTCACGACGGGCTGCACCGCGCTCGTCCTGGCGCTGACCGTCTTCGCCGCCTGCCCCAAGTTGCACGACTGGCTGCATGCCGCGGGCACCCCGACCGGTGAGGAGGGCTGCCCGGTCACGTTGTTCGCCGGCGGCGTTTCGCTCCCGCTGGGCACGGTGGCGGCCCTACCCCCATCGACTGCGTGGCAAGCGCCCACGGCCACCGCTCCGGCCGAGATTTTCCTGACCTCGCCCCGTTACCTCCGCCAGCCGGAGCGCGGGCCACCGGGGGCTGAGTTCAAACGCACTCCGTCTGCCGCGCTGGCGGACACGATTTTTCCGGCGAAGCAGGTGCCATCCGCACCGTGGTCTTCGCCTGTTGCGATGCGATCGAAAGGGTTTCCGTGGTAACCGGTTTGGACAAGCACATGAAAATTTCCATCAAGACGGCTTGGGCTCTCGCCCTCTGCCTCAGTGTCAGAACGCTCAGCGCCGGGGCAACGCCGGCGGCCGAGCTCAGGCTCCAGCTGCAAGACCTGCAGCAGGAATTCGAACGAACGCGCCAGGAGCAGCAGCGGCAAATCGACGCGCTGACCAAAAAACTGGACGCATTGACCAATCCAACAGCAAGCACGACCGCCGCATCGCCCGCACCGGACAAGCTGGCGCAGCAGCTCGCCGCCGAACTGGGCGCGGGGCCGGTGGCGGGCAGTTCGGCGAAATCCGATGCTGCCGGTTTTACTCCGAGTCCGACCGATGCTTCGCAGCCCAGCGCCTCGCCCGGTCGCGCCGGTTCCACCTACATGAACCTCAGTTACGGGGCGATACTCGCCGCCGGCTGGTCGACCGCGGAGGATCCGTCGGCGCAGCTCCAACTCGGCGACCACGATCCCGCCAAGCGCGGCTTCGCACTGCGGAATGCGGAGCTCGCCCTCGATGGCGCGGTCGATCCGTACTTTCAGGCGTTCGCCAACATCGTGCTGAAGCTGGACCGGAACAACGGGATGGGCGTCGAACTGGAGGAAAGCTTCCTCCAATCCACTTCGCTCCCGGCCAACCTCCAGCTCAAGGCCGGTCAGTATTTCGCCAACTTCGGCCGGCAGAATTCGCAGCACCCGCACACCTGGTCGTTCGCCGATCAGCCGCTGATCCTGTCGCACGCGTTCGGTCCCGACGGTCTGCGGAGCCTCGGTGCGCAGCTCTCGTGGCTCGCGCCGACGCCGTTCTACACGGAGGTTTTCCTGAGTGTCCTCGACGGCCAGGGCGGCACGGGCTTCAGCTTTCGCTACGAGGGAGAGCCTGATGCCGCCGGCGTGCCGCGCTACGCGGGCCGGGCAACGGTCGACCGCAACCTGCGCGGCGCGAGGGATCTCCTCTTCGTGCTCCGGGTCGCGTTCTCCGCCGAGCTCACCGACACGCAGACGCTCCTCGCCCGTGAAATCGGCGGCGACCGGATCGACCTCACCACGCTGGCCAAGCCGACGGAGGATCCTCACTTCGTCGACGCCAAGCCCAGTTTCATCGTCAAACTCAATCATGCCAACGCGCTGATCGAGGGCGGAGCGGAGCTGGAAAGCGGCTGGCTCGCCCCCTTGCTCCAGGGCGCGCGCAATCCCCGCGGTCCTCGACCGCTCGCAGGGCGACATCCATGCCACCGGCAATCCCCACTACCTGACCGATCCGTTGAACGGGAAAATCGTCGCCGCTCACATCGCGCGGGTTTTCATGCAACTCGACGCCGCCTCGGCCGATTTTTTTGCGGCGAATCTGCAGCGGTTTAACCGCCGGCTCGACGCGAAGCTGGCCGAGTAGCAGGGGTTGCTCGCGCCGTATCGGGGCCGGCCGCTGGTCACCTTTCACAACTACTGGATCTACTTCGGGCAGCGCTTCGGATTTCCGATGACGGTTTACCTGGAGCCAAAGCCGGGCATCCCACCGACGCCCGCCCACCTGGTGGAGGTCATCGGCAAAATGAAGGCGGAGAGGATGAAATTGATCGCGGTGCAACCCTATCAAAACCGCAAGACGGCGGAGACCGTCGCCGCACACGCGGCCGCGCTCGTGCTCGATTTCCCTTCATTCCCCGGGGAACCGGGCCCCGCCGGCTTTATCGAGTGGCTGGATCTCCTCGTGCGGTCCGTGGCCCGCGGGTTTGGGCCGACCAAGTAAGCGCGCCGCCACCCAATCCCTCCCCGCCATGCTCGAAGCTCTGCAAATCATGACCTGGCCGCTGATCGCGTACCTGCTGCTGCCGGGACTGCTCGTCTAGCTCGGGCTGCACATCGTCCAGCGCGAGATCATCTTCGTCGATCTGGCCCTGGCTCAGGTGGCGGCCCTCGGCGCCTGTGTCGGTATCCTGCTGCATTACGAAACCACTTCGGGGGCGAGCTACGCCCTGTCGCTCGGATTCACCGTCATCGGCGCGGGCCCCTTCACCCTCACGCGTACCGGGCATCACCGGGTGCCGCAGGAGGCGTTGATCGGCATCGTCTATGTCGTGACCGCGGCTCTCGGCATCCTGCTGCTGAGCCGGAGCCCCGAGGGCAACGAGGAGTTGCGGCGCACCCTGATCGGCGAAGTGCTGCTCGTCACGCCGGCCCAGGTGTTGCGCACGTTCGGGCTCTACGTGGTCATCGCCGCCGTTCACATCCAGTTCCGGAAGAAATTCCTGATGATCTCGTTCGCCCCCGCGGAGGCCGAGGCCAGCGGGATCTCGATCCGCGGGTGGGATTTTCTGTTTTATGCGCTTTTCGGCTGGGTGGTGACCAGCTTCGTCCAGATCGGCGGCGTGTTGCTGGTATTTTCCTTCCTCATCGTGCCGGCCGTCTGCGCCAATTTTCTCGCGAATTCCCTGCGGGCGAAACTTCTCGTGGGCTGGATGACTGCCACGCTCGCGAGCATGGCCGGGCTCTACATTTCCTACGAAATGGATTTGCCGACCGTGCGGCGATCGTCTGCACGCTCGGAGTGGCGCTCTTGGTCGCGATGATGGTTTCGCGATTCCGGCGTCGGGCTCCTTGATCGCACCGTCGGGTCCTGCCGCCAAAATCAGCTCGGTGGTTTAGGTTCGGCGTGGAAGCGATTCTACTTGGAAGCGCGGCTGCCCTCAGCCGCTTTTCCCCCGAGCGGCCCAGGGCGACCGCGCTCCCGACCACCTGCAAACAAGCGCCAACCCATGCGCTTCTACGGGCATTTCGATTGGGGCGACAGGCCAGTCGACCTCGACCCGACACCCAGGCGAACGGCGGAGAACGGAACCACGTCTGGCAACCATGGACCCTGCGCCATCGACTTATCTCCTTTGATGCAGAATGTCTTATATATTGTCTGAAAATACCAGTGTCCCGTAGCCGACGTTGGGATCAGGACTCCAGCCCAAAAACTGCGTTGGCGTAATTCTCCACGCTGAAGGGCTGCAGGTCCTCCGGCTGCTCGCCAAGTCCGAGGAAATAAATCGGGATCTTGAGCTGCCGGTAGATCCCCACCAGCGCCCCGCCGCGACTGGTGCCGTCGAGCTTCGTCACCACCAGCCCCGTCAGGCCGAAGCTCCGGTGAAACACTTTCGCCTGCTCGATCGAGTTGCTGCCCAGCGAGCCGTCGACCACCAGCCAGCGGTGCTGGGGCGCGGTGGGATCGTTCTTCTGCAGCACCCGGCGGATCTTCGCCAGTTCCTCCATCAAATTGCTTTTCGTGTGCAGGCGGCCCGCCGTGTCCACGATCAGAAAATCCCGGCCGCGCGACTTCGCCGCCTGCCACGCATCGAACGCCACCGCCGCGGAATCGGCGCCCGTCGGGCTCGACACAATTTCCAAATTCAACCGCGTCGCCCACGACTTGAGCTGCTCCACCGCCGCGGCGCGGAACGTGTCGCACGCCGCGAGCACGACCGTCCGGCCGTCTTCCTTCAGCTTCCAGGCCAGCTTCGCCGAGGTTGTCGTCTTGCCGGAACCGTTGACGCCGATCATCGCGATCACGACGGGATTTCCCGTCGGCGGCTTGACCTCCAGCGTGCCCGCCGCGCCGGCCAGCACGCGCTTGAGCACCGCGGCGCCGATCTTCGCCGCCTCCTGCCCGTGCAGGGTTTTGTCCTTTTTATAGGCGGCCTTGATTTCCGCGAGGATCTCCTCGGTCGTCTCGACCCCGAAGTCCGCCGTGTAGAGCGCCTCCTCGAGGGTCTCCAGCGACGACGCATCGATCGGCTTCTGTCCGAAAATTGCCGCCGTCTTGCCCGCGATCGCGGACACGGTCTTGGCCAGCCCTTCTTTGAGTTTTTTGAAAAGTCCGAACATCGAATGAGGAAATCAGGAAAGTCAGGAAACCAGGCTCCCGGGACCAATGCGTTTGATCGTGAGCGGCATCGTGGCGAAATTTAAGATGAGTCCGTCCCGGATTCCCATGGCTTTCATCTGCGAACGTCCAATCGCGAAGAAGATATCCTCCAGCGCACTGACTGCTTTCAATTCAACCAACAGAGCGCCCTCGACCAGCAGATCCAGCCGATGCTCTCCAACGCCAACCCCACGATGCTGGATGGCGATGACTTTCTGTTGCTCAAATGCGATTCCACGCGCGGCCAGCTCGACGGCCATGGCATTCTCATAAACGGATTCGATAAACCCTGGTCCGAGTGCCGTGTGCACCGCAATGGCCGCCCCAATCACCCGCTTGCTCAGCTCTTCGTTACCGAGCTCGGTCATTTCCAGCCTTCCTGATTTCCACATTCAATCGGATTCTCATTCCGCTTTGCGCGAATCCCGGCCCAACTGGTCCTTCAGGCGGTCGAGGATTCCGTTGATAAACCGCTTCGAGTCGGCGTTGGAAAACTGTTTCGAAAGGTCGATCGCCTCGTTGATCGAAACGACCGGCGGGATGTCCTTGCGATAGACCATCTCGAACATCGCGATCCGGAGGATGGCGAGGTCGATCTTCGCGATGCGCTCGAATTCCCAATTGTGCGCCAGGCTCTTGATGCGTGGATCAAGGTCGGCGAGGTGCTCGATCACCCCATGGATCAATTCTTCGCCAAACGCGTAATGGTCGCGCGGCTGCTCGCAGTTCTCGAAGAACACCCGCAGGTCGTCGGTCAGGTTTTTTGGCGGGTTCAGGCTCCAGGCGTAAAGAAACTGCAGCGCCACGACCCGGCCGTCCCGGCGTTGCGCGAAGAGGACTTTGCTCATCGCGAGGCCTTTCGCTTCAGGGCGGCCATTTCGAGCGCGGCGTGGGCAAATTCGGCCCCTCGATTGATCTTCCCGAGGCACCGGGCCCGGGCCTGCGCGAGAGAATTCACCACGATCACCCCGTTAATCACCGGCACCCGGGTGTCGAGGGCCACGCGCTGCAGCGCGTGCGAAACGCTCTGCCCGACGAGTTCGTGATGCGAGGTCTCCCCGGCCAGCAACACGCCCAGCCCGATCACGCCGTCGCAGCCGCGCTGCATCGCCAAGGCCTGCGCCGCCCATGGCACCTCATGCGAACCGGGCACGCGCAGCACCGTCAGATGCTTCTCCTTCACGCCGGACAACCGCAACGCGGCGACCACGCGCGCAAGCAATCCGTCGACCAACGTCGGGTTAAAACGCGCCGCGACGATGCCGAGGTGGATACCGGCACCGTTGATAAGGCGTGATTCTGGCGAGGCCAAGCTCATGGGAGGGTCTATTGGCTAGACCAAATTTGAAATCCGCAACCCGAAATCTTTTCCCTCGGGCGCCTCGGCCAGTCGGGGACTGGCTTGGACGGGTGGCCAATGGCTTAAATCGGCACCTGCGCCACAATTTCCAGCCCGTAGCCGTCGAGCCCCACGACCTTGCGCGTGCTGTTCGAAAGCAACTGGATCTTGCCCAGCCCTAGCGCCACGAGGATTTGCGCCCCGATGCCATAGTCACGAAAATCCATCGGCGGCGGCGGGCTGCCGGGGGTGGCCGTCAGGCAACGCAGCAATGCCTCGCCCGAATTCGACGGCTGCATGTAGAGCACCACGCCGCGCCGCGCCTGCGCCACCGCCCCGAGCGAGGCCGTCAGCATCTGGTGGCCGGGCAGGCCCTTGAGGCGGAAGACGTCGCTCAACAGATTCTCGGAATGCACCCGCACCAGCGTGGGCTCGGGGCCGAGTGTGCCCATGGTGAAGGCGAGATGCGTGCGACCGTCGAGGCGGCTGCGAAACACATGCAGCGTGAAGTCGCCATACTCCGAGGCAAAGGGCTGCGACCGCACCAGCTCCACGAGATGATCGCGCCGCGACCGGTACTCGATGAGCGACGCGATGGAAATCATCTTCAGGCCGAACTTCTGCTTGAAATCGACGAGTTGCGGCAGCCGTTGGACCGTGCCGTCGTCGTTGACGAGTTCGCACAGCACGCCCATCGGCGAAAGCCCGGCCAGCGTCGCCAGGTCGACCGCCGCCTCCGTGTGCCCGGCCCGCTCGAGCACGCCACCGGGGCGGGCCCGCAACGGGAAAACGTGGCCCGGTTGCACCAGCTGCTCGGGGCGCGTCGCCGGATCCGCCAGCAGGCGGATCGTGAGTGTGCGATCGTAGGCGCTGATCCCCGTCGTAATGCCCTCCGCGGCATCGACACTCACCGTGAAATCCGTGCGGTGCGATTCGCGGTTCCGCGCGACCATCGGCCCCAGCCCCAACCGCCGCAGCGAGTGCTCCACCGTGGGCACGCAGACGATGCCGCTGCCGTAACGGATCATCATGTTGACAGTCTCGGGCGTGACCTTCTCCGCCGCCATGATCAGGTCGCCCTCGTTTTCGCGATTCTCGTCATCGGCGACGATGATGAGTTTCCCCGCGGCAATGTCCGCGATCGCGGACTCCACGGGATCGAACGGCGGTTGGACGGAGGCGGACATCGGACTACTCTCCGCCTACGACGGAAATTTTGCTAGATTTTTGCGGGCCTCCACCGCCGGCTCATTCCTGCCGAAAATCGACGCTCAAGACCTCCGGCACCGGCTCCGGGCCCTCGGGGGCCACCGCCAGCATCAGGATGGTCAGTTTGAAGGTATAGGGCGGCCGCACGACTTTTTCCGAACCGAGCGCATTGGGTCCGCCCCCGGGCAGCAGCACCACGCGTTCCGGCGGAGCCTTCATTTTCGCATCCCACCGCAGGATCGCCTGCGCGACATCGGGAGGAACGGGCTTCTTCTTGGCGTCGTAAAACGACATCTTGAATGTACCGTTCACGATCTGCAGACCGAGAAAGCCCTTGGCGCCGCGGGCGATCTCCATCCCGTCGATCTTCGCCGGCTCTTCTTTTTTCGCCTCCTTGTCCGCCCCCTTCGCCCCCGGTCGGGCTGGCGTCGCCGCCGGAGCGGTGACGACCATGATCGCACCCAAGACGAATCCCAGCCTGGAGAGAATTTTCATGCCATCAGCCTAGGCCGGCGACGCCCCATCGGCAAGCCGGTTGCGTCTCTATGCGGCCCGACGGTAGATCGATTTGACCGGACCGCAGCAGCCGTAATGCTTTCCCGCTCAGTCCACTTTATGTCCGAACTCAGCCACCTTTTCGCGAACAACCGGGCCTGGTCAGAAAGAATTCGGCAGAAGGACGCCGACTTTTTCACCAAGCTTTCTCACCAGCAGTCGCCTTCCTACCTTTGGATCGGGTGCGCCGACAGCCGGGTACCGGCCAACGAGATCGTCGACCTCCTGCCCGGAGAACTGTTCGTCCATCGCAACATCGCCAACGTGGTCGTACACACCGATCTCAACTGCCTCTCCGTGATGCAATTCGCGGTGGATCTGCTGAAGGTGAAGCACATCATCGTCGTCGGTCACTACGGCTGCAGCGGCGTGAACGCGGCGCTGCACCGCGATCGCGTCGGGCTCGCCGACAACTGGCTGCAACACGTGGAGGACGTCCGGCAGAAACATGAACGGCGCCTCGAATGCGTGCCGGGCGGTTCGGCGCGCTGCGACCGGCTCTGCGAATTGAACGTTATCGAGCAGGTGAACAACGTGTGCCGCACCACCATCGTACGCGACGCCTGGTTGCGCGAGCAGACCCTCACGGTGCACGGCTGGATCTACGGCCTGAAAGACGGCCTGGCGCGCGACTTGGGGTGCTCCGCCTCGAGTTCCGACGAGGCCACCCGCACTTATCCCGCCGCCATCGCCCGTCTGTAGGCCGCCGCCCCGACGCGCGCCGCAGGGACGAATGGATCCCCGACGGTCAAGGAACCGCCCTAACTGCTCCGGCGGATCTCCGCCTTGAGCGCCTGCCAGCGCGCCAGCCGGTCGGCGACCTTCGCCTCCCAGCCCGCGGTCTTCGGCGTGTAGAGCGCCAGCGGCTTTTCGAGGAAGTTCTGTCCCGAGATATTTTCCGGAAAATTGTGGGAGTAGTCGTAGCCCTTGCCGTGACCGGCCTGCTTGCTGGCTGCCCCGCTCTTGTCGCGTAGCGCCAGCGGCACGGGCTGGACCGGCTGTTCCTTGAGCACCCGATGCGCCTCGCCCAGCGCGAGCGTGGCGGAATTGCTTTTCGGCGCCGTCGCGATGTAGAGCGTCGCGTGCGCCAGAGTGAGTTCGGCCTCCGGCAGGCCGATAAAATCCACGGCGTGGTGCGCCGCCACCGTCAGCGGCAGTGCCTGCGGATCGGCCAGCCCGACGTCCTCGCTCGCCAGGATCACCAGCCGACGCGCGATGAACCGCGGGTCCTCACCGCCCGCGAGCATCTTCGCCAGCCAATACATCGCCGCATCGGGATCGCTGCCGCGGCAGCTCTTGATAAACGCCGAGACCGTATCGTAGTGCTCATCCTCGTCGGCATCGTAGCGAATCCGGCGCTCGCGCGCGAACACCTCGAGCTCGGCCGACGTGATCGGCGCGCCCTCCGGCAAACCCAATACGAGAACCTCGAGGGCGTTGAGCGCCCGCCGCAGGTCCCCGTCGCACAGCACCGCGAGATCGGCGAGGATGCGGCCGGTAGCGGTGACGCCGCGCGCGCCGAGGCCACGCCCGGCATCGGCCAGCGCCTGCTCCAGCACGCCCACGATCGCGGTGGTGGAAAGCGGTTCGAGGCGGAACAGGTGACTGCGCGAAAGCAGTGGCGGGTTGACGTAAAAGCCCGGGTTGTGCGTCGTCGCGCCGATCAACCGGACATTACCCTCCTCCACGTCGGGCAGCAGCAGATCCTGCTGCGATTTGTTGAAACGGTGCAGTTCGTCGATGAAAAGAATCGTCGCGGCCTCCGGCCGGCGCCGGGCGACGGCGAGGATTTCCCGTAGTTCGGCGACGTTCGACATGACCGCGTTGATGCGGACAAACCGGCTCTGCGTTTCGTGGGCGATCGCTTCGGCAATGCTCGTTTTGCCGCAGCCGGGCGGGCCGTAGAAGAGCAGTGAGCCGAAGCGATTCTGGGCCACGAGCCGGGGCAGCAGGCTGCCCGGTTTCAAAATATGTTCCTGGCCGACCACCTCGCTGAGCCGGCGCGGCCGCATGCGGGCCGCGAGGGGCTGGTGCGCAGACCGGACGGCCGGCGCACCCGCGGGCGGCGCGGCCTCGTCGCCAAAGAGATCGGATTGGTCGGCGGCAGGCATTTTGAAATCACTAATGAGCAGGAAAGGGCGTCGGGCAACAGCCCGGAAAAAGCCGCCCGGTTCATTCCGAAACGCCGGCGGCCACTCACCCGGAATTTAAGGTCGTGAGCCGGTGGCGGGTAAGTTCAACTTCGCCCCATGACCAGCCGCTGCTTGGGACATCGCGCGCCCCTGTTGTGGCTCGTGCTGCCGCTGATCGCGGGTCTCGCCGCCGGCAAGCTCGGTCTGACCGCACCGGTGGACTGGCAACTCGCGGCCGCCTTCGGCGCCGCGGCGATCGCCGTCTTCGCCAGCTGGCTCTTCCCGCGCGGGTGGGCACCGGCGCTGCTCATCGCCTTGTTCCTCGCCGGCGGCGCAAGCTACGCCTTGCAACGCGCACGCCTGCCCGCGTGGGATGCCCTGCCCCCGCGCGAGACACAGCTGAACCTGCGGGTGGACCGGGTTTTCGCTTCCGGCAACACCCGCAAGGCATCCGGACTCGCCACCGTCGCGCGCGCCGGGGATCACCTGCCGGAACTACGAGGCCAGCACATTTACTTTTCGCTCGCGCTGCGACCAGGCGAAGCGCCGCCGATTCGCAGTGCAACGATTTCCGCCGTCGGCGTGTTGGTCACGCTTCCGCGGAATCCGCCGGCCGACACCTTCGACGGCTACCTGGCCGCCGCGGGCATGAATTTCCGCCTGACCCGCGGTCGGGTGTTGGGACCCGTTGAACCACCGCTCGCCTATTACCGCTTTTGCGCCGGCGCCGCGGGACGCTTCAAGGAAATCCTCGGCCGTGGCATCGCGGAAAAACGCCCCGCGCTGGCCGGGTTGCTGCGGGCGATGATGCTGGGCGAGACGCACGAACTGAGCGACGAGCAACACACCTTGTTCATGCAAAGCGGCACGATGCATCTGTTCGCCATCAGCGGACTCAATATCGGGGTGATCGCGGGTTCGTTGCAGGCGCTGCTACTCTTGCTGCGCCTGCCCGGGTGGGTGCGATTCGTCATCGGCGCGGCGCTGCTCGGACTTTTCGTCGACGTCACAGGCGCTTCGCCGTCGGCGGTGCGGGCCTTCGCGATGGCGGTCTTTGTGCACGCCGCCTACGTCTGGCGGCGCCCGGCCAATCCGCTCGCCGCCCTCGTCGCCTCCGCCGCGGTCGTCCTCTGTGCGGCACCGCTGCAGCTGTTCAGCGCCAGTTTTCTGATGAGTTACGGCATCGTGACGGCGCTGCTGGTGCTCGGTCTGCCGCTGGGCGAAGCGTGGCGGGCCCGCTGGAAGCCGTGGCGCGATCTGCCGGCGGCGACCTGGCGGCCGTGGCAAAAGGGGGTCGACGTCGCCTGGCAATGGCTCTCGACCACTCTCGCCATCGGGGTGGCGACCACCCTCGTCGGTCTGCTCACGGGCGTGCAATTTTTCCGGCTGCTGACGCCCGGCGCGCTGGTGGCGAACCTCGTGCTGATCCCCGCGGCCATGGCGGCCACCCTCGGGGGATTCGCGTCCCTGCTTTGCGGACTCGTCGGTTTCACCCCCGGCGCCATCCTGTGCAACCATGCCGCCGCCGTGATTCTGCTGGCGATCGAGTGGCTCGTGCGGAGCAGCGTGCGGCTGCCCGGCGCTTATCTCGCCGCTCATTTCAGTCCCGCCTGGGTGGGGCCGGCCACCCTGACGCTGCTGCTGGCGGCCTTGCTCGCCGGCTACGGCGCGGACTGGCGGCGCGACCGTGGTGGATGGTGGCCACCGTTTGCCATCGTCGCCGGGGCGCTGATCTTCGGGATGAAGTTCGGCTGAGGCCGGCAGCGGACGGTTGCATGTGAAAATCGGGAAATCTGGAATCGACTCCATTTCCTCAAATTTCTTGAGTTCCGCCCTCAAAAAGCGCTCCCCTCCGATCCGCTCGTGCCCCCACTCGCGGTGAAGTGCCCGAATGAAATGAAGCCTGGTGGAATTTCGCCGGCATGAATGGATTCCATTTTCCTGAATTTCCTGAGTTCCACATTTCGAAAATCCCCCCATCCTCCCGGACATGAAAAGCGCCTACGAACTCGCGATGGAACGCCTGGCCAAATCCGACCCCTCGGGCTCGGTGCCCCTGACGGCCGAAAAAAAATCCCGCCTCGCGGAAATCGACCGCGTGTATCAGGGCAAGCTGGCGGAGCGCGAGATCTTCCTGAAGAAGCAGCTCGACGAGGTGCTTGCCGCGCAGAAATTCGAGGACATCGAAAAGATCAAGCAACAGCTCGCCAGTGAGCGGGCACGACTCGAGGAGGACAGGGAATCCGAAAAGGAACGCGTACGGCGGGGAAAATAGTCCCTCCGATTTGCCCCGGCGCGCGACGTCACCCGCCGCGACGCCGCTTCGCCTTCAGGCCACCAACTCGAAATCGGCCACCAGCGCATGATGGTCGGACGCGGGCGTGGGCACCACCCGGTGCGCGACGGGCCGGAGTTGGGCGTTATAGAAGATGTGATCGAGCACGAAGGGCCGGCGGCGCCACGTGACCTCGGTTTGCTGGACGGTTACGAACCCGCGCTCGGCGAACTGGGCCACCAGCATGTGGTGCCGGCTGACGTTGAAATCGCCGGTAAGGATCGTAGGGCCGTCGGATGCGGCCAGCTGTTCAGCCACGAGATTGCGCTGGAACGGATTCGCCGTGCTGCTCGATCCGAGCATGAAAAACGCCAGCAGGTGCGTGTTGAAAAACTGCACTTCGCGGCCGGCCACGACGGTCCTGGCGCCGATCAGCAGGCGGTCCGTTGGGGTGGTCTTCTTGCCGAAGAATTCAAACTCGATCGGTGGCGACGGGAGATCGACCCGCCGCATCTCGCGCAACGGGGTGCGCGAAAAAATCGCCAGACCGATCCCAAAGGGAAGCTCACGCGGGTCGGCCTTGGGATACGAAAAAAACGCGTCGTAGCCGGGGAGTTCCTCGCGCAGGCGGCCGTAATTCGGCGGCGGCTGCACCTGCATGCCCCCGGGCAACGCCTGCTCGACCTCCTGCAGCAGGATGACATCGGCGTCATGCGACCGGATTTCGTCGAGCGTCGCCTCCAGCCGGATGGGCGCACGATCGGGATAGGTATCGTCCCAGATCTGCCCAAACTGCATGTTGAACTGGAGGACGCGGAAACGGGTCATTGGCGGCACAGCTCGATCATCGGCTGGGGCGGGAACCGCCACCGGCCGGCGCGGCCACGGCGGCGGCGGACACGGGGGCGACATCCGGAGCGTTCTTGCGAAAAACGAAGCGGCTGAGCTTTGCGGTGCTCGCTCCTTCGAAGGCGGGGAAACGGGCCAAATTGGCCTCACGGGCCGCGGTGAATCCGTCTTGATACCGGGAAACCAGCGGTGGCCTGATCGCATCCGCCGATGTCGAAATCGTCGCGGCGCGCCGATTCGCAGGACTGGAAGCCGGAGGAATCGGGGCGAGCAGGCTGCGCGGAGTTTCGCGCAGGCTCTTGGGCCGGGTTTCCGCGATATCGATCGCCGCACGGGGCAGGGCATCGGCGCGCGGGAGATCGAGGACTGCCGTACCCACCCGGCGATCCTGGAGATCACGATCGATTTGGGGCGTCCGCTTGTCCGGCTGGATCGACGCGATCGGCGCGAACTTGGCGTTCCGCTGGGTCACATCGATCGGTCCGGCAGGGTTTGCCCCCCATCCGCTGCCCGCCCCCGTCAGAAGCAAATGAACCATGGCGATGGCGCGAAAATACCTCATGGCGGGACGCCGAAGAGCTCTGTCAGGCAAATCATTTTCAGCAAATCAAAACTCGGCCCGAGGTGGCTCCTGCCGCATCCGCTGGCTTGACCCAATTGAAACCACCCACGAACCGCTATTCGCCCGGGCCGGCTCCATGGGTGGAGGCCTCGTCCGACCGGTACCCCGGCCGGCCCCCGCTACTTGTCAGCCGCACCCGCCGCCAGCTTCGTCGCCCCTGACCTATTTCCCAGTCCAAGCGAAAAGACGATCACAGCCGAGAGGACGATCATGCCGCAGAGACAGTAGATGCCACCCACAAACGATCCGGTGTAGTGCTTGATCAGGCCGAGTACGGAAGGGCCAACGAATCCCCCGAGGTTTCCGACGGAGTTGATCAAACCGATACTGGCCGCCGCGGCGGATTCGGCGAGAAAGAGACTGGGCAGCGACCAGAACGCCGGCAGGTAGGCCTTGAGCCCGCCATACGCCACCATGAAGCAGAGAATCGTGAGCACGAGATTGCCCTGCGTGAGCGGGGCCAGTGCCATCGCAATTCCCGCCACCATGATCGGGATCACGGCATGAAAGCGGCGCTCCTTGGTGCGATCGGAGTTCCACGCCACGAACAACTGGGAAAACAGCGCGACGATCGGAGGCAAGATCACCAACCAGGTGACAGCATCGATCTTGAGCGAATACCACTGCTGAAGAATGCTCGGCAGAAAGGACTCGAACCCGTAGCTGCCCGTGACGATGCAAAAGTAGGCGAGCGCGAGGAGCAGCACCTTGGGATTCATGAGGCCCTGCCAAAACGTCATGCGGACGGCCTGCTTGCGGCTCGCCTTTTCGTCCGCCAGCGAACGCTCCAGCGCTTCTCGCTCCTCCGGGGTGAGCCATTTGGCCTGGCCCGGCTTGTCGGTCAGCAGGAACCACACGGCGACCCCGAGCACCAGCGCCGGAATGCCCCAAGCGACGTAAACCCACTGCCAGCCGGACATCCCGAGCAACCGCGGATGGTGCACCGTAACTCCATTGACCACTTCGTCGGTGCCGATCTTGAGGAGCAGGTTGGAAATCTTCGGGCTGACCATCTGCGCCACGGGCGTCGCGACAAAGAAATAGGCCAGAGCGCGGGCCCGATCGCGACTCGTGAACCAGTGCGTGAGATACACGATCACGCCGGGAAAGAAACCGGCCTCGGCCAGACCGAGCAAAAACCGCACGACGTAAAACTGCGTCGGCGTTTTCACCAAGGCCGTGAGCGCGGCCATGATGCCCCAGGAAATCATGATGCGGAAAATCCACTTTCGGGCGCTCCAGCGCTCCACAATCAGGGAGCCGGGGATTTCCAGAATGAAGTAGCCGATGAAAAACACCCCGAAGCCGATACCGATGACCGCATCGTTGAAACCCTCCAGCTCGCGAATCATCGTGAATTTCGCGATCGAGACATTCGTCCGGTCGACGTAGGCGATGACGTAACAGAGAAAGAGCAGTGGCAGCAGCCGCCAGTAGGCTTTGCGCCGGGCACGCTCGAGGGCGGAATAGTGGTCGGGCGTGAGAGGGGTTGGGTCGGTCACAAGGGGAAAAAAGCAGGGGGAAAGCCCGGGGAAGGCGGAGGTGCCGGCCCGACAGTGCGGGTGGGCCGGATCAATTCAAGCCAACTGAGCGCGCCGCCCGCCGCGCGGAGTTTTTTTATTCCGGTTCGGCCGTGCCTTCGACCACCCACTTGCTGGCCTCCGGTACGTGCCGCAGGAACTCGTGCAGCGCGGCACTCAAGTGCTCGGCGTAGCGAAAATGCGCGCCCATCCCCGTACGTAGTTCGGCCTCATAGATGAATTTGTCGGCGTGCGTGCTGTGCTCAAACGGCGTCTGCGCGCCGAGCAACAGCGAATACACGTAAGCCGGCGAGCCGCGATCAAGCAGCTCGCGGGTGAGCGCCAGCTGGTCGGCCAGCAACGCCGCGTGGGGCGCGCGATCGATCTCCGGCGGTAAATAGAAACCCGCCTGGATCAGCGGCGTGTAACGATGACCCGTGCGATGGCGGTTGAGGTCGCGCAGCTCGGCCAGCGCCATGTTGTTCCAGGCAAAGGCGACGCGCATGCGGCGGGTCGCCGTCCCCTGGTAGCCGTAACGGTTGCCGCGATGCCGCAACGCCTCGGCCACGGGCTGGGATTCCGGCAGCCACGCCGGCGCCGACCGGTCGACGCGGACCCAGACCTCGTCCGCCAGCGGCGCCGACGACAGGCGGGCGCGGCCGAGCGCCAGTGATGCGGCCAGTTCCTGCCGCGCCTGTTCCTCGTAGGATTTTTCCGCCGAACTGTGTCGCATGAGCCGCGGCGACTGTTTGAGCAATTCGTCGCGAATCAGTTTGGCCGCGGTCCGCGCCTCGGGGTGCGACAGAGAATCGAGATGCTTGACGGTCGTCGCCCACATCCGGGACGACTGCACCAGCCCGAGATTGGTGCGCGTCGCGAACGGGATGAAATACCGCGCGCGATCGAGGGCGTAGTTCTTGCGCAGCCGCGTCGCCACCGCGGGCTTCGCGTCGGCCGGCAGACGCACCCGCTGCGGCTCGGCCACGGCGAGCGCATCGAGCCGGGCATATTCGGCGTGATAGGCGGCAAAGGATCGCGTCAGCACCTCGCGCCAGCGGCCGGCCAGATCGGCGGGAATGCCGAGTTCCTCGGCGGTGGGCACGTTCGCCGCGTCCATCGTGATGTAGCGCGTGCTGGATTCCTGGCCGTCCGCCATCTGGGCGATCTCGAATATTTTATACGCGAGCCACATCGACACGTCGTCGAGCGCGACGGCGAGGCCGCCGGTGAGGCCGCCGATGGAGGCATGGCCGTAATCGACAAACTTCAGGATGCGATCGATCGACGCATCGGGGTTGGCGAGATCGACCTTCGATAGAATCGCGTGGATGCCCTCGTTGCTGCGGGAGTAGCGGGCCAGCACCGAGGCGAGCAGTTCCGGGGTGACCTTGGGCAGATCCGCCGCGGTGGGCGGCGGGACGAGGGCGAGGCCGGTGATTCTCATGCGTGCGTTGGGATGGCCGCGAAAAGGCACGAAAACTCGCCAAAAGGGAAAGGCTAAATGCGGCGCCGCCACCACCACCGCCGGCTCATCCCAAAACCGGGATCCCGCCGTTCGCTCTTCCGCCCGCTTAAAGCCAGCAGCCGGCGCAATCCATCAGTCATCCATTAGTTGACAACAGTGAATCGGGCGGCCGTGGCTTGTCGCCTAGTGTCGTTTGGGGCCAGCTCACCGCTGCGTCAGCCACCGGCCGAGCGGGCCTTGGTAAAAACCCAGCACGACCGAGGCGAGCGCCAGCGCGCCGAGCATGATGCCCGCGGCCAGTCCGACCGGGGTGCGCGCGGGCCGGGCGGGCGAAGGGGCCCCATCCGCCGCCGGCGTCCACGTGGCGAAGAAGGCCGCCTTGATCCAACCGAAGTAATAGTAAATCGAAACCACCACGCCGGCCGCGGCCAGCGCGAGCATCCAGCGGGCGCCCGCCTGGAAGGCCGCGATGAACACCAGCAATTTCCCCATGAAGCCGGCCAGTGGAGGAATGCCCGCCAGCGAGCCGAGGCCGACGGCGAGCACGGTGGCGAGGAAGGGGTTCTCCTTCGCGAGCCCCGCGTAGTGATCGAGTTCCTGGTCCGCATCGTCCGGCCCCGCGAGATGCGTCATCACGCCGAACACGGCGAACGATGCCAGCAGGTAGGTGAAGAGGTAGAAATAAACTGCGCCGGTCGCGAGCGGCGAAGCGGATGCGGCCACCACGCCGAGGAGCAGGAAGCCGGCATGCGACACACCGGAAAGCCCGATGAGCCGTTTCACATTGAACTGGGTCAACGCAGCGAGGTTGCCGAAAACGATCGTGCCCGCGGCCATCGCGGTGAGTGCGGGAGTGATCAGCCACCGGTAGGAAGCGAACGCCCCTTCCGCCCCGCACAGCCCCAGCAGGACGGCGAAGCCGGCTCCCTTCGAGGCGACGGCGAGAAACGCCGTCACCGGGGTGGGCGCGCCCTGGTAAACATCCGGCACCCAGATCTGGAACGGCACCGCACCGATCTTGAACGCCACGCCCGCCAGCACGAGGACGATGCCGAGGCTGGCGATGAAATTGTGCGGATTGGCCGCGAGGAAATTCGCGAGGTCGCCGTAACGCATCGAGGTCGCCGAATGCGCCGGCAGCGTCGGGTTGCCGGCCACGCCATACAGCAGGACGATGCCGAAAAGCAGCAGCCCGGAGCTGAGCGCGCCCATGATCAGGTATTTGAGCCCGGCCTCAAGCGAGGCGGTACTCGTCCGGAAGTAGCTGACGAGGATGTAGAGGCCGATCGTCAGCGTCTCGAGCGCGACAAACAGCAGCACGAAATGGTTGCTCTGCGCCAGCAGCATCATCGCCGCCGTCACAACGAGAAGAATGTGATAGAACTCGATGCGCGGCATCGCCTGCTTCGCCAGACTCACCCGGGCCAGCACGCACACGAGCAGCGCGGACAGGAGGAAGAAGGCGCGCATCACCTGCCCCGCGGCACTGTGGTGGAGCAGCCCGTTGAACGTGTCGCTGCCGAGGGTCGCCGAGTTCCAATTGATGAACAGCCCGATGAGCGTGCCGACGAGGCCGGCCGAGGCGACGTCCGGAATCAGCGCGTGGTGACGCTTCGGCAGGACCACTTCCAGCACCAGCAGCGCCAGCGCGAGGCAGGCAAGGATCAGCTCAGGAAAGAGGGCCGTCCAGAGATTGTCCGCCGCGGCGAGTTTGAGGGCGTCGAGAGTCATCACGGAAGAACGTGGGTGGTCACCGTGGCTTGGGTGGGCCGGTTATCCTGCCCGGGGCGCGGGGCGAGCGGGAGGCTATGCGCGGTCTTTTCGCCAGCCGTGGCCAGGGCGGCATGGATCGGACTCGACAGCGACTTCGGCCAGAAGCCGATGAACAACAGAGCCGCGAGTAGCAGCAGCGCGGGAAGCTTCTCCGCCCAGCGCAGATCGACCGGCGGATGAGCCGCCGCGATCGCGGCGAACTCGGGTGTCGCGGGCCCGAAGAAAATGCGGGCGGCCGCCCTGAGCCCGTAGATCGCCGAGATGACCACGCCGGCGACGGCCAGCGCCGTGATCAGCGGCGAGAATTTCCAAAGTGCGATGAAGATCGTGAGTTCACCCCAGAAGTTGGCGAAGCCCGGGAGCCCGATACTCGCGAAGGTCGCCGCGACGAAAAACGCGGCGAGGACCGGTGCCTGGGCCGCCAGCCCGCCCATCTCGTTCAAGACAAAGGTGTGCGTGCGGTGATGCACGCTCGTGGCGAGGAGGAAGAGCAGCGCCACCGAGAGACCGTGCGCGACCATCATCAGCACCACGCCGCCGACGCCGAGCGTCGAACCGGCCGCGATGCCGAGAAATGCGTAACCCATGTGCATGACCGAGCTGTACCCGATCATCTGCTTCAGGTCGCGCTGCGCGATCGTGACCACGCCGACGATCAGGACATTGCCGATGACCGCCAGCCACGCGAGTGGATGGGCCCAGTGAGCGAGACCCGCCGGCAGCAGCGGGAGCGCCACCTGGATGAGCCCGTAGAGACCGAACTTTTTCAGGACACCCGCGTGTAACATCGCGGCCGAACTCGGCGCCGCGCCATAGCCGAGGGGCGCCCAGGTGTGGAACGGCCAGAGCGAAACGAGAATGCCGAGGCCGAACATCAGGAGGCCAAAAATATGCTGCTGGAGGGTCTCGTGCAGCGGATGGGCCGTCACGTAGGCCCGCAGCGCGATCAGGTCGAAGGTGTTGGCTCCGCTCCGGACGTAGAGCGCGATCAGGCCGACGAGCGAGATCATCGCGCCCAGCGTGAGGTAGATCGTCATCTTCATCGCCGCGTAGCTGCGATCGCGACCGCCCCACACCCCGACCATGATGAACGTCGGGATCAGCGCGAGTTCATGGAAAAAATAGAGGAAAAACACGTCGACGCTCGCGAACACGCCCATCAATCCGCCCTGCATGATCAGCAGGAGCATGAGATAGAGCTTCAAGCGCTCCGCCTGCGACTGGATGGCGTAGAGGCCCGCCGCGAACCCGACGATGCCGGCGAGCACGAAGAGCGGCAGCGAAACGCCGTTCAAGCCGAGTTTCAGGCTGATGCCCAAACCCTCGAGGCCGGTGGCATAACTGGTCAGGAACGCGTAGCCGGCGGTCTGCGGCGCGGCGGCAAAATGCCACCAGGTGTGCAGCGCCATCAGCAGCGGAAGCGCGAAGGCCCCATAGGCGAGGCGGACCGACCAGCGCTTCGGCAGGCCAAACGCGATAAGCAGCGCCAGCGCGAGCGGAGCCGCGATGGCAACAAGCAGGGGATCGAAAGGCAGGTTGCTCATCGCAAAATCAGAGAGTCACCACGCCGGCGGCGAAGGCCCAGAGCGTCACCACGCCGAGCAGGAACCAGTAGACGTAGGCGTTGAGGTTGCCGACATGCAGCGCCCGCGCGCCGAGGCCGACCAAGCCGACCAAGCCGGCGAAGCCGCGAACGATCAGGCCGGCGAGGAAGATCTGCTCGATGAAATTGAGCACCATCGCGAACCGCTGCTGGATCTTCGCAACGTAGTCGTCGTAGGCGCGATCGAACGAGCCCCTGAGGGCCGTGAGCGCCCCGAACAGGCCGGGGGACTTTTCGGCGAGCGCATCGGCGGGGGCCGGGCGGTAAACCAGCCAGGCGCCGAGCGCGCCGACGATCAACACGGCAAGGCTGGTGACGAGGATCACGGTGTGATCCGAATCCTGTGCCTCGGGCACCAGCTCGTGGATCTCATCGAAGGCACCGCCGAAAATCCCCGAGTAGAACCAGCCGTAGCCCCCGATGACCGACAGGACGGCGAGCACCGCCAGGGGCGCCGTGAGCGCAAGTCCGCCCTCGTGGGCGTGATCGGCCTCGGCGCTGCGCGGGGCGCCCAGGAAGACGATCTTCCACATACGGACCATGTAGAACGCGGTCAGCACTGCGGTGAACGCCAGCACCGCGAACACCGGCGTGTTTTTCGCGTAGGCGAGATAGAGAATCGCGTCCTTGGAGAAGAAGCCCGCCAGCCCAGGCAGGCCGATGATCGCCAGCACGCCGAGCGTGAACGTCACAAACGTCAGCGGCATCCGCTTCGCCAGTCCGCCCATCTTGAAGATGTCTTGCTCATGATGGCAGCCGTGGATGACCGACCCGGAGCCGAGGAACAGCAGCGCCTTGAAGAAGGCGTGCGTCGTCAGGTGAAACATCGCCGCGCCCACACCCACCGCGTAGACGACCGTGTGCGCCGCGCCGTCGTGCATGTGCGTGTCGCTCATCGAGCCGAGCCCGAACGCCGCCACCATGTAGCCGAGTTGCGAAAGCGTGGAGTAGGCGAGGACCTTTTTGATGTCGCTCTGGACGATCGCGCAGAGCGCGGCGTAGAGCGCGGTCGCGGTGCCCACCCACAGGATCACCGTCAGGGCCTCGGGCACCATCAGAACGTTGATGCGGCACAGCATGTAGATGCCCGCGGCCACCATCGTCGCGGCGTGGATGAGCGCGGAAACGGGCGTCGGACCTTCCATCGCGTCCGGCAGCCAGACGTGCAACGGCAGTTGCGCCGACTTGCCGACAGCGCCGCAGAAGAGGAGGAGCGGGATCGCCGCCACGACGGCCTGACCGCCCTCGACCGCGGTCCCGAGGGCGGTGAGATTGGTCGTGCCGAAGTGGGCCTGGCACCAGAGGATGCCGAGCAGGAAGCCGAAGTCGCCGACGCGGTTCACGATGAACGCCTTCTTCGCGGCGTCAGCCGCCGACTGCTTGTCCATGAAGTGGTTGATCAGCAGCCAGGAGCTGAAACCGACCAGCTCCCAAAAAATGAACATCATGAAAAGATTGTCGGCGAAAACGATGCCGAGCATCGAAAACATGAAGATCGAAAGGCCGCCGAAGTAACGACCCCGCGAGCCGTCCCCGGCCATGTAGCCAAGCGAGAACACGTGCACGCACAGGCCGACGACGCCGACGATCACGAGCATGAGGGCGGCGAGATCGTCGAATTTGATCCCGATCGAAAGCGCGAAATCGCCAAGGCGCAGCCATTCGACCGAGGCTTCGAACCGTTCGCGGTGCAGCGCGAGGATGACCGCCACCACGGCAATCGCCGCGGCGGACAGGGTCGACAGCACGGCGGCGATCCCGCCGGCGCGGCGCAGGAAGAGCGCGATGACCGCGGCGGAAACCAGCGGCAGAACCAGGACAAAGATAGCGTGCTGAAGCATCGTCATGGCGCGTCAGTTTTTCAGCGAATTGAACTCGTTGACCTGGATCGTCTGGCGCTTCCGGAATAGGGCCACGATGAGGGCAAGGCCGACGGCCACCTCGGCGGCGGCGACGGTGAGGATGAAGAACACGAAGACGTTGCCATCCATCGTGCCGTTGAAACGCGAGAATGCGACCAGCGCCAGGGTCGAGGCGACGAGCATCAACTCGAGGCACATGAAGACGACGAGCGTGTTGCGGCGGATGAGGACGCCGAGCAGGCCGATCGCAAAGAGCGCGACGCTGATCAGCAGGTAGGAGTCGAGGGTCGCGGGAATCATTTGATGTCCTCCATGCCCTCGAATTTCTTGCTCAGCACGATCACACCCAGCATCGCGATCAGGAGCAGGAACCCGATGATCTGGACGGGCAGCAGGTAGGTCGTGAAGAGCTGGTAGGCGTAGAGCTTGAGCGACGCGCCCAGCGCCGGGGTGGAGCCCAGCGGCGGCGCGGCGAGATGCCCGCGGCTCAGGAAGGAGGCCACCCCCGCCACCACCAGCCCGGTCGCGACGATCCGCGCCAGCAGCGGCAGCTTGGTGACGCGGGGCGACTCGTCGCCCCGGGAATCGAGCAGCATGATGATGAAGAGAAACAGCGCGACGATGGCGCCCGCGTACACCAGCAGGAGCACGAACGCCAGGAGGTAGGCATTGAGGCTGACGAAGAGTCCGGCCACCCCGACCAGCGAGAGCAGGAGGCACATTGCCGCGTTGACGGCGTTCTTGTTCACGACGACGCCGAGGGCGCAGGCGATCGTGAAAACGGCGAAGAGGTTGAAGAGGAGGGAACCCATGGCGGTCGGGTGGCGATCAGTGCCGGTCGTTGCCGTGCTCCTCGGCGGCCTTTTTCTTGTCCCACTTGAGGTGGGCGTCGGGCAGCGTGCCCCCGAGCTCATAGAGACGGGCCTTGTCGTTCACCATCTCCTCGCGGGTGTAGCCGGTCATGGAATACTGCTGCTGGAGGAAGATCGCCTCCTCCGGGCAGACCTCCTCGCACAGCCCGCAATAGATACACCGGAGCATGTCGATCTCGAAGGCCTCGGGTGCCTTCTCCACGTGACCGGTGGCCGCGTCGGTCGCGATGGCCCCGGGCGTGATCCGGATGGCCTTGGGCGGGCACACGAACTCGCAGAGCTGGCAAGAGACGCATTTTTCGCGGCCGTGGGGATCCTTCACCAACGTCGGCACCCCGCGGTAGCCCGGCGGAATCGCCGGGCGCTGCTCGGGATACTCCATCGTGATGTTCGGCTTGAAGAGATGCTGCAGCGTCGTCTTCAGCCCGCTGGCGATCGCCGGAAGGTAGGTGCGCTCGGCGAAGCTGAGCGGTTTGCGTTCGAGAGGGACGATGGCCATGGCGCGAGTGGGTTTGGCTCAGAAGTGGGTCACAGAGGACGCAGCGTTCAGACCCCGAGAGCACTGAGAATAAACCGCATCAGGCCAAGCCTTCCGGACTCCGTGATCCCTGTGCAGCCTCGGTGAACTCTGCGACTCAACTGTTTTCATTTCTGAATGACCGCGATCCCGATCGCGTAGACGAGGAGGTTGATGATCGCGAGCGGCAGGAGTTTTTTCCAACCGATCTCCATCACTTGATCGTAGCGGAAGCGCGGCACAGTCCAGCGCACCCACATGAAAAAGAAAATCAGCGCGATCACCTTGCCGAGGAAGATCGCGATCGAGAGCAGGCCCACCACGAGTGGATGAGACAGGCCCAGCCAGCCGGCGAGCGTGGCGAGCGGCACCCAGGGCAGCGGATTCCACCCGCCGAGGAACAGCAGGGTAAACACGCCGGAACCGATCAGCATGTGCGAATACTCCGCGACGAAGAAGAGCGACCACTTGAAGCCGCCATATTCCGTGTGAAAACCACCCACGAGGTCGGCCTCGGACTCCGGCATGTCGAAGGGCTGCCGGTTGGTTTCGGCGAACAGTGAGGTGAGGAAAATGAAGGCCGCCACCGGCATGATAAAGATGAACCATACGCCACCCCAACCGCTCGTGCCGCTCTGGAATTCGACCACCTTGCCCAGGCTCATGGTCCCCTCCGTGCCCGGCGCGTTGATCCACAGGAAAACCGGCAGCACGGCCAGGGTCATCGACAGCTCGTACGAGATCAACTGCGCCGAGGCCCGCACGCCGCCGAGGAAGGGGTACTTCGAATTCGACGCCCAGCCGGCCAGGATCAGCGAGTAGACGCCGAGCGAGGAAACCGCGAATACGGCCAGCAGTCCTATGTCGACGTCGGCGAGCGCGAGCGGAATCACGTGGCCCGCCGGATCGAGATAGGCACCGAACGGCACCACGGTAACGGTCGTCAGCGCAGGCATCATCGCGAGCGCCGGCGCGAGGATGAAGTAGAGCTTGTTGACGTGCCCCGGGACCGGTTCCTCCTTGAATAGGAACTTCAAGCCGTCGGCCATCAGATGAAACACGCCGAGCCGCTGCAGGAAAGTGCCGAGAAACGGAATCCACGCGACCCATGGCACGATCGCTCGATTCGGCCCCGGCCGGCCCTGAATCCAGGCCGAGACCTTGCGCTCCCCGAGCGAGCAGGCGCCGGCGAGCGGGAAAATGACCATGATCACGGCAAGGCCCTTGAGGAGGCCCTGCACGACCGGATGAAGCTGGAGATAAAAATCGATCATCTCAGACAGGGACCGCGGCGGCGGACCGGGCCGCGGGTTTAAAGTGAAGCGTTTCGCCCTCGACGAAAGCGAGGCCGAGCCACGGCGTCGCGTCGAGGAGCAGCCCGGTTTCGGGCAGATTGGCGAAAGTGACCGTGCCCAGCGCCGCAACCTCGGCCGCCATCCCAGCCCACAGGGCGTGCAACTCGCCGGAGACCACCGGCCCGCCGGCGGCGCCAACCAGCTTCGCCAGCACGACCAGATCGTCGATGGCACCGATCGCGCCGGGCACCGCCTTGAAAAACTTCTGGAGGCGGAATTGCTGGTTCACGAAGGCACCGCTCTTTTCGAAAACGGTCAGGGTCGGAAGCACGACCCGCGCCGCGGCACTGGTCGCATTGGCGTGGGTGCCGAGATAAACGACCGCCACCTTGGCCAGTTGCGCAGCGCTGAGGCCGGCGGCGGCCAGATCCTCTCCGACAGAAACAACGGCCTTGATCTTGCCCGCGTCGATCGCGGCCGCGAGGCCCGTGAGTTTTTCCGCCGGGAGGGCATCGATGAGGCCGGTGACGAGCGCACCGCGAAGATTCGGATTCCGGTCGGCGGAGATCAGGATCCCGTCACCCTGCCCCACCCGGCTGACGAGGTGCGTCGCAGCGCCCAGCGCCCCGGCGAGTTTCTTCGTGAGAAATTGTTCCTCGACCGAACTGCGGCCGGAGCCGACGACCGCGATCGCGCCCGCGGACGATTTGAACAGCTCCGCGGCCGCGTTGACCGCCATGTCCGGGGCGCTGTCGATCCCGTTGACCTTGACCGCAGCCAGGCGGTCGGTGGCCCGCACGGATTTGTAGAGGTCGCGCGCGCTGTCGGACAGCCACGTGTCGTTCACCTCGTCGTTCCGGCGCGGCGTGATGCGGTAGATCTGGCCCTCGCGGGACCAGACGACCGTGTTGGCGCCCACGCTCGACTCGGGGTCGATGCTGTTGGTCTGCTTCAGGAACCAGACGCGCATCTTGAACCGGAAATCGGTGCTGGTCAGCGCGCCCACCGGGCAGATGTCGACGGTGTTGAGCGAGTAGTTGTTCGCGAGCTCCCGGCCGGGGAAACACGTGAGTGTCGAGTAGCTGCCGCGGTCGATGAAGCCGAGGACGTCGTCCTTGACGATCTCCTTGCAGAAGCGGATGCAGCGCGAGCAGAGGATGCAGCGCTCGTCGTCGAGCATGACGCGCGGGCCGAGCTGGGTGCGCTTCGGCTTAACGTTTTTCTGCTCGATGTAGCGCGAGTAGCCGCGGCCGTAGCCGGTCGACTGCTCCTGCAGCTTGCACTCGCCGGCCTGATCGCAA